>JAJBSL010000020.1 GCA_020540725.1 Lachnospiraceae bacterium EP-SM-12S-S03
ATGGTTGTCGTTAGCCATCTTTTTCTCTTTTTATGGGAAAGTTTTGGGGGCAGATGCAACTCGTACGAGTCACATCTACCCCCTATTTAGAACTATCTATTTCCCGACAGCCCCTTGTAGAAAAGATTGCAGAATAGAAGTCAAGGTAGAGATTCGACTTTGATGAAAATAGCATGTGGATGCGCAAAATTGCGCGCTCACATGCTATTTTTCATGATATAGGAAATTCCTTCGGAATCCTATATCATAAAAAACACACTTCGTGTGTGGATGCGCAGCTCGCGGCAAGGAGTTTATTACTTCGTAACCGCTCGCGCGCGCAGATTGCACAGTTGTGCAATCTTTTTTGTTAGGCAGGACTATGCAATCCTTAGTTTTATCAGATGCTGTTTGTGCGAGAGGCGTGGGCAGTTGTACAATCTCTTTCATATCCTTTGAATATCTTTCGAAATAAAAAAGCTTCTGCATATGTAAAAATCGCAAAGCCAAAGATACAGCCGATGATTAATACGAAAAATGATGTATACACAGAATACATGATAAGAAATATTACCGGAATGTTCAATAACACAAGAAACAAGAAATAACCGGCTTGTGTAATGATCATGTGAGGAATATGCATCCAAATCTGTTTGAAAGAGAATTGGAATCTGGCCAGTATCGGAAAGAAGTATTTTGCGCACACAATAATGGAAATTAGAAAAATAGTAGCAAGTGTACGTAAAAAAAGATAAAAGGTTCCGTTGGCCTGAAAGGAGATAAAGATGTTAGCTCCCATCAATGTTCCCGCCAAAAGAAACAAAAGAAAAGCAGGGGTTGCAATTTTAAAATTTTGTCGAAATGACCGAAAGAAATCTCTTGCAACATAAGACTCTTCGTTTTTGACCATTTTCAAATTCACAGAATATAATGCCGTGACAGAAGCTCCCAAAGTGATGACGGGTAAAGAGGTAATAATAAAAAGAAAATTTAACAATAAGAAATCACTTATGCGGGAGAATAAATTCATGATTTTAAAATCTTGATTCATATGAGATACCACTCTTTCCTATTATTTTTTTACAGTATAAATCATAATTGATAAAAATACAATGGAATATCAATAATTTAACTGATAAAATTTTATCAAAATATCGCATATTATTACTGGTTTTGAGGTGATATATATATTTATGTGTGAAAAGTTATGGTGAAAATGCACAAAAAAATAGATGTGATATTGATAAAAATGTAAGAAAAATAGAAAAATGAGGAATAGATTGCGAGTAAAATATTGACTTATTACTAGTAAAATGATAATGTAATCGTACGAGAAACGGGAAGGGAGGAAGATTATGAGAGAAAAGAAACGTTGGGAGAATGAGGAGCTGCTTCAGATTGGACGCAGAGAAGCACATACAGATTTTCGAAGAAATTCAAAAAGTACAGAGTACATTTCGTTGGACGGAAAGTGGAGGTTCTTATATTTAAAAGCTCCGGAATATTCTCCGGAAGGTTTTGAAAAAGTACAGTACGCAGATGAAGGTTGGGATACGATCGAAGTACCATCATGTTGGCAGTTAAAAGGATACGGAAACATGCATTACACAGATGTATGGTATTTGTTTCCGATTAATCCACCCTTTGTTCCATCTGAAAATCCGACAGGTATTTATCGAAGAAATGTGGAAATGCCGGATACATGGGAAGGAAGAAGGAACATTTTACGATTTGAAGGCGTAAGCAGCGCTTATGATGTGTGGGTCAACGGAGAACATGCAGGTTACAGTAAGGTAAGCCGTCTTTCAGCAGAATTTGATATTACGGAATTATTAAAAAAAGGGGATAACCAGATTACGGTTCGTGTATATCAGTGGTCGGACGGAACATATCTGGAGGCTCAGGACATGTGGTGGTATAGCGGAATTTTCCGCAGTGTATCGCTTGTAAGTGAACCGCAATGTGCATTTGCAGACTATATTGTAGATGCGGATTTATGTGAGGAGTATACACAAGGAATCTTGCGTCAGAGAATCTGGACAGAGAAAGAAGCAGACAAGGTATGTTGGCAGCTTACGGACGAAGCGGGAGGTTGCGTAGCTTCCGGAGAAGAAGAGGTAAGAGACGGCTACGTGCAATGTGAAGCAAAAATTGAACATGTAAAAAGCTGGAGTGCAGAAACACCGGTACTTTATGAATTATCTGCGAAACTAATGAGGAATCACGAAGTTCAAGATGAAGTTGTTTTGAAAACAGGATTCAGAAAAATTGAGATTCAGGGGTGTAATTTCCTGGTAAATGGAAAACCGATTTTATTAAGCGGTGTGAACATGCATGACTTTAGTCCAACAGGTGGAGGCACAGTGGACAAAGCGGTGGTTGAGGAAGATATGCGTTTGATGAAACAACATAATATCAATGCGATCCGTTGTTCCCACTATCCAAAACAATCATACTTTTATGATCTTTGCGATTATTATGGATTTTATGTCATTGATGAAGCAGATTTGGAAACACACGGATTTGAGTGGATTGAGAAATATGAATGGCTGAACGAAGAACCGAGCTGGAAAGACGCATACTGTGACAGAAGTATCCGAATGGTCAAAGAACATAGAAATCATCCTTGCATTTTAATGTGGTCATTGGGAAATGAATCTTCGACAGGAACAAATTTCACTGCATCTGCCGAGGAAATCAGAAAGATTGATCATTCGTGCCTGATTCACTATGAAAGCGATTACAATGCGGATATTACAGATGTATATTCTACCATGTATACAAGACTGGATGGCATGAAAAAGATCGGCGAAGGAAATGATTGCCACAATAAACCGTTTATTATGTGCGAGTATGGTCATGCCATGGGAAATGGTCCGGGAAATTTGGAAGAATATCAGGAAATGTTCCGCAAATACGAGAGAATGCAAGGTGGATTCATTTGGGAGTGGTATGATCACGGAATCGAAAGAAAAGATCAAAATGGAAATGTGACATATTATTATGGAGGAGATTTTGGAGATTCTCCGAATAATTCCAATTTCTGCATGGATGGACTTTTAAGACCGGACAGAGTTGCGTCTACCGGGTTAACACATTATAAGCAGGTGATCGCACCGGTGAAAACAGAGGCGGTTGACCTGAAAGAAGGGAAAATCCGAATTCACAATCTTCGCTATTTTACAACTTTAGAAGATATCGCGCTGCATTATGAAGTTGTGCATGATGATAAGATCGATTTGGAAGGAACTGTTGAAAAACTTGTGATCGATCCGCAGGAATGTGTGGAAGTAACGATTCCGGTACAGTTGGCTTCGGTTGAAAAAGAGACGGATTATTATTTGAATCTTTCCTTTACATATAATCGTGAAAAAACATTTGCACCATGTGGACATGAAATTTCGAAAGAGCAGCATCTGCTTCCGATCTATGAGAAAGCACAGGATGAACATGTGTGTCAAAAAGAAGAGAAACTAAGTGTGGAAGAAAATGATGTGTATATCCGGATTTTCGGAAACCAGGCAGAAGTTTCCTTTGATAAAGTAACGGGTCAGCTTTTGACTTATAAGAAAAACGGAACAACATGGATTGAAAACGGACCGGTCTTGAATCTGGATCGGGCGCCAATCGATAATGATATGTACAAAGTAACAGATTGGTATGGAAAATATTTTCTTCACAGACAACAGGAACAGTTAGAGAATTTTGCGGTTGAACAGCATGCAAAGTATACGGAAGTAAGAGTGGATACACATTTTTCTGTGCTGAGCATGGCATTTGGATTTAAGGCATCTTATAGGTATCGCATTTATGGAGATGGATGGATGACTCTTGATTTGAAGCTAAAAGGATTCAAATACAGTAAATTCGTACCGGAATTTATTCCGAGAATCGGAATTGAAATGAAGCTTCCGAAAGAAATGAGAAGTGTTGCATGGTATGGACTGGGGCCGGAAGAAAATTATCCGGATATGAAATCCGCATCTGTGATGGGGGTATATAGAACAGATGTGGATGGAATGCATGTGGAGTATGCAATGCCTCAGGAGAATGGACACCGGTGTCAGGTGAAATGGCTGGCTGTTGGGAATGAAACAGAGAGTTTATTGATCTGTGCGGAAAAAGAGGTCGGCATAGATGTTCACGATTATACGATCCAGGATCTGGCGGCAGCAAAACACGTAGGAGAGATCCGAAGATGCCAGGAAACGATTGTTCATATCGATATGAAACACTCTGGGTTAGGAACGAATGCTTGTGGTGAAGAGCAGACATATGCAAACAAGACAAGGATAAATGATTACGAAATGAAATTAACATTCGGAAGTGCTTCCAACGATTCGCTGATCGTAGAAAGCAAGAAAGCAAAGGTGAGAGTAAATGAATAGAAAACCATTGATTAACCGGAAAACAATCCCATATTTTTTAATTGCTCCGATCGTGGTTATTTTTGCAGTGTTTATGGTGTATCCGATTTGCAGATCACTGTATTTGAGTTTTTTTGAACTTGTTTCTGGTTCTTATGAATTTGTGGGATTTCAGAACTATGTAACATTGTTCAAAGATGAGACATTCTGGAAAAGTTTGTTTAATACATTTATATTTTTGATCGTCCAGGTGCCGGTTATGATCGGAGGAGCTCTTTTGATCGCGGTTGCCATTGAACAGAAATTTATCAAGGGAAGAGCTTTTTTCAGAACAACCATTTTCCTTCCGTCAGTTACAGCGCTTGTTGCTTACGCGCTTGTGTTCAAAGTTTTGTTAAATGGAGATCATGGTTTGATCAATTATGTGATTGAATTGTTTGGCGGAAAAGGAATCAACTGGTTTTACGAGGAATGGCCGGCAAGATTTGCCATTATTATTTCCATTACATGGAGATGGCTTGGATATAATATGATCATTCTTATGGCGGGAATTCAGTCGATTTCTAATGATTTGATGGAAGCGGCAGAAATTGATGGAGCGACTTTCTGGGATAAGTTGTTCTACATTACGATTCCGATGATCAAACCGATTATTTTGTTCTGTACGATCACATCAACGATCGGAACGCTGCAGCTTTTTGATGAACCGTACATTTTGACGGCAGGCGGTCCGAACTACGCAACGATCACAATGGGACAGTACCTGTATGATAACGGTTTCCGCTACTTGAAATTTGGATATGCATCAGCCATCGGATATGTGATGACAGTAATCATTGCGCTGCTATCTGTATTCCAGTTTAAGGCGACGAAGGAGGAAAACTAATGAAGAAATTTGGTAAAGTATTCTGTTATGTGGTTTTGACAATTAGTGCGTTCCTCTCCTTGTTTCCGTTTTATTTTATGTTTGTATCGGGAACAAATACAAATAATCAGATTCTTTCCGTACCGCCGAAACTGACTCCGGGAACGGAACTTTTGAATAACTTTTCGATTTTGAATGGAAAAGTGGATCTGCTGACAAGTACATTTAATACATTGTTTATTTCAGTTGTGTATACATTGCTTGCGCTTTTGTTATTCTCAGCGGCAGGATATGCGCTTGCGAAATTTGAATTTAAAGGAAAAGGAATCATTTTCGGATTTATCATGGGTTCCATGATGATTCCTTCCCTCGTAATGTATGTGCCGTTATTTGAAATGATGATTGAGCTTAATATGACGGACAGTCATTGGGCAGTCATCCTTCCGCTTCTTGCAAATGCGTTCGGTATTTTCCTTATGCGGCAGAACATGATGAATTTCCCGACTGCGCTTATGGAAGCGGGAAGAATTGACGGTGTCAGTGAATTGGGGATTTTTGCAAGGATTGTATTACCGAATATCAAACCGGCGCTTGGCGCTTTGGTCATTTATATGTTTACAAGTATGTGGAACAACTTTATGTGGCCGTTGATCATTCTCGGAAGCGAAGATAAATACACACTTCCGATTGCCCTCGCAATGCTGGATGGTAACCCGACAAACAAAGACTATGCGGTAATTTTACTTGCAACAGCCGTAGCAACGCTGCCGATTCTGATCCTTTTCCTGGTATTCCAGAAACAGTTTGTAGCAGGTGTTATGGGTGGAGCAGTGAAAGAATAGAAGGAGGAAAAATAATGAAAAAGAGAATGAAGAAAGTCATAGCATTGACTATGGCGGCAGCGATGACGGCATCGCTTGCGTTGACCGGATGCGGCGGAAAGAAAAAAAGTGCAGACGGTGAAAAAGTGATTTCTGTATGGGCGTGGGACGTAGCCCTGATGCAGTTACAGGATGCGGCAAAGGAATATCAAAAGGATCATCCGGATGTGAAATTTGAGTTTGAAGAAATGGGAACAGATCAGATTTATAAGAAGCTATCCACTTCTCTTGCAACAGGAAACGGAATCGCAGATATTATTGCAATTGAAGGAGATGTACTCCCGGGATATGCAGACAAGTTCCCGGAAGGTTTCCTGGATGTTTCAGATGTTGTGGACAAAGATAATTTCCTTGCCTCAAAAGTCTCGGAAGTAACATACAAAGATAAAGTACATGCATTTCCGTGGGATGCGGGCCCGGTAGGTTTGTTCTATCGAACAGATTACTTTGAACAGGCAGGTGTAAATCCGGAAGATATTCAGACATGGGATGACCTGATAGAAGCAGGTAAAAAAATTGAGGCAACCTGTAAAACACCAAAAGGAGATCCGGTAAAAATGCTCCCGGTAGATCCAAAGAAGAGTTCGTTATATTCCCTAATCCGTGGACAGTTTGGCTTAGGCGTATTTGACGAAGAAGGAAATCCACAGGTGGATTCCGAAGAATCGATTGCGGCGATGGAGATGGCAGATAAGATTTATGATTCAGGCATTGTATTAAATTATAACGGATGGGATGAATATGAGCAGACTGTAGTAAATGAATCTGTAGCATGTATTCCGGAAGCTGTCTGGATGATCGGAACAATTAAGGATAAAGGGCCTCAGACAGAAGGAAAATGGTCGGCAATTGATCTTCCTAAGATCGAAGGCGGTCAGTACAGCGTAAGCAACGGTGGTGCAACTGCTGCAATCAACGCCAAAACAGAAGTTCCGGATGAATGCAAAGATTTCTTGAAATTTGCAATGACAGATACAAAACTTCAGGCAGACGGATTTGAAAAATACGGCTTATATCCTTCATACATTCCAAGTTATGAAGAAGAAGTATTCCAAAAAGGCGATGCATTCTTTGGAGAAGGTAATATCTATGAACTTTTCATTGAAAATGGACAGAAAGTAGCAGAAATTCCGGTTTCTCCAAATTCACTGGAAGCTTCGGATTCCATCGGAGCAGCGGTATCTAAGATTTTCTTAAATGGAGAAGATGTAGATAAGACAATGAAAGATCTGCAGAAAGAATTGGAATCAAAATTTAAGTAAAAATAACGAAAACAATCAGGTAAAAAAGGAGCATTTTTTGCTCCTTTTTTTCACAAATATGGTATAATATGTAGGACATCATTTCTGTGGAATCGCAGAAATGATGATGCTATTTGAGAAAGGGATTGTTTAATATTAGTAAAGGAATAGGGAACATATGAAAAAATATTTAGGCATCTTAGGACTTTTGACGGTTACCATCATATGGGGAGGCGGTTTTGTAGCCAGTGATATGGCGCTTGAAACATTGACGCCGTTTCAGATTATGACGGTTCGTTTTTTTATTGCGGCGATTCTTATGACAATACTGGGAGGAAAACAACTTCGCACCATTACAAAGAGTGAAGTTAAGTGTGGTTTTTGGCTTGGAGCAGCGTTGTTTGCAGGGTTTGCCCTTCAGATTATTGCCCTTCAGTATACAACGCCTTCTAAAAATGCGTTTCTTACAGCAACCAACGTAGTGTTTGTACCATTTATTGCATTGGTGATCTATAAGAAAAAGATTGCGGTAAGAAGCCTGATCGGTGCGGGAATGGCAATCGTAGGAGCGGGGGTTTTGTCTTTGCAAAGCGATTTTTCCGTGAATCTCGGAGATGGGCTGACACTTTTGTGTGCAGTGGGATTTGCATTTCAGATTTTTTTAACTGGGGAATATGTAGGAAGGAATCGGCCTTCTGTGCTGAATTTCCTGCAGATGACAACAGCGTGTATCTTATCTGTCATTGGACTTTTCGTGAGTGGTGATTTTCATTTTGCTCCATCCATGAAGAGCGTGCTTGCAGTACTGTATCTTGGTATTGTCAGCACAACAATCTGTTATTTATTACAGACAGTATCACAGAAATATGTAGATGAAACAAAATCGGCAATTATTTTATCAATGGAAGCGGTGTTTGGAACGGTGTTTTCGGTGATTCTCCTGCATGAAGCCGTAACGCTCAGAATGATTTTAGGTTCCGCATTGATTTTATCAGCCGTTCTTGTTTCGGAAATACAACCGAAAAAGAAATCGTAGTAAGATTAGGGGGAAGTGTATGGCGACAATAAAAGATATTGCAGCGAAAGCAGGTGTGTCTATTGCAACGGTATCCAGAGTTTTGAATCATGATGAGACATTAACGGTTCAGGAAGAAACGAAAAAAAGAATATTTGAAGCGGCAGAACAGTTGGAATATACATTGAAAGTACAAAAAAAGAGAAAGAAGAAACTGAAGGTAGGAGTGCTGTATTCTTATTCGCCTACAGAAGAATTGGAAGACCCTTATTATTTATGCATCCGTCTGGCAATTGAGTATAAACTGGACGAAGAAGGATATAAGAAAGTGCCGGTAACATTTGCGGATACAGCGGAAACTCTTGTGGGAGTGGATGGAATCATCTGTTCCGGAACCTTCAGCAAAACAATGGTAAAGAAAATCGGAGCATGGGGGAAACCGGTTGTATTCATTGATTCTTGTCCGGATATCAGCAGATTTGATTCGATCATGATTGATTATGAGAAGGCAGTGCGCGAAATCATGGATTGCTTTATTGCCAATGGGCATACGAAGATCGGATTTGTGGGATGTGCAGAGAAGGATAAAGATGGAAGAGAATTAAAAGACGAGCGTATGGATGCGGTAAAGAAATATCTGACAGAGAAGGGACTTTACCATCCGGAATATATCAAAACAGGACTATACCATGCGAAATATGGATATCAGTTATTAAAAGAATTGTATGAGGAGGGAAATCTTCCGACTGCGTTATTTGTAGCAAACGATTCCATGGCGGTAGGGTGTTATAAAGCGGCTTATGAGCTTGGACTTAAAATACCGGATGATATCAGTCTGATAGGCTTCAATGATATTCCGACTGCGAAATATATGATTCCGCCTCTGACAACCGTTCGATTATATATGGAGTTTATGGGAGAATATTCTGTACGTATGTTGGAAGAAAGAGTTCTGGGAGAACGTGAATTGTGTTTGAAGGTAACAGTTCCAACCAAGCTGTATTTACGGGATAGTGTGAAGACAATAGAAGAAAGGTAGAAAAATGGATCAACAATTTTTAATGGATATTTTAAGCAGGATTTCTGTATCCGGATGCGAAGAACCGGTACAGGAAACTGTGAAAGATTATATGAAAGAATATGTGGATGAAGTGAGAACAGATGAGATGGGGAATGCGGTGTGCGTACTGCATCCGGAGCATCCGGTCCGAATCATGTTATCGGCCCATGCAGATGAAATAGGCCTTATTGTTACAAGGATTACTGCAGAAGGCAGAATCCAGGCTGTCGAGCGTGGCGGAATCATCCATGGGACTTACCCGGGGCAGAAAGTACAGATTCAAACACGAAAAGGCGTTGTTTATGGTGTTGTGGAAGGATGCCGTGAAACATTCCGAAAAAAAGATCTGAAAGCGGAAGATTTTCTGATTGATATCGGTGCGGCTTCCAAAGAAGATGCAGAACAGTATGTGTCATTGGGAGACACGATTGTTTTGGATTCAGGAGTGAGGAAACTTGTAAACGGAAGAATCACTTCCCGTGCTCTGGATGATAAAATCGGTGTTTTCATTATCATGGAGGCATTGAAGCGTGCCAGAGAAAAGGGATGCGAATGCGGAATTTATGCGGCGGCCACTGTAGGGGAAGAGACAACGAAAAACGGGGCATACTGGTGTAGTACAAGGATTCAGCCGACCCTTGCGGTTGTGGTGGATGTGACTTATTGTACGGATTATAGCGGAGCTTCTAATCCGGCAGAAACAGGAGATGTGCTTTTGGGAGGCGGACCGGTACTTTGCAATAGTCCGATCGTGGTGAAAGCGCTGAATGAGAGAATGATGGAATGTGCAGACAGAATTGGCATCAAAGCACAGAGAGAAGCGGCAAGCCGATTGAGTTATACAGATGCGGATCAGATTCATTTTTCAAATCAGGGTGTGCCGACGGTGCTTGTATCTATTCCACTTCGAAATATGCATACGCCGGGAGAAATCGCAGATATGAAAGATGTGGAAGAGTGCATTGAACTCATAGCAGAATTTTTAAGCACATATACAAAATAGTCAAAAATAAAAAGGTTGCAGAGATGCAATCTTTTTATTTTTGCTATATAATGGAATCGTGTTTATGCCTATTTTACAGTAATTGTACACTGCTCGATCTGATGATCAGACACAAAATCAATATGAATGATAAGATTTTTTACTTCCAGATCAATATTCTGCTCGCCCTCATTGGGGATCATCCCAAGAATATCAAAAACTAATCCGGTCAGTGTATCGTAATTTGGGAAAGAAAGATCCACATCAATTATTTTTCCCAGGTCGTTCAGGCTGATGTTGCCGAATACTTTCCAAATATTTGTTCCGATCTGTTCTGCGTATGGTTTCCGTTCTTTTGATTCGGAAGATTCGTCATTTAGTTCCCCAACCAGTTCTTCTAACAAATCATTTAATGTTACAATGCCGATCATTCCACCATACTCATCCAATACAATAGCCATAGGACATTTTGACTTTTTTAAGTTGCGGAATAGAAAATCTGCTTTGATTGTTTCCGGAACAAAGTATGCAGGATAAACGGAGGAAGCTAATACGTTTTCCTGCGTTTTATCTGCTAAACGGAAATAGTCTTTTGCATTTAAAATACCGACAACATTATCGTAAGAGCCGTCACAAATTGGATAGAAAGTATGTCTGCTGTTATGAATGGTCCTGTCCCATACATGGATATCATCCGCTAACCAAAGAAAGGTGACGTCTGTACGCCGGGTTGCGATTTCACTTGCTGTGATATCGTTGAATTCAAAAACGTTATGAATGAATTCCTTTTCCTGCCGTTCGATTACGCCCTTTTTACTGCCGGCGTCTACTAAAATACGAATATCTTCTTCGCTGACATCTTCCTCCGCCTCGTTTGGGTCGATTCCGCATAAGCGTAAAACAAAATTTGTTGAGACAGAGAGAAACCATACGATCGGTTTAAAGATCACAGAAATACCGCTTACCAGACCGGAAATCCCCATTGCGAGCTGTTCTGATTTTTTCATGGCAATTCGTTTGGGAACCAGTTCTCCAAAGATTAATGTAAAATACGATAGTATTAATGTAATAAGCAGAACTGCGATAGTATCCAGCGTTTTTCGGGGAATCTGTACTCCGATGCCAATTACCCAATTTACCAGAGGTTCAGAGAAGTTATCTGCAGCAAACGCACTTCCTAAAAATCCGGATAAGGTAATGGCTACTTGTATAGTGGCTAAGAATCTGGCAGGTTCTTTGATCAAATTTTCCAAACGTTTTGCTTTATGGTTTCCTTGAGAAGCTAAACGTTCCAATTTGGTTTCATTCAGTGATAAAACAGCAATCTCTGCGCTTGCAAATATTGCGTTTAGTAATATTAAAACACCTTGAAGCAATAATAAAATAAAAATAGAGTTTCCCATATAAAAAATAATCCTTCCTGTAATAAAAATGATGTAAAGTGCTTTTTGAAAGCACAAAAACACGAGCCGTGTATCTGGATAGATGCACAGTTCGTGTTTAAGTTTGTATTGAAAACCAATTTATTTTATATGCTTGATTTGAATTGGCGTCATTGTCGCTATCGTCCATTTTCGTGATGTAACCTCCTTTTTATAATTGCATAATTATAGAGTATCAAAAGTGAATAGTCAATAAAATCAAGATAAAAAATATATAAAATCCCAATGATTGTCAAAAAAAGAGTGCTTGAATCTGTATGTAACGCAGGATCCAAGCACTCTATTAGGGATTATTCTTTTCCGTCAAAACAATAAGTACACAGTTTACATGGCTCCAATCCGATGGATTCGATCAGATCATCTAAACGATGGAAACGAAGAGAAGTAAAGTTCTGCTGTTTGCGAATCTCTTCCACCATATTTGCGTAGCGTTCTGAATTTGGATCTGCATATTCACGGAGAATATCCGGATTGCTTGCATTTCCACCTTCCAATTGTTTGATGACACGTCTTGTAAATAAATCCATTTCTGAACGGGAACGTGAGAAGTTCAAATATTTACAACCGTATAAAAGAGGTGGGCATGCAGGTCTTACATGTACTTCTTTTGCACCGCTGTTATACAGAAATTCTGTTGTTTCACGAAGCTGTGTTCCGCGTACGATGGAGTCATCTATAAGAAGAAGGCTCTTGTCTTTGATGAGAGATTGTACCGGAATCAGTTTCATACGTGCAATAAGGTTTCTCTGTTCCTGATTCTGTGGCATAAAGGAACGAGCCCATGTCGGTGTATATTTGATAAACGGGCGGGCAAATGGAATACCGGATTCATTCGCATAACCGATGGCATGTGCCATTCCGGAATCCGGAACACCTGCGACGATATCCGGTTGGATATGATCAAGGTTATCATGTTTTGCAAGCATACTACCGCATTTGTAACGCATTTCTTCTACATTAACGCCTTCATAGGAAGAAGTCGGATATCCATAGTATACCCAGAGGAAAGAACAGATTTTCATATCTTCTACCGGTGGAGAAACTGTTTCTACATATTCGGATGTAATGTAGACAATCTCAGCCGGTCCCAGTTCTTTGTAAGCGCTATAGCCGAGATTGATATATGCAAAATCTTCAGAAGAAGCACAGAAAGCATCGTCTTTCCGGCCGATGAAAAGAGGAGTACGTCCTCTGCGGTCTCTCGCGGCATAAAGTCCGTCTTTTGTCATAAGAAGAAGTGCCATGGAACCGTCTACAATTTCCTGAACGAACTTAATTCCTTCTATAAGATTTTCTTTCTGACAGATCAAAGAAGCAATCAGTTCTGTGGCGTTGATCATTCCACCGCTCATTTCCTGAAAATGTGTATGTCCGTGTGTGTAAACTTTTTCGAGAAGTTCATCCATGTTATTGATTTTGCCGACTGTGGTAATTGCAAAGCTTCCGATATGTGATTGAATAAGAAGCGGCTGAGGTTCGTAATCGGAGATACATCCGATTCCAAGATTGCCGTCCATTTCGGCTGCATCCCGTTCAAATTTGGTCCGGAACGGAGAATTTTCAATGTTATGAATCGCTCTTGTGTAGCCGCCTTCTCCATAGACAGCCATACCGCCTCGTCTTGTTCCTAAATGTGAGTGAAAATCAATGCCGTAAAATAAATCAAGAGTACATTTTGATTTTGAAGCAACGCCAAAAAATCCGCCCATGTATAGTCCTCCTTTTTAACAATAACCAATATTATATTCAAGTCTTTAACAGAATAAGTTTAGCACGATTCCCCGGGGAAAGCAAAGGAATGGTTCATAATTATTTTTAAAGGCAGATTATAAGAAGCGGTAATAACAAAAGAAAGAGAAGCTTTTTGCATGAAATGTGGAAAAAAGGTGTAGTATGTGATATGATGTGCAATGAATTTTGTATAGAAGGGGAGACAAGATGATGAAAGGCAAAAAGAAATATGCAGGATTTTGTTTGGGAATCATGTTCATTGCGGCTCTGTATTTTACAGGATGTGCAGACATGCAGAACGAAGGGGGACAAAAAGGCAATAGCAGTTCCAAGGCAGAGATGCAGGAGGAACTGGAAGTACATTTTATTGATGTGGGACAAGGGGACAGTACACTGATCCAAACCGGCGATCATGCCATGCTTATTGATGCCGGAGAAAATGAAAAAGGCATTGATGTGAAAGAATATCTGGATAGTCAGCATGTAGAAAAATTGGATTATATCATTTGTACACACCCGGATTCGGATCACATCGGCGGTATGGATATTGTCATTGATGCATTTGACAGTGACATGATTTTTATGCCGGATTTGAAAAAAGACACAAGAACCTATGACGAGGTGATAGATTCTGCAAAAGAGAAACAGGAGAAAATCCATTATCCGAAAGTTTCCGAGGAGTATTCTCTAGGAGAGGCAAAATTCACAGTTGTGGCGCCGAACAGTGCAGATTACAGCAATTCGAACAATTATTCGATTGGGATTCTGCTGGAATACGGAGAAAATAAATTCCTCTTTGTGGGAGATGCGGAAGAAGAGTCGGAAGAGGAAATGATGGGAAATGATATGGACTTGGATGCAGATGTTTATAAGGTGAGTCATCACGGAAGCAGTACGGGAACGAGTGAAGCGTTTCTTCGTGAAGTATCTCCGGACTATGCGGTGATTAGCTGTGGAGAGGGAAATTCCTACGGTCATCCTCATGCAGAGGTTCTGAATGAACTGCGGGCAGAAGGGGTAAAGGTGTTTCGTACGGATGAGCAGGGTACGATTGTAGCAACATCCGATGGGAAGGAGATCAAATGGAACATGTCTTCTTCTGAAGACTGGGTGGCAGGGGAGCCGACAGGCAGTGTTGCCGGGAAAGCAAAAGAGACTATGCAGTCATATGTTTTGAATACCAATACCAAGAAGTATCATCTTCCGGACTGTAGTTCTTTAGAGGGAATGAAAAAAGAGAACAGGGAAGAGAGAAAGGCCACAGAAGAAGAACTGAAAAAAGAGGGATATTCCCCTTGCCAGAAGTGTATAGGGGATTAAAAAACGAGACGGATATCCGTATTTTACGGATATCCGTCTCGTTTTTTAGGTGTCAGCAGGTTTGACCAGTGTATCCAGAGATTGAAATGTATAGCCCATTTCCTCCCATTTGGTAAGCAGCTCATCCAGAATCTGTCCGTTGGTACTTGAGGTGCTGTGAAGTAACACGATAGCACCCGGATGCACGCGTTTTAGAAGTTTGTCGAAGGCTTCTTCTTTGGAAGGCTGGTTATTTTGATCCCAATCCACATAAGCAAGGCTCCAGAAAAATGTTTTGTAACCCATATCTTTTGCCATTTGTAGGTTGGACTTACTATATTTTCCTTGCGGTGGGCGGTAGAATTTGATCATGTCTTTTCCGGTGATCTCTTTATACTTCTTTTCTACGTCTGTGATTTCTTTTTCAAAGTCCTCTTTTGTTGATATTTTTGACATGTCCGGATGATGGTATGTATGATTTCCTACAATGTGACCTTCATCTACCATTCGTTTGATAAGTTCAGGACTGGTGTTCAGATAATTCCCTACGACAAAAAATGTGGCAGGGGCATTGTGTTTTTTCAAAGCATCCAGAATTGCCGGAGTATTTCCGTTTTCAAATCCGGCATCAAATGTCAGATATAGAATTTTCTCATCCGTATTTTTGGCATAATATGCGTCATATTTTGCCAGTTCTTCAGAAGAAGCGTTTGTGACCGGGGATTTTCCTTCCTCTTGAAAACTTAAGCCCCAGTTGCCTTCGGCAGAAGTAGGAACTGCTTCCGGTTTTTCAAAAAAAGTTTCGAGTCTGGCGGCAAAGCCACCGGCAAAGAACGACAATACGAGGAGGGTGCATACACCGAGTGCTTTTTTCACTATTTTCTTATTCAAAACAGAACTCCATCATTTCTTTACCTTAATATATGGGAATGCATAGGAGGATATGATATAATTGTTTACAGAAAGTGCACAGGACATCCTTGTGTACAAAGTGAAAATGAGAGAAGGGGAAAATGTGAAAAAGGATACGTTGCATACATTAAAACGGGCAGAATGCTTTGATGTGATCTTAATCGGGGAAGGGCTTCTTGTGGGAACAGTGGGAGGACTTGTGGTGCTTCTTTATCGTATTGCACTTCAGTATGCGGGAAACTGGTTGAATCTTGTACGAGAATACGTTGGTCATTCCCCGCTTAGAGTGGTCGGTTGGTTTGTGCTTTTGATCGTGATGGCAGTGATCGTTGGTTCCCTCGTGAAGTGGGAACCGATGATTTCCGGAAGCGGAATCCCGCAGCTTGAAGGGGAAATGACCGGAAAATTGGATCAGCCATGGTGGAGAGTGCTTCCGGGGAAATTTATCGGTGGATTTTTATCTGTGTTTGCCGGTCTGTCGCTTGGAAGAGAAGGTCCTTCCATCCAGCTTGGAGCTATGACGGGAAAGGGGATTTCCAGAATGCTTGACCGGGGGAAGACGGAGGAAAAATTTCTTCTTACCTGTGGTGCAAGCGCCGGACTTTCGGCTGCATTTCACGCTCCGCTGGCCGGCGTCATGTTTTCGCTGGAAGAGGTGCATAAGAATTTTTCAGTGTCGGTGCTTGTGTCGGTCATGACGGCATCCATTTCCGCAGACTATCTTTCTTCCCGGTTTATCGGGATAGAGCCGGTATTTCAGTTTGATATCGGGAATGTACTGCCACAGAGCTATTACTGGATGATCATTGTGCTCGGTGTGATTTTAGGAGCCGGCGGTGCTTTTTACAACTGGTTTACGTTGAAAGTACAGGAAATTTATAAAAAGATTCCGTTTCTGGATCATGAAATTAAGAAAATTCTTGTTCCGTTTCTTCTTTCCGGCATATTGCTTCTTTGCATGCCGGAGATTTTGGGAAGCGGACATAATCTGATCGATATGCTGACCTCCCATGAATTGCTGCTTGGAAGCACGGTTCTATTCTTTGTATGTAAGTTTTTGTTTTCGGCAGTAAGTTTCGGTTCAGGAGCGCCGGGAGGTATTTTCTTTCCGCTTCTTGTACTGGGAGCGTTTATCGGTGGAATTTTCGGAATGATTGGTGTGAATTATTTTGGATTAGATCCGGATTATATCAATAACTTTGTACTTCTTGCTATGGCAGGATATTTTACGGCAATCGTAAGAGCGCCACTTACCGGAATTATTTTGATTTTCGAGATGACGGGGTCTCTGAGTCAGATGTTGTCACTTTCCGTTGTTTCTATTGTGGCATATATTGTGGCAAGTATTCTGAAATCTGAACCGATTTATGAAAGCCTGTTGGAGCGGTTATTGAAGAGCAGAGGCGAGGATGTGCCGGAAGGAACGGGACAGAAAATCCTTGCAAACCATGTGATCATGCATGGAGCATCAATTGAAAATAAAAAGATCGGGGAGATCACATGGCCGGAAAACTGTCTTCTTGTTGCGATCCAAAGAGGGGATAAAGAGGTGATTCCGAAAGGCCATACCGTATTGCTGCCAAGTGATATGATTGTGACATTGACAGACGAGCGGGATGCGGCACATGTGCATGAAGAAATGAATGTGTTGTGTGAATATAAGTAAGAAAAATGCAAAGATATATGAGAATTTTAGGGAGAAAACAACCTGGATGCGTGGGTAATACAGCATTCAGGTTGTTTTTCTTCCCGGATACTCATCATTTCTGTAATTGATTTAATGTCTTATAAAATGTCGGATATGACACATCTACACACTGACTTTCCAGAATCTCCGTTTCTCTTTCGGCTGCCAGCCCGGCAATGGAGAATGCCATGGCGATACGGTGATCCAGAAAACTTTGTATTTTCGCGCCGTGGAGAGTGCCGGTTCCTTCTATAATCATACCGTCTTCAGTTGGTGTAATGTCTGCTCCCATGGCCTTTAAATTTACAGCAACGGTTTCAATACGGTCCGTTTCTTTTACTTTCAATTCGGCAGCATCTTTGATGATGGTCGTTCCTTCGGCAAATGCAGCTAATACGGCGATCATAGGAATTTCGTCAATGAGTGTCGGTATGATATTGCCCTCAATGATTGTCCCATGAAGGGGGCTTGTCCGTACAAGCAAATCTACGGTCGGTTCGCCACCGGCTGTTTTTTTGTTTAAAAATGTAATATCGCCTCCCATATCCTGACAGACTTTGATGATTCCGGCGCGGGTAGCGTTGATTCCTACATTTTGAATAAGAATTTCGGAATTCGGAACGAGAAGTCCGGCTGCAATGAAATATGCAGCGGAAGAAATATCTCCGGGTACTATGATTTTTTGCCCTTCCAGCTTTGGAAATGGAGCAATGGATGCAGTTGCGCTGATTCCGTCGGTTTCGAGAACAGAAGTGACCTTTGCACCGAATCCTTTCAGCATCAGTTCTGTATGATTCCGGGAAAGCACAGGTTCCGTCACTTTGGTAATACCATCTGCGTAAAGTCCCGCAAGCAGGATGGAAGATTTCACCTGAGCAGATGCGACTTTAGAGCGGTAGTGGATTCCGTGCAGTTTGGAAGGTCTGATGAGAAGCGGAGCGCAGCCGTTTTCACGTACGCTTGTAATATCGGCGCCCATCAGGGAAAGCGGAGTAATCACCCTTCCCATCGGCCGTGAATTCAGAGAATCATCACCGGATAAGGAAGACTCGAAAGACTGGCCTGCAAGAATACCGGAAAGCAGTCTTGTTGTTGTGCCGCTGTTTCCTGTATCTAAAGCGGAGGCAGGCTTTTGAAGCCCCTGAAGTCCTTTGCCATGAATCAGAATTCGTTCTTTTGTATTCGTAATCTCAATGCCCATTTTTTGAAAACAGTCAATAGTAGCAAGGCAGTCTGCACCTTGCAGAAAGTTTGTTACTTCTGTAATTCCATCAGAAATGGAACCGAACATAACTGCCCGGTGAGAAATGGACTTATCTCCCGGAACGGTTATCGTACCTTTTAATCCGGTTGTTTTCTGTATGATCATAATGTATATCCTTTCTTTTTATATAATTATCGTTCATATACAATGTAGCGGTATTTGCGAAGAAGGTTTGCGGCTTTCACAGAGGAAAGCTCATCGTAGAATTCCATACGAAGTACGCCTTCTTCAAATTCCCGGTTGTGTATGATCCCGATGTTTTTCAAACTGATGTTGTTAGAGGCAAGAATCGTTGCAATGGTTGCAATGCCGCCTGTTTCGTCCACGATGTCACAATAGACTGCAAACACTTTCTTGATTGGTCCGAGGGAAGCATCCGGTATGGAGTTACGATAATTTTTGGATGATTCAAACAAATCATAAATGGCTTCCTCTAGGGATTGGTCAATGTCATATTTCACCTGAGAAAGTGATGCAATATACTGCCCGAGAATTTCGGAGATATTTGCCCGGTTTTTCAGGCAGATATGCTGCCACATAGTCGGTGAAGAAGATGCGATACGGGTAATATCTTTAAAACCGCCTGCCGCAAGGCGTTTCATCCATTCGTTTTTTGTGTCAGTATCTTTGACAAAATTCACCAGAGTTGCCGCAATAATATGAGGCAGATGGCTGATGGTTCCCGTGATACGGTCATGTTCCTTATAATCCAAAATAACCGGAAGAGCTTTCAATGATTGTACAAATTCCTTATAATCTGCAACTTTTCCGTCAGAAATCTCTGAAGAGGGTGTCAGAATAAAGTATGCATTTTCAATAAGCATTGCCTTGGCATTGCAGAATCCGCTTTTCTCAGAACCGGCCATTGGGTGGCCACCGATAAAATACTTTCCAAGATGCAGAAGATCCACCTCTTCGTGAATGGAAGTTTTGACACTTCCCACATCTGTAATAATAAGATCCGGATGAAGAAATGGTTCAAGCTGTCGTAAATACGCTGTATTAAATGCTACAGGTGCACATAGAAATATATAGTCGCAATGCAGAAAACTGTCGTCAATAGAAGTACAGATTTCATCTGTGATCGACTCGTTTACAGCAAGGGCCAGAGATTCTTTATTTTTGTCAAAAGCAACGATCTTCGTATCAGGATAATATTGGCGAATCGCTTTGGCGATGGAACCGCCAATCAGGCCAAGGCCGATAAAACCGACTTTTGAAGGATTTTTCATAAGGGTCATCCTTTCCGTATAAATTTGAATCATATGATTTACTTTGCTTATTCTAAAACATTTAATCCTACATGTCAATGCTATGTCACGTTAAAGTGACATAGCGGAAAGATTTTGTATTATTTTTGTATAAATTAGATAAAAGAGTTGTAATTTTAAGAAAATTTTAGTAAAATATATACATTAAAACTTGAAGTATAAGGAGGCAGCAAATTCATGAAAGTTTACAGAACAGACGAAATCAGAAATGTGGTCCTTTTAGGACACGGAGGAAGCGGAAAAACAAGTCTTGTTGAGGCGATGGCTTATGTGTCGGGCGCGATCAGCCGTATGGGAAAGATCAGTGATCATAACACAATCAGTGATTTTGATAAAGAAGAACAGAAACGTGAATTTTCCATCAGCACTACACTTACTCCAATCGAGTGGGAAAAAGCAAAAATTAACGTGCTTGATACACCGGGATACTTTGACTTTGTAGGTGAAGTGGAAGAAGCGGTGAGCGCGGCAGACGCAGCAGTTATTGTTGTTTCCGGTAAAGCAGGTGTAGAAGTGGGGACGGAGAAAGCCTGGGAATTATGTGACAAATATAATCTGCCGAGAATGGTTTATGTGACAGAGATGGATGTAGATGACGCAAGCTTCCGAGGTGTAGTAAAACAGCTTACAGACAGATACGGAAAAGTAATTGCACCACATTTCCAGCCGATTCGTGAAAATGAGAAGTTAGTCGGTTATGTCAATGTAATCAAAAATGCGGGAAGAAGATACACAGGAGTGGGACAGCGTGAAGAGTGTGAGATTCCGGAATACTGCCTTCCAAACTTACAGATTTTAAGAGAACATCTTATGGAGGCTGTCGCAGAGACAAGTGAAGACTTTATGGAAAGATATTTTGCGGGAGAAGAATTTTCGGTGGAAGAGATCCGATCCGCCATGCGTGTAGAAGTCATGGATGGAAGCATTGTGCCGGTAGCCATGGGATCCAATATTCAGGCGCAAGGTGTTGCGAACCTTCTGTCCGATATTGTTCGTTTCTTCCCGAGTCCGGATAAGAGAGAATGTGCAGGCTTTAACAAAAAGACTAACGAAATCTTTGAGGCCAATTATAACTTTGCAAAAGCAAAATCGGCATATGTATTTAAGACCATGGTTGACCCGTTCATTGGAAAATATTCTTTCGTTAAAGTTTGTTCAGGTGTATTAAAAGGCGATGATATTTTGTACAATGCAATTTCAGAGACAGAAGAAAAGCCGGGTAAATTATACGTAATGAGTGGGAATAAACCGGTAGAAGTGGAAGAACTTCATGCAGGTGATATCGGAGCGATTGCCAAATTAAATACTACAAAGACAGGAGACACACTTTCTACAAAGAATTCTCCGGTTATGTACGGAAAAACAGAATACTCTGAACCTTATACATATATGAAATATGTGGTAAAGACGAAAGGGGACGAAGATAAAGTGTCCCAGGCTCTTGCAAAGATGATGGCAGAAGATGTAACGTTGAAAGCAGTCAATGACAGCGAGAACCGCCAGTCTTTACTCTATGGTATGGGAGAGCAGCATCTGGAAATTGTTGTAAGTAAGCTTGCGACACGTTATAAAGTAGATGTAACTCTTGAGACGCCGAAGGTTGCTTTCCGTGAGACAATCCGCAAGAATTCGGATGTGGATACAAAATATAAGAAACAGTCCGGTGGTCATGGACAGTATGGGCATGTTAAGATGAGATTTGAACCTTCCGGAGATTTGGAGAGAGCGTATGTATTTGAAGAATGTGTTGTAGGAGGAGCAGTTCCGAAAAACTACTTCCCGGCAGTGGAAAAAGGTTTGCAGGAGTCTGTAGTGAAAGGACCTTTGGCGGGTTATCCGGTAGTTGGCGTAAAAGCAACGCTTTATGACGGATCTTATCATCCGGTGGATTCTTCAGAGATGGCATTTAAGACTGCGACGATTCAGGCATTTAAGAAGGGATTTATGGAAGCATCCCCGGTACTTCTTGAGCCGATTGCCAATATCAGAGTAATCGTTCCGGATGAGTACACAGGTGATGTAATGGGAGATTTGAATAAGAGACGCGGACGTGTACTGGGCATGAATCCTCTTTCCGGCGGAAAGCAGGAGATCGAAGCAGATATTCCGATGACAGGTGTGTTTGGGTATTGTACCACACTTCGCTCCATGACAGGAGGACGGGGAACGTATTCTTATGAGTTTGCGCGCTATGAGCAGGCACCATCTGATGTACAAGAGAAGGAGATTGCAGCAAGAGCAGCAGAAGAATAAATAGAAAATGGGAGAAAACAGACATGTTGCGGCATGTCTGTTTTTTAGGTGCATAAGAAATTGCATTCGATGCAATGAAAAACGCCCCACAAGGATCGCGCTGTGGCGGAAAGGAGCTTAGATATTGACTTTTTAATTTAGAGTGATACAATGAGCATATTATGAAGTATAAATATTATGGGGTATTAGGCAAATTTAACAGGAATAGTAAGAGGACAAAAAAATGAAAATTGTAATTATAGGTGACGGAAAAGTTGGCTATAAACTGGCAAAACAGTTATCTGAGGAAAACTATGATATTGTCATGATCGATAGTAATGCGAAGAAATTGAAAGAAGCAATGAATAAGCTGGATATTTTTTGCATTACAGGTGACGGGGTGAGTGTGGAAGTACAAAGAGAGGCAGACGTTCCGAATGCGGATCTTTTGATTGCGTGTGCTTCTACAGATGAACTGAATATGTTGAGCTGCCTGATTGCGAGAAGACTGGGAGCGAAACATACGATTGCCAGAGTTCGTAATCCGATTTATTATCAGCAGATAGATATTTTGAAAGAAGACTTGAGACTTAGTATGGCGGTAAATCCGGAGCTTACTGTTGCAGGAGAGATTTCAAGGGTGTTGATTTTCCCGGAAGTAAGTAAGATGGAGACTTTTGTAAAGGGAAGAGTAGAACTTGTTGAGTTTACATTAAGTGAGTGTAATTCAGTAGTTGGGAAATCGCTGGCAGAGATTTATAAAGCATATAAGATTAAGATTCTTGTGTGTGCAGTGCAAAGAGATCAAGAAGTATTTATTCCGGATGGGGAATTTGTACTTCGAGCAGGAGATAAATTGCATATTGCAGCATCCCATAATGAAATTGAAGATTTCTTTAAGAAAATAGGAAATCGAAAGAACAAGGTAAAGAAAGTAATGATTTGTGGTGGAGGCCATGTGGGATATTATCTTGCAAAGCAGCTTTGCACTCTCGGAATGCAAGTGAAGATCATAGAGATGAATCTGGCAAGGTGTGAAACTCTTTTGGAACTGCTTCCGGATGAAGTGACAGTAATCAACGGAGACGGAACGGATCATGAACTTCTGGATGAAGAAGGATTGTCGGATACAGATGCGTTTGTATCTCTTACCGGTATGGATGAGGAGAACATCATAACTGCCCTCTATGCAAAGACAAAAGGGGTAGGAAAAATAGTAGCGAAAGTCAATGAGGATTCCAGAGCCCAGATGGTAGAGAAACTTGGTATTACAAGTATTGTATCTACAAAAAGTGCAACGGCAGATGCAATACTTGGCTACGTCCGTGCAAGACAGAATTCATACGCAAGCGCCAATGTAGAGACAATGTACCGTCTTGTAGAAGGGAAAGTTGAGGCTCTTGAGTTTATTGTAAAACAGGAGACAAAGTATACGGGGGTACCATTGAAAGATTTACAGACGAAGCCAAATAATCTGATCGCCTGTATCGGAAGAAAACGGAAGATCATCATTCCTCACGGTAAGGATTGTATTTTACCTGGGGATAGTGTAATCGTTGTAACAAAAGACAGAAAGATTCAGGATATCAAGGATATCCTTTTATAGAGCAGGTGGCATGACATGAATTACAGAATGACAGCTTTTATACTTGGCAAAATGCTTGGTGTGGAAGGGCTTGTTTTATTGATTCCAATGACAGTTGCTCTTTTATACAGAGAAGATAATTTTATTTATTTTCCGATTACAAGTGTACTTTTAATTTTGATCTACCTTTTGCTTGGAAGAAAAAAACCAGAAAATACGAATATTTATATGAAAGAAGGGCTGGTAATTGTTGCCTCCGCATGGCTTTTATGGTCTGTATTCGGAGCATTGCCGTTTTTCTTATCCGGAAGTATTCCAAGCTATATCGATGCGTTTTTTGAGACGGTATCCGGATTTACAACAACGGGATCTACTATTTTAGAAAATATTGCCGGACTATCTTATGGCATGAATTTCTGGCGGTGTCTTACACATTGGATCGGCGGTATGGGAGTGCTTGTTTTTGTTATGGTGCTCACCTCTTTGGATGATAAGAATTCCATGCATTTGATGAGAGCGGAAGTTCCGGGTCCGGAAGCGGACAAACTGGTGCCGAAAGCCCGGTCCACAGCCAAAATCCTCTATGGAATGTATTTTGCATTGACAGCTTTGGAAGTGATTTTTCTTCTTTTTGGAGGCATGAATCTTTATGATAGTATCATCCACGCATTTAGTACGGCAGGTACCGGAGGATTCAACAATAGAAATGAGAGTGTTGCTTTTTACGACAGCGCTTATATAGACGGTGTGATCACTGTGTTTATGATACTGTTCGGAATCAACTTCAACCTATACTTTTTACTGCTTCTTAAGAAATTCAAAGCAGTATTTAAAAATGAAGAAGCACGTATATATTTGGGAATTATTGCAGCAACAACCGCGTTGATCGTACTGAATATTACACACATTTACGGATCTCCGTTGAAAGCTTTCCGTTACGCAGTATTTCAGGTTGCATCCGTCATTACTACAACTGGGTTTGTGACGGCGAATTATGATTTGTGGCCGGAGTTTTCAAAAGCGCTGCTTTTGATGATCATGGTAGTGGGCGCCTGTGCGGGTTCCACCGGAGGTGGTATGAAAGTTTCCAGAATTTTGATTCTGTTAAAAAGTGTCAAAAGAGAAGTGCACAGAATGCTTCATCCGAAGGCAGTGCATATTGTGCGTGTAAATGGGCAGAAAATAAGCAATGAAACCATACACGGAGTATACATTTATTTTATTGCCTATGTATTCATTCTCATTGGATCGGTAATTATCGTATCACTGGATAACTTTGACTTTACGACAACGTTCAGTGCCGTCTTGACGGAAATGAACAATGTCGGGCCGGGTCTTGCCCTTTCAGGTCCGGTGGAAAACTTCCATAAGTTTTCCGGTCTTTCTAAAATTGTATTTAGTTTAGATATGCTCATCGGAAGATTGGAGATCTTTCCATTTCTAATGTTGGCGTCTCCATCCTTGTGGAGGAGAAAATTCTAAGTTTGGGAGGAAATTATGAAAAATTTTAAATTGAAACTGATAGGAATTTTTACGTTTATAATCGTGGCGGGCATATTCTATTATGTGACGTTGCCTGCAATCAATATTCATTCCAGAGATTTCTGGATATTTCTCATTGTTCTTGTGGTTGTGATCACTGTTGCATTTGCGTGGAAAAAGGATATCCGGACAAGGGCAGAGATGAAGGCATCTAAAGGAATGAAGCTGTTATTGACGCTGGCAGCGGCTGTAGTAGTTGTGTTTGTGGTTGGAACAGTGCTTTCTTCACCGATTGTCAATGCGAAGAAATACCAGAGTCTTATGAAAGTAGAAGAAGGTCAATTTACGGAGGATATTGAAGAACTTTCTTTTGACCAGATACCGCTTCTTGATAAAGATTCTGCAACATTGCTCGGAAACCGTAAAATGGGAAGTATGGTAGATATGGTTTCCCAGTTTGAAGTGGATGAGCTTTATACACAAAGTAACTATAAAGGCAAACCGGTCAGAGTATCACCGCTTCGTTATGCAAGTTTAATCAAGTGGTTTACAAACCGTTCGGAAGGAATTCCGGCGTATATTAGAATTGATATGGCATCACAGACAACAGAACTTGTGAAACTGGATGAAGGAATGAAGTATACGACAAGTGAACATTTTAACCGAAATATTTACAGACATCTTCGTTTCAAATATCCGACCTATATCTTTAATGACCTTGGGTTTGAGACAGATGATAATGGTACGCCGTATTGGGTATGTCCGGTGAAAAAATTCAACATTGGATTATTTGGCGGTGAGACCATCGGAAGAGTGGTTTTATGTAATGCTATCACGGGAGAGACTCAGGATTTTGCAATTGAAGATGTTCCGACATGGATCGACAGAGCATATTCTGCTGACCTTCTCGTTCAGTTATATGATTACTACGGTTCTTTAAAACATGGATTTATCAACAGTATTTTGGGGCAGAAGGATTGTTTGAAGACAACAGAAGGATACAATTATTTGGCAATGGATGATGATGTATGGGTATATACAGGTGTAACTTCGGTAACAGGAGACCAGTCAAACGTGGGATTTGCACTGATGAATCAGCGTACAATGGAGACAAAATACTATGCGGTAGAAGGTGCCACAGAAAGTTCCGCTATGGATTCGGCAGAAGGACAGGTGCAGAACTTAAAGTACCATGCCACATTCCCTCTTCTCCTCAATATGTCTGGTGAACCAACATATTTTATCGCGTTAAAGGATGATGCAGGTCTGGTGAAGAAATATGCCATGGTAAATGTGCAGAAATATCAGCTTGTAGCCATTGGAGATACGGTTGCACAGTGTGAAGAACAGTATAATAAAATGCTTCTGACAGACGGTGTGATTGAAGAAGAGGAAGATACAAGGGAAGTTCAGACGGTCACAGGCAAGATTACAAAGATTGCACAAGGTGTTGTGGATGGCAATTCCCACTACTATGTGATGATTGAAGGAAATGACAGTATCTTTGATGTATCGGTAGTAGATTTTATTGATATCATCCGATATGAGGTTGGTCAGGAAGTGACGATCGAGTACAAAGAAGGAGAGAAAACCAATACGGTACTTTCCATGAAATAGCAAAATATTATGCAAATTTCAGAATCAAAATAAATAATAAACTAAAACAAGGGGATATCAATGATATCCCCTCCAAATTTTACATAAATTGTCGATATACTGAATTAATAGCGTGAAACCCTTAATTCAAAAGCTGGCAATCTGTCATATTCACGTCCTTTAGATCATCTTTGCATGCGCTGATACTTACATAAAAATCAACATTTTCTTTTTTGCTGATTGCTTTTAGACTTTCGATGAAGTAAGGCATATTCTCTAAAGAAATCTCAGATTGTTTTAAAATTCCATCAATGAAAATATTCTCGATATCGTGATTGCAGCTAATCATTCCCAGGATAAATGATGTGTACTCTTCAATGTTTTTGACAGATGGATAATCATCCATGCAAATAGCTCGAATGGAGAAAGAAACACTGTAAGTATCATTGTGGCTGTTTTTGATGAAAACTGTGTTTCCATCGGAAGCTTTTGCTTTGTGATTTGCTAAATCAATCATTTGCTGTGTTTTGCCGCTACCTTTAGGGCCTGTTAATAAATTTACCATGGCAATATCTCCTTTATGTATATTTTCGTGTTGTCTAATATGTAAATTATTATACAACAAATAATGATGAAGAGCAACAAATTATCTAAAAAATATCGAAAATTAAAGTTGATTTTATACAAAATTATATATATGATGATTACAGTCAGTATGTAAAGGTTAAAGGAGAAGGAAAAGATGATTCGTATATTGATCATAGAAGATGACAGACATATTACGGAAGGACTTCAGTATCTGTTGGAAAATGAAGGATTTTATGTGGAAACGGCATACACGGAAGAAAAGGGACGGGAAGCGGTTGAAAACGGAGATTTCCATTTGCTTTTACTGGATGTAACACTTCCGGATGGGAATGGATTTGATTTTTTTCGATGGATGCAGACAAAGAAAGAGATTCCGGTCATTTTTCTTACGGCATTGGATGAAGAAAAAGATATTGTCAAAGGATTTGATTTGGGAGCGGATGAGTATATTACAAAGCCATTTCGCCCGCGGGAACTCATTTCCCGTATTCGGAATGTGATCCGGCATGCAGGGATAGAACCGGAAGAGAGAAAGGAACTTGTCATTGGAAATGTGCGCATTAACCGGGAGCAGGGAGTTGTTTATAAAGACAATAAGAAAATAGAATTGACTGCATTGGAATATAAGGTACTGCTGTTGTTTTTTGAAAACAAAGGGCGCATTTTGACGAGAACACAGATTCTTGCTAACATATGGGACGAGTCTGAAAACTTTGTCAATGACAATACACTGACTGTTTATATCAAGAGACTGCGGGAGAAGATTGAGGACAAGCCGAATGAACCGAAGATTATTAAGACAGTTCGTGGCATGGGATATCAGATTGGAGTTTAGAATGAAGAAAAAAGTGTTTTATGGTTGGATCGCGTGTATTGTTACCATAGGAATTTTGCTGTCGGTTATTTTGGGATTTACTGTGGAGAGTAAGAAAAATCAATATCTATATAAGAAGATAGAAGCGGTGATTCCGGGAGAAAAAGAACTGAAAAAGCACGGCATAGAATCAGAGAGTTTGTTTTTTGCTCCGCAGATTTTGGCTATGACAGGGGTGATCTGTTTTGTTTGTTGTGGAATGGGAATCTTATGTATAAAGTATACAAAGAAGCAGGATAAGAAGATTGAGGAGATGGAAGAGTATTGTGAGAAGATACTGAAAGGAAATTATTCTCTTGATTTGCGGGATAATGAGGAAGGGCAGTTTAGCATTTTGAAAAATAAAGTGTATGATATCACTGTAATGTTGAACGAACAGAATTATTATCTGGAGCAGAACAAAAAGGGTATGGAGCAGATGATTGCAGATATTTCCCATCAGCTCAAAACGCCGATCACATCTTTGAATATGATCCATGAGATTCTATATATGGATCTTCCGGAAGAAAAGAAAATAGAGTTTCTTGATAACATGCAGAAAGATTTGATGAAAATAGAGTGGCTTGTGAAAGCTGTTTTGAATATGGCAAAATTGGATTCTAATACACTAAAGCTTACAAGGGAAGAAGTGCAGGCGGCAGAGTTTTCACGGGAAGTTGAGGAGCATTTTCATATATTCTGTGAAGTGAATGGGTGTGAGATACGTGTAGAAGGGGAACGTGAAATTCAGTTTCTGTGTGACCGGAAATGGACGAAAGAGGCGGTAAACAATATTGTAAAAAATGCAATGGAGCATGGTGCAAAGATGATCACATTGCATTGGGAAACCAATGCACTTTACACAATGCTTCAGATAGCGGATGATGGAGAAGGAATAGAGAAGAAGGATCTGCCGCATATTTTTGAACGATTTTACAGAACCAAAGACAGCAAGGAAGATAGTCTTGGGCTTGGCCTTGCTTTTGCAAAAAGTATTATGGTGCATCAAAATGGAGACATACGGGTAAGAAGCAAACGTGGCAAAGGAACCGTATTTACTCTGAAATTTTACAAAAACTTTCCTTAAAGTCACTTTAGAGTCACTTTCGTGACTTAAAATGAGGGCATAAAATAAGGAGGAACAGGTATGGAAATTTTAAGAGTAGAAAATCTTTGTAAAAAATACGGAACAAAAGATACAGAAGTTGTGGCATTAGACAACGCGAGTTTTACGGTGGAACGAGGAGAATTTGTAGCAATTGTCGGTGCCAGTGGAAGCGGAAAATCCACGCTTTTACATTTGATCGGAGGTGTAGACCGGCCTACAAGCGGGAAAGTATGGATCGATGGAACGGATATTTACGAATTGGATCATGATAAGCTTGCTATATTCAGAAGAAGACAGGTAGGACTAATCTATCAGTTTTATAATTTGATTCCGATTCTCAATGTGGTGGAAAACATTACACTTCCACTTAGGCTTGACGGAAAGAAAGTCGATCAGAAAAAGCTAAGTGATATATTGGCGATTCTTGAACTTCAGAACAGAAAGGAGCATTTGCCGAACCAGTTATCCGGAGGACAACAGCAGAGAGTGTCGATCGGTAGAGCGCTTATTAATCACCCGGCCATTGTTCTGGCAGACGAACCGACAGGAAACCTGGATAGCCGGGCATCCAGAGAGATCATGGATCTCCTTAAAGTATCCAACAGAAAATATAATCAGACAGTGATTTTGATCACACATGATGAAAATATTGCACTGGAAGCGGACCGGATTCTGACCATTGAAGACGGAAGAATTATCAGCAATGAGAAAGTGAGGTAGTTTATGAACATCTTGAACGAACTCACGATCAAAAATTTGAAACAGAATAAGAAAAGAACAATAGTAACAATATTTGGCATTATGCTGTCGGTTGCTCTGATTACGGCGATCACCACCTTTGTTTCCAGTATGCAGGGCTCTATGGAAGAATATGCGAAACGGGAAAAAGGAAATTATCATATGCTTGTATCTGAAGTACCGAAAGAAGAGCAGAAATATTTCCTGAAAAATGAGAAAATAGAGAAGGTGATGAAAGGCCAGACTTTTGGGGAGGTTACCTTACCGGAAATCCCATATGAGAAAATACGGGAAAAAGGAGAAGAACCTCCGGTAATAAAGTTGATGGCTTTGGATGAAGAGACGCTTCATAATACGGGAACATTTTTAGTGAAAGGAAGACTTCCCAAAAATGAGAAAGAGATCTTATTCCCGATCAGTTTGAATGGGATATCTGACTATGGTGTGAACTATAGTATTGGAGATAAAGTGAAAATGACCGTGGATGGAGTGGAGGAATCTTTTAAGATTTGTGGATTCTGTATGCCGACTAGTTTTGAAGTTCGTACGGAAGAATCTAATTTTGGATATACAGTGATTACAAAGCTTACGCATGATGTCATAGGTGAAGAGAGTTCCCTTTTCATTCGGATGAAAGATCCGAAAGATACGTATCGATTCTATGAAGAACTGACGAAAGAGAGAGGGTACGACAAAGCGAAGATTATCACAAACGATACATTACTGCAATTCCAGGGAGTTACAAAATCGGATGAAATGATGGAAACACTTTATACACTGGCAGGTATTGTAATTCTGATCATTATATTTACGTCGGTATTTGTTATTAAAAATAGCTTTGATATTTCAATCACAGACAGAATACGCCAGTATGGAATGCTTGCGAGTATCGGAGCGACTTCCAGACAAATCCGGAAAAATGTAATGTTTGAAGGATTTCTTCTAGGGCTGATTGCAATTCCTTTGGGGCTCCTTTGCGGAATTGTAGCGATTAAAGTGACTTTGATTGGTGTTATGTGGATACTCAATGATATCAGACTTGCAAATGAATATAATCTGCAGCTCTATGTTTCCTGGATTGCGGTACTTGCGGCGGTCTTGATCGCAGTTGTAACAATTTTTCTTTCTGCACTTATTCCGGCAAGGAAAGCGGCAAAGATTGCGCCGATTGATGCCATGCGGGAAACGAAAGATGTGCGGATATCCGGGAAAAAACTTCATACACCGAAATGGCTGCAAAATCTCCTTGGAATCGAAGGAGAACTTGCAGATAAGAATTTGAAAAGAAGCCGGAAAAAATACAGAACAACTGTATTTTCCATTTCTCTAAGTGTGATACTGTTTGTATCTATCAGCGCCATGATAAAATATGCTTTTTTATTACAGAATCTGGAAATTCAGAAAATGGATTACAATATGATCGTTTGGATATCGGAAATTCGTTCGTCAGAATTGGCGGATTCTAACTGGACAAATGCAGATTATGATACATATGAAAAATTGAAATATGATGCGTACAAAAAGATTGAAAAATTAGATGGAATCCAAGAGTCGGTTATTCTTAAAAGAGCTGTAGGTTGTGTGGAAGCGACAGCATTTTCTGACAGAGCGCTGGAATTAGAGATGATGTTGAGTCCTGGAATGAAGAAAGATGAGATCGCCAAGATGATCAATGTGGATTTCTGTTCGGTTTCGGATGATCAGTACAGGGCATATCTGAAAGAAATCGGTCTCTCTTATGAGGAAGCCAAAGGAAAAGCGATTCTTATGGATACGGCATTATATGCGTCTGTAGATGAAAAAGGAAAACCGATGAGGGAGAAATATAATTATCTGAATCTGAAAGAAGGGGATAGACTTACGTTCCGTGAACTGACAGGAGAAGACTGGAAGCAAAACGAACCGAAAGAAATTGAGATCGTAAAGCGAGTAGAAAAAATGCCGTTTGGTGTGTCGGAAGATATGCAGTATGGCTCCATTCGTGTGATCATCTCAGATGAGACGATGAATGGATATAACTATTCTTATAATGGAATGCGGATCGATGCAAAAGATACGACGAAGCTGACAGAAGAAATCAAAGATCTGGACAGCAATATTACATGGGAAATTCAGGACTTTGAAGTAGCTGCCAAAGAAAGCAAAGGCTTGATTTTAATCATTTCCATCTTTGTGTACGGTTTTATTACAGTTATATCCGTAATCGGAATTACGAACGTATTCAATACGATTACCACTAACATGACTTTGAGAAGCCGAGAATTTGCTATTCTAAAATCCGTTGGTATGACGGAGAAAGAATTCCGGAGAATGATCCGTTATGAAAGTGTCCTGTATGGAGTGAAAGCTTTGGCGTTTGGTCTTCCTGTGGGCGTATTGTTATCCTATCTTTTCCATCGGTATTTTGTAGGAATTCTTGTAGTGCCGTACGAACTTCCGTGGATGCAGATGGGAATTGCAACCGTGTTTGTCTTCCTGATTATTTTCCTTACAATGGGGTATGCGGTTCGAAAAACGAAAAAGCAGAATATTATTGAAACGATACGGAGTGAAAATATTTAATTGATATGTCTATCTCACAGATGTAATACAAGATATTTTTGGATTAGATTGATAAAAATTGTGGGAAAGTGTCACAGATTCCGGGTTGAAGCGTTTTATTAATAGAGAAACAAAAGAGGAGGTGGGCAGATGGAGCAAAACGAGTAGAAGCAAATCTATGAATTGTATTATAAACCGATGTTTCTGTATGCCCTTTCTCTTACAAACAACGTGCAGGATGCGGAAGATCTTCTTCAGGAAACATTTGTCAAAGCGTTTCTTTCTTACGAAGGTAAAGGAAGTATAAAATTCTGGCTCATCACGGTGTTGAAACATGAATTTGTCAGCATGGTACGAAAGCGGAAAAGAGAAATTCCGTCGGGGGATGAGCATCCGATTTTAAATGAGGCAAGCAAAGAAGAAGGAATTCTAGAAAAACTGATTCAAGAAGAGGATCGGATGCGGTTGTTCCTTGCAATTCAGAAACTTTCATTAAAATCCAGAGAGATTTTGATGGAAAGCATTTACTTTCATATGAATGATGATCAGATTGCAAAAGAGCATGGGATCACAAGAGAAAACGTACGAAAAGTCCGCTCGCGAGCCAAACAAAAACTGCTTCAGATCATAAAGGAGGAACTGTGATGAAAGATATGAATATAAAAGACGAGGAAGTGTTAGATAAAGAACTGGGATTGTTGCTGGAATCTATGCCGGAGCAGGAGAATTTTGAAAAAAAGATTGACAAATATATCAAGAAAAAGATCCAAAAAATTACAGTGAGAACAGTTCTTTCTCTACTTCTTGTTATTGCAGTATTGTTTTTACTGATTAGTCCGGTGATGAATGCCATATATTTTAATCCGGAAAAATTACAGAAAGACGGAACACTTCTTTCGGTATTCCGGGATTACTGTGAAGTCTCAAGGCCACAGAAAGAAGTGATTTCCATAGATGTAAAATCAAAAGGGTTTTCCAGATATAAAATGTCCATGGAAGTACATGACCATACGGCGCCGCTTATCGTCGGCAGGGAAAATGTGTGGGTAGATGTTTTTGCAGGAAAATATCAGGATTGGCAGGATTCGGAAATGATGCTGACACCGCAGTTGGGAATGTTTGATCATCCGGTGACGCAAGAAGAGATAGACAGCATGATCGGGGATTTTAAAAAGCTTCCGGAATCTGCGAAGATCAGTCTGGCAATATGGGATAAAGAAGTAAGAGATGTGGAAGAACTGAGGAAAGAAAATGTGAGCCTGGACTGGATCGAGGTGTATCATCCGAATCAGCCAGAATTCCAGGGAGGACTCAATCTTTGGATGAATCAGATCGTGAAGGAAACGGATGACCGGGAAGAGATGACAGAGAAAGAATTATTAGATTTGTATGTAGCAAAGCTGAAAAATCTGGTGGAACATGGAGAGGTATGGAGATCCATGGGATTTCCTTATCATTCTACGGTTTTTGCAGATGGGGAAGAACAGATGAAAGCATGCTATGAGGATGCAAAAACGCTGACGAAATTACAGACAAAAGGATACTACATTTCCGGAAGCAGAGATGAAATTATTTCTTATTTGCAAAAAACAGGTATTGAATCTGTGTCCGTATATGATGTAAACTCAAGTATATGGGAATAAAATACGGAGGTGGCAATTATGAATTATGAAGGTCAGATTTGCAGAGCTCCGATGGAGCGGGCGTCCTTTATGCTGCCGGTTATGGTTGGCTGTTCTTATAACGGCTGCAAGTTCTGCAACCTGTTCCGGCATCTGAAATATCGGATACTTCCTTTGGAGCAAGTAGAAAATGAATTGAAACGAGTGAAAAACTGTAATGGAAATCCCAAAAGAATTTTTCTGGGAGATGGAAATGCATTCGATCTTCCGACAGAACATCTGGTGTCCATTTTGCAAATGATCCGGTCATATTTTCCGGATTATGAAATGGTCAACATGGACGCGACGGTAACGGGAATCCTGAAAAAGACAGACGAAGAACTGAAGACGTTGTATGATCTTGGGGTAAGGCATCTGTATCTTGGTATTGAGAGTGGATTGAATGATGTACTTGAATTTATGAACAAAGATCACAACCTTCCGGAAGCTTATCGGGCAATCGAAAGACTGCAGGCAGCCGGACTTATTTACGATGCACACGTTATGACCGGAGTTGCAGGGAAAGGAAGAGGTATGGAAAATGCCGAGGCTCTTGCAGCGTTTTTGAGAAAAACACATCCGGCACATGTAGTGAATTTTTCCATGTTTTTGCACAAAGAAGTACCGCTTTACAGGGAAGTGGAAAAGGGACGATTTGTGCAGGCCGACGAATTAGAATGTATGAAAGAGGAAAGGCGACTTGTGGAACTTTTGGCGGGAAGTGAAACATCGATTCTGTATGACGGTTTTCATGACTTTATTGAATTCCGCGTGAAGGGCATCATTCCGAAAGATTCGGGGAAAATGCTGCGCAAACTGGATGAAGCAATTGTAAAATATGAAGCAGAAGAGCCGGTCTATAGTCTTGTTTACGGAGAGTGTCCGAACCTGCAGCGATGCGATAATGGTGCAGATGTGTGGGAAATGTGAGGGGAAGGAGTTTGAGATGCAAAGTGTGAAAGAAGTTGTTTTACGGAAATACAAACAACAGGATTGTGAAGAAATGGCGCAGCTTTTTTATGATACGGTACATACGGTGAATGCAAAAGATTACGAGAAGAAACAACTGGATGTATGGGCGACAGGAACAGTAGATCTGGAAGGCTGGAATGAATCTTTTCTTGCTCATGATACGGTAGTTGCTATGGACAATGATCGAATCGTTGGGTTTGGGGATATGGATGAGACGGGATATCTGGATCGTCTGTATGTACACAAAGATTATCAAGGAAAGAAAATCGCGACAGCAATCTGTGATATGTTAGAGAAACCGGTTTTTAGGAAAATTATGACGCACGCATCCATTACTGCAAAACCATTTTTTGAAAAAAGAGGTTATAAAACAGTGCAAGAGCAACAGGTAGAACGTCATGGCATCTATTTGACAAATTATGTGATGGAAAAACAGCAGAAAGTATAGGAGGAAAGATTATGGTATATCATATTGTAATGTGGAAATTCAGACCGGAGGTTGCGGATGAGGAAAAAGCCATGAGAAAACAGGCGATGAAAGAGAATTTGACATCTCTTGTCGGCAAAGTACCGGGACTTCTTTCTTTGGAATTTGTGGAAAGTCCGATTCCGTCAAGCACCCATGATATCGCACTGGTAAGTACATTGGAAAAGGCAGAAGATATTGCGGTTTATGCCAAACATCCGGCTCATGTGGAGGTTGCGGATACGTATGTCAGACCTTTTGTGACGGAGCGGGCATGTTTGGATTATGAGGGATAAAGGAAGAAAAAGACATGTTGATCGGAAAAGAAATTTATGATCTTGAAGGGAAAGAACTTCTGCTTCGAAGCCCCGGGAAAGAAGATGCGGCGATATTGATTGATTACCTCCGTACCACATGTGAGGAAACAAGATTCCTTTCCAAAGAGCCGGAAGAAGTTCTGCTTACGTTGGAGGAGGAAAAAGAATTCATCCGAAAAATGAATGTATCAGACGAAAGTGTGATGATTCTTGCATTTCTGGATGGAGAGTTTGCGGGAAACTGCAGCTTTTCCGGACAAGGATTGAAAAGGCAGAAACATAGGGCAACGATGGGAATCGCACTTTATCAAAAATATACCGGCATGGGGATCGGACGGCTTCTGATTGGGAAACTATGCAACATCGCGAAAGAAAAAGGCTTTGAGCAGATGGAGCTTGAAGTGATGGCAGAAAATGAAAGAGCCATACATTTGTACAAAAAGATGGGATTTAAAATATACGGAGTATTTCCGGGGAATGCGAAATATAAAGACGGAACATATGGGGATGCATACTGGATGATGAAGAAACTGTAGGGGGATTCCTTGACAAATCCTTTAAATATGGTAGAATGTATAGTGATTCAATTTCATCAATTTAATAGAAGTAACAACATAGATGAGGAGTATTAAGAGCCTATCGTTTTCAGAGAACTGCCGGATGGTGCAAGGCAGCAACGTAATCTCCCAACTCGCCTCGGAGTTCTTTTGCTGAACATACAGACAAAGATCAGTTAGTCATGTGGCATAGGCAGAAGCGGGTCTTCCCGTTATAGAAGTAATGAGTGCATTTCACAATAGGTGGAATGAATAAGAGTGGTACCACGGAAGCTAAGCCTTTTCGTCTCTTTTGAGATGAGGAGGCTTTTATTGTATAGGAATACATCCTATAATGATCAAAAGAGAGGAGAAAAATTATGGCAACACCATATAACCACAAAGCCATTGAGAAGAAATGGCGTGAGAACTGGGAAAAGAACCCGGTGAATGTCAAAGAAGATGAGAATGGCAAAAGAGAAAAATACTATTGTTTGGATATGTTCCCATATCCGTCAGGAAACGGACTTCACGTAGGACATTGGAGAGGATATGTCATCTCTGATGTATGGAGCCGTTATAAATTATTACAGAAATACTACATTGTACATCCGATGGGATGGGATGCATTTGGTCTTCCGGCAGAAAACTATGCCATTAAAATGGGAGTACATCCATCTATTTCCACAGCAGAGAATGTAAAAAACATCAAACGTCAGATCAACGAGATTGCAGCGCTTTATGACTGGGATATGGAAGTCAACACAACAGATCCTGAGTTCTACAAATGGACACAGTGGATTTTTGTAAAAATGTTCAAAGAAGGTCTCGCTTATGAGAAAGAATTCCCGATCAACTGGTGTCCGTCATGTAAGACAGGTCTTGCAAACGAGGAAGTTGTCAACGGAAAATGTGAACGCTGCGGAACAGAAGTTACAAAGAAAAACTTACGTCAGTGGATGCTTCGTATCACAAAATATGCTGACCGTCTTTTAAATGATCTTGATAAATTAGACTGGCCGGAGAAAGTGAAAAAAATGCAGGCGGAATGGATTGGAAAATCTTACGGTGCAGAAGTAGACTTCCCGGTTGACGGAATGGATGAGAAGATCACAGTTTATACAACAAGACCGGATACTCTTTATGGTGCAACATTTATGGTACTTGCTCCGGAACATGCACTTGCAGCAAAACTTGCAACTGATGAGACAAGAGAAGCAGTAGAAAAATATATCAACGATGCGTCTATGAAATCCAACGTAGACAGACTTCAGGATAAAGAAAAGACAGGTGTCTTCACAGGTTCTTACGCAATCAATCCATTAAATGGTGCGAAAACACCGATCTGGTTATCTGACTACGTACTTGCAGACTACGGTACAGGTGCAATCATGTGTGTACCGGCTCATGATGACCGTGACTTTGAATTTGCAACAAAATTCAATATTCCAATCATTCAGGTTATCGCAAAAGACGGAAAAGAAATTGAAAACATGACAGAAGCATATACAGAGGCTTCCGGAACAATGATCAATTCTGGCGAATGGAACGGAATGGAATCCGCAGTTCTGAAAAAAGAAGCGCCACATATCATCGAAGAACGTGGAATCGGACGTGCAACTGTAAACTACAAATTACGTGATTGGGTGTTCTCACGTCAGCGCTATTGGGGAGAGCCGATTCCAATCGTTCACTGTCCGGATTGTGGAGCAGTTCCGGTACCGGAAGATCAGCTTCCACTCACACTTCCGGATGTAGATTCTTATGAGCCAACGGGTACAGGAGAATCTCCGCTTGCTGGAATCGAAAGTTGGGTAAACACAACATGTCCGGTTTGTGGAAAACCAGCAAAACGTGAAACAAACACAATGCCACAGTGGGCAGGTTCCTCATGGTATTTCTTACGTTATGTAGACAGCCATAATTCAGAAGAACTTGTATCTAAGGAAAAAGCAGATGAAATGCTCCCGGTAGATATGTATATCGGTGGTGTAGAACATGCCGTTCTCCACTTATTATACTCACGTTTCTACACAAAATTCTTATATGATATCGGAGCAGTGGATTTTGATGAACCATTTAAGAAATTATTCAATCAGGGTATGATTACCGGTAAAAACGGTATTAAGATGAGTAAATCTAAAGGAAATGTTGTATCTCCGGATGATCTCGTAAGAGATTATGGATGTGACTCTTTGAGAATGTATGAATTATTCGTAGGTCCGCCAGAGTTAGATGCTGAGTGGGATGACCGTGGAATCGACGGCGTATACCGATTCTTAAACCGTGTATGGAACCTTGTAATGGACAACAAGGATAAAGATACAAAAGAGACAAAAGAGATGATCAAGATCCGTAACAAAATGGTATATGACATCACAACTCGTCTTGAAAGCTTCAGCTTAAATACTGTAATTTCCGGATTTATGGAATACAACAATAAGCTGATCGATCTTGCGAAAAAAGAAGGCGGAATTGATAAAGAAACATTAAGTACACTTGCAGTACTTTTAGCTCCGTTCGCACCACATATGGCAGAAGAATTATGGCAGCAGTTAGGTCATGAAGGAACTGTATTCAATGCAGGATGGCCGACATACGATAAAGAAAAAATGAAAGATGATGAGAAGGAAGTTGCCGTTCAGATCAACGGAAAAACAAGAGCCATTATCACAATTCCGGCAGACATCTCTAAAGAAGATGCGATTGCAGCAGGAAAAGAAGCAATTGCTGATAAATTGACAGGTACGATCGTAAAAGAAATTTATGTACCAGGCAGAATTATAAATATTGTGCAGAAATAAGCAGTGCAGATAACGGAAAAGATGGACTTATCCTGTTTACAGGCATAAGGACATCTTTTTTGTTATCTATAGGGCGTATGCCCGTCAAGCGAACGAGCTAGTCTCGTGAGCTTGTATAGCACTGTTGTAGAATAAAGTGCTTGGAAATATTGAAAAGTTCGCTGAAAATCAAGGTTTACAGACATTTTTCTTCAAAGAAAAGGTATCGTAGGATACCACAAAATATCGTAACAGATTTTTTAAGTGGAGTAAATTTGGAGTAAAAGTTGAAAGAAAATGGAGTAAATATTTCAAAGATGTAATGAGAAATGGCGTAGGTAGTGAAAACATTATCTATGTTATTTCTCATTTGTAAAAGTAGGGGGCAGTTTTATTGAATTTGTGATAAAATAGAAAAAACATCTTGACTCTCTAGTAACGTAACGGTTTACGATGAAATGGAAAGGAGGACCTATGAAAACAGTAAAAGAAGTATCAGAACTGACAGGAATCAGTATAAGAACATTACGATACTATGATGAAATTGATTTATTAAAACCTGCTAAAGTAACAGAAGCAGGATACCGCTTATATGATGAAAGGTCATTGAAAAAATTACGTCAGATTATGTTTTTTCGAGAACTGGAAGTTCCATTGTCAGAAATAAAAGCAATTATGAAGGATTCTGAAAGTGATAATCGTAAGATTCTTGAAACACAGAAAATGATGTTAGAAATGAAACGGAATCGTTTGAATGGTATTATCGAATTGATTTCTGATGTGTTGAAAGGAGAGGACAAGATGAGTTTTGAAGCATTTAATGAAGATGATATTCAAAAAATAATTCAACATTCTTTAGAAATTATGAGTGAAGAGGATAAGAAAATAATTATCGAGCATTATGGAGATATTGAGAAGTTTAAAGAATCTGTTGAGGAAGGCTTTAAAGATGAAAAGGCATGTGAGCATTTAATTAAGATATATGGAAGTAAAGAAAAAGCAGTAGAGGCAAGTCTGAAGTTAACAGGAAGTAGAGAAGAAGTTACAGAGCAAAAAAATGAGATGGACTTGATTTATAAACAGTTTGCTTGTGCAATGGAAAGTTCAGATGAAGATATGTCAATGAAAGCAGTAAAAAGACTGGGGGAAAGTTGTAAAAATCTTTTTAAAATGGATAATGCAAGAGTATTATTACTAGAAATGGCTAAAGGTTATTTGAATCATTCTCAGTTGGAAGAAGCCACAGATGAACAATACGGAAAAGGGGTTACAAAATACATTGGTTCAGCGATATATCGGTATTATGGTGTAGAAAACTTGGAATAAACAGATGTTACCAAAATGGAAACAAAGGAAATACATACTGGTACTTTTATTTTGAATTCTATCGCTATATGATGTGAATGAAAGCGAGGTATGAAGTATGGCAATAAGTGATAACATCAAAAAACTCAGAGAAGAAAAAAATTTCACTCAACAACAACTTGCAGACAAGTTATACGTTTCAAGACAGACAGTTTGTCGTTGGGAAAATGGTTCAAGATGTCCGGATTTGATTACCGCAAAAAAACTGGCGCTAGAACTAGATGTAAGTATGGACGAACTTATATCTGATGAAGATGTGAGTGACATTCAAATAAATTATGGAATATGGAAATCAGAGCGGATAAAAAAGCGGACACGCTTGCAAGAACTCCGTAAAAAATTATTGAGCTTTATGGAGATTTTGGGCTCCATATTTATGGTGATTATTCTGCTTTTCCGTATTCAGTTAGAGAAGGATATACCACTATGGCTTACTATTAGTTTCTTTTGTATAGCAATTCCACTGATTGCAATTAACTTACTGATTTCGAGACTATGAAGAAAAGTCTGTAAATAAGATCTTCTATGATAATGATAGGCGAAAGGCTTGAGTAAAATCAGCTTTT
>JAJBSL010000021.1 GCA_020540725.1 Lachnospiraceae bacterium EP-SM-12S-S03
AACGAAGGGGCAGTTCACTGGAATGTCAAAACTGCTTTTTCGTTTACCCCATCATCGATTCTAACCTAAAGAATTTGGAGGGGGGATTTAACAATGTTATCTGAAAAATATCAGAAATTTTTACAGAATAATTTTTTGCCAAATGTTCAGCCTCCTTCCTTGGATTTATCAGCAGAAGGATGGAAGTTATTAGTTAAGGAAAATCTCTCCCCAATTATTGAAAAGGAACTCGATATGACGCAGATAGATGATTTTGTATGGGCGACCGAATATAAAAATGGAATGCGAAAGATGCTGTCATTTTTTAGGATAAATGATGCTTATGCAACATTTAAGTGGGGATGGAATTTTGAGTTTATTCCGAAATGTTCGGGAAGCAAAGTTGTGTGGGCAAAAACGGATAAGTCAATATATACTCATATATACGAAATCTCTCCGTATTTTTATAATGCAGGTAAAGTAAAAAGAGAAGATCGTAAAAAAGTGGTTATGACAAGGTATGAGATAGATATAAACAATATTGAAAAAGGACTAGAGGATAAAATAAAGCATCATCAAGAAGTTTTTTATTTTCTTTTACCTGAAATCAAAAAATATTATCAATCAACTGAAACTATGGAACAGGTATTAAATAAAATTGATGAAAACCTAAACCATTGGTATTTCAGCTTTATCAATCCAAACCTTAAGATAGTGAGAGTTTTCATTGAATATCACTTAGGTTTGCACGAAAAAGCTATAAACGATTTAGAAGCAATAGAATTTCTAAGCAGTGATATAAAAAATCAATACCGCAAAAAACTTCTATCATTGAAATAAAACAAATCCCAGTGTGAGGAGGTAAATTAGAGTGGATGAGATAAATGAATTCATACAAGGAATAAAACTTATAAATTGGTTTAACCATGATCATTCAGAAAACAATTATTATGTAATATCCTCGGTTTTTGAAGCCTATGATAAATGGAATAAAAAGATGCTTGAAACATGGGAACCACACATTTATTCATTAGAAAATACCGCAATAGAGAAACTTGGTGATGAACAGATAGATTTAATATTTGCAACGGTATCATCAGAAATAACCGATAAAATATATGAAAATTGGGATAATTTTATAGCTGAAAATCATTTGGAAAATGAAATTGGATTAGAAAATGAAATGCTGGATATGGTTAAAAGAGATGTGTCATGGGCATGTGTAGAAAGAGTGTTAAACATTCAAGGATTTTTTACTACTTTGCTTAATATTTACAGTAATGGTTATTTTCCTTGCTCGTGGATAGGGGATTATCCAAATGGTCAAGTGGTAGTATTGTAATAAATATAAATTTTACAAATATTTAAAATGAAGATTTAGCTAAATTTTACGTTGTAGTGGTAGAATAATATGAACATACCAACTATAAAACTTAGGAGCTAATAGAATAATGAGTTCATTTAAAGTGTTCAGAATAATTTGTAGGATTGTTGGCATCATATTAGGTTTCGTTATTTTAATTTCATTTATTGCTGATTGGAGGTTATGTGCAAGGGTGGGAGTGATACTTCTTGTGATTGATTTAATTCTGATCGCAGTTAAAAATCGCTGTCCCTTCTGTCATAAAGCTTTACGGATTGCACCTATACACGAAGAAGAATATTGTCCATATTGTGGATGTAAAATAGAATAATCAGTAATATAAAGATTTTATTGTGGGTAGTACAAGATGTGATTGAGAAATTTTATAAAAAAGAATAAGCGGTAGTTGCCAATTAGTGGTTTAAGATAAATGTGCTAGGGAGATGATACTGAAAAAACATCTTCCTATCATTTTGCATTTATTCATCAACGCTTTTTGATGATTTATAGCATTTATTTAACACTAAGTAGATATTTGGAAACAAAAGCGTTGAAAAACCTGATAAAATCGTAAAAAAAGTAAAAGAAAATTGCCTGCAACTACTTGACACAAGAGGGGATTTCCTATCATCCGGACTTCGATAAGCGTATTGTGAGCTTTCAGGATATGCGAAAGGAAAGAAGATTTCAATATGATATCAACGGTCATGGTACTCATGTAGCAGGAATTATCGGAGGAAGCGGCAAATTATCAAGAGGAATTTATAGGGGCATGGCGCCATTTTGTAATCTGATCATGGTGCGTGTTCTGGATGAAAAAGGGGATGGAGAAATTGATACGGTAATTCAGGGAATCCGTTGGGTGCATTCTAATAGGAAAAAGTATAATATCCGGATTGTAAATATTTCTGTAGGAACTTTACCTCATATTGGAGACAGAGAAGAGGAAAGATTGATTAAAGAAGTGGAAATGCTATGGGATGATGGTTTGGTCGTGGTGGCTGCAGCGGGAAATTACGGACCGGCATGGGGAAGCGTTACAACACCGGGAATCAGTAAGAAGATCATTACTGTGGGAGCTTCCAACGATGATGAGCGAATTGAAGGGAATATCAATCTGCGAAAACATTATTCGGGCAGAGGTCCAACGAGCGAATGTGTGGTGAAACCGGATCTTCTAGCCCCCGGATCCGGGGTAACTTCTTGTAATGGACGATATGAAAGGACGGGAAAAGCCTATACAGTTAAGAGTGGTACATCTATGGCAGCACCGGTTGTTTCCGGTGCAGTTGCGGTGTTACTTTCAAAGTACCCATCCATGAGTAATGTGGAGGTGAAACTAAGACTTTGGCAGTCTTGTGTGGATCTTGGATTGGAAAAGAACAGGCAGGGGTGTGGTCTTTTGCAAGTAAAGAATTTGCTGGAATTATAAATTTGTTTGTGCTGTCAAGAAAAAATACTTGACAGCACATTTTTTATGGGTTATGATAGCAAAGGTGATGAAAATGAATGAAATTTTAGAACAGGCTTTATTATATGATTTTTACGGAGAACTGTTGAACGAACATCAGAAATCAGTATATGAGCAGTTTGTACTTGAGGATCTGTCTTTGAGTGAGATTGCAGCAGCCGAAGGAATCAGCAGGCAGGGTGTGCATGACATGATAAAGCGCTGTAATAAAATGCTGACAGGATATGAGGAGAAACTTCACCTTGTAGAGAAGTTTTTGAATATCAAAGAAAAAGTTCACCAGATCAATGAAGTGCTGAAAACGGAATCGGAAGATACGAAGGCGCTGATCGATCATATTGAGAAGATATCAACAGAGATTCTAGAGGAGTTATAGAATGGCGTTTGACAGTTTAACAGAGAAATTACAAAATGTGTTTAAAAACTTAAGAAGCAAAGGGCGCCTTACCGAAGATGATGTAAAAACGGCTTTGCGGGAAGTGAAGATGGCTCTTTTAGAGGCAGATGTTAACTTTAAAGTTGTCAAAGGGTTTATAAAGGATGTTCAGGAGCGTGCTGTCGGACAGGATGTGATGAACGGATTGAATCCGGGACAGATGGTCATTAAGATTGTAAATGAAGAACTCGTAAAACTCATGGGTTCCGAGACGACAGAGATTAAACTGGAGCCAGGGCAGGCAACTACCGTGATCATGATGGCAGGTCTTCAGGGAGCCGGTAAGACCACAACAACTGCAAAGCTTGCAGGCAAGTTTAAATTAAAAGGCAAGAAACCACTTCTTGTGGCATGTGACGTTTACCGTCCGGCAGCAATTAAGCAGCTTCAGGTAAATGGAGAGAAACAAGGTGTGGAAGTATTTTCCATGGGAGATGGGCACAGACCTGTAAATATTGCGAAAGCAGCCATGGAACATGCAGCAAAGAATGGAAACAACATTGTAATTCTTGATACAGCCGGACGTCTTCATATAGATGAAGATATGATGGCTGAACTTCAGGAAATTAAAGAAGTGGTTACAGTACATCAGACTATTTTGGTAGTGGATGCCATGACAGGTCAGGATGCGGTAAACGTAGCCGGAAGCTTTAATGATAAGATAGGGATCGATGGGGTCATTGTTACAAAGCTGGATGGTGATACAAGGGGCGGTGCGGCTCTTTCCATCAAAGCAGTTACAGGATGTCCGATCCTATATGTCGGTATGGGAGAGAAACTTTCTGATCTGGAACAGTTCTATCCGGACCGAATGGCTTCCCGTATTTTAGGTATGGGAGATGTCTTGAGTCTGATCGAGAAAGCAAGTGCTGAAATCGATGAAGAGAAAGCAAGACAGATGACGCAGAAGATGAAGAAAGCCCAGTTTGATTTTGAGGATTATCTGGAAAGTATGAAACAGATGAGAAATATGGGAGGGCTTTCCAGTATTTTAAGCATGATGCCGGGGATGGGCGGCCTTGGAGGAAAACAACTTCAGGAGCTGGACTCAGAAGAGAATGAGAAGAAGATGGCTCGAATGGAGGCAATTATTTATTCCATGACGGTGAAAGAACGTCAGAATCCTGACATTTTAAATCCATCCAGAAAACACAGGATTGCAAAAGGTGCAGGGGTGGATATCAGCGAAGTAAACCGTATGGTGAAACAGTTTGAGCAATCCAAAAAAATGATGAAACAGCTTCCGGGATTGATGGGCGGCAAAGGTGGTAAGAAAGGTAAATTTAAGTTTCCTTTTTAACACATAGATAACAAAAATAAAAAGATAAAAAGAAAGATGAGGAAAAAGATATGGCAGTAAAAATCAGATTAAGAAGAATGGGACAGAAGAAAGCTCCTTTTTACCGTATTGTAGTAGCAGATTCAAGATCTCCTAGAGATGGAAGATTTATTGAAGAAATCGGAACATATGATCCGAACCAGAATCCAAGCGCAATCAAAGTAGATGAAGAAGCAGCTAAAAAATGGTTAAACAACGGTGCACAGCCAACAGAGACAGTTGGAAAAATCTTTAAAGTGGCAGGTATTGAGAAATAATTCAGACTGCGGAGGTGCGCGTAATGAGAGAATTAGTTGAGGTCATTGCAAAAGCATTGGTTGATGATCCTGACAGCGTTGCAGTTACAGAGAAAGTCGAAGGGAAGACGATTGTTATCGAAGTGCGCGTGGCAGATTCTGACATGGGCAAAGTAATCGGTAAGCAGGGCCGTATCGCGAAAGCGATCCGTTCGGTTGTAAAAGCAGCCGCTGCCAAAGAAGACAAGAAAGTTGTAGTAGACATCGCGTAAGCGGTGTCTATTTATATCAAGGAGAATATATGGAGCAGATATTTCAGGTAGGAGTGATTTCATCCACACATGGAGTCCGGGGAGAAGTAAAAGTATTTCCTACGACAGATGACATGAAACGATTTAAGAAACTAAAAGAAGTCATTCTAGATACAGGAAGAGAAAAGAAGACGCTGGAGATTGAGAGTGTAAAATTCTTTAAGCAGCTTGTGATTCTGAAGTTTAGAGGAATTGATAACATCAATGATATTGAAAAGTATAAAGGGAAAAGCCTTTTTGTAGATAGAGAACATGCGGTAAGACTTAGAAAGGATGAGTATTTTATCGCGGATATGATCGGAATGCGCGTAACCACGGACAAGGGAGAAGATTTCGGGACACTGAAAGAAGTAATTGAGACAGGAGCCAATGATGTCTATATTATTGATACGAAAGAACACGGGGAAGTGTTGGTTCCTGCGATCAAGCAGTGTATTCTGGATGTGGATATAGAACAGGGTATGATGCGGATTCATTTATTGGAAGGGTTGGTATAAGAGATGAACTTTCATATATTAACATTGTTTCCGGACATGGTAATGGACGGATTAAATACGAGTATTACAGGACGTGCCATTGCCAACGGACTTCTTTCTATTGAGGCAGTCAACATCCGCGATTTTGCAGTGAATAAGCATAACCGAGTGGATGATTATACTTACGGTGGAGGAGCCGGTATGCTGATGCAGGCAGAACCGGTGTATCTGGCATATAAGTCGGTGGAAGAACAATGTAAAGTAAAGCCGAGAGTTATTTATCTGTCGCCTCAAGGGAAAACATTTTCCCAAAATATGGCAGAGGAATTTGCAAAAGAAGAAGAACTCGTATTTTTATGCGGCCATTATGAAGGAATCGATGAAAGAGTGTTGGAAGAAATCGTGACAGACTATGTCTCTATTGGAGATTATGTCCTGACAGGAGGGGAGCTTCCTGCTATGGTTATGATCGATGCGGTATCGCGCCTTGTGCCGGGAGTGCTTCATAATAATGTATCGGCGGAATTCGAGACATTTCAGGATAATCTGTTAGAATATCCGCAGTATACAAGACCGGAAGAATGGCGTGGGAAAAAAGTACCTGAAATTCTTCTCTCCGGTCATCATGCTAATATCGAAAAATGGAGAAGAGAACAGTCGATTATGAGAACGGCGAAAGCAAGGCCGGATCTTCTGGAAAAAGCAGAATTAACAGAAAAAGAAAAGAAAATCCTTGCAAACTATGAGGACTTATGGTAAACTAATCACGTTGTGAAAGTAGGAGATGGTCCTCTGATACAAAAAGTAGTATTAAGAACGTCTAAATTTTAAGGAGGTCACACAAGATGAATGAAATTATTAAAAAAATTGAAGCTGAACAGTTAAAAGCTGAAGTACCTGCATTTAACGTAGGTGACACTGTAAAAGTTTACGGTAAAATCAAAGAAGGTAACCGTGAAAGAATCCAGGTTTTTGAAGGAATCGTAATCAAGAAACAGGGTGGAAGCACAAGAGCTACATTTACAGTAAGAAAGAACTCTAACGGAATCGGTGTTGAGAAGACATGGCCATTACACTCACCAAACGTGGAGAGAGTAGAAGTTGTCAGAAGAGGTAAAGTAAGAAGAGCAAAACTTTACTACTTAAGAGACCGTGTAGGTAAGAGAGCAAAAGTAAAAGAATTAGTAAAATAGTAAATGTGAGAGAGGGACAAATACATAATGTATCTTGTCCCTTTTTTGAAATCATAGGGTATTAAAATGAAGAAGGAACTAAAGTTCAAAAGTGAAAAAAGAAGAGTGAGACTAAACCGGCTCAGAAATGTTGGTTCATGGATGTTAAAAATTGCGATTGTGTGCGCTGTGGCTTTTGTGCTTGTGCTGTTTTTTGGAAAAAGAGTCAGCAATATAGGGGATTCCATGAATCCGGAGATTGAAAATGGAGACATTGTTCTTGTGAATACTCTGATTTATAATGCGAAGAATCCGTCCAGAGGGGATGTCATTGTATTCAAACCTCAGGGAGATGAAACCATGCATTCTTATATGAAACGTGTTATCGGGCTTCCGGGGGAGACGGTAGAGATTAAGGATGGGATCGTTTATATCGACGGGGAAGAACTGGAAGAAGATTACAAGACATCTGCGATCAAGGAGGCAGGTCTTGCGGCGGAGAAAGTCAAACTAAAGAGTCAGGAATATTTTGTACTGGGAGACAATAGATTAAGCAGTATGGATAGCCGCTCGGTAGAAGTAGGAAACGTGAAAAAGACAGAAATAGAAGGGCGTGCGTGGTTTATTGCTTCGCCTTTGAGACATTTTGGATTTGTAAATTAAGGAGAGAGGATATATGCATTTTCAGTGGTATCCGGGACATATGACAAAAGCAAAACGTATGATGCAGGAAAATATAAAACTGATTGATCTGATCATCGAGCTTTTGGATGCGAGAGTCCCGTTAAGCAGCAGAAATCCGGACATTGACGAGCTTGGGAAAAACAAAGCAAGATTGATTCTTTTAAATAAGGCGGATCTTGCGGAGGATAAGCAGAACGATGCATGGATGGAATATTTTAAAAAGAAGGGATTTGCGGTGGTGAAAGTGAATTCCAAGAAAGGCGGAGGAATTAAGTCGATTCAAGGCGTGATTCAGGAGGCTTGTAAAGAAAAAATTGAGCGTGACAGAAAGCGTGGCATTTTGAACCGTCCGGTACGAGCAATGGTTGTGGGAATACCGAATGTAGGAAAATCCACATTCATCAATTCTTTGGCAGGGAAAGCTTGTGCAAAGACCGGAAATAAACCGGGAGTGACAAAAGGAAAGCAATGGATACGTTTGAACAAAAATGTAGAGCTTTTAGATACACCGGGAATTTTGTGGCCGAAGTTTGAAGATCAAACGGTGGGGCTTCATCTTGCGTTTATCGGCTCTATCAAAGATGAGATTTTAAATACAGAAGAACTGGCAGCGGAACTGATCCGGCTTTTGGAGCCATATTATCCGGGAATTTTGCAGGAAAAGTATGGTATAGAAGAAACGGAAGATCCATATAAGTGTCTTGCGCAGATCGCGGAAAGCAGACATTGTCTTTTAAGAGGGAATGAACTTGATACGGAAAAGGCAGCAATACTTCTTATGGATGATTTCAGAAATGGAAGATTGGGGAGATTGACACTTGAAAGAGCAGAATAACAAAGAGCAGGGTAGCCAGGAACAAAAGAGTATATGGAAAGAAATTATGGAATGGATATGGCTTTTCGTGATCGTAGCCTGTGTATCTTTTCTGATTGTAACATTTGTGGGAATTCGAACAAAAGTAGATGGAGAATCTATGATGCCTACTTTACAAAACGGCGATAATCTTCTTGTAGATAAGCTGACATATCGTTTCCGTGATCCGGAGAGGTATGAAATTGTAGTATTTCCATATAAGTATGAGGAAAATGTATACTATATCAAACGTATCATTGGTCTCCCGGGAGAAACGGTGCAGATTATTGATGGATATGTATATATTAACGGTGAAAAGCTGGAGAAGGACTATGGGGCAGAAGTGATGGAAGATGCGGGGATTGCCGCAGAACCAATCAAACTGGGAGAGGATGAATACTTTGTCCTTGGTGATAACCGGAATCACAGTTCAGATAGCCGCGTGCCGAATGTAGGGGTTTTGAAAAGGGAAGACCTGGTAGGAAGAGCCTGGGTACGTATCTGGCCATTGAATAATCTAGGGGTTGTTGCACATGGAGAAAAAAATTAGTGAGATCAAAGCTGAATTTGAGAAGGCAGATAGAGAACAACGAACATTTTTGTATGAAAAATATGCAGAAGACGAAAGAAGCGGAGTCATCAATTTAATTGCCAGATATAAAAAACAGGAACAAAAGCTTCAGGAAGAAATCAAAAGAACAGAGGAGATGAGTTCTTTTGAGAAAAAATATAATAGTTGTGGATACATATGTGGGATTGACGAGGTTGGTCGAGGTCCACTGGCAGGTCCGGTTGTGGCTGGTGCTGTGATTCTCCCGAAAGACGAGACGATTTTGTACTTGAATGATTCCAAAAAATTATCTGAGAAAAAGCGGGAAGAATTGTATGATGTACTTATGGAAAAGGCGGTAGCAACGGGAATCGGTATTGCAAGTCCTGCAAGGATTGATGAAATCAATATTCTTCAGGCTACTTATGAGGCGATGCGGATGGCGATTTCAAACTTGAAAGTAACACCGGACATTCTCCTGAACGATGCGGTAACAATTCCGGAAGTTACGATTCAACAGGTTCCCATTATCAAAGGGGATGCCAAAAGCGTTTCTATTGCGGCGGCAAGTATCATTGCAAAGGTGACAAGAGACAGACTGATGGTGGAATATGATAAGGTACTTCCGGGATATGATTTTGCAGGAAATAAAGGATATGGTTCCGCAGCGCATATTGCGGCGTTGAAAGAACTGGGACCGACACCGATTCATAGGAATAGTTTTATTAAAAATTTTGTTTAATATACGGGTGGAAGAATGAATAACCGGAAGATTGGAAACTCTTATGAGAAGATTGCCGGGGAGTATTTGAGACTTCACGGATATGAGATTCTGGAATATAATTTTCGATGCAAAGCAGGAGAAATTGATATTATTGCAAAGGATGGAGACTATCTTGTATTCTGTGAAGTGAAATATCGAAAGAGTAAGAGAAAAGGAAGTCCCTTTGAGGCGGTAACAATCGAAAAACAGAAGAAAATTTCTAAAACAGCAATGTATTATATTGCAACAAAAGAACAAAAAGAGATTCCTTGCAGATTTGATGTGATAGGGATTCTCGGGAATCAAATACAGATTGTAAAGAATGCATTTGAGTACATTGGGTAACAAGGCAGGAATGAAGAGTATGAAATTACAGTATAAGAGTCGTGAAAAAATATTGGAAGAAAAATGTGTAGATGGGGTGGAGTATCTTTCTTATCCTCTGTTAGAAAAGACAGGAATGGTAAATCATGGATTTTCTACAAGAATTGGCGGTGTAAGTGAAGGCGTGTGCAGCAGTATGAATTTGAGCTTTGCCCGAGGAGATAAGGAAGAGGCTGTCCGAGAGAACTTTCGCAGAATTGCGGCGGCTCTTGATGTCAAGGTAGAAAATATGGTATTTTCAAAACAGACACATACAACAAATGTACGGGTTGTGACGGAAGAAGACCGTGGGAAAGGAACTGTAAAACCGTTGGATTATGATCAGGTGGATGGACTTGTCACGAATATTCCAGGACTTTGTCTTGCCACATTTTATGCGGATTGTGTGCCACTGTTTTTTGTGGATCCGGTACAGAAAGCAATCGGACTTAGTCATTCCGGATGGAGAGGGACTGTTGGCAAAATCGGGAAGATTACAGTAGAGACAATGAGAAAAGAATATGGTACAGATCCGGCTGATGTGCTTGCGGCTGTGGGACCGTCCATTTGTCAGAAATGTTATGAAGTCAGTGAAGATGTGATTGAACAATTTCGGATAAATTATGAACAGAAATACTGGGAAGAATTGTTCTATAAAAAAGAGAATGGGAAATTTCACTTAAATCTTTGGAAGGCAAATGAGATTGTTTTTGGAGAAGCGGGAATAAAAGCAGAACATATTGCGGTCACTAATGTATGCACATGCTGTAACCCGGATGTTTTATTCTCACACCGTGCATCTCATGGCAAAAGAGGAAATTTAGGAGCATTTATGGCTATAAGAGAAGGAGGAACAACATGTTATTAACCGGAACACAGGACGGCGAGGTAACGAAACAAGTAACAAAAGAGGTAACAGAAGTTACCAGTCAGGCAACGGAAGAAGTAAATAAGCTATTTCAATATATTAATGATAACATTCCGAATATCATTGCATTTGGTGTGAAGGTGCTTCTTGCGCTGCTTGTATTTATCATTGGAAGTAAGCTCATAAAACTGGTTCGAAAGATTGTAAGAACATCGTTGGAACGTTCTACCGTAGATAAGGGTGTGGAACAGTTTTTGGATTCTGTCATCAAAGTAGTGCTTTATGCAATCCTTATATTCTCCATTGGAGCAAAGTTTGGTGTAGATACAACTTCTGTAGCGGCTCTTCTTGCATCCGGCGGTGTTGCCATTGGTCTTGCGCTTCAAGGAACATTGTCAAACTTTGCAGGAGGCGTTTTGATTTTGCTTTTGAAACCGTTTGTGGTAGGGGATTATATCATCGAGGATAGCCAGAAAAATGAAGGAACTGTAAAAGAAATCCAACTGTTTTATACAAAACTTTCTACGATTGATAATAAGATCATAGTGATTCCGAATGGTACATTGTCGAATACAAGTCTTACGAATGTGACAACAAGCAACATGCGAAGATTAGATCTGAATATTGGGATTTCTTATGATTCAGATTTGAAAAGGGCGAAGGAAATTATTATGAATCTTCTCGAAAATGATGCTAGTATATTGAAGGATCAGGATCGTCTTGTTGTTGTGGATCAGCTTGCAGACAGCGCCGTTATGCTAAGTGCACGTTCCTGGGTGAAGACAGAAGAGTATTGGACGACAAGATGGCGGTTATTGGAACAAATTAAGCTGTCTATGGATGAAAATGGAATTGAGATCCCGTATCAACATATGACAGTACAGATGAAAGCAGAACAAAAGAGTATCAATTAAAAATCAGATTTGAAAATGGAAATACCGTAATCTCTTGAAATATAAAAGTTCTTGAGGATACGGTATTTTTAGAATATATCATTAAAAAATGCCATAAACCATATAATCTCAAGGTTTATGACATCTATAACTGCTAAGCTGGAAATCGGACTTGAACCGACGACCCCTTCATTACGAGTGAAGTGCTCTACCGACTGAGCTATTCCAGCATTGGGCTACATAATGGCCACAAAGACTATTATATACAATTTTTTGAAAAATGCAACTGTTTTTTGATGAAAAAGACACCTTTCATTGTGTTTTCTGTCTTGCAATATTATAATAGAATCAATGGATTTTAAAACGGAGGAGAACCAATATGGCGAAATATATTATGGCATTGGATGCGGGGACGACAAGCAACCGGTGTATTTTGTTTAATGAAAGAGGAGAAATGTGCAGCGTAGCTCAGAAGGAATTCACCCAGTATTTCCCAAAGCCGGGATGGGTAGAACATGATGCGAATGAAATCTGGTCCAGTCAGTTGGGAGTTGCAGTAGAAGCCATGAGTAAGATTGGTGCCACGGCAGAGGATATTGCTGCGATTGGTATTACGAATCAAAGAGAGACGGCAATTGTGTGGGACAAGTATACAGGAGAACCAATCTATAGCGCAATTGTATGGCAATGCAGGAGAACTTCGGAATATTGTGATTCTCTGAAAGCGAAAGGTCTTACAGAAGAATATCGTAAGAAAACGGGACTTGTGATCGATGCCTATTTCTCTGGAACAAAAGTAAAATGGATTCTGGATCATATCGAAGGGGCAAGAGAGCGGGCAGAACAAGGAGAACTTCTCTTTGGAACCGTGGAGACATGGCTCATCTGGAAACTTACGAAAGGCACTGTGCATGTGACGGACTATTCCAATGCTTCCCGTACCATGTTGTTTAACATAAACACGTTGCAATGGGATGAGGATATTCTGAAAGAGTTAGGAATTCCAAAATGTATGCTTCCGGAGGCAAAACCATCCAGTTGCGTGTATGGAAAGTCAGATGCAAGCTTTTTCGGAGGAGAGATTCCGATTGGCGGGGCAGCGGGAGATCAGCAGGCAGCGCTTTTCGGACAAACATGTTTTGAAGAAGGGGAAGCGAAGAACACCTATGGAACGGGCTGCTTTCTTCTCATGAATACAGGAGAGAAACCGGTATTTTCAAAGAACGGACTGGTAACAACGATTGCATGGGGATTGAATGGGAAAGTAAACTATGCTCTGGAAGGGTCCATATTTGTTGCAGGTGCAGCAATCCAGTGGCTTCGTGATGAAATGCATCTGATTGATTCTTCGGAAGATTCCGAATACATGGCAGGAAAAGTAAAAGATACGAATGGCTGTTATGTAGTTCCGGCTTTTACAGGATTGGGTGCACCGCATTGGGATCAGTATGCCAGAGGAACCATCGTCGGTATTACAAGAGGGGTGAATAAATACCATATCATAAGAGCAACTTTGGAATCATTGGCATATCAAGTGCATGACGTTCTTACTGCCATGAAGGCAGATTCGGGCATTGAACTAAGCGCATTAAAAGTGGATGGAGGAGCAAGTGCCAATAATTTTCTCATGCAGTTTCAGGCAGATGTAATCAATGCTCCGGTCAGCAGGCCGAAATGTGTAGAAACAACTGCCATGGGCGCAGCATATCTTGCGGGACTTGCTGTAGGATACTGGAAGAGCAAGGAGGATGTTGTAAAGAACTGGCAGATTGACAGAACATTTGCTTCGGCAATTTCAGAAGAAAAAAGAGAAACATGCGTCCGGGGATGGAATAAAGCAGTGAAATATGCCTATGGATGGGCGAAAGAAGAATAGGAATGATACGTCCATTGTAAATGAAGTAATAAAACAGAGTTCGTGAAGTAAAAGTGTACTTCCTGAACTCTGTTTTTCGATTTAGAATTTTTTCAAATACCACTTCTCCACCAAATTGATGACCGCGTAAAGTCCCATTGCCATGATACAGAGAAGTACAATACTCATAAGAAGCCAATCGAGTTTAAATACCTGGCTGGAGTAGATGATCAGATATCCCAGGCCACTTCTTGCTGCAAGAAACTCACCGATAATCACGCCAACAAGACAAAGACCGATGTTTACTTTCATAACATTTATGATAGACGGGATAGAACCGGGGATTACTACTTTTGTCAGAGCGTGGAATTTATTGCCGTGGAGCGTGTAGATCAGTTTTATTTTTTCCGGATCAATTTCCTGAAAACTCGTATATAAACTTAAAATGCTTCCAAATATAGCGACTGACATGCCGGCTACAATGATAGTAGTCTGTGTAGCGCCAAGCCATACAATAAGAAGAGGTGCAAGGGCTGATTTGGGCAAACTATTGAGCACTACAAGATAGGGGTCAAGAATCTCGGATAATTTCCGACTGAACCAAAGGAGAACAGCGGTCAATATACTTACAAAAATGACGAGAATGAAGCTGACAATGGTTTCATATAGTGTAATCCCTATGTGAAGGAAAATACTCTTATCCAAAACCATGTCAAAGAAACAAAGGGCAATTTTTGACGGACTGCTAAAAATGAAAGAGTCAATGATTCCGGTTTGGGATGTGATTTCCCACACAAGAAGGAAAATTACAAGTATGGCAATCCTTGAAAAAATTACAACATAGCGATGTATTTTCTTTTGTTGCAGATATGCAAGCTGTGCGGCGGAAATTTCATTCATTTTTGGTTCAGCTCCTTCCAAATAAGATTAAAGTAGTCTTTGAACTCCGGTGTGTTTCTGCGGTGTAACGGAGTATCCTGTGCCAGATTAAAATGTAAGGAGACAGTCTGCTGGATTGTGGCGGGACGGTTGGAAAGAATGATAACCTTGTCACCAAGACTGATTGCCTCAGACAAATCGTGTGTTACCAGAATAGCCGTTTTCTTTTCCCTTCGAATAATCTGTCCAATATCATCCCCTACCGTAAGACGGGTTTGATAGTCCAAAGCAGAAAACGGTTCATCAAGTAGCAGAAGATCCGGTTCCAGAATCAAGGTGCGCACAAGGGCTGCCCGCTGTCGCATCCCTCCGGAAAGCTCGGAAGGTTTCGCGTTTGCAAACTCTTCAAGACCGTAAGTTTCCAAAAGTTCGTGTGCTTTGCTTTTAGTCTTAGCCGTTAAATTATGTTGGATTTCCAATCCGAGAAGCACATTGTGGTAAATGCTGCGCCATTCAAACAGATGATCGTGTTGCAACATGTATCCTACATTGGTTCTACTTTCTTTCAAAGGTTTTCCCATGAGTTGTATGGTGCCGTCTCCGGGAGTAAGAAGTCCGGAAATCAGGGAAAGAAGTGTAGATTTGCCACAACCCGACGGCCCGACGATGGAAATAAATTCACCGGATTTTACGGAAAAAGAGATATCTCTAAGGGCGGGAGTTTCACCTTCCGGGGTGTGGTAGGTATAATTTAAGTCATGGATTTCTAATACCTTTTTCATAACAACCTCCTAGTATTGGTGTGAATCGCAAGATTAAGCTGTAACTGTTTATAATGTATTTTATGAGATTCTTGAAAATGAGTGCTTGATTGAGGGGGAAAGAGAGAGTATAATCGTAGAAAATAGGCTAGGCAGGAGATGGAATATGAACTATCAGAAAGAATTGGATAAGCTGATTTCCGGATTAGAGAAGGAAGGGCAGGTTCCTAAACTTTTATTGCATAGTTGTTGCGCGCCGTGCAGCAGTTATGTGTTGGAATATTTGTCGAATTATTTTGAGATTACTGTGTTTTATTATAATCCGAATATTTTTCCGGAGAGCGAGTATACAAAGAGGATTCTGGAACAACAGACATTGATCGGTGAAATGAAGACAAAGCATCCGGTAACTTTTATTGCCGGGAATTATGATAAAGACAGATTCTATGAAGTGACAAAGGGATTGGAACATGTGAAAGAGGGAGGAGAGAGATGCTTCAAGTGCTATGCCTTGCGCCTGGAAGAAGCAGCCAAAATGGCGAAGGAATGCGGTTATGATTATTATACGACCACGCTGAGCATCAGTCCTTTAAAAAATGCGGATAAATTGAATGAGATCGGAATGAGGATTGCGGAGAAGTATGGGATCAAATATCTGCGTTCGGACTTCAAGAAAAGAAACGGGTATAAACGTTCTATTGAACTTTCTAAGAAGTTTGGACTTTATCGACAGGATTACTGTGGATGTGTGTATTCTAAACAGGCGAGAGAACTTCAAGACAGCAGGAAATAAGACAGAAAATGTAAGATGGGAGGAAACGATATGGCACAGTTATGGGGAGGACGTTTTACGAAAGAGACAGACAAACTTGTATATAATTTCAATGCATCGATTTCTTTTGACAGGAAATTCTATGAACAAGATATTCGGGGAAGTATTGCGCATGTTAGGATGCTTGAAAAGCAGGGAATACTGACAGAAGAAGAGAAAGAGAAGATTGTATCTGGTCTTTGCGGCATTTTAGAAGACGTACAGAATGGAGAACTTGAGATTTCAGATACCTATGAAGATATTCATAGTTTTGTGGAGGCGGTTCTGATTGAACGGATTGGAGATGCAGGGAAGAAACTGCATACGGGAAGAAGCAGGAACGATCAAGTGGCTTTGGATATGAAACTGTATGTAAGGGATGAGGTACTGCAGGTTGATGGAATTCTGAAAGAACTTTTGAAAGTGTTACTTCATATTATGAAAGAAAATACAAAAACAGCCATGCCTGGATTCACCCATCTACAGAAAGCACAGCCGATTACCCTGGCGCATCATATGGGAGCTTATTTTGAGATGTTTAAGCGGGATCGTTCCCGTATGCATGATATTTATGAAAGAATGAATTATTGTCCGCTAGGTTCAGGAGCTTTGGCTGGAACAACCTACCCGCTTGATAGAGAATATACAGCAAGTCTTCTTGGATTTAAAGGATCAACTTTGAATAGTATGGATTCTGTGGCAGACAGAGACTATCTGATTGAGTTTTTATCAGCACTTGCTACTGTTATGATGCATTTAAGCCGATTTTCGGAGGAAATAATCATCTGGAATTCCAATGAGTATCAGTTTGTGGAGATTGATGATGCATATAGTACCGGAAGCAGTATTATGCCACAGAAGAAAAATCCGGATATTGCGGAGCTTGTGCGGGGGAAAACAGGGCGTGTCTATGGAGCACTCATGTCTTTACTTACAACCATGAAAGGGATTCCATTGGCATATAATAAAGATATGCAGGAAGACAAGGAACTTGTATTTGATGCTATAGATACAGTAAAGGGTTGTCTTACTTTATTTGCGGGAATGCTGAATACCATGAAATTCCGTACAGAAGTAATGGAGGAGAGCGCAAAGAAAGGATTTACAAATGCAACGGATGCTGCAGATTATCTTGTGAATCATGGAGTACCGTTCCGCGATGCACATGGAATTGTTGGGCAGATGGTGTTATATTGTTTAGATAAAAATATTGCATTGGAAGATATGAGTCTTTCGGAATTGCAAGATATTTCACCGGTGTTTGAAAAAGATATTTATGATGCGATCAGCATGGAGACATGTATCAATAAAAGAATTACGATCGGCGCTCCGGGAAAAGAAGCCATGGAGCAGGTCATTGGGATTTGCGAAGCATATCTGACAGAAGAAAAGGAATAGGAAAGAGAGGACATTTGAAATGGAGAGAAAATTAAGAGTAGGAATTCTTGGAGCAACAGGTATGGTAGGACAGAGATTTATTTCTCTTTTGGAAAATCATCCATGGTATGAGGTGACAGTGGTAGCGGCGAGCGCCCGTTCTGCAGGAAAAACATACGAAGAGTCTGTGGGGGACAGATGGAAAATGACGACACCAATGCCTGAGGCAGTAAAAAATTTGATCGTCATGAATGTGAATGAAGTGGAGGAAGTAGCACAGGGCGTAGATTTTGTGTTTAGTGCTGTGGACATGTCTAAAGAAGAAATTCGGGAAATTGAGGATGCTTATGCGAAGACAGAGACGCCGGTAGTTTCCAACAACAGTGCCCATCGTTGGACAAAGGATGTGCCGATGGTAATTCCGGAGATTAATCCAGAGCATTTTGAGGTGATTGAGTCACAGAAGAAGCGCCTTGGAACCACGAGAGGATTTGTTGCGGTAAAACCGAATTGTTCCATCCAAAGTTATGCCCCGGTTCTTACGGCATGGAAAGAATTTGAACCGACAGAAGTGGTGGCAACCACATATCAGGCTATTTCGGGAGCCGGGAAAACATTCAAAGACTGGCCGGAAATGGTAGAGAACATCATTCCTTATATTGGTGGAGAAGAAGAAAAAAGCGAGCAGGAGCCGCTTAGGATTTGGGGAAAAGTGGAAGCTGGAGAGATCGTTAAAGCAGAAAGTCCGGTTATCACAACCCAGTGCATCCGCGTTCCGGTTTTGAACGGGCATACAGCGGCGGTATTTGTAAAATTTGCAAAGAAACCAACGAAAGAACAATTGATCGAAAAACTTGTGAACTTCAAAGGGCTACCGCAGGAATTGAAACTTCCAAGTGCACCGGGACAGTTTATTCAGTATCTGGAAGAAGATAACCGGCCTCAGGTAACGTTGGATGTTGATTTTGAGAACGGTATGGGAGTGTCTGTCGGACGTTTGAGAGAGGATACTGTCTATGATTTTAAATTTGTAGGACTTTCACACAATACGGTGAGAGGTGCAGCAGGCGGAGCAGTTTTATGCGCGGAAACGCTGACTGCAAAAGGATATATTCAGGCAAAGTAAGGAATTGTTTCAGTGTGGGGAAATAGATGAGAACAGAGATTTTAGATTATACGCAGAACAGAGAGTTGTCATGGTTAAAATTCAATCAGCGTGTACTGCAGGAGGCAGAAGATCCATCCGTACCGCTTTTGGAACGTATGAAATTTGTGTCCATTTTCACAAGTAATCTGGATGAGTTTTTTATGATTCGTGTAGGAAGTCTTTATGATCTCGTATCCATAGGAGATACGAAGGTAGATACACGATCCGGACTTACGCCAAAACAACAGTTAGAGAAAATATACGAAGCGGTGGCTCCGTTATACAAGGAACGGGACAAGACGTATGCGGATATTAAAAGGCAGCTTCAGCCATATGGGGTATGCAGCCTTACGATCAAAGAGTTGGAGCAGCCGGAGAAGAAGTTTGTCAAGAAGTATTTCAAGGAGCAGCTTCTTCCGGTACTTTCTCCTCAGATTGTAGATGCAAATCATCCGTTTCCACACCTGATCAGTAATCAGATTTATGTGATTGCATATGTAAAGGATCATGATAAAAAAATGGTCGGGATTGTTCCGGTTCCGCAGTTTGTGTCTGAGATTGTCTATTTGCCGGGAAATGATATACGCTTTATTCGCACGGAAAATATTATAAAGGAATATTTGGAACTTGTGTTTGAACATTATGAAGTGACAGATAAGAATTTTATCCGGGTTACAAGAAATGCGGATGTGTCGCCGGATGATGATGCGGAATATGATGAGGATTTCCGAAAGCGTATGAAAAAGACGTTGCACAAAAGGCGGAAAATGGCTGCGGTAAGGCTGGAAGTTGCAGAGAATCTGAATAAAGAGCAGGAAAAATATCTTTGTGGGAAGTTATCCATTGAGCCGAATCAGATTTTCAGAACGAAGGCTCCTATGGTACTTGCCTATATGTTTCAGGTTGCAGAAAAAATTCCTGCTTCTATGAAAAGACCGTTGCTTTATGAACCCTTTTCGCCGCAGATGTATTCGGTGATCAAGGATGTCAGTGTGATGAAACAAGTGAAAAGGCAGGATGTATTATTGTCCTATCCGTATGAGAGTATGGAACCATTTTTGCGATTGATTAAGGAAGCTGCCTCGGATCCGAATGTTATGACGATTAAAATTACGATTTATCGTCTTGCAAAAAAAGCGAGATTGGTGGAGTATCTTTGTGCAGCGGCAGAAAATGGAAAAGAAGTGACAGTTCTTATCGAACTCCGTGCAAGATTTGATGAACAGAATAATATCGACTGGTCAGAACGGTTGGAAGATGCGGGATGTCGTGTCATTTATGGATTCGAAGAGTATAAAGTGCATTCGAAGATCTGCCTGATTACCTATAGAAACCGCAATGAAATTCAATACATTACGCAGATCGGTACAGGAAATTATAATGAAAAGACAGCGGCAATGTACACCGACCTTTCTTTGATTACGGCAAACAAGGAGATTGGAGAGGATGCGGCAGTCTTTTTCAAAAATATGTCCATTGGAAATCTGGAAGGGGAGTACAGCCACCTTCTTGTTGCGCCGGGAAGCCTGAAACAGAGAATTCTGCTTTTGATGGAAGAAGAAATTCGAAAGGGTGACAGAGGGCATATCATTATGAAGATGAACTCTGTGACAGATCTGGACTTTATACGGAAGGTAGCGGAGGCATCTAAAGCAGGTGTGAAAGTAGAACTGATCGTCAGAGGAATCTGCTGTATTCTTCCGGGAGTAGAGGGAAGAACAGAAAATCTGTCTGTAATCAGTATTGTAGGACGTTATCTGGAACACGCAAGAATTTTTAGCTTTGGTGAGGGAGCGGAGCAGAAACTTTATATCGGCTCGGCGGATATGATGACGAGAAATACAGAGAAGCGGGTGGAAGTAGCCTGCCCGGTGTCCGACCCATCGATCAAGGCACGCATTAACCACATGCTTCAGGTGATGCTTTCTGATGATGTCAAGGCAAGGATTCTTACGAATTCCGGCGTATATGTAGAAAAAAGCGGAGAAAAAAATGTCAATTCGCAGGAAATATTTATGCAAGAAGCGGTTGGATCTGCAAAAAAAGCAGAAAAAATGTATGAACAGAACGGAAGATCCGGTTTGGATAAGAAAGGGAAATTATGGGAATTACTGAAAAAGATTTTGGGATAACATCAAAAGGAAACACAAGTTTATATACAATTACCAATAAAAATAATATGAGTGTTTCTGTGACAGATTTCGGTGCTACGCTTGTTCGTGTGCTTGTGCCGGACCGGAATGGAAGTCCTACAGATGTAGTGCTTGGCTATGATGAAGCGAAAGGTTATGAAGACGGCACAGTTTTCTTTGGAGCTTCTGTAGGAAGATCGGCAAACAGGATTGGCGGAGCATCCTTTGAGATCAATGGAGTGACATATAAGCTGGAACAAAACGATCATAGCAATAATCTACACAGCGGTTTTGATTTTTATAATAAGCGTATCTGGCAAGTTGCGGAAAAAGGAGAGGACAGTGTGGCTTTCGTGCTCCATAGTCCGGATGGTGACCAGGGATACCCTGGATCTTTGGATATGATGGTGCGGTATACATTAACGGATGATAATGCATTGAAGATTGACTATGATGCAGTTCCGGATAAAGACACGATTATCAATATGACAAACCACAGTTATTTCAATCTGGACGGACATGGATCAGGTGACGTACTGGAACAAGAGGTACAGATTTATGCAGACTATTTCACAAAAGCAGATCAGGAGTCTATTCCCACCGGAGAATTGACAGACGTAACCGGAACACCTATGGATTTCCGGGTGAAAAAAGCAATCGGAAGAGATATTGAAGAGCCATACGAGGCTTTGATTTTTGGGAAAGGTTATGATCATAACTGGGTGCTGAATCACCATGAGAAATTTGCAAAAGTTGCAGAGATGACAGGAAAGAAAAGCGGCATTACAATGGAAGTTTATACAGATCTTCCGGGAATGCAGTTTTATACGGCAAACTTTGTGGAGAATGAAAGAGGGAAAGATGGAGCAGTATACGGAATGCGTCATGCAGCCTGCTTTGAAACGCAATATTTCCCGGATGCCATCCACAAAGAAAAATTTCCGGGACCTGTTTGTTCTGCAGGAGAAAATTATAAAACATGTACAGTGTACAAATTTATCGTAAAGTAGGAGCATATGGGTAAATCAGTATATATTGCGGAAAAACCGAGCGTAGCTCAGGAATTTGCAAAAGCATTAAAATTGAATACACAAAGAAAAGATGGATATCTTGAGTCACCGGATTCGGTTGTCACATGGTGTGTAGGTCATCTTGTTACGATGAGTTATCCGGAGGTCTATGATGAAAAATATAAAAGGTGGAGTTTGAATACCCTGCCTTTTTTACCGAAAGAGTTTAAGTATGAGGTGATTCCGGCTGTAGAAAAGCAGTTTAAAATTGTACAGGGAATTTTGACAAGGGATGATGTGGATTGCATTTATGTGTGTACTGACTCCGGACGGGAAGGAGAGTACATCTACCGTCTTGTAGAGCAGATGGCAGGAGAAAAGGTGAAGAATAAGATTCGTAGAAGAGTCTGGATTGATTCACAAACGGAAGAGGAGATTCTTCGAGGAATTAAAGAAGCCAAAGATTTGTCAGAATATGACAATTTATCGGCATCGGCCTATCTTCGAGCAAAAGAAGATTATCTTATGGGAATTAATTTTTCAAGACTTCTTACTTTAAAGTATGGAAACAGTATTTCAAATTATCAAAATACAAAGTATACAGTCATTTCTGTGGGCAGGGTGATGACCTGCGTACTTGGAATGGTAGTAAGAAGGGAACGGGAGATTCGGGAATTTGTAAAGACACCATTTTACAGAGTGTTGAGTACGATACAACTTTCGGGGCAGACCTTTGAAGGGGAATGGAGAGCGGTGAAAGGCTCGAAATATTTTGAATCCTTTGATCTTTATAAAGAGAATGGATTTAAAAGCAGGGACAAGGCAGAAAAACTTGTGTCATATCTTGGGGAGCAGGTACCAATGACTTGTCAGGTACTTTCGATTGAAAAAAAGAAAGAAAAGAAAAATCCGCCGCTTCTGTTTAATCTTGCAGAGCTTCAGAATGAATGTTCCAAGCGTTTCAAAATCAGTCCGGATGAGACGCTTCGCATCGTACAAGAACTCTATGAGAAGAAGCTGGTCACTTATCCGAGAACAGATGCCAGGGTATTATCCACGGCGGTAGCAAAAGAGATACATAAGAATTTGAATGGTTTGTCAAAATATGAGCCTGCGGCACCATTTCTGCAGGATATTGTACAATTTGGGAGCCATAAAGGATTAGGAAAGACAAGATATGTCAATGACAAACAGATTACGGATCATTATGCGATCATTCCAACCGGGCAGGGGCTAACAGCGCTTTCTTCTGTATCCCATACTGGGAAGAAGGTATATGATACGATCGTAAAAAGATTCCTGAGCATTTTCTATCCTCCGGCAGTTTATCAGAAGGTGAGCATTGTAACGAAAATGAAAGAAGAACAATTCTTTTCCAACTTTAAAGTTCTTGCCGAGGAAGGATATTTGAAGGTGACCGGAGTATATCAATCGAAAAAAGATGGAGAGAACACCGGCGAAAATGAAGAAGAGGACACGCCGGGGAAGGATTTGTTTGCACTGATTCAGACGATAAGAAAAGGAGCAGTGCTTCCGGTGGAGAATCTGCAGATCAAAGAAGGCGAGACATCCCCTCCCAAAAGATATAATTCCGGTTCTATCATCCTTGCCATGGAAAATGCAGGGCAACTGATAGAAGATGAGGAACTTCGTGCACAGATCAAAGGAAGCGGGATTGGAACCAGTGCTACAAGAGCGGAGATTTTGAAAAAATTAATTCATATCAAATATCTGGCTTTGAATAAAAAAACACAGATTATTACGCCTACACTTCTTGGGGAAATGATCTTTGAAGTGGTAGATCATTCTATCAAGTCCCTTCTAAATCCGGAACTTACAGCAAGTTGGGAGAAGGGATTGAATTATGTGGCAGACGGCGATATTACGTCGGATGAATATATGATGAAACTGGAGAACTTTATTGACTCCAGAACGAAAGGCGTTCTGGGGTTAAATAATCAGTACCAACTGCGCGGATTCTATGACAGGGCGGCGCAGTTCTACAAGAAAGGGAAGTAAAATGATGAAAGAATTGACAATTGAGGAACTTTATACACTGGATGAAACCATTGCAAGGGACATTTTTGAAGGAGTTACATATCCTTGGGAAGTTCTTCCGAAAATCGGCAGCTTTATTTTGGAACTGGGTGCCAAATTGAGTGAAGATGAGTATGAGAAACAAGGAGAAAACGTGTGGATAGCCAAAAATGCAACGGTTGCTCCGACGGCGTACATCAACGGGCCGGCCATTATCGGAAAGGATGCACAGATCAGACACTGTGCCTTTGTCAGAGGGAATGCGATTGTGGGAGAAGGAGCAGTGGTAGGAAATTCAACAGAGCTTAAGAATGTGATCCTTTTTAATAAAGTGCAGGTTCCCCATTACAATTATGTAGGAGATTCTATATTGGGATATAAAGCGCATATGGGTGCAGGTTCTATTACATCCAATGTAAAGTCAGATAAGACGCTTGCTACAGTAAAAACTCCAAATGGTGCAATTGAGACGGGCTTGAAAAAATTTGGAGCCATGCTTGGAGACGAAGTAGAAGTCGGATGTGGCAGTGTGCTGAATCCGGGGACGGTTGTAGGAAAACACACAAACATTTATCCGCTATCTATGGTAAGGGAATTTATTCCGGCTAACAGCATTTATAAAAAACGCGGGGAAGTTGCAGAAAAAAGATAGTTGACAAATAAAAAGGCTGTATGTATTATTGTACTATAAAGATAATACATACGGCCTTTTATGATACAGGAAATTCCTGTGGAGTCCTGTATCATAAAACACACATTTCGTGTAAGCGTACGTAGTTAGACAATTTTTTGTGAAGAATAATAAGAGCCAGGGAGGGAATGAAATGCTTGAAATACAAGGACTTAGCAAAAGGTATGGGAAATATCTTGCAGTAGATAATGTGACATTTATGGTGCCTAGCGGGAAAGTCGGAATTCTATTGGGCCCGAATGGTGCAGGAAAGTCGACGATTATTAAGAGTATTGCGGGACTTTTGAGATATCAGGGCGGAATCGGAATTCAGGGAATGCCGTCCAGAACAATGGAAGCGAAGAAAATATTTGCATATGTGCCGGAGATCCCGGCTATGTTTGATGCGCTTACGGTAAGGGAACATATCGAATATATTAGAAGAGCGTATGGAAGTTCGATCACAGAGGAAGAAGTAGAGCAGATTTTGCATCGTTTTGAACTTTACGATAAGCAGGATAAATTAGGCAATGAGTTATCAAAAGGAATGATGCAGAAGGTCAGTATCTGTTGTGCACTTGTTTTGAAACCGCAGGTAATTCTCTTTGATGAACCGATGGTCGGCCTTGATCCGAAGGCAATCAAAGAATTGAAAGAAGTAGTTCTTGAACTTCGAAGTGCCGGATGTACCGTGTTGATCAGTACGCACATGCTTGATATGGTGAAAGAAATCTGGGACATCATGTATGTGATGGAGAAAGGAAAACTCATCAAAGTGTATACGAAAGAAGAACTGGGAGAAAAGGAACTGGATGATGTATTCTTTGAATTGACAGGCGGTGATGCAAGATGAGAGCACTTTGGTATGTAACGAAAAGAAGTACGGTAAATAGTGTGAAAAAAGCGCTGAAAAAGCCTGCAACATATTTGATTCTTTGTGTCATTGTACTTTACATCGGCATATTCGGCGGTATGTTTATCGGGTGGAGACAATCTGGAATTTTTACAAGCAGTAAGGCTCTTGTAACGATATTAACGGCATTTGCCGTATTTGGATTCTTTTCCAATTTTGTCACTTATGCCAAAAAGAAAGGGATTCTATTCAAACCAAGTCACGCACACTTTATTTTTACGGCTCCCATAAATCCGAAAGGTATTCTTTTAATGGGAGCAATGAAAAATTATATGTTTGGCATGGTAATCGCGATCGTACTTATTTTTGTAGAAATGTATGTGTTCCGTATCGGATTTTTCAAGGCTCTGTTTTTGTCGGTAGTTTTGTTTTTAATGGAAACAGTATTTGAATTGTCATTGATGATTTTTTTGTATGCAAATGAGAAAATAACACCGAAAGTGACAACGGTACTTTGCAGATGTATTTATGTATTTCTTCTCGGAATCATCGGGGTCGGTGTTTTCTATTTTCGGACCTATGGCATTACTCCGGATACGGTCATTCATTTTGCCGACTATCCGGTGATTCAGATGATTCCGGTTGTGGGGTGGAATATTGCTATTTACCGTCTTGTGCTTTTGGGACCAACAACTTTGAACGTCATTTGCAGTATTTTGTATTTGCTGGCAACAGCAGGGATGTTCCTTGTAGCATGGAAAATGAAATGCAGCGGAGAGTACTATGAGGACGCGGCAAAATTTGCAGATGATTATGCAGAATTCTATAAGAGAAATAAAAGCGGGGAAATGGTATTTAGGATCGGACAAAAGAAAAAATTCAAAAAAGCCGGAACGGTACAGTATAAAGGAACCGGAGCAAAGGCTATTTTCTATCGTCAGCTTCAAGAATACAAAAAAGAACGTTTCTTTATATTTGGTGGAATGACTTTGGCGGCGATTGTGGTGGATATCGTTGTAATCCGCTTTTTGAAAAATGAGTTTGATGTAACTCCGGAAGTGCTTCTTCTGGGAGTGATTGCTTACATCACTTTTGTTGCCACAGGATACACGGGAAAGTGGGAAAAAGAGCTGAAAACACATTATCTTTATCTGATACCCGATCATCCGTTCAAGAAGTTGTGGTATGCCACTTTGATGGAACATATCCGTTCGATTGTGGATGGATGTATACTGTGTGTGCCGATCGGCCTGGCCTGGAAACTACCTCTTAGCTACATCATAATGAGTGTGGCGATTTATGTGGTACTTCAGGCGAATAAACTATATATGCGGGTATTCGCGGAATCTTTGATCGGAACGAGTCTCGGAATAAAAGGACGTCAGATGGTATATATGATATTTCAGTCTGCTATCCTTGGAATGGGAATGGTATTTGGAGTTCTGGCAGGAATTTTTCTGGGAATGTTTTGGGTCTTCCCGATTCTTATGATTTATTGTATACTAATAATGATATTAGTCATGTTTTTGGCTTCATCCAGATTTGATCGGATGGAACAGTCAGTTTAAAGACGTAGGAGGGAGACTATGCTACAGGATAATTATATTACTTTTGAGATTGGAAAGACAAAGCATATTGCACTTGTTGCCCATGATGGTAAGAAGAAAGAATTGGTAGAATGGTGCGATATGAATAAGGAGATTTTGAAAAGCCATTTCTTGTGTGGTACGGGAACAACTGCAAGACTTATTGCAGAGAAGACGGGACTTCCTGTGAAGGCCTATAATAGCGGACCACTGGGAGGCGATCAGCAGATTGGTGCTAAGATTGTGGAAGGACAGATTGATTTCATGATTTTTCTGTGGGACCCGTTAGAAGCACAGCCGCATGATCCGGATGTGAAGGCATTACTTCGAATTGCGGTTGTGTACGATATTCCGATTGCCAACAATCTTGCCACAGCAGATTTTATGCTTCATTCAGAATATATGAATGCATCTTATAACAGAAAAGTAGAGAATTTTAATAAAACAGTAGAAGATCGTGTGAAGTCTATGAAATAACGAAAAAACAGGAAGGGCGTTGCAGATTCATCAGAATAGATGAGGAGCAATGCCTTTACTTTATGATGCTGATATGTTTGGACTATCCGTCCAATGACAAAACAAATTGTGTGTGCTACGATATGATCAGGTTAGTTGATAATTTGCAAATTAAGTGTTGACAACTTTATGAAACTATAATAGTATATTAATAGAAAACGAACATAAGTTCGCGATAAAGGAGAAAAGATTGTTATGGCAACAGACGATAAATTAAAGGCGCTGGATGCGGCGATATCTAAATTGGAGAAAGATTTTGGAAAAGGGACGGTTATGAAGCTTGGCGATGCAGGCGCGAATGTATCTGTAGAGACAGTACCTACAGGTTCTTTAAGTTTGGATCTTGCTCTCGGATTGGGAGGAGTTCCGAAGGGGCGTGTAATCGAGATTTACGGACCGGAATCCAGTGGTAAAACAACTGTTACACTACATATGATTGCAGAAGTACAGAAAAGAGGAGGAATTGCCGGATTTATTGATGCGGAACATGCGCTAGATCCGGTTTATGCAAAAAATATAGGGGTAGATATTGACGAATTATATATTTCACAACCGGATAGTGGTGATCAGGCTCTTGAGATCGCAGAGACAATGGTCCGCTCAGGAGCCATGGATATTGTCGTAATTGACTCGGTAGCCGCACTTGTTCCAAGACAGGAGATTGAAGGAGACATGGGAGACAGCCACGTCGGGCTCCAGGCGAGATTGATGTCCCAGGCGCTTCGTAAACTGACACCTGTGATCAGTAAATCAAACTGCGTGGTTGTATTTATTAATCAGCTTCGTGAGAAGGTCGGAGTCATGTTCGGGAATCCGGAGACAACGACAGGTGGCCGTGCTCTTAAGTTCTATGCGTCTGTGCGTATGGATGTAAGAAGAACAGAGACATTAAAGCAGGCAGGTGAGATGGTTGGTAACCGCACTCGTGTGAAGATTGTGAAGAATAAAATTGCACCACCGTTTAAGGAAGCAGAATTTGATATTATGTTTGGAAAAGGTATTTCCAAAGAAGGAGATGTTCTGGATTTGGCAACAAGCATTGATGTTGTAAATAAAAGCGGTGCATGGTATGCCTACAATGGAGAGAAGATTGGACAGGGACGCGAAAATGCAAAGACGTATCTTACAGAGCATCCGGAGGTTTTGGAGGAACTGGAAGCGAAGGTAAGAGCGCATTATGGACTAGGCGTTCCTAAGGAAGACGAGGAAGAATAGAAAATGAAAGTCACAAAGATAGAGTCTGTGACAAAAACGAAATTTAAGGTATATGTGGATGATCAATTCGCCTTTGTGTTATACAAAGGCGAATTGTCTCGTTACCGGATTGTTGCAGAGCAGGAGATAACAAGGGAAATCTTTCAAAAGATAAAAGAAGAAGTGATTTTAAAACGCGCAAAACTTCGTGCGCTTCATTTGTTAAATGATATGGATAGAACAGAGTCCCAACTTAGAACAAAACTGAAACAAGGTCTGTATCCAGAAGATATCGTTGAACAGGCAATCGCATATGTAAAGTCTTTTGGTTATATTGGAGATGCATCCTATGCCAGAAGATACATTACAAGTCGTCAGAAAAGCAAGAGTAAAAAGGAAATTTACGCAGAACTTTGTCGAAAAGGGGTCGCGAGAGATGAGATTGATGCTGCTATGGAAGAATGTTATGAAGATATAGATGAGACGGCAGCCATAAAGGAAATATTGCGTAAGAAAAGATTTGATATCCAAAAAGCAACGGATTTGGAAAAACAAAAGCTTTATGGATATCTTGCCAGAAAAGGATTTTCTTATGATGGGATTCGTCAGGTAATACAAGTTTCTGACTGGAATGCTTGACAGATATGTAAAAACAGTATAAAATTTAAGTGTTGTATTTGTACAATGAAAATTAAATAAGGAGGTGCTCCTGTGCCAGATTTTATTAGTATAATCGTTGCTGTGGTTATTACATTAATTGTAACGGCTGTGATTACTCACTTTGTGACGGTTTCCAATTTGAAGAAGAATGCAGATTCTAAGATTGGAAATGCAGAAAGCAGAGCAAGAGAGATTATAGATGATGCATTAAAAACAGCGGAGACAACTAAGAAAGAGGCTCTTTTAGAAGTAAAAGAAGAATCTATCAAGACTAAGAATGAGCTGGAAAAAGAGACGAAAGAACGCAGAGCAGAGCTTCAGCGTTACGAGAAACGTGTTCTTGCTAAGGAAGAGTCACTTGATAAGAAGTCAAACGCCATTGAACAGCGTGAGGCAAGCTTCATTGCGAAAGAAGAATACTTGAAGCAGAAAGAGGCAAAAGTAGAAGAGCTGAATAAACAAAGAGTACAGGAACTTGAAAGAATCTCAGGACTGACCTCCGAACAAGCAAAAGAATATCTGTTAAAAACTGTTGAAGACGATGTGAAGCATGACACTGCAAAAATGATCAAAGAGTTGGAAAACCAGGCAAAAGAAGAGGCTGCTAAGAAAGCAAAGGAATATGTTGTTACAGCCATTCAGAAGTGTGCTGCTGATCATGTTGCAGAGACTACAATTTCTGTAGTACAACTCCCGAGCGATGAAATGAAAGGAAGAATCATTGGTAGAGAAGGTCGTAATATCCGTACATTGGAGACTATGACGGGTGTAGAACTGATCATTGATGATACTCCGGAAGCGGTTGTTCTCTCCGGATTTGATCCAATACGCAGGGAAGTTGCAAGAATAGCACTTGAAAAACTGATTCTTGATGGAAGAATTCACCCGGCAAGAATTGAAGAAATGGTAGAGAAGGCGCAGAAAGAAGTCGAGACTATGATCCGTGAGGAAGGAGAGAATGCAGCACTTGAGGTAGGAGTGCATGGTATTCATCCAGAACTTGTCCGCCTCCTTGGACGTATGAAATTCCGTACAAGCTATGGTCAGAATGCATTGAAGCATTCTATCGAAGTAGCCCAATTAGCAGGACTTTTAGCCGGTGAGATCGGATTGGATGTCAGAATGGCTAAAAGGGCAGGACTTTTACATGATATTGGTAAGTCTATTGATCATGATGTGGAAGGATCACATATTCAGATTGGTGTTGATTTATGTAGAAAATATAAAGAATCAGCAACAGTTATTAACGCGGTTGAATCTCATCATGGAGATGTAGAACCGACATCTTTGATTGCATGCGTGGTACAGGCAGCAGATACAATTTCTGCCGCAAGACCGGGTGCAAGAAGAGAAACATTAGAAACATATACAAACAGATTGAAACAATTAGAAGATATCGCAAACCAGTTTAAGGGTGTTGATAAATCTTTTGCTATTCAGGCAGGTAGAGAGATTCGTATTATGGTAGTTCCAGAACAGGTATCTGATGAAGATATGGTACTTTTGGCAAGAGATATTTCAAAACAGATTGAATTTGAATTGGAATATCCAGGTCAGATTAAGGTGAATGTAATTCGTGAATCACGTGTTACAGATTACGCGAAATAATAAGAATTTACAACAAAAACATGAGGAAAGTAATGAAAATACAGAGTTTTCTTACTTTCCTCGTTTTTATTATTTCTTATAATATCCTGCCGAATACTAGGTGATTGGTGCAAGGGGAAATCAAGCCTTTAAATCTATATCATTCGAGAATTTTGATATAGTAATATTAAAAAGATGAGGAAGCAGTAATGAGCGAAAAAATGAAAAGAATGAAACGGGAGTTAAAATACGAAGGAAGTATTGTGAAAGTCTATATGGATGAAGTAGAGCTTCCAAATGGGAAAATTGCAAAATGGGATTTTATCAATCATGATGGTGCGGCTGCGGTTGTTCCGGTGACATCTGAAGGGAAAATTTTGATGGTAAAACAATATCGGAATGCATTGGATCGGGATACGTTGGAAATTCCGGCGGGGAAGCTGGATGATATTTCAGAGGAGACTTCTGTATGTGCGGCAAGAGAGTTGGAAGAAGAGACCGGATATAAGCCGGGCAAGCTGGAATTTCTTATGACACTTTGCACATGGGTAGCATTTACAAATGAGAAAATAGATGTGTATGTTGCTACGGATTTGATACCGGCAAAACAAAATCTGGATGAGGATGAATTTATTGATGTGAAGGCATACTCTGTAGACGATTTGAAAGAAAAGATTTTCAAAGGGGAACTACAGGACGCAAAGACCATATCCGCTATTCTTGCATATGATACGAAATATAGAAAATAGAATAAAAGACAAGACCCGGCATATAATGAAGTATCGGAATGAATGGAGGAATTTGTATGAAGATACAACAACGGAAAAAGTATGTTACTGCTTTCTATATGGCGGGTTTTTTGATTGGAATTTTATATGCGAATATCGTTGCGAAAAATTATGTTACATCCACAGGTATTTTTAGTGAATATTTTTTGAGTCAATATATTTCCATTGAGGTGGTTGCAGAGGAGTATATGCTCTACATATTGCAAGTGCGTCTGCTGCCCCTTGCAGGATTATTTCTCGTAGGGCAGACGAAGTTTAGGAAAATTGCGGTAGTTTTTTGGTTTATATGGGTGGGATTTTCAAGCGGAATGTTGCTTGTAGCGGCAATTATGCAACTAGGTGTAAAAGGGGTACTACTTTGCTTGATTGGGCTTACTCCTCAGTTTGTGTTTTACATTATGGCATATGTTGTCCTTCTATGGTATTTCTATACCTATCCGGTTTCATCTTGGAATAGGGGGAAAACTATTTTTGTCACTCTTACGATGGCACTTGGAATTATATCAGAAGTTTATGTCAATCCTATCTTGATGAAGATGTTTATCAATGCAATGTAGTTAGTCGGGATGAACGAAGAATCCAAACGGAAAACAGAAAGAAAATAAAAAATCTCCCACAGAATATCCAGTACTGAAAACGTGGAATCCTGTGGGAGATTTTTTTATTGCATGAGCTGCATAGTTTTTATGAAGTAAATGTATGGATATTCAATGTGAAGAAAAATATTTTTTCAATGTGAGTATGGAAAGGACACTGATCAGAACCTGGCTGCCTAAAAGACCCCAAAGATAACCAATGATTCCAAAAGCCGGAATTAGGAAAAATACACTAAATATCCGCAGACATAGGCCGCATGTGTTGATAAAAAGAGAAGAAGAAACTTTACCTAGTCCATTTAAAATACTGATCAAAGTGGTATTTGCATACATAAAAGGACAAATCCAGGCTAGAGTAACGATAAATTTTCCGGCAGTGCCGCTGTGGAATAGCAAGTTTCCTATAAAATTACCGGTGAATAGAAAGCCTGCGGTGCAAAGACAGCCAAGGAAGAAGACACAGCCGGTTACTTTTCTGATTAGTCCAATCAAAGCGTTGCGGTTGTTTTGCGTTTGCACTTCCGCAATGGTAGGAAGAAGCATGGTTGCAATGGAGCCGGTGAGTGCGGAAGGGAAAAAAATACAAGGCATAGCCATTCCGGTAAGAACGCCGTAAAGACTCAAAGCTTCAGAGTTTGAAAGCCCAAATAGAATAAGAGAACCTGGGATAGACACGGCCTCGATACTCTGCAGTACATTCAGCAATACCCGATTGGCGGTTAAAGGAATGGAAAGAGAGAGAAGTTCTTTCATCCGGGAAAAGGAATGGTGATCTGTTTTAAGTACAGTTCCGGTTGGAGAAATGCGTCCGGTTTTTTCAAAAGTTAGAATGCAGTAGAGGGCAGAACCGATTTCTCCGAGTACAAGACCGATAACGGCAATATTGACAGAAAGAGGCGAGTTATTCCTTAGCATGGTAATGCAGATAAGGTATACGGAAAGAACACGGACAATCTGTTCTATAAGTTGAGAAATTGCCAGACGTTTTGTGCGTTTTAACCCGAGATAATAGCCACAGATACAACTATGTATGGATGCAAATGGAAAAATGTAGGACAAGGAAACCAAAAGATTGCCGCATCGGATATCACGCAAGACATGTTCGGCAAGCCATAAAGCATTCGTTTGAATTAGTATCATCACTGTAAGCGAGAGAGAAAAGGAGAAAAATAATCCAGTGAATAGACTTTGTCTGGCTTCTGCTGTTTTTCCAAGAGAGAGTTTCTGAGCCACCAGGCGGGAAAGCGCTACTTCAATGCCGGCGGCGGTAAAAGAAAATCCAAGAGCAAAAATAGGAAAAACGAGTTGGTATAATCCAACACCCTCCTCGCCGAATGTTCTGCTCAAGAAAATGCGGTAAAAAAAGCCGATGAAACGGCTCAGAAATCCTGTGATGGTTAAAATAAATGTACCCTTGATAATAGTGTCTTTTTTGGACATAGTGTCACCTTGTATCGTTTTCTATACAAATATATTACAGAAATGACCTTGACAGAACTAAAATGGAATGATATTCTACAAAAGGAAATCCTAGTAAAATAGTAGGGATTAAGAAAAGCTTAAAGAAGGTGAAAAATTGAAACTGTCAACAAAAGGAAGATATGGACTTAGAGCTTTGATTGATCTAGCAAGATACAGCGAGGTAGAACCGGTTTCCATCAGTTGTATTTCAGAGAGACAAGGAATTTCAGAACGTTATCTCGAGCAGCTTATGGCTATGTTGAAAAAGGCCGGGTTGGTGAAAAGCATTCGTGGAGCCGGAGGCGGCTATGTACTTGCGAAAAATCAAAAGGATATTTCTGTCGGGGATGTTTTAAGAGCACTGGAAGGGAACTTGAATCCGGTGGAATGCTCCGGATTTGTGGAAGAAGGATGCGAAGCTTCCGGTGGTTGTGTTACAAAGTATGTTTGGCAGAAAATCAATGAGAGTATAAATCAGACAGTAGATGAGATAAAATTAGACAAGCTCGTAGAGGAGAGTAAAGCCATCAAAAAAGATGGGGCATGCGAGCATAGAGACTGCAATAATTAGACCAGGAGGTAGGAAAATGGATAAATTTATTTATTTAGACAATGCTGCAACAACAAAAACTGCGCCGGAAGTTCTTGAGGCAATGCTTCCGTACTTTACAGAGTATTATGGAAACCCTTCCAGCGTATATAGCTTTGCTTCCCGAAATAAGGATGAGATCACAAAGCAGAGAGAGATTATTGCAGACGTTTTAGGTGCCAAAGGAAATGAAATTTATTTTACGGCAGGAGGTTCCGAGGCTGATAACTGGGCGCTCAAAGCTACAGCAGAAGCGTATAAAGAAAAAGGAAATCATATCATTACAACAAAGATCGAACACCACGCGATTCTTCATACAGCAGAATATCTTGAAAAAAATGGATTTGAAGTCACCTATTTGGATGTGGATGAAAATGGTGTTGTAAAATTAGAAGATTTAAAAGCGGCGATCAGACCGGAAACTATTTTAATTTCTATTATGTTTGCAAATAATGAGATTGGTACGATTGAACCGATTAAAGAAATCGGTGAAATTGCAAAAGAGCATGGTATTTTATTCCATACAGATGCGGTACAAGCTTTTGGTCAGATTCCGATCAATGTAGATGAATGTCATATTGATATGTTAAGTGCCAGCGGACATAAATTAAACGGACCGAAAGGAATCGGTTTCCTCTATATTAGAAGAGGTGTGAAGATTCGTTCCTTTGTGCATGGTGGTGCACAGGAAAGGAAAAGACGTGCCGGGACAGAGAATGTACCGGGAATTATTGGAATCGGAACTGCAGTGAAACGCGCAGTTGATACGATGAAAGAAAGAACCGATAAAGAAAAAGAACTTCGGGATTATATGATTGAAAGGATCGAGAAAGAGATTCCGTATGCAAGATTGAACGGTCATAGAACAGATCGTCTTCCGAATAATGTGAATTTTAGTTTCCGCTTTATTGAAGGGGAATCACTTCTTATTATGTTAGACATGAAGGGCATCTGTGCATCCAGTGGATCTGCTTGTACATCCGGTTCATTAGATCCGTCCCATGTACTTCTCGCAATTGGGCTTCCTCATGAGATTGCTCACGGTTCGCTTCGTATGACGCTGAGTGAAGAAACAACAAAAGAAGATATTGATTATGTAGTAGATTCTTTGAAGGAGATTGTGGACAGGCTTCGCAGTATGTCTCCGTTATATGAGGATTTTATAAAAAAGCAGAGTAAGTAAAACGAAAACAATGATAGAAATAGAAAGAGGTAGAATGATATGTATACAGAAAAAGTAATGGATCATTTCCAGCATCCAAGAAACATGGGAGAAATTGAAAATGCAAGCGGAGTCGGTACAGTAGGGAATGCAAAATGTGGCGACATCATGAGAATGTATCTTGATATTGATGATGACGGAATCATTCAGGATGTGAAATTCAAGACATTTGGCTGCGGCGCAGCAGTTGCGACAAGCAGTATGGCAACAGAACTTGTAAAAGGAAAATCAATTAATGAGGCATTACAGATTACAAATAAAGCGGTTATGGAAGCACTCGATGGACTGCCACCGGTAAAAGTGCATTGTTCACTTCTTGCAGAAGAAGCAATCCATGCAGCACTTTGGGATTATGCTGAAAAACACGGAATTAAGATTGAAGGATTGGAGAAACCGAAGTCCGATATTCATGAAGATGAAGAAGAGGAAGAAGAGGAATATTAAAAGGAGAGACGATGGAGAAGAAAAAAGTAGTCGTTGGAATGTCAGGAGGCGTGGATTCCTCAGTGGCTGCGTATCTTTTAAAAGAACAGGGGTATGACGTCATTGGCGTGACCATGCAGATATGGCAGGATGAAGAGCAGACGATACAAGAAGAAAATGGCGGATGCTGTGGATTGAGCGCTGTAGATGATGCCAGAAGAGTGGCGGCAGATCTTGAAATTCCGTATTATGTGATGAATTTTAAGAAAGAATTCAAACGGGATGTTATTGATTATTTTATCGAAGAATATCGTCAGGGAAGAACGCCAAATCCATGCATTGCATGCAATCGTTATGTGAAATGGGAATCTCTTCTGAAAAGAAGCATGGACATTGGAGCGGATTATATTGCGACAGGGCATTACGCAAGAATTATAAAACTTGATAATGGACGTTATACGCTTATGAGATCTGCGACGCTCGCAAAGGATCAGACCTATGCGCTTTATAATCTGACACAGGAACAGCTTTCGCACACCTTAATGCCAGTGGGCGAATATTCGAAAGATGAAGTAAGGGAAATTGCTGACAAAATCAATCTCCAGGTAGCAAACAAACCGGACAGCCAGGACATTTGCTTTGTGCCGGACGGCGATTATGCTTCCTTTATTGAAAATTCAACGGGAGAGAAGATTCAGCCTGGAAACTTTGTGGATCAGGAAGGAAATATCCTCGGACAGCACAAAGGAATCATCCATTATACAGTAGGACAGAGAAAAGGCCTGGGACTTTCTCTTGGACATCCTGTATTTGTACTTGAGATTCGTCCAGAGACAAATGAAGTTGTCATAGGCGACAATGAAGATTCTTTATCCTATATCGTTCGTGCAAACCGGATAAATTTCATGTCAGTGGAAGACATGGAAGGGGAGAAAAAGGTATTTGCGAAAATCCGTTATAATCATAAAGGTGCATGGTGTACGGTAAAGAAAACAGGAGAAGATGAAATCCTTTGTACTTTTGAAGAACCGCAGAGAGCAATCACGCCGGGGCAGGCGGTAGTGCTTTATGATGGGGACTATGTTTTCGGCGGCGGAACGATTGTGGGAGATAAGTAGAATGAAAGCGGACTATCATACACATACGAATTTTTCTACGGATGCGGATCGGGAAAGCTCTCCGGAGGTTATGATACAAGGCGCCATAAAGCGTGGGCTGGAAACAATCTGTATTACGGATCATATGGACAAAGATTATGATGCGGAAGGGAAAGGATTTGTATTTGATACAGAGAAATATTTTGAAACATTACAGTCTCTGCGAGAAAAATACAAAGAGAAGATTCATATACGAATTGGCGTGGAACTCGGTCTACAACCACATTTGGGACAATTTGCAAAAGAATATGTAAATGCACATCCATTTGATTTTGTCATAGGATCCACACATATGCTTCGGGGAAGAGATCCGTATTACAGAGCAAACTTTGAAGAACTTACAGATCAGGAACTTTACCGGGGGATGTTTGAGGAGACGCTTACGAATATCAAGAATATAGAAGATTTTGATGTGATGGGACATTTGGACTATATTGTAAGGTATGGTCTGGAACAGGAAAAATCATATTCCTATGATGAAAACAAGGATTTGATTGACGAGATTCTGAAACACCTTGTGGAAAACGGAAAAGGATTGGAACTGAATACGGCGGGATTGAAATACGGTCTTTCCTTTGCACATCCCTATCCAGCAGTATTAAAACGATACCGGGAACTTGGCGGAGAAATTGTTACGGTTGGTTCTGACGGGCATAAGCCGGAGCATATTGCTTACGATTTTCATAAGGTAGAAAATATTCTTTTAGACTGCGGTTTTAAATATTATACAGAATTTCGACAAAGAAAGCCGATTTTTAAGCAAGTTAGATAAACTTGGATAAAGCTGGTATAAAAATACAAAATGCTATTGAAATTTTGTTTTGTATTTAGTACAATATTCAATGGTTGATGATTCTTTAACAAAGCTAAAGAATATCAAATATACTGTAGGCAGTGATTTAAAATAAAACTTTAGGAGGAATTAATCATGGCAGTAAAAGTAGCAATTAATGGATTTGGACGTATTGGACGTCTTGCATTCAGACAGATGTTTGGAGCAGAAGGATTTGAAATCGTAGCAATCAACGATTTAACATCTCCAAAAATGTTAGCTCATTTATTAAAATATGATTCAACACAGGGAAGATATGCTCTTTGTGATAAAGTTGTTGCAGGAGAGGATTCTATCACAGTTGACGGAAAAGAAATCAAAATCTATGCAAAAGCTAATGCAGAAGAACTTCCTTGGGGAGAAATCGGAGTTGATGTAGTATTAGAGTGTACAGGATTCTACACATCTAAAGCAAAAGCAGAAGCTCACATCAAAGCAGGAGCTAAGAAAGTTATTATTTCTGCACCAGCCGGAAATGATCTTCCTACAATCGTATACAATGTTAACCACGAGACATTATCTAAAGACGATGACATTATCTCAGCAGCTTCTTGTACAACAAACTGCTTAGCACCAATGGCAAAAGCTTTAAATGATTTAGCAACAATTAAATCTGGTATCATGTGCACAATCCACGCTTACACAGGTGATCAGATGACACTTGACGGACCACAGAGAAAAGGTGATTTAAGAAGATCTCGTGCTGCAGCGGTAAATATCGTTCCTAACAGCACAGGTGCTGCAAAAGCCATCGGATTAGTTATCCCTGAATTAAACGGTAAATTAATCGGAGCTGCTCAGCGTGTGCCAACACCTACAGGATCTACAACAATGTTAACAGCAGTTGTTGAAGGAAATGTAACAGTTGAACAGATCAACGCAGCTATGAAAGCAGCAGCTAATGAATCTTACGGATACAATGAAGATGAAATCGTATCAAGCGATATCGTTGGAATGACATACGGTTCATTATTCGATGCTACACAGACAATGGTTTGCCCATTAGACAATGGAACAACAGAAGTTCAGGTTGTTTCTTGGTATGACAATGAAAACTCATACACAAGCCAGATGGTAAGAACAATCAAATACTTCGGAAAAATCATCGCTGGTGAAATCTAAGAAGAATAAAGAGTTTTTCTAAGTATAGACTCATATAGGGGTCCGGTCTTTTTGGACCGGACCCCTTAGTTTTATGGTGTGCGTCCAGCGAAGCTGGACCACACTTGCCGGTGCAAGTCCGGTCACGGTAATCGCCAGTGAGCCGTGTAGTTAAACTCGGTGCGTTGCAGTAATGC
>JAJBSL010000022.1 GCA_020540725.1 Lachnospiraceae bacterium EP-SM-12S-S03
TTTGGGGGCAGATGCAACTCGTACGAGTCACATCTGCCCCCCCTATTTAGAACTATCTATTTCCCGATAGCCCCTTCGCGCGCGAGCGGTTACGAAATAAGAAACTCCTTGCCGCGAACTGCGCATCTTCACACGAAGTGTGTTTATTTTGATATAGGATTCCGAAGGAATTTCCTATATCATCAAAATAAACCGGAAGCCACCATTTTATTGGCGGCCTCCGACTTTCCTATCCTAATTTTGAACTATTTAAAATATTTCACACCCGATTCAAATATCTTCAAATCCTGCTCGCCGTAGATATTGATCGCTACGGAATCACCGCGACGTTCAGAGTGTGCCATTTTACCGAGTACACGTCCATCCGGACTTGTGATACCTTCGATTGCCATGTAAGAACCGTTCGGGTTCCACTCTTCATCCATTGTGATGTTTCCGTCAAGGTCACAGTACTGTGTTGCAACCTGTCCGTTTGCGAAGAGTTCTTTCAGTACTTCATCAGAAGCTACGAAACGTCCTTCGCCGTGAGATGCCGGGTTTGTATATACTCCGCCAAGCTCTGCTCCCTGTAACCAAGGAGATTTGTTTGTCACAACCTTTGTATAAACCATCTTAGAAATGTGACGTCCGATTGTATTGTAAGTAAGAGTCGGTGAACCTTCTGTTTGTCCACAAATCTTTCCGTATGGAACTAAACCAAGCTTGATCAATGTCTGGAAGCCATTGCAGACACCAAGTACCAACCCGTCTCTTTCATTCAACAATTTTTCTACCGCTTCTTTTAACTTTGCATTCTGGAACGCAGTTGCAAAGAATTTTGCCGAACCATCCGGCTCGTCACCGGCACTGAATCCGCCTGGGAACATGATCATCTGACACTGTGCAATCGTCTTTTCAAACTCTGCTACGGAATCACGGATATCTGCTGCATCCAAGTTCTTGAATACTTTAACAATCGTCTTTGCTCCGGCACGTTCAAATGCTTTCGCACTGTCATACTCACAGTTTGTTCCAGGGAATACCGGAATAAATACAGTTGGTTGTGCAATTTTATGATTACAGATATAAATATGATCTGCGTCAAATAATTTTTCTTCTATGGATTCCGGTTTTGTTGCTCCGGATACAGATGGGAACACTTTCTCTAGAGGAGCTTTCCATGTAGAAACTGCTTCCTCAAGTCCGATTGTCATGTCACCGTACTCGATTGTATTCTTCTCTGTCACTTCACCGATCACTGTATACTTAATTGCAAGTGCAGACACTTTGTCAGCCGGAACTTCTGCAATGATATCACCAAACATTGGTGCAAAGAGATCTCTCTTATCTACATTGCTTTCAATCTTCACGCCCATGCCGTTACCAAACGCCATTTTACTTACCGCTGCAGCAATACCATGTCTGTCAAGCGCATATGCTGATACGATATTGCCGTTCTGGATATCTTCTCTGAATTTTCCGTACTGCTCCATAACTTTTTCATATACAGGAAGATCAAATTCATCTGTATCAATATGAAGCCATACTAATTTATTTCCTGCCGCTTTTAATTCCGGTGTAATAATATCTTTCTGTACTGCCACATCTACCGCGAAAGAAACGAGTGTCGGAGGTACATCAATATCCTGGAATGTTCCTGACATACTGTCTTTTCCACCGATGGATGGAAGTCTAAGCCCTAACTGTACATCATATGCACCGAGGAGCGCTGCGAATGGCTGGCTCCATCTGCTTGGATCTTCTGTCATACGACGGAAGTATTCCTGGAATGTAAGGCGGATCTTGCTGTAATCTCCACCATTTGCAACGATTTTTGCCACAGACTCAAGAACTGCGTACACAGCTCCATGGTATGGGCTCCAGCTTGATAAGTATGGATCAAATCCGTAGCTCATCATCGTAACCGTATCACATTTTCCTGTTAAGACAGGTAATTTCGCTACCATAGCCTGTGTTTCTGTCATCTGGTATTTTCCACCGTGTGGCATAAATACAGAACCCGCTCCGATGGAACCGTCAAATCTTTCAACGAGACCTTTCTGGGAGCATACATTAAGATCAGAAAGTGTCTCTAACCATTTCGCTCTTACATCTTCCACTTCATTGCGTACTAAAATACTATCTGCACGGTTTGGAATATCTACAGCAACACTTGTTTCCTGATGTGCACCGTTTGTATCCAGAAATGCACGGGAAATATTTACGATTTCCTTTCCTCTCCATACAAGCACAAGTCTCGGACTTTCTGTTACAACAGCTACTTCTGTTGCTTCTAAGTTCTCTTCTTTTGCATATGCAAGGAATGTTTCTGCATCTTTTGCATCTACAACAACTGCCATACGCTCCTGAGATTCAGAAATTGCAATTTCTGTTCCGTCAAGTCCGGCATATTTTTTCGGCACTTTATCTAAATCTACTCTCAATCCGTCTGCAAGTTCTCCGATTGCTACGGAAACCCCGCCGGCACCAAAATCGTTACATTTTTTGATCAGCTTGCTTACTTCTTCTCTTCGGAATAACCGCTGTATCTTACGTTCTGTAGGCGGATTCCCTTTCTGTACCTCTGCGCCACATGTCTCAATCGACTCTTCTGTATGTACTTTGGAAGATCCTGTTGCTCCGCCGCAGCCGTCACGTCCCGTACGTCCGCCGAGTAAGATAATGATATCCCCCGGATCTGATGTTTCTCTGATTACCGCTCTTCTTGGAGCCGCACCAAGCACTGCACCGATTTCCATACGTTTTGCAACATAGTCCGGATGATAAATCTCTTTTACCGCACCTGTAGCAAGACCGATCTGGTTTCCGTAAGAACTATATCCATGTGCTGCTTCTGTTACAAGTTTTTTCTGTGGTAATTTTCCTTTTAATGTTTCATTCACAGATACCGTCGGATCTGCCGCACCCGTCACGCGCATTGCCTGGTATACATAAGTACGTCCTGAAAGCGGGTCACGGATTGCGCCACCAAGGCATGTTGCCGCTCCACCGAATGGCTCGATTTCAGTTGGATGGTTATGTGTTTCATTTTTGAAGTTCACTAACCATTCTTCTTCCACACCGTCTACGATAACCGGCACCACGATACTGCATGCATTGATCTCATCGGACTCTTCCTGATCGTTTAACTTTCCTTCGCGTTTTAATTTACGCATCGCCATAAGAGCAAGATCCATCAGACAGACAAATTTATCTTCTCTTCCTTTGAAAATCTCACTGTGATCGCTGATATATTTTTTATATGCATTGACGATCGGCTCTTTATAATCGCCTTCGCCAAATGTAATGTCCTTTAATTCTGTAGAGAATGTTGTATGACGGCAGTGATCTGACCAGTACGTATCCAATACACGGATCTCTGTCATGGAAGGATCACGTTTTTCTTCCTCATGAAAATACTTCTGAATATGAAGGAAGTCTTTAAATGTCATCGCCAGTCCTAAAGAATCATACAGTTCTTTTAATTCTGCTTCCGGCATATCTTTAAATCCGTCAAAAATCTTCACATCGTCCGGCTCGTCAAATACTGTCACGAGAGTTTCCGGCTTCTCTGCTCCTGTCTCTCTGGAATCTACCGGATTGATGCAGTGGTTTTTCACTGCCGCAAATTCTTCCTCCGTGATCTCACCTTCGATCACATATGTTGTTGCCGTCTTGATCACAGGCTGTTCGTCTTCTTTGATAAACTGTACGCACTGCACAGCAGAATCTGCTCTCTGATCAAACTGTCCCGGCAAATACTCTACCGAGAAAACACGGCTTCCTTCCGCTATTTCAAATGTTTCATGATATAAAATATCAACTGGTGGTTCTGCGAACACACCGTTGCATGCTCTTTCAAATGTCTCTTCTGAAAGGTTCTCCACATCATAACGATTGAGAACTCTTACGTTTGTAATTGTTTTAATTCCTAAATAGCTCTCCACTTCATGCAGCAAGTCTTTTGCCTGCACTGCAAATTCCGGTTTCTTCTCTACATATACGCGTTTTACACCACTCATAGTTTCCTCCGTTTGAATCCGTTTTTTAAGTTTATAGTTCGCTTGGTTTTATTCTACCATATTTCTTATCATAAGGATAATTAATATATCTTAACTTATTGATAAGATTAGCTTATGTTAAACAAATTCTGATCTTCCTCCTTCCTTTTTGCCGATTTATGCAGAATCCATGCCACAATCAAGAATACAAGCAGAAGCACTCCTGCAAAGATTCCAATTCTCACTGCAAAGTCTGCAAACAATCCTTCCGGAAGCATCCGGATCATATAATCCTCCTCAGGATTGAACATCCATAAATCATTGTCAAAAAAGATTTCATGAAAAATCACAAAACATTGATCGAAGTTTCTTATCATAAAATATGCGAGTACACCTGTTGCCGCCGCCAAAAATCCCACCAGTCCCATATACCATGCAGATACCATTTTCTTCCAGTTTGCCTTCATAATAAGAAGCGCACTCATGGAAGCTACAAATATTCCAAGTGAAACCCACCGGATCATAAGTGCATTGCAGAAAATATCCCGGACTTCCGCCATATGAAACCGATCTTGTTCATTGAAAAAGTCCTGTTCTTTTCCATCCACATGGGTATTTACAACAAGTTCTTCTCTATCTCCTCGCAAATATGCCATCATCTTGTGCGTTACATCCATTACATCATCCATTGTCATATCCAGATCATCCAACACTTCATATTTTTCGTATTCCTTCTGATAATACTGAAAGTCCAGATAAATGGCTCCTTCCGCTGATGTGATCAGCAAAACAACAATAAATGACAAGGCTGCTAAAAATGCCATGGTTCTCTGTAGTAATTTCACTTCTCGTATCTCCTTCCTTTTGTCAAAATTTCAAGCGATTCTTTCCATTGATTTTACCAAATTTTTTCATACTTTAATAGTAAAATCAGAAAGCATCTTGTAAATTTTTCCGTTAGCCCTTATAATACTTTTATATTCATAAGGAGGACTAATAATGGATATCAATTACGAATTATATAAAGTTTTCTATTATGTAGCGACTACTTTAAGCTTTTCCGAAGCCTCCAAGCAGCTTTTCATTTCCCAGTCTGCGGTCAGTCAGTCAATTAAGGCTTTGGAAAAAAAACTGGATCAGTCACTTTTTATTAGAAGTACAAAGCGAGTACAACTTACTCCAGAAGGAGAAATCTTGCTTCGTCATGTGGAACCCGCCATGAACTTGATCAAGCGTGGAGAAGCTCAGATTATCGATGCCGCTTCCACAGGAGGGCAGATCCGGATCGGCGCCAGCGACACAATCTGTCGTTATTTCCTTGTGCCGTATTTAAAACGGTTCCATCAGGAATTTCCAAATATCCACATCAAAGTGATGAATCAGACTTCCTTACGCTGTGTGGATCTTCTGGAAACCGGACAGGTAGATTTAATTGTCACGAATTACCCAAACACGAATCTCGGGAATGTGGCATCCATTAAGAAAATTTCGAATTTCAAAGATGTGTTTATTGCCAATCAGGAGTTTGCAGAATTGAAGGACCGTAAGCTTAGTTATAGAGAATTGTTGGATTATCCGATTCTTATGCTGGAAAGGAAAAGTACAACGAGCGAATTTCTTCATAATCTGTTTCAGCAGCAACAGTTGGATCTTGTGCCGGAAATCGAACTGAGCAGCAACGACCTTTTGATCGATCTTGCAAAAATAGGTCTTGGAATTGCCTTCATTCCGGATTACTGCGTTCCACAGGACGGCGACCTTTTTATCGTGCAAACAGAAAGCGAACTGCCGCAACGTCAGCTTATTATCGCACATAATGAACAGGTTCCTACTTCAAAAGCAACATTGGAATTTTTGAAATATTTTAACGAAATTGAAGAATAAATAACGAATACATAAAACCTCTGCTGAAAGCATGCCTTACTCTTTCAAGATGCTTCCGGCAGAGGTTTTCTATGTTTTTATACCGATGTATGTTCCATATTGTGAAACGCCCTTCTGGCAAGTTCCTCCGGTTTTAAAATGTAATATCCGCTAAGGCGTTTCTCCAGAATTTGTTCCTCACAAAGATGACTGATCAGACGAAACATATGGCGGTAACTCATTCCCACAGAACAGGATACATCGGTCAGCACATCAGAAAAGATCCGGTGGTGACTATTTTTCAAAATGTAATGGCACAATCGTTCTTCCCCGGTACAAACCGCGGCCAGCATATAATTTTCCGTACTTTGTATAAGTTTCTTCGACATTTCCTCCGCCAGTTTCTTTAGAAAAATCGGATTCTCCTCTTGTGTTTTCCTCAAAACAGAGTAGGAAATCCAAAGACAGACCACATCACTAATGGCAATCACGGTAGCTTCTGCCTCATCTGTCTTCTGCAAATATTCCATATCTCCAAGAAGACCTTCCGATATATAATAGCATATGATTAAGTTTTTCCCGTTAGGTGCATGCATGCAGACCTTTGCCTGCCCATCCAGCATAACCAAAAGTTTTGTGAGCGGCATTTTTTCTTCTATGATCTTCTCTCCGGCATCATATCGGACACATTCACATTCTGTGATAAATCGTTCCGAAAAGCCATATGCAAACGCTTTTTCTATATAAATTTGTTTCATTTCTGTTTGTTTCATCACATCTACCTTTCAACACTAGGACATATGTCATATACGATTTTTTCATCTCCCGATATACTACATAACAGGAGGTAAAGTATTATGTATCAACTTTTATCATTAATTATCGGAGTTGTTATTGCAACGATGATTTCCGTGAACGGAACCCTTTCTGCAAGCTATGACGCGTTTCGTTCCGCAGTTATCATTCACATTGTCGGCGTTATTTTTGCCACATTTCTGTATTGTATGAAGAAAGAAAAGAAACCGCTATGGAAGCAGGGTCCTCTTTGGATTTATCTTGGCGGAGCGCTCGGATTTCTTACCACTGTATTCAATAATTTTGCTTTCGAATACATCAGTATGACAAGCATCATTGCCTTAGGACTTTTCGGACAAATGATTACATCCGCTTTGATTGACAGTTTTGGACTTTTCGGTATGGAAAAATATCCGTTCCGTAAAAGTTCATTGCTCGGATTTCTTTTTGCCCTGGTCGGCGTGTGTTCTATGCTGGATTTCAGTATTACAGCATCCATTTATGCCGTGATCCTATCCATTGGAGGAGGTGTGACTGTTGTACTTGCCCGCACCGTCAACTCCAGACTTTCCGAGAAAATCGGTGCTTTAAGCGGTTCCCTTGTGAATCATCTTGTGGGGCTTCCAATTACCATAATCTTTGCTTTTTTCTGCGTACCGAAAGCAAACTTATTCGAGGTCAGTCCGACACCTTTTTGGGCTTACCTTGGTGGAACTTTGGGGGTAACCACAGTTTTATTGTTTAACATCGTTGTTCCAAAAGTATCCGCACTAAATCTGAGCATTTTAAGCTTTACCGGACAGCTTTTCACCGGAATTTTTATTGATTTTCTTCTCGGGAATGACTTTTCAGACGCCTCCTTTATCGGCGGCATCATCATTTCTGTTGGAATCCTCTTAAACTTCATCATGGATGCAGTTCATTCCAAAACTGTTCCAAACTAGGACCTGCACTTTCTACCGTGCAGGTCTTAAAACTGCTCCACTCTCTCGGGAAAATTTCCTGATATTGCCGTCTCATAAAACGATCATCTAAAAGGAGTACTATTCCGCGGTCTGTTTCAGTTCGGATTACACGTCCTGCTGCCTGCAACACTTTATTCATTCCCGGATAAAGATAGGCGTAATCAAATCCTTTCCCATTCATCTTGTCAAAATATTGTTTGAGAATCTCCCGCTCATTGCACACTTGCGGGAGACCGGTTCCTACAATCATCGCTCCTATGAGCCTATCTTCCGTAAGATCAATCCCTTCCGAGAAAATTCCTCCCATGACACAAAGTCCGATCAGACTGCCATCCCTCTCCCTTTCAAATTCCTGCAAAAATTCTTCTCTTGTCTGTTCATTCATATTCTGCTGCTGAATCCTACAAGTGATCTTCGCTTCTACAAGATCGGGTTCCAGCATCTCATATACATCTTCCATAAACTTATAGGAAGGAAAGAACACAAGATAATTTCCTCTTTTTTCCTTGACTGTCGTCAGAATGTATTGTGCAAACTGCTTGTATGTCCGCGTATTTCTTCTTGTATATTTGCTGCTCACATCCTGACCAATCAAAATACATCTGTTCCCTTGAGGAAACGGTGATTCTGCATAAATTGCATAATCATCCCTTTCCGCACTCAAAAGCAATTTATAGTAGTGGATCGGTAAAAGCGTTGCCGAAAAGAATATGGCGCTGTTTCCTTTTGAAAGGTATTCTCCCAAATTCACTGCCGGATTGACGCAGAACAATTTTAATTTGAATCGCCCGTCACTTTCCATTTCCGTATAAATTGTGTAGTTTTCGTCCAAAATATCATAGACATTCAGAAATGTCCGCACATGGAAATAGGTTTCCAACAGCTTTTCTCTTACTTCTCCCTCTTCACACTCTTCCATAAAACGTTCAAATTCCATCAGAAGATTCGTCATACTGAGAGAAAAATGTCCCACTGAGTTATGCACCTGATAAGTTTCGCATTCTCGCTTTAACTCTAAAAGCTGCCGATTGCAAGTGTCCAGTCTCCTTGCAAGTTTCGTATCTAGATATTTTACAATCCGTTTTGCTTCCAGGATTTCTTCTTTATAGATGGTTGCGCTATACATTTCCCGTGCCCGCTCCACAAGGTTATGTGCCTCATCAACAAGAAAAATATACTCTCCTTTCACCCCTTCTGCAAAAAAGCGTTTTAAATGCGCATTCGGATCGAACACATAATTATAATCACAGATTACCGCATCCACCCAAAGCGACACATCTAATGCCATCTCAAACGGACAGACTTGATGCTTCTTCGCATGCTCCTCCAAACTCTCCCGAGTCATATCATTTGTCGTTGTGATCATTTCATAAACCGCATCATTTACCCGGTCAAAATGTCCTTTCGCATAAGGACAGTCATCGGGATTGCATTTCGTTTCCTCACAAAAGCAAATCTTCTCCTTCGCCGTCAATGTAATCACTTTATATTCCAAATTTTGTTCCTTCAATATTTGAAACGCCTGCTCTGCCACTGTCCTTGTGATCGTCTTTGCCGTCAGGTAAAAAATCTTCTCTCCAAGTTTTTCTCCTACTGCTTTTACAGCCGGAAATACGGTAGCCATCGTTTTCCCGACACCGGTCGGCGCCTGGATAAACAATTTCTTTTTTCGGAGAATCGTCTTATACACAGAAGTTGTAAGATTCCGTTGTCCTTCCCTATATTTATAAGGAAATTCCACTTTTTTGATAGAATTATTCCGCGTCTTTCTCCATTCAACCTGAAATTCCGCCCACTTCTTATACTCTTCGACAATTTCGTAAAACCACTTTTCCAGTTCCTTCAGACTGTAGCTTTGTTTGAATCTTTTTATCTCCTCTGTCTCCATATTGCAGTAAGTCATCTGCACAGAAATCTGTTTTAGTTTTTGCTGACTTCCATAAATATATGCATAACATTTTGCCTGTGCGAGATGTACTCCCACCGGTTCCTCTATAACCTTCAGCTCACGAAATACTCCTTTGATTTCATCAATGGTTACTTCTTCTCCCTCAATAATTCCATCTGCACGTCCTTCCACCTGCAGATCAAATCCTCTGCAAGGCACAAGTATTTTGAGCGGCACCTCTGCGTGATAATCCGCTCCCATCTGACGCTGTATTTTCCTATGAATCTTACTTCCAAGCTGCATGGCTTCCTTATCCGCAAGCGTTCCTGTTCTATTGTCAATATCTCCCTCCCGTAGAATAAATTCCACAAGATTACGTACTGAAATCTTAATAATCTCCGTCATTTCTTTATTGGGGACGTAGCAAACCTTCATTTCACTACGTCCCGAATTGTAAAATAGTGTGTCCCTTTTTACAATTTGCCCTGTCCCTTTCCAAGAAAATATTGTTTTTCACATTTTTCTCTAATTTTCTTTCTTATAGTATAGCATAGGAAGTTTCTTTTAGTAAATATAACCTTGGGGACACCTCTATGATAAAAAAGGGACAGGGTAAAACAAAATTGGGGACGTAGTAAATCTTCATTTTACTACGTCCCCAATTTTGTTTATGCGCAATATTTTTCTAGTGTTTTCTCAAATTCTTCATCTCGGTCTGCACATTGTACAGTCAATACTTTCGAAAAATCCAAACTTAATACGCCAAGTATAGATTTCGCATCAATAATGACCCTGTTATAAAATACATCAATATCAAAATCACATTTCTCGGCTGATTTCACGAAATCCACTGCATGCTCTCTGTCTGATAACTTGATTTTATAGCTATATTTCATTACCAACACCCTTTCTTTTTTAAGTATGCCATATTATTACATTTTTCGACACAGAAAGTCAATCGACATATTTCCAAATTTTATAGGCTATTATTCCCGTCATTTCGTAAATTCTACCATATTCCCTCTATACCATATAGGAAGATGTTGGCGTTGAAGCTCCTTGTTTTCTCGTTCCTGAATAGAGATTGTTTTACAAAAGTCTCTCCAAAGTGTTTCAAACATCTTCTCTGTCTGCGAGTACTTCTTTACCTTTTCACTCTCCATTTCCTCATCGATCAGAATTATCCAATGTTTCCGTGCTTCATGTACAAGAACCATTTTATGAGTTTCATCATACACAAGCCAATTTTCCAAAGGAAGTCTGTTGGAAAAATGATCTGCAATGCAAGTAAGCACTTGAGCTTTCGGGTTGATTTTCGCAAAAAGGACACCATTTTCTAATTCCCGGAAACGCACAAATTCTTTATGATAATGCGCTTCATTACTTACTGCTCTGCTTAATTCAAATACTTTTCGGACATAAGGACTTGTCAGGTGATTCATGATCTTCTTACTATTAGGAATTTCCTTTGCCTCAAGCATTGTACCTAATATTGCATCTCCTTTTTTCTCATCATGGGAAAGAACTGCGTGATACAAATTCCAATACACTTCATATCCCAAATGCCTCTTAATCAGCTTCTCTACTGCAAGCGCTTTTTGCTCACTCTCATCCGCTTCAATATAGTCACAAAACAATTCCTGTTCTACCATGCCCTGAATCGCAATTCCCACTTCTCCAGGTTTGGGCACAAGTTTCCATGCATCGTATATCCCGGAATAAATTCCGGTTATTGTATCACTACATATAAAGACTTTCTTCATCATCCAATCTCACTCCACCTTCTATCCTACAATCTTCTCAATGGCCGTCTTTCCCCGCCTATCTGTTACTGTAAATTGCTCCATACGAAAATTCACATCATCAAATAGCGAGAGCTGTTTATAAGTCATCTGCCCGATGTGTGCCGGAAGCTTTTCCTTGACGTCCAAAAGATTTCTTGTAATATAATCCTCCTCTATCTTCGTGGGATACATCATTTTCCCATTGCACGTTATAAAGTAAAGTGCCCTCTTTAATACGACACCTATTTTCTTTAAATCTTCAAAACCAAGCACTGCCATCCTCCGCGCTTTCACAATTCTTCCCGCCGACTTATAGCCGATTCCTGGTACTCGAAGAAGTGTATCATAATCTGCCCGGTTAATCTCCACAGGAAACGCCTCCAAATGTTTTAGCGCCCAATTACATTTCGGATCAAGCAATACATTAAAATTCGGATTCTCTTCCGATAGCAGTTCTCTCGCTTCAAATCCATAATAGCGCAAAAGCCAATCCGCCTGATATAGCCTGTGTTCCCGCAGTAAAGGGGGACCTTCATCCGTTCTAACCGGAAGGTTCAAATCTTCATTCACATGTACAAAGGCTGAATAGAATACTCTTTTCAAATCAAACTTCTTATAGAGAGACTCTGCCACGCGGATTATCTGATAGTCCGTCTCCGGTGTTGCTCCGATAATCATCTGTGTACTCTGACCAGCAGGAACAAATCTCGGTGCATTACGATATTCTACAATCTCCTGCTTATTTTCCTGCATCTTATTCTGCACAAGGCGCATAGGCGTCAGAATATTCTTCCGATTCTTATGAGGTGCGAGCATACGAAGGCTCTCCGCCGTTGGAAGTTCCAGATTCACACTCATTCGGTCTGCAAGAAATCCCACTCTTTGTATCAGCTCCTGACTTGCTCCCGGAATTGCTTTCACATGAATATATCCTTGAAAATTACATTCTGTTCGAAGTTTATATAACGTTGCGTAAATCAATTCCATCGTATCATTCGGACTCTTCAAAATTCCTGAACTCAAAAACAATCCTTCAATATAATTTCTACGATAAAATTCCATGGTTAAAGTACATACTTCGTCCGGTGTAAAGGATGCTCGCGGAACATCATTGGATGCACGATTGATACAATATTTGCAGTCGTAAATGCATTCATTGGTAAACAAAATCTTCAAAAGAGAAATACATCGTCCATCAGCGGAAAAACTATGACAAATTCCCTCTTTGACGCAATTCCCCATTCCTGTTCCGTCATTTCTTCTGTCTACTCCGCTGGATGTACATGCGACATCATATTTTGCTGCATCTGTTAGTATATTCAGTTTTTGAAAAATGGTCATCTGCTCCGCTATTCTCATTTCACTGCACCTTTTCATCCTCTTTATATCGAATGTATGTTTGTTTTTTATGATTATAGCATATCGAACAAATGTTTGCAACAACATTTTTCATTTCACAGAAACTGCACATTGTCTAAAGCCAATCGGCTTCCTTCTTACACTATACAAAAATAAAGCACTTCACTGAGTTTTGTGATACAATAAACTGCAGAATCATGTATAGAAGGAGAACATTTATGATCAACCGCGAAGATATGCTTGAACTTACAAGACGCATGACACTTTCACGTAATTCTTTCACAAGGATTGCCGGGTGTTACGTTGACAATGACGGAGATTTTGATGGAAGTTTTAACACAAATTTTCTAAAGCTTTCTGCTCCCGATCGAACCGAAAACTTAAAACTTGCCAAAGCAATTCCTTTTTCAGAGACCAATATCCATTTGAAAAAATTTGAATTTCGCCCGGAAACACAAATACCCGGAAGCATGTGGCAGCTTCTGATGGCCCTACGGGAATGCGGCTTAAAAAATGATGCACTTATGGATACATTTTATGATGTGGTAATGTCACACTATTATACAGACTCAAGATACGCCATTTATATGTTTCATGACCGTTATGACATCCCGGCAAAAGCTTCGGACAAAGAGCGTCTGAAAGAATCCGAAGAAATCTTTGAATACCTAATCTGCGCCATCTGCCCTATTCACGCAGATTATAAACCCAAAGAACCAGAATGTGGATTTCTCTTCCCATCATTTACCGATAGATGCGGTGATCTAAACCATGTAAATATTTATAGCAAGAATCCCGAAAGCGAATGTATGGATATTATAAAAGCAATTCTCGGTATAAAATAATCCCGGAGCATCACTACTCCGGGATCATTTCCCCGATTTTCTTAAAATTAAAACTCTATCTTCCGATCTTTAAAGTAATACTCCCGATCCCGTTCTCCGATTTCCCGAAGCACGCGGCAAGGATTCCCCACGGCTACCACATTCGCCGGGAGATCTTTCGTGACTACACTTCCGGCTCCAACTACTGTATTATCTCCAATCGTAATTCCCGGCAACACAATTACTCCCGCACCAAGCCAACAATTTCTTCCGATATGTACCGGCATATTATACTGATATGCCTGCTCACGAAGCTCTGGCAGAATCGGATGTCCCGCCGTTGCAATCACCACATTAGGTCCGAGCATAGTATGCTCTCCTACATAAATGTGTGTATCGTCTACCAATGTCAGATTGAAATTTGCATATACATTCTTTCCAAAATGTACATGCCCTCCTCCAAAATTGGAATGTAATGGTGGCTCAATATAGCATCCTTCTCCGATTTCCGCAAACATTTCTTTCAATAATGCTTCCCGCTTCTCCTGTTCCAAGGGACGTGTCGCGTTGTAATCGTAAAGTCGATCCAAACGTTTTAACTGTTCCTCCATAATGGAATCATCATTTGGCAGATATAACTCTCCTGTATGTAGTTTTTCTTTCATGCTACTCATCATTTCCTCCTAATCCACATTGAAATTTTTATCCATATAATTTAAATAGTTTCGCACCAAGTTTCACGACTTTATATTGAAACCCCTCCAACTCTTTTGCTGCATGCTTTAATTCCTCACGAATCTCTATCTGCTGTGGACAATGTTTTTCACACTTTCCACAGCGAATACATTCCGATGCTCCTGCCGGATTTTTTTTCATAGCAAAAAAGCGGTAATCTTTTCTGGCAGAAGCCCGGCCTTCCGAGTAAGCTGCATTATAGCAACGGAATGTCCCCGGAATATCCACACCTTTTGGGCAAGGCATACAGTACCCGCATCCTGTGCAGCCAACTTTTACTGTGCGATTAATCTCGGTCTTTATCTGCGAAATCAGTTCCTGATCCGCTTCCGTCAAGCAGCCTTCGTAAGACTCGGATGCCGTTTTTACATTTTCCCTCACCATCTCCAGGGAATTCATTCCCGATAGCACACATGTCACTTCCGGTTGATGATATAACCACTTAAATGCCATCTCCGCCGCTGTTCGGCCTTCTTGGTCAAGTTCAAATATTTTCTTGGCAGAACGCGGAAGCAGATCCACCAACCTTCCGCCCCGAAGCGGTTCCATAATGATTACCGGAAGTCCTTTTGCATGAGCATACTGAAGTCCTTCCCTTCCAGCCTGAGAATGTTCATCCATATAATTATACTGAATCTGACAGAAATCCCACGCATATGCATCCACCAACGTTTTAAACATCGGCGCACTCCCATGATAAGAAAATCCAATGTTACGGATCTGTCCTTTTGCAAGTTTTTCTTCAATCCACTCTTTGATTCCCAGTCTGACAAGATGATTCCATGTCTCAATATCCGACAGCATATGCATCAGATAATAGTCCACATAATCTGTGCGAAGGCGGCGCAATTCTTCTTGAAATAATTTCTCTGCACCCTCCACACTTTTCATCAGATAGTGCGGAAGCTTTGTTGCGATTTTCACCTGATCCCGACAACTGTTTCGCTCAAGAATTTCTCCTAAAGCTGCTTCACTTCCGCCATATACATAAGCTGTATCAAAATAATTGATTCCGGCACGGATCGCTTCCATCAACTCTCTTTCTGTCTTTTCTATATCAATTCCCGAGCCTTTCTTGCTGAATCTCAAACATCCATATCCCAAAAGAGAAATTTCGTTTCCCTTTTTGTCTTTTCTATACTGCATATTCTCCTCCTGCATTCTTAGGCGATCATTGTATTTTTCTCTGTCCATTTTCCCCGAAGAAGACGAATCAGAAAAATAATTCCGCGAAATACAAGTTCTCCTGCCATCGCTGTCCATACACCAAGAATTCCGAATTTGTGCGCAAACAAAAGTACAGATACCACTCTGATTCCCCACATACTGCAAAGATTCAAAAGGAACGGTCCTCTGCTGTCACCGGCTCCTCGCAATGCACCAATGACCACAATGCTGACCGCAAACAATGGCTCAGAAAGCGCTACAATGCGCAGAGCCTTTGTGCTTAGGTCAATGACTTCACGATCCGTCGTCAGAAATCCGGTGAGAATCGGCGCCCCCGCAAACATCAGCACTGCCATCACGGTAACAAGTCCTGCTCCCAGTATTGTCGTGCTGTATGCAAAACGTTTTGCCATATCCTTTCTATTTGCGCCAATACTTTGACCAACCAGCGCCGTTGCTGCTGCCGCCACCCCATAGGCAGGAAGATAGCAAATACTTTCTGTCTGAACCGCCACATAATTTACCGCAACGGATACTGCGCCCATGCCGGTCACAATCGATGTCATAACGATTTGCGCCAAAGAAAGCGTGACCCGCTCAAGCGCTGCCGGTGTAGAGAGATTTACCGTATTCTTCATACAAGAACGGGTAAATCTCCATGTTTCATCCCCGCGAAGGCAAAGGGGTCCCTTTTTCTTTAAAATCACAACGAGAAGCAATATTGCCACACACGCCTGTGCAAGTCCTGTTCCGAGCGCTGCTCCCTTCACCCCAAGTCCTGCTCCAAAAATCGTGATTCCACCAATTTCTCTTGTCGGATAAATCAAGAAAAAATTAAAAATTACATCCAGAAAACACATCCCAACATTCATAAGGCTTGGAAGCAGTACATTGCCACTGCACCTTAAAATTGCGGAATACAACGAGGCTCCCATACTAAACGGAAGGAATAATCCTACCGTACAGAAATAAGCCTTGGCATCCGCCTGTATGGACGTTTCTGCACCAAGTATGGAAGGAAGCTCCTGCCCCACAACAACTGCCAGAATCGCCAATGCAATCCCAAACAAAACATTAAAAAGAATCGCCTGGCATAACACATTCCTGCTCTCCTTTTCTTTTCCTGCTCCAAGATATTGGGCAATCTGTACAGAAAATCCAATACATACCGCTCCTGTAATTCCATTTAACAACCAGATACTACTCGCCACCACTCCGATTGCTGCTGTGGCCTCATAGCCAAGCCCTCCAACCATGGCCGTATCAATATAGTTCATCAATGTCATTACAAGCTGCTCCAAAATTGCAGGAACCGAAAGAGCGATTACCAGCCTATACTGATTTTTCATGGAAATCTTCTCTCCATTCCGCATGGCGGTACTCATCTCCAACATATTCATATCCATAAATCCCCTTTTCATCTTACGTACTCTCTACCGAATTAAAATATACATTCTATATCATTTTATCATATCTTATACTTGAAATCTACCAAAAGAAAACTGTATATATTGTATATTGACAGTAATTACATTTTCATATATACTGTACTTATAAAACATATACAGTATGCGCATATTAAGGTGGTAATAAATGGAAATTATTTTAACAAACACAAGTACAAAACCAATTTATGAACAAATTACTTCTCAGATCAAAGAATTGATCATGAACGGCGAATTAAAACCTGGCGATCCTATGCCGTCCATGCGAAAATTGGCCAAAGACCTGCATGTCAGTGTCATCACGACACAAAGGGCTTACGATGATCTTGTCCGAGATGGCTTTATCATTACAATCCCCGCAAAGGGAACTTTCGTCTCTACAGAGAATCAAGACTTTATAAGAGAAGAAAATCTAAGAAAAATTGAAACATTATTAACAACAGCAAGTGAACTTGCCAGACAAAATGGGCTTACTTTGGAAGAACTTCAAAGCACCCTGCAACTCATATTTATGGAGGAATCATAATGGAAAACGCTATTGAAATCAAAAATTTATCAAAAACTTATCAAGACTTCCGGCTGCAGGAATTAAATCTTAGTATACCTGCCGGAACAGTTATGGGGCTGATCGGTGCCAATGGTGCAGGAAAATCTACCTTGATCAATTCACTCCTCGGCTTGCAGAAATCTGATTACCAAAGTATCCATATTCTCGGAATGGATCTCAAGACACAGGAAAAAGAAATTAAAGAAGAGATTGGAGTAATTTTCGATGTCACTCATTATAATCTGGAATTTACACCGGTCTTTATCGGCAAAGTCTTATCCAAAATCTATAAAAACTGGGATATGGCAACCTACAAAAATTATTTAGAGAAGTTCCATCTTCCAATAAACAAAAAATTAAAAAAATACTCAAAAGGTATGAAAATGAAGCTGGAATTTGCCATTGCACTCAGTCACTCTCCAAAACTTTTGATTCTTGACGAAGCAACAAGCGGACTGGATCCGATCTTCCGTGATGAGGTTCTAGATATTATCCGTGAATATACTGAAGATGAGAACCATACTGTGCTCCTGTCTTCCCATATCACAAGTGATTTGGATAAAATTGCAGACTATATCGCATTCATTCACGAAGGCCGGCTTTTATTTGTCAAAACATACGATGAAATTCAGGAAAACTATGGGATTATAAACTGTGGCAAGGAAGTTTTTGAAACGCTTTCCACAGAGGATATCATTTCCTACCGCAAAGAAGCCTATGGTTACAAAGTGATGATACAAAACAAACAGCAGCTTCGAAAAATATTTCGGGATTTGGAGATTGAGAACACCTCCATCGAAGACTTGATGCTATTTTATGTGAAAGGAGAAAAATTAGCATGTTAGGAATTATTTTGAAAGATTATTATGAATCATTTTGTATAAAGAAAAATACATTCAGTATGATATTCGGTTTTGGATGTCTGTTTTTATTTTCGTTGTTTTTTAAAAGCTTTTATGGTCTTTGTCTGGTTGTGGTTGTGATATTGCCTCTTACCGGATGTTCTCCCCTTCAATATTCTTTGGAGCAGGATGACATTTCCAAATTTGACGATATCCTTCTTACCTTTCCTCTTACAAAGAAAGAAATCGTGGCCTCAAAATTCGGATCATGCTTGGCCTTTTGCGCTGTAAATTCCGTCCTTTCCTTCCTCATCACCTTAGTCTATGTGTTTATTCACAAATGCACAGATTTTAAAACGGGACTTCTTGTATTGGGTGTCGGAGTCATCTTCTCGATTTCCATGTTGGCAATTTCAAACATTGGTTTTTTTGCCCTTGGCAACAAAAAAGGAACTATTATTTACATGGCGCTTGTCATTATCGTTGCATTTGCTTATGCAATCAGTTATTGGAACTTTGACTTCTCATGGATTTTCAAATTGAATTTCGGTGTCCTTCTTTTTCTGGCACTGCTCTTATCCTTGGGAATGCTGTATGTAAGCTACAAAGTCTGTGTAAAAATTTATACGAAAAAGCATTCGTAGTGCAGGGACGGGGCTTTGCCCCATCCCTGAGCGACCACTCATTTTTTTCTTGGGGACGGGGCTTTGCCCCCATCCCTGAGCGACCACTCATTTTTTCTTGGGAACGGGGCTTTTCCCTATCTCAGCAAAAATGTCATTGCCTCAAGAAGCTCCTGTTTCTTTTCTGGAAGCATTCCCACAAGTGTATACATATCCAGCACCGTCGTATCCTCAAAAAGACAATTTTCCACCGTAAGATTTTGCAAAAAAATTCTCTCTTCCGCCAAAATTTCCCTAGGTGTCATCATATCAAAAATCCCTTGCTTATACTCCTTGTAAAGCGGAGTATCTTCCCAAAGTTTTAATTTCAGGCACCAAATATTTTTCGGATGTGTCCGATTCAGAAGCCTTGCCGTTTCCACGGCGTGCAGATTGGAAAATGTTCTTCCTCCAAGTCCCATGATCACCGTAAGATAATACGCAATCCCTACTTGATCCAACCTCCGCAGTGCTTCCATTATTTCAAAAGAAGTCACCCCTTTGTTCATATGTTCCAAAATAGAATCGCAGCCAGACTCAATACCGATATGAAGCGCCCGCAGACCACGGTCATAAAGGATTCTCAGCTCTTCATCCGTCTTCTTCAAAATATCATCAATCCTGGAATACATGGCTACTTCTTTCGCCCACGGCATATACTGGTCCCTCAACTGTAAAATCTCGCATAATCTCTCACAACTCATAACGAATGCATTTTCCCCCAAAAGGAAAAGCCGCTTATTGTCCGGGTGAAACTGACTTAATATAAAAATATTCTGCTCAATCTTTTCCAGCGGATGGATGTGAAATTCATCTTTTGCAAAATCACAGAACCGGCACTTATGCCAACTACATCCAAGCGCCACTTCCAGCGGAGCACTCTTCTCCTCATGCGGCGGAATATAGATTGTTTCATGTGAAAATATGGACGCATAAATCTCTTCATTTGTCATAGACGCACCTCCTTGCCTTCTCTACCATCATGATAGCAATCCTTTTCCTTCTCTGCAACAGAAAGGTTGCACTCTTTCCAAAAATAAGTTATAATACATAAGTCAACGAGATAATATCAAGAAAGAGTGAGGTGAGATTATGGATAGTAGTAGTAGTCGAAGTACGGATATGGTATTCTTATATTGCCATAGAGCAGGCGGTTACACGCTATCTATGGTCTGATTGTCTTTCTATATCAATATATGGATACCATTGTCTGTTCCAAAACTGTACTACATAAGCGAAAGCGAGTGTAGCGCATCTTGTTTGTAATTGACAATGGTATTTTTATGCCCATTTTCAGCTACAAGTTAGATTCCTATGCCCGCCTTTACCCCAAATATCTGAAAATGTAAAGGAGGACAAAATGAACGAAATCAAAACATTAAACGATTACAGCGCAGAAATCGCTGAAACCATCAGAAGCAGTCTGACCCCAAAAAGTATGCAGGAAAAGCTTCTGTCCTACCATGAAAATGATATCGCATTTGCCCTGACGCTTCTTACAAAAGAAGAACGACGCAAATTGTACAAAATCTTAGACTCCGAGTCTTTAGCGGATATTTTAGAATATTCCGAACATACGTCAGAATATGTGCAGGAACTGAGTATCTGTAAGAAAGTAGAAGTGCTTTCCCGTATGGAGACACCGGATGCTGTGGATGTTTTGCGCCAATTAGAGAAAGAAGAACGGGAAACTTTGATTGATTTATTGAATCCGGAAGTCCGTTCGGAAGTCAAACTTCTAAGTTCCTTTGATGAAGAGGAGATCGGAAGTAAAATGTCCACAAATTATATTGCAGTTTCTGACAGTGCTTCCGTCAAAGAAGCTATGTCTGAACTGGTTCGGCAAGCCGCTGAAAATGATAATATTTCCACCATCTATGTAGTGGATAAAAACAGAACATTTTACGGAGCCATTGACTTGAAAGATCTGATCATCGCAAGAGAGGGAACTTCTTTAAAAGGCATTATGACTTGCTCCTACCCTTATGTGTATGCCAGGTCTTCTATTGAAGACTGCATCCCGCAGCTTATGGACTATTCCGAAGATTCTGTCCCTGTACTGGATGATGAAAACAAATTGATCGGTGTCATCACCTCTCATGATCTTATGGAAGTGGTGGAAGATGAATTAAATGAAGATTATGCCAAACTTGCTGGTCTGGCTTCTGAAGAAGATTTGGAAGAACCCATCCGTTTGAGTGTGAAAAAGCGTCTCCCTTGGCTTTGCATTCTGCTCGTTATGGGACTTGGGGTATCTGCTACAGTGGGTCTTTTTGAATCTATTGTGGCACAACTTCCTGTGATTATGTGTTTCCAGTCCCTGATCCTTGATATGGCTGGAAATGTAGGTACCCAGTCTCTTGCAGTTGCCATCCGGGTTCTTATGGATAAACAAATTTCCGGAAAGCAAAAAATCACTCTGGTTTTCAAAGAGGCTCGTGTTGGACTCGCCAACGGCATGATACTTGGCATCCTTTCTTTTGTCGTAATCGGAGGATATTTATGCTTAAAAGGAAATACAGCTTTATTTGCCTTTGCAGTTTCCGGTTGTCTTGGAAGCGCTATGGTGCTGGCAATGCTCATTTCTTCCATGTCAGGCACTGTAATCCCGATTTTCTTCCAAAAAATCGGAATCGATCCGGCTGTTGCATCCGGTCCCCTGATCACAACACTGAATGACCTGGTTGCCGTAATTGCCTACTATGGATTGGCATGGATCATTCTCATTAATATTATGAAATTGGTATGAAACAATATAGTTGGGGACGTAGTAAAATTGCATTTTACTACGTCCCCAACTTTTCATTTCTTTACTGCAATTTCTCAACTGCGTCTTTCAAATATTCGTTCTTAACTTCATAGAACTTCTCTTCTTCCACCATCTCTGCAAGCTTCGGATCAATCGGCATCTTGCCGAGCACTTCCATGTGAAGTTCCTCTGCAATTTCATCAATATGGCTTTCTCCGAATACGAAAATCTTCTTTCCGCAATCCGGACATTCAAGATAACTATAGTTCTCCACAATACCAAGTACCGGAACATTCATCTGTCTTGCCATATAGTAGGCTTTTTTCACAATCATCTGCACCAGATCCTGCGGTGATGTAACAATAATCACACCATCTACCGGCAGAGATTGGAATACAGTAAGCGGAACATCCCCTGTTCCCGGAGGCATATCCACAAAAAGATAATCCAAGTCTCCCCAAAGCACTTCGTTCCAAAACTGTGTTACAACGCCTGCTATGATCGGCCCTCTCCAGATCACCGGTGTATCTTCTGAATCAAGAAGCAGATTCACAGACATAATTCTCGTCTCATCCTTTGCAATGCAAGGAAACATTCCCATTTCATTGCCAACTGCATGCTCATGAATTCCATACATTTTCGGAATGGACGGGCCGGTAATATCCGCATCCAGAATTCCTACAGAATACCCTTGTTCTCTCATCATTCTTGCCAAAGACGCTGTCACCATGGACTTTCCAACACCGCCTTTACCGCTTACAATACCGATGACCTTTTTTACATGTGTGTATTCATTTGCAGGAACTTTTAAATCCTTCTTGCTCGGGCATGCATCCGCATGGGCACATGAAGAACATCCCTCTGAAGGGCATGAACCTGTGTTTTCCTGTTCTGCCATCTTATTTCACTTCCTATTCTTCTACTGCTGCGATCATCTCAATCTCGCAAAGTACATTTTTCGGTAATGTTTTTACTGCAACACAGCTTCTTGCCGGATTTGATGTAAAGTATTTCGCATATACTTCATTAAATGCTGCAAAATTGTCCATATCACTTAAGAAACATGTTGTTTTTAATACTTTATCAAAGGAAGTTCCTGCTGCTTCTAAGATTGCTCCCAAGTTCTTGCATGACTGCTCTGCCTGTCCTTTGATATCTTCTGCCTCTACATTTCCTGTTTCCGGATTGATCGGAACCTGTCCTGCGGAATATAAGATCCCGTTGTGAACGTATCCCTGAGAATATGGTCCTAATGCTGCTGGTGCTTTTTCTGTTGAAATAACTTTCATGATAAAATCTCCTTTGCTTATAATATTTTATTTTAAGATAGTCTCCTATCTTAATTTATGAAACTGTTTCCATCTCCAGATCATCCCGCGTTACGTCCTTCAGCCATTTGTAACCAAAGAACCTTTTAATCGTAAACGGAAGTTTAATGATCTCATCACTCATTAGTATAACATAAACTACCTCTACACTACAATGGAAGATAAATGCCGCGGCTGCTCCAAGTATGATCGAACATCCCCACATCGTAGCCACATCCAGTACAAGGCCGAATTTGGTATCGCCTCCTGAGCGGAACGTTCCCACAACCAACGTAGTGTTAACTGCCTGCGCCACTGCAAAATATGACATAACAAAGAACATAAACAACAGATATTTCTGTGCTTCCGCCGACAATTCCATTGTTGCATTTGCAATCGGCGCCGCAATCAGGATCACCGCTGCCCCTGCAAGTCCCATCAGAAGACTCAGTACACTAAACCGCTTTGCATATGCTTTGGCATGCTCAAATTTACGTTCTCCAATTGTTTTCCCAAGATAAATAGCCGTTGCATTGGAGATACCAAACACCACGACCTGTGCCAATTGTCTCGCCACCTGTGCCACAGAATTTGCGGCTACCGCAGCGCTTCCAAGATGACCGATAATTGCCGTATTGGCTGAACTTCCAAGTCCCCACATCAATTCATTTAACACAACCGGCATGGAGTAGATCAAATAGTCCTTCAAAAGTACTTTATTAATATGAAATACATCATAAATACGGATCTTCACCACGTGATTCTTAAAGTGCGCGTAACAAAGTACGACTACCACTTCCAATATTCTGGACAGCAGTGTACCGATTGCCGCTCCCTGAATCCCCATCTTCGGAAATCCAAACAATCCATAAATTAAAATGGCATTCACAATGACATTGTTGATCAATGACAATAGATAAACAATCGTCGCAATCACTACACGCTCAATGCTTCGCATCACATAAAGATATACCTGGGTAAATGCCATAAATATATAGGATAATCCTACAATCTGTAAATACTTCACTCCTTCTGCAATCACTTCCGGGTCGCTTGTATAAATGGACATCAACAATCCCGGTATCGCAAGCGCCGCGATTGCAAAAACGACTGCCGTACTCATACCGAACAAAAGTCCCATTCCCAAAATCTTCTCAATGGTTCTCGTATCCCCTTTTCCCCAGTATTGTGCCGTCAGGACCGTGGCTCCCGATGTAATTCCGAAAAAAATCAACGTCATGATAAATTGTACCTGCCCGGCAAGCGAAGCGCCGGACAGCACCTTTTCTCCTACCGTTCCAAGCATGATCACATCCGTTGCACTTACGCCCACGTTGATCAGATTCTGCAGCGCCATGGGAATCACAAGCGCCATGACACTTTTATAAAAATGTTTCCAGTCAATATTCAAATGATTCGTTTCCTTATGCTTCCCCCACATGTTCCTCTTTTGTTCCCTTCTTTTTCAGCCAGATTAAGCTGAGAATTCCCATTCCCAAAATAAAGATGGAAATAAACTGGGATGTCGATAATACACTTACATTTCCTCTCGGGTCATTTCGCAGCATTTCGATCAGAAATCTTCCGATGCTATAGAAGATCAAATACGAAGATACCACGATTCCATCTGTTTTCTTCCTCTTCGTAATAGAAAGCAGGAGAAAAAAATGAATAAAATCTGCCGCACTGGAAATCAGTTGTGTCGGAATCAAAGACACATGATTCGGTGCAAACGGTGAATTTTCAAATGTGATTCCATACCATGCATGCGTTTCACGCCCATAGCAACACCCTGCCAGAAAACATCCGATTCTTCCAAATCCCTGCGCCAAAGCCAACGACGGAATTGCAATGTCAAAGTATTTCAAAATCGGAAGCTTCTTCCATCGGCAATACAGGTACGCACCAAAAATACCGCCAATAATTCCGCCATATACTACAAATCCTTCAGATAAACTTAAAAGCACTGATGGATCTTCTATAATATCTTTGATTTCTGTAATGAAAAATAGAAGCTTAGCGCCTACCATTCCGAACAAAAGTCCTAAAATTGCGATTCCATACATATGGTCTCCGCTTAATCCATATTTCTTTGCCCGGAAATCCGCAGCCATAATAGCCGCTATAATTCCAACTGCAATCATGAACCCATAACTATAAAGAGTAAGCGGACCTATTTCAAATAATATATATCTCATAATTTCTTTCACCTCACTGTTTTTTATTTTACATGAAATCCGAGGAAAAGTAAACCTTGTTGATAAATCAACTTTCATCCACTATAGTATACATAACACTTGTTGATAAATCAACTTTTATTCATATGGATGAGGTATTGCATGATAGACAGATTCGAAAAACTAACGACCGGTGTATCCCGGATTTACAAAAAAATTCAAAAAATCAAAAAGCACGAAATGAATACACTCGGACTAAAAGGTACCCATGTTATGTGTATTTATTATCTTGCTTCCAACCCAACGGGCCTTACCGCAACAGACTTATGCGGCAAATGCAATGAAGACAAAGCTGCGGTTTCACGGATGCTCACAGAACTTGAATCCAACGGTTTTATTTCTTATGAAAACACTGCGGCCGGAAAGAAATACCGTACCCCAGTGACTCTTACATCCAAGGGGCAAAACTACGCCGCTCAAATCAGCGAGATCATTTTACAGGTCACCGAGATGAGCGGCAAAGGAATTACGGCTGAGGAACGGGAGATTTTTTACCGCGTTCTCTCCGTAATTGCAGATAATATCGATGAAATAGAAAGGAAATTGTAACATGAATCCAATCAAAAAAATATATTGCAGAACTTTCCAGACCGGACTTAAGCTTGCTCTTCCATTTCTGCCATACCGAAAACCCAAAATTCTGGGAAGCCTGAAAAATATTCCCGAAACCATTCGCAAACATAAGTGCAGCCGTGTACTGATCATTACCGATGAAGGGATTCTGTCCCTTGGTCTTATCAGGCGTTTGGAAAACCGCCTTGCTGCAGAAGGCATTCCTTATTTTATTTATTCCAAAACCGTGGCGAACCCCACTACTTCAAACGTGGCGGAAGCGCTGGAACTCTATCACACAAATCACTGTGACGCTCTCATCGGCTTTGGCGGCGGTTCCAGTATCGATTGTGCCAAAGCCGTCGGCGCCCGCGTTGTAAAACCGAAGCAGTCCCTTGCAAAAATGAAGGGAATTTTAAAAGTTCATAAACGGCTTCCGCTTTTGATTGCCATTCCTACAACAGCCGGTACCGGAAGTGAAACAACACTGGCTTCTGTAATCACAGATTCTGTCACACGCTATAAATACGCAATCAATGATTTCCCTCTGATCCCACGGTATGCAGTTTTGGATCCAAAGGTAACATTAAGCCTTCCTCCATTTCTCACTGCCACCACCGGAATGGATGCTCTCACCCATGCAGTGGAAGCATATATCGGGAATTCTACTACCTATGCCACAAGAAAAGAGGCTTTGCTTGCTGTGAAACTGATTTTTGAAAATCTGGAATCTGTATACCATGACGGATCAGACCTTGACAAAAGAAGAAATATGCTTCATGCTTCTTTCTATGCAGGATGCGCATTTACAAAGTCCTATGTCGGTTATGTTCATGCCATCGCCCACTCTTTGGGCGGAGAATACAACGTTCCTCACGGCCTTGCCAATGCGGTCATTCTTCCTTATATATTGGAAGCGTATGGATCGTCCGTTCACAAAAAACTCTATCTACTTGCAGTTGAGGCTGGCATTGTTTCTCCGGAAACTCCTTGTGATCAGGCAGCCTCCGAATTTATCCGTACAATCAGAGCAATGAATGCGCACTTTGGAATCGGGAACTCTATCCCTGAAATCCGAAAGGAAGATATTCCAAAACTTGCACACTACGCAGACAAAGAAGCCAATCCGCTCTACCCCGTTCCTGTTTTGATGGATGCAAAAGAGCTGGCCAAATTCTATGATATGTTATTGGAGGAACATCATGGCAGCAGAAGAAATTAAACAGATTTTAGAAAAGCAAAGAACTTTTTTCTATACCGGATCTACCCTTTCCGTTGATTATCGTCTGCATGCCCTTCGCAGATTGAAAGCCTGCATTTTGCGGCACGAAGCTGAAATCAACCATGCTTTGAAAGAGGATCTTGGAAAGAGTCCTTTCGAAAGTTATATGTGCGAAACCGGACTTGTTTTAAGCGAACTGACTTATATGCTCCGGCATGTACGCCGTTTTTCTAAGGAAAAAACCGTCCGCACTCCCCTTGCCCAGTTTCACTCCCGAAGCTTTAAAAAGCCTTCTCCCTATGGTGTGACACTGATCATGAGCCCCTGGAACTACCCGTTTATGCTGACCCTGGAGCCACTTGTAGATGCAATCGCAGCAGGAAATACAGCCGTTTTAAAACCAAGCGCCTACTCTCCTGCCACAAGTGCTGTCATAGAACAGATTGTCAAAGAATGTTTCCGGCCAGAGTATGTGGCTGTAGTTACAGGCGGACGTTCTGAGAACACCTGCCTGTTAAGCGAACACTTCGACTATATTTTCTTCACCGGAAGTCCTGCAGTCGGAAAGGAAGTCATGCGGCATGCCTCCGACCATCTCACTCCGGTCACATTGGAGCTTGGCGGAAAGAGCCCTTGTATTGTAGAAAAAAGTGCAAACTTAAAACTCGCAGCCAAACGCATTGTATTCGGAAAATATCTAAACTGCGGACAGACCTGTGTTGCACCAGATTACATTTACTGCGACCGCACTGTAAAAGATGCCCTCATCCAAGAATTGAAGCAAGAGATTGTAAAACAATTTGGTTCCGCACCACTTGATAATACAGATTACGGAAAAATCATCAATGAAAAACATTTCCGACGGATTGTCGGGTTGATTGATCAAAAGAAAACCGTTCACGGAGGCGGAATAAATGAACATTCGTTGCAGATTGAACCAACGATTCTAGACCGTGTGACATGGAACGATCCTGTAATGTCGGAAGAAATCTTTGGCCCTGTTCTTCCGGTTATCACCTATGATTCCATCGATCATGCCATTGCCAGGATCAATGCCATGCCCCATCCGTTGGCACTTTACATTTTCACTTCTGATAAAACACTGGCGAAAAAAGTGACCACAAGATGCGGATTCGGCGGCGGGTGCATCAATGATGTTGTCATTCATCTTGCAACAAGCGAAATGGGATTCGGCGGATTTGGCGAAAGCGGAATGGGATCTTATCACGGAAAGGACGGATTTGATACGTTCTCACACACAAAAAGTATTGTAGACAAAAAAAACTGGCTGGACCTTCCAATGAGATACCAGCCTTATCAGAAACTATATGAGAAACTTCTGCGAATGTTTCTTAAATAAGTTTTTGAATCACTTTCTCATAGTTTTCCCTTTTATGCGGAAACATGCAGTTTGTACAGTTTTTTATTCCTTTTTCCGTATAAGTAAAATTTCCTCCGCACTGTGCACCTTTGGCATATAAAGGACAAAAGCAGAAAAGACAGTTGAAATCTTCTGTCTTTTCTGTTTTATGACACGGGAAATATTCACATTCCTTATTTTGAAAAAATTTATAATGTTCTGACATAAGTATATACTCCTTTTCTATTTCAAATTTTTACGATCATATAAAAGACGTGGGCATTTCCCACGTCTTTACTATACTACTCTACCGCCTCTTCTGCAATACCAATGCATCCATCTGCAATACGGTCCAAATTATACAGAATCTGAGAGAATTCTTTTGTAAGTGCTGTGTCGCACTCTTTTTCCTTAATACGGTTCAAGTGATCTTTTTTCAATTTTTTCTGTGCTTTTCGCATTTTGTCCTTCACATTGATCACTTCCATCGCATATTCCACATCTCCATTTTGCACCGCTTCCATGGAGCCTTCAAACAATGCCTGGGAAATGTCAATACATTCTCCCAAATCCGAAAGCGCCTTCTCAGACATTCGCTTTCCTTCTGTATTCATATTCTTACAGATTTCCGATACTTCCCCGCACCGATCCGCAATCCGGTCAATATTATTTGCAACATATAAATGAACTGCTGTTTTTTCCGACTGTTCCTCTGTCAGATTGCCGCTGGCGAAAAGCCGTGTAATATATGTACTGATATTTTCACTTAATTTCTTCACTGCCCGGAATGAGTCATCCATCTTTTCCTGCCAAAGCTTATCCTGCTTTCCGGTAACTGTATCCTTCAAAGTCGTGAGCATGGAAGATGTCAACTCGGAAAGATGTCCCACTTCATTTGTGATCAGATACAAAGCTGCTGCCGGCTGGCTTACCATATTATCATCCAGGAATTTCGGAGTGCATACTGCTTTTCCACTCTCATCTTCTCCTCGGATGATCCATGTTACGATCTTCACCATAAGCGGAATGAGCGGAAGCCATACTAGAGTACATACTACGTTAAATGTTGTATGTGCATTTGCAATCTGTCTGGAAATAACATCCACTTCATTTCCCTTCGGAGAAATAAATTCTACAAATTTCACAAGTACCGGAATGAAGAAAATGAACACGGCACTTCCTGTAATATTAAATACACTATGGGCAATCGCTGTTCGTTTCGCATTTTTAGACTGTCCCACTGAAGCAAGAATCGCTGTAATCGTTGTTCCGATGTTATCTCCAAGAAGAATCGGAATCGCTCCTGCAAGACCAATGACACTGGATACTCCATCAGGTCCCGCCTGGGAAGCAAAATTCTGAAGAACTGCGATCGTTGCGGAACTGCTCTGTACGATCAGTGTCATCACAAGTCCAAGCAAAACACCAAGAATCGGAATCTCAGACACTTTTCCCATTAAATCAATGAAAATCGGGCTATTTGCCATTGGTTTCATCACACTTCCCATAATCTCAATTCCTTCGAAGAGAAGTCCGAAAGAGAAAATAACCATACCGACATTCTTTACTTTTTCCTTTTTACTTAAGAAGTGAATGATAAATCCAATGAAAATAATCGGATAAATATAATCACTGATTTTAAAAGCGATTAACTGTGCGGTCATTGTTGTACCGATATTTGCACCAAAAATAACAGAAATTGCCTGTGGCAGACTCATAAGACCTGCACTTACAAATCCGATAACCATAACGGTTGTCGCAGAACTACTCTGAAGAACTGCTGTAACAAGCGCTCCGGCAAGTGCTCCCATAACCGGATTCTTTGTCAGAAATTCCAGGATTTTTTTCATTCGCTCCCCTGCGGCTTTCTGAAGCGCATCACTCATACTGTTCATTCCATAAAGGAATAACGCAAGACCTCCCGCGAGGCCGAATATCATAGAAACTGTCTCGTTCATCTTTTGTTTTACCTTTCTTTTACACAATCTTAAACCTATTAAAACATATCATCAGAAAATTAAATTCTAATCATGTGTATGTTAAATCTATGTAAAATTTCTTTACATAGATCAAAGTTCCTTCAAAAACTGTTCACATTCTTCTTATTTTTTCATCACATTTTTATCACAAACAGACCGTATACTAATAATCAAACAAAGGATAGCAACTTTGTTTTATTAAAAAAACTTTTTCTTTTTCATAATAAGCCGGTCATTTGACCGGCCTTTCCTCTATAAAAGTATGTTATAATATTTCTTAGAAAAATTATCTTTTTTAATCTATCTTTAATTTTTTTCCTGTATATTGTAAACCATAGAAAACAAACACATTTTTTTAACCGAAAGGAGATATATTATGAAAAAAAGAACATGGATACTCACAACACTTACTATTTTTACTCTTGCACTGACAGGATGCCAGACATCCTCCCAAACATCGTCCGGATCAGAGATCACCGAAGAAAAAGCAAAATCTATAGCACTTGCGGATGCCGGTGTGGAAGAATCTGAGCTTACAAACATCCGTATTGAAAAAGATGTAGATGACGGCGTTTCCGTATATGATGTTGACTTCTATGCGGGAAATAAAGAATATGATTATGAAATTGATGCTGCAACCGGAAATATCCGCAGTCAGGATTCTGATATTGAAGACGATTTTCTAAATGCGCAAGATTCTGCTTCCTCTTCCACAGACGGAACCGATCTTATCAGTGAAGACGAAGCCTCTAAAATCGTACTTGCCAAAGTAGAAGGAGCATCCGAACAGAATCTTCGTATTTCCCTTGACAGAGATGATGGACAGGATATCTACGAAGGGGAAATCCGCTACAACGGACAGGAATATGAGTTTGAACTCAATGCCAAAACAGGCGATATATTGGAATGGAGTCAAGAACGGGAGGACAATTAACCATGCGGATACTTGTAGCAGAAGATGAAAAGGATATGAACCATCTCATAGCAAAACGGCTGAAAGAAGAAGGTTACAGCGTGGATTCCTGTTATGACGGAACTGAAGTATTCGATTATCTGACTTGTGCGGAATATGATGCTCTCATTCTCGATATTATGATGCCACACATGGATGGCCTTCAAGTATTAAAAAAACTAAGAAACGAAAACAACCATGTTCCGGTTCTCCTCCTCACTGCCCGCGACAGTGTGGAAGACCGGGTAACCGGGCTGGACAGCGGGGCTGACGATTATCTCGTCAAGCCCTTCGCTTTTCAGGAGTTACTTGCCAGAATCCGCGTCATGTTAAGAAAACCAGCCTCTGTAAAAACGACCGTATATAAAGTGGGGGATCTGGAAGTACATACCGATACACATCAGGTACTCCGGAATCACCAGGAAATACGTCTTTCTTCCAAGGAATTTTCTCTTCTTCGTTATATGGTGCAAAATGCTGGTATCGTACTGTCTCGCGAAAAACTGGAACAACATATATGGAATTACGATTTTTCCGGAGGCTCTAATGTGATCGATGTCTATATCCGCTATTTACGCAAAAAGATTGACGATAATTTCGAAGACAAGCTGATCCATACTGTCCGCGGGGAAGGATACGTTCTCCGGGAATCCAAATAATGCGAAAGAAGGAAACCGGCATGAAATATTTATCATTGAAAGCAAAACTGACGCTTCTTTACACTTTGCTTATGACTTCTGTTGTCTGCATCATCGTTATCATATTGTTTTCTTTCAGCAATCAGGAAATATTAACGGGAGTCAGCAGTCAATTGGAAGAACGGGTTGCAGAGGCCCGTTCCGATATCCAATACACCAATGGGGCGCTTGACGTAGATTCCGATTTTCTTGAATTGGAAGACGGGATCTACTTGTCACTTTATAGCTTGGATGGAACTTTCTTATATGGAAAAATCCCTTACGAATTTGATAATTCTGTTTCTTTTGAAGATGGAAACGTACGTAAAATCCACAGTGAAAACACACAATATTATGTTCTTGATATGCAATATGAAATTCCCGGATACGGTTTTGTGACCATTCGCGGGATTTCCTCCATTACTGCTGCCGAGAGAAGCTTTCTCATGACAATCCGGCTTTCGCTTATACTTCTTCCGCTCCTTGTATTGATCACTGCAGCCTTGGGATATTTCATGACAAAACATACTCTAAAACCTGTTGATCAAATCACCAAAACTGTACAGGCAATTCAGCAGGACAACGACTTATCACGGCGTGTATCCCTCGGCAGCGGAAACGATGAAATTTATCGTCTTGCCCGGACATTTGACAATATGCTGGAACAAATAGAAAAAAGTCTTCTGCGGGAACAACAGTTTACTTCCGATGTAGCACACGAACTTCGCACTCCGCTGTCCACTATGACATTGCTCTGCGAGAATCTACTGAACAAGCCGGATCTTGAACAGTCAATTCAGGAAGATCTTCAGATGCTTCAGCGAAAAGTTTCCTCTCTGTCTAAAATGACTTCCCAACTTCTCATGCTTTCCAGAGCAGATCAGGGAAGGGCGAAAATCGAGCAGGATACCGTTTATCTTAGTGACCTGGCACTGATTACATGTGAGGAGGCAAAAGAACATGCTTCCGCAAAAAACATCTCCGTTTTCACAGAAATCGAACCGGATCTCTGCTTAATCGGAGATGAAACACTGCTGATCCGCTTCTTGATCAATCTGCTGAACAACGCAGTGACTTATGGAAAATACGGAGGAAATATATGGGTTACACTTCGTAAATCTGTCACCGCACCAGGACAAATCGAAGGTTTCATACGTGATGACGGCATTGGGATCAAGGAAACAGATCTTCCACATATCTGGGAACGGTTCTATCAGGCTGACACTTCCCGAACCGAAAGTGAAAATTCAGGTTTAGGGCTTTCTATGGTGGAATGGATCGTAAAAGCACATCACGGGACCATAACTGTGCAAAGTACAGTAGATGAAGGAACCTGTTTTACATTTACATTTCCTTATAAAGCCTAGTAAAAAAGATTGTGAAATCCACAATCTTTTTTACTATCTCTTTTAATCTTCTTTTTTGTACCGGTTCAATAAAGAGGAACAGGCAATTCCAACCGCCATACAAACCAGATTTATCATTCCGGCATGAAACGATGACACAAAACTCTGAAATGGTATGATCATAACCGTTGCCGCTACGACAATGCCCACAATAGCATGAAATACATAGGAATAATATTTCTCCAAAAGAATATCTACCATTTTTGCAAAACATATGACCGTAACAACCGCACCGATTCCGCTTGGAATCAAGATCCCCATCTTCAGATGTCCTAGTCCGTCAACAAACGGAGTATATAGTCCCAAAGGCATCAAAAGCGTAGAAAAACTCATTCCCGGAACAATAACACTCAGCGCCAGACAGACTCCGCAAAAAACATACCATCCCACATTCGGTACGATGCTGACGGATAGTAAATTCAACGCAGTCAATATCCCGAAGATCACTGCCGCTGCAATGCCCATCGAAACCAGCGAACCTTTTGTTCTTCCTTCCTTACCGGCTTCCCGCATCAAAGACGGAAGCATACCTGCAATCAGTCCGACAAAAAGGCACACGGAAGGTTCCGGATATTTCTCCAGGAAGAATGCCAATATATTGGCAATTCCGAGGAATCCTATAATTCCACCCAGAATGACCGGAAATAATTTACGAATATGTACAAAAAAGTATTTCCGCGGATTCGACAGCACTTCCATCACCGGTTTGTAAATTCCGAAAATCACACACAAAACCCCACCCGAAATGCCCGGGAGCACTGCTCCAAGGCCAATCAGCATTCCCTGAATCATCTGAAACAAAAACATTCCCAAATTTCTGTCTCCTGTTTTTTGCTTTCTCACCATATTTTCATCACTTTCTTTTTTTTGATCATCTACGAATTTTTCATTGCGACATTTTCCACGATGTCTGCCACATGCTCGCAGGCATCTGCGCACTTCTCCAGATAAGTATAAATTTCTCTCCAGGCAATGATATTTCTCACATCCTGCTCTTTTGCATGTAATTTCCGCATACTGGAAATAAACAGTTGATCTTCCTTTTCTTCCAAGGTATTCATACGGATAATGCTCTGCTTCAGTTCTTTCGAGTGCTTAAAATTCTTAAACTCTTTCAAAAGCGTCTGAAGCTCTTCGCAGCATTCGATCACTACATCCAGCATCAGAAATACTTCCTCGCGCATTTCCTGCACATGATTGATATAAATCCGGATCAGTACTTCCTCTATTTTATCTGTAACATCATCGATATTATGGCTAAGCGCGATGATGTCCTCTCTTTCGATCGGAGTAATAAAGGCTTTTGCAATCCGATCTGTAATCTCATGTCTTTGTGTATCAGCCTGACGCTCGATTTCATGTACTTCATCCATTCTCTTTGAGATTTCATCCGGTCGAAAATCTGTGAGTACCTCTTTTAATAAATATGCTTCTTTACAAGCATATTCTGCACATTTCATAAAATTATCAAAATAATAATCATCTTGTTTTTTTGACATTTGATTTTCCTCCTATTTTATCCAAATATATACATAAATATTTTTGCCATACAAAAACTAATCAAACCGCATCCCGGGAATGTAAAAATCCAGGTCAGCATCATATCTTTTACCACTCCAAAATTAATGGCAGACAGTCTTTTTACCGCCCCTACTCCCATGATCGCGCTGGTCTTTGTATGCGTAGTAGAAACGGGAACTCCCATAAGGCTTGAGTACAAAAGACAAATAGCTCCCGCAAGATCCGCAGAAAATCCCTGATAACGTTCCAGTTTTACCATGTTCATCCCTACAGATTTGATAATCTTTTCTCCACCTACGCTTGTTCCTACTGCCATAACGATACTACACAGAAGCATCAGCCATACAGGAATTTCCATACCATTTACGGACGTATGACCTCCTGCAAATGCGATTCCCAAGAACAAAACGCCTATGAACTTCTGTCCATCCTGGGCTCCATGCATAAAACTCATGGCTGCCGCACCCGCAATCTGAGCACCTGCAAAAAACCGATTCGTTTTGCGTCGATCCATTGCTCTGCAAAAAAGTGTGATCAGCTTACACACAACCCAACCGGTTGCAAATCCCAAAGCCAAACTCAATACAAGACCATACAGTACTTTTACCCATTCGTCAAAATTAATTCCGCCCACGCCATGCTGAATCGCGATTGCTGCTCCTGACAATCCCGCAATCAGGCTGTGGCTTTCACTGGTTGGAATTCCAAAATAGGAAGCCGCGGTACTATAAATTACAATGGACAGCAATGCCGCGCATAATGCAATCAATGCGTCATTGGTATGTTCTCCAAAGTCCACCATGTTACTGATGGTAGATGCCACTGAGCTATTGATCTGTGTCATCACAAAAACACCAAGAAAATTGAACACCGCACTCATGAGAATTGCAGCACGCACAGGCATACATCTCGTAGCCACACAAGTCGCAATTGCATTCGGTGCATCTGTCCAGCCATTTACAAAAATAACTCCCAATGTAAGTAAAACCGTGATAAACAGGATCGGGTTTTGGGTAATTTCCTGCCAGAAACTTATAAATGTCAATTCCATCTTCTTTTCCTCCGGTTTTTAAATCTCATTTACAAATACATCGATGTTATCTACTTTTCCAATGACTACAATAATATCTCCCTGACGCAGACAATAGTTTGGCATTACTTCAATATTCGTCTCATCACCATTCTCAATCGCAATAATATTCAAACGGTATTTCTGACGGATTTCCGTCTCTTCGATACTCTTTCCGACCAAATGATCCGGAACCTGTATCTGACGGATTTCCACCTGATTACATAATGAAACGTAATCAAGAAAATTATTAGACAATAACTTTTTCCCAAGACGAAGCGCCATATCTCTCTCCGGATATACTACTTCCGCACCAAGTTTTCCAAGTACTGCTCCCTGAGCAGGACTCAGCGCTTTTGCAATAACACGCGGTACTCCCATCTCGATCACGCTCATAGTTGTCAGAACACTGACATCCACCTTTTCACCAATACAGATGATCACCACATCACAATTCTGGATTCCGATTTCTTTTAATGTCTCCTTACTGAGATCATCTGTCACAAAAGCGCAATCCGTATACTGGCGCATCTCCTTCACTTTCTTTTCATCTCTGTCTACTACAATCACTTCATTTCCTGACTGTGCCAGCATCATGGCCAAAGCTTCTCCAAAACGCCCCAGACCAATCACTCCATATGCTGTTTCTAATTTCTTTTTCATTTTTTGTTTTCTCTCCCTTTTCTTATCCTATTGCAACTTCTTCTTCTGAATATCTCGCTCTTGGTTCCGTCCGGTTCACCCACATAGAAATCAGCGTAATGATTCCAACCCGTCCTATAAACATCACAAGGATAATCACGGCTTTTCCTGCTACACTGAGATCCGGAGTAATTCCTGTGGAATGCATGTACCGTTCCTTTCGTGCATGTTCCTCTGATCTTCTGAAACATGATAAAAAATGTACTTGTCTTAATACCACCGCCTGTAGATCCCGGTGAGGCACCTATGAACATCAAAATACACAATACAAACAAACCGGCATCTGTAAATTCTCCAATCGGGTATGTGGAAAATCCGGCGGTTCTTGCCGAAACACTTTGAAAGAAAGCACCTAACCAGGTAACGTTTTCCGTCAATTTTAATAACACCGTTCCGACAACCAGTAAAATCACACTCGTAACAATCACCACTTTGGAATGCAGACTAAGTTTGCGGAAACACTTCTGTTTCAATATATCCAAAATCACAAGGAAACCTAATCCACCGAAAATAATCAATGTACAAGTTGTAAGATTTAACAGCACATTATCCTGGTAAATCGTAAGGTTTCTAAGCCCTCCCAAAATATCAAAACCCGAATTATTAAATGCGGCAATGGAATGGAAAATACTAATTCCGATAGCGTGTACAGTATCATAATCCTGACTGAACACAAAGAAACTTAAAATTGCACCTCCTGCTTCAAAACACAGGGTCATGAGCAATACCGCCTTTATTAATTTAACAATTCCTTTGTAACTTTCAATATTGAGCGCTTCCTTTACCAGCATTCTGCTTTTGATTCCAACTCGTTTTCTTGCCATAAGCATGAGTCCTACACCGATTGAAGTAACACCCAGACCTCCAATCTGAATCAGTGCTGCAACAACACCCTGGCCAAATGCAGTAAAATGATCTGCTGTATCAATTGCAATCAGTCCTGTTACACAAACCGCACTGGTAGATGTAAATAACGCATCGATCAACGATACTTCCGCCCCATCTCTTACGGATATCGGAAGACGCAAAAGCAGCATTCCAAATAGGATTACGGCTGCAAACCCTCCCACGATCATTCTTCCGGGCGGCTGATTTTTCAAAAATCCCTTTATCTTTTTCATTTTATTTTCGTCCTGACTTTCTTTTCTGTATCTTTTCGCTATGCTCTTCCCACCATACCCACAGCGGTCCGGCAATGCAAATGGAAGAATAGCATCCTGAAATAAGCCCTGCTAAAAGAGGAAGTGAGAAATTCGTAATCGATTCCATTCCATAAATAACCGAAACAACAAAAATAATAAATGCACACAATACTACCGTAAACGCCGTGTTGATCGAACGTTGTATTGTCTCTGTCGTACTGATATCCACAAGTTCTGCCAAAGTAGTCTTCTGTTTCGTATTGTTTCTGTGTTCACGTATTCTGTCATATAACACAATGGTATCATTGATGGAATATCCGATGATCGTCAGCGTGACCGCAACAAATGCATCATTCAACGGAATTCTAAAGATTCCAAAAACAAATAATACGATCAAAATATCATGCAGCAATGCTATTACAGCCGTCACCCCTGATGCAAGACCTCCCAGTGCGGAAAATCTCAATCGGATATATACAATAATAAAGAGAACTGACAATACGATGGCAATGACTGAATTTTTCAAAGCCTTCGCTCCAATGTACGGCTCTATTGCAGATGTTTCAGAAGTTTGGAACTGATCTTTCTTTTCCTGATTCAGTGTATTCAAAATTTCTTTCTGTTGTTTTGGCGTTAAACCTTTCTTTCCGGACAATGTAATGACCAGATTCTTTTCGCCGGTAGCAGAATCTTTGGACGTCTGTACATTTACGCTTCTGTCCACAATATTCTGGACTTCTTTTTGTATCTTTCCTGTATCCGCCTGTCCGCTATATGTATATCTTAAGATTACTCCACCGGTAAACTGTGTGTCCAACTTCATTCCATTGACCGAACTCCATATTGTTCCTGCCGCAATTAACACAATACTGGTCAGGAAGAAATATTTTTTTGCTTCTGCAAATTTCAGGATCTTCTTTTCTTTTTTTGCAAATTCCGTCTCATCTGACCACGCATTCCGCTAAGAGCTGATCAGTCTTTCCGGATGTAACTGAACGCGTTTCC
>JAJBSL010000023.1 GCA_020540725.1 Lachnospiraceae bacterium EP-SM-12S-S03
TTTCCTGGCAGGGATCGCAGAGTAAACAATGGTAACTAATTAACCTGCTGAGTTTTGCTCAGTTTGAAGCGGAATGGCGCTCCGTTCCTCTGGAACGGATGCGCAGTTCTTGCGGAATATGCACGCAATCATTTATAGTATTGCTGAAACAGCAAAGGCAAACAACTTAAAACCATATGATTATTTTGTCTATCTTCTGGAGGAGATTCCAAATCATATGGATGGGGGAGATCGATCCTTCCTAGAAGATCTGTTACCATGGTCTGATAAACTACCGGAAGGAATTCGAAAACAGTGATAACCAGGAACCGCCCAACATGGCGGTTCTTAATTTTTCAAGGTACTCGCTATTGAGCGTTTACGAAATTACCGTGGGTAACAGGTAAATTTGATGATGAGGACGAGTAATCTTTTCCTCTTGCATGGAAGATACAGTAAACAAAAAGCCCGATCAAGAGTGCAAAGCACCACAATGGTGGCAAGCTCTTGACAGGACTTTTTCTTAAAAGTTTTAAATAGAATGTTATTCTAACACTTTACGAATTGCTATTGCTATTTCGTATGCTAAATTAACTGGAACAGCATTCCCTATCATTTTATACGCATCGTTTATTCCCTTATATATAAATTTAAAATCATCTGGAAATCCTTGTATTCTTGCAATCTCCCTAACCGTCATTCTTCTATAAAGATGCTCTTTCCCCTCAACAAATCTGCAATCATTTTTTCCATGCTTAATCATTTTAGGTGCTTGAGGATGCAACTGACACTGGCGCCCACTAGCTTGAACCGTATATGCTTGCTCGTCCCATTCTTTAACCCTGTTTCGACTCATGAAAATGGGAGAATACGCTCCAACAAAATACTCATTATTATTCAAAGCCTCTGGATTATGCTGATTATTAGCCAAGGCTGGAATTGCTGTTTCTTGCAAATCCCAAATAATATCTCTAAGTGTTATTTTGTCATGCTCGTTTACTGTAGAGCCCTTAGGAAACTTAAATTTTATACCCAAATCTTTACGAAAGCCAATGTAAAAAACTCTTTTTCTCTCTTGTGCAACGCCATAATCTTTTGCATTAACAAGCGTTATAGTTACGTCATAGCCACTTTCCTCAAACATTTTTATTATATTTTCAACAGCCTCAGAATGTCTGTTTGCTAACATTCCCGATACATTTTCCGCCAAAAAAAATTTAGGTTGTTTATCTCGCAAAATCCGTATATAGTCAAAAAACAATTGTCCTCTATCATCTTCAATGCCACGTAAAGCTCCAGCCTCAGACCAACTCTGACAAGGTGGTCCACCTATAATCCCATCTATTTCATTCGGAAAATCTTCCTCTTTTATATTTCTAATATCACCTTCAATCAATTGTGTATATGGATGGTTTATCTTGAATGTTTCCCAAATTGTCTTATCAAACTCATTTGCAACGGCAATATTAAAACCAGCTTTTTCGAATCCTAAATCCAATCCACCACATCCACTAAATAAACTGATTAACTTCATCTCTATTTCTTCTCCTATCTTGCAAATGTTATTAGTTTTGCTCCACGTAATTGTGCTGGATTATCTGGGTTTTTAATTTTTATCTCTTTAATATTTAATAATTCATTTGTATCTGCTAAATCGATTAGGTATTTAGTATTATTGAGTTTATTCCACTTGTCATCATTGATAATACACATGAAATTAAAGTCTTTATCCATATTTCTTTTATAAATATATTCAAATACGTTCCAAGGATTTTCAATCCCCCACATACCTCTAACTCGCATATATGTAATCCCTAACGGATCTACTTTATTTATTCTTCCCAACTCATTTGTTTCTGCAAATTCTACTCCGTGAATAGACTCAACTCCATTTTTTATAGTTGATTTAATGCGTCTATAACATTCATCATTTGCACAATAGTCTAGACCATATACCATACATAAATGCTTCAAATTATTATTTTTAACTACACCGACAACATAGATTATATCTTTTTCTTTCCAATTTTCTGCATTTTTACAAGCACTAGAAATCATATTACTATCGGATAATAATTTTTGTTTCGGATAGCTAGAGTTTAATGCTAATGCCGAATTAGGACTTTCAATCTTCTTAACTTCAATCGCATCCCCATCCCAAAGCATTGCATCCGGTGGATTAGAGTTATTGCCTAAATAAGAAAACACTTCACTAATTTTTTCTAATCTTGCAGTTTCTTCCATATCAAATGTATTTGCAAATAAATCTTTCACATATTCCTCCAACGCATCTCCGGAGTTATTTGCTCGATTTCGTCCTTGATAATATTCTGTGAGATGTATCACAGGATTATTTACCAAATGTATTACTGCATCAATAATATTCATAGATAACTTATCTCCTTTTTATTAACTTTTTTAATGATTATACCATATCTTAATGGCCATTACATACCCTAATACATATTTCCTTTAAATCACGGGATACATCCAATTCTCCTGTATATATCTTATTTTTTAAAAAAGTACATTCATATACTTCATAAATTTTTTCAAATCCTATCTGATAACTTTCATCCTCATCTGTAGCATTTCCTCCAAAGCGACAAATTAATTTTCGCAGACTAGAAATATTCCCACACAACTCTTTGAATATGTTTCCTTTACCCTCCATAAATTGACTTTTTTCTGTTTGGCTTACTATATCTAATACCAAAATTATAGGTATGAACATTGATAAAATACAACCTTGAGCCAAAGAATCATTATAATACTGCTTAGACGTAGCCTCCACATTTTGTTGAAAAATAATTGTATCTCTCAACGACAAATTATAATATTCACTCAATTCATTCACTATTTTCTTCAAATGGTACTGTTCTTGATTTGTTTGTAATATATCATTCCTTTTCAAATATTGTGGAATTTCAGGCAGATATACATTTATATCAAAAAATTTGTTCAAATATCCTGTGGAATTAAACGAAGTCCCATAAAATTTTGAAATCGTATGTATCAGTTGCTCTTTGTTTACAGATACAACAAAAATTATGCGTTCATCATCAAAATAATGCTTTATGCGTTCTAAAAGTTCAATTGCATAATTAGGTCTGCATCTATCTAATTCATCAATAAAAACCACTAACTTTTGAGCACTTTCAACGATTATTTCATCCAAAATTTCTTTTACTGTTTGACGAATTTCTTCTGCGGTTTTTATTTCTTCTAATATATCTTTTCCTATGAGCATTTCTTTGGTTTTTTCAAAATCTCCTGATATTTGACCAAAAGGTAATGTTATGGCAAAAGGAGATAGTAACGATAATATTTTTTCTCCTATCCCTTTATTATCCATAGTTGTAGATACATATTTCCCACATTCTTTTACTAATATATATAACAATGACATCAATGGGTCTTTATGACAATCATATAACCACGAATTATAATATATCGGTAAAAATGTATTATTTAATTTTACACTTCCCAATTCAGAATTTAAAAAGAAAGACTCTAAATCTGTAACATCTTGTTCTAGACGTTTTTTTGTCAAATAGCTTAGTGTCATTTCAATTTGTCTTATATAGAAAGTTTTTCCCTCTCCCCACCTTGCATCCAAACTAATAAACATATTTGTATCAATTATGTCTAACCCCTCAATAAAATCTTTTATAGAAGCTACTCTCCCATATTCATTGTTTTTTATTGCATTCAATATATTCTTATCTGTTGCATCTATATTGTACTTTTTAAATTTTTTCATTTTTTATCTCCATAATTATTAGATTTACAAATCATATCCGGACATCTTTCAAAAGTTGTAAACTTGTTGTAAAATCAGCCCTTATATATCACAATTCCTTTAAAACAAAACTTTTTAGAAGAAAAAGTAACTCCTGCCGTGGCAGATGAAAAGTATTTTAATCATGTTCTTATATCTCCTTAAATCGTCGTATTTCCTTGTATTTAAAGGCTTTTTACAACTTTCATTTTTCTTGTAGTTTCTGTATCTTCTTATAAATTCTCATGTTTGGGCAGTCAAAAGTTGTAAAACAGATAGTATTTTATCATACAAAAACACATTATCAACTACATTATTTTTTCTAAAATCTCTGTTTCTAAACGTTCTCTAATTTGCTTAAAATCTAAATTCTTAATTTTTTCTGCCCTTACACTTGCATTTAAGTATCCACTATCCAAAAGTTCTCGATTTTTACATATATCGTTAATGTTCATTTGATGAATTGAAAACGGATAATCATTTTCTATAACAAAAGCCTTTACTGGATTAACTTGCATAGCATCAATAATTCCATTATCTGCAGTTCCAAAGAACGAAAGAATAACTTGTTCTGTATTTTTCATATTATCTCTTAACATAATCTGTTCTACCAACCTAATATGATAAATATCCCATGCAACATTTAAGATATTTTTTATCACATCATTATTATTTTTTATTTTTTTAAATACTTTATGAGTTCTATTATCATCCATTATATATAAAGATAATATTACAATTTCTTTTTCTAAATAACAATTCAAGACATCTAAACAATATTTTATAAACATATCAACTTTTTTGTTTTTTTCTGAGTTATCGTAAGTTTTTATTAAATATGCTTTCATAATACAGCAACATACTATATTAAATTGCTCTAAATTTTTTTCTTGAGCAAGTGCCATATCATATATTTGTTTTATTCTCATATAATCATCTTCCGATAAATAAATATTTCCCATATCTTTATTAATCGTTGAAATATTATCTAACTTCACAAAAGATGTTATCATTTCTGAAAGAATCCTCAAATCAATCTTGGTTTACACTCTCTCCATAAGTGCTGTTGTCATTCCGATTTGAAATCCTGTATTTTTTAAATGACTAAGATAATTCAAAAATTCATTTTCATCAAGATTTATTTTATGTCCCATCATTACTTTGTTTAAATATGTAAGAATATTTAAATCAAAATCTATTGTTTTACCAACACGTACTAGACTTCTTTCGAAAAGATGTTTCGAATCCAAAATCCATGTTTTCGTATAATCTCCTATTCCCCAAATCCCAAACTTTCCTATCTTCTTATTTTTTACAGAATCATCGAAATTCGAACCTTCTTCATCAAACAAAAATATTCGACAATCGCCTAATAGGAATTTATATGCCTTAAATTTTTCTATTTTTTCAATTGTATTCGAGGATTGTATAATATCCATTATAGCCATTTTTTTATATTCGTTCATTCTTTGTATCGTTTCACCTACCTATACTAATTTCATTTCGAATTTTGTATATATAACCTGCATATAACTTTCTTTTTTATGCTGAAAACATCTCTATATTAAATCATATCGGAACACTTTTCAAAAGTTGTAAAATCGTTGTAATGTACTCTCCTATCGTGTGGAAAACCGCATAAAATAAGAAGATTTAGGCAAAAGAGAAACTCCTTCCATGGCATACAAAGAGAACACGTATCATCTCTTTGCCCTGTCCAGCACTAGGATTTATAGGGGTTTGTGATATATTTTTCATTGTTTTAAGTCCTTTCGTGAGTTTTCCCAGTGCCCGTCTGGGAATACTTGTGATACGCAGATGTGATATGAAATGTGATATAGCACACCTCCGTATCACATCCATATTTTTAAGCTGTTTCTTGCTCGTTCATAGGCTCTGTATCTTCGATACAATCGAGGTCGGGAGCACCTAGCTCCGCTTTTCGGTTCAGAGGGTAAATCGAATATTGTTTGTTGTTAATAATCTTTCTGTATTCATTTGTCGTATTCTAATATCATGAAATGCAGAATTGTTTTTTCCTTTTCTCCCATTCCCAACAATAACCAGCAAGCATTCTAGAGTGTTCTGATTTTATTTTTCTCAATGATAAGATTACGCACTTTAAAAATTCATTTTTAAACCTTCATATACAATCATTACATTACTCCAGTTTTTCTTTAATATTACTTCCCAACCTTTTTCACATACCTCAGCGCACATATTTCATCGCCTTTTGCAATGCATTTCGGCAATTCTAGCTTACTGTCATACATTTTTCCGATACCATGATCTCCGCACATTGCCGTATCACATAAAAATGCGATTTCCTCATCTGAGCACCCTTGCTTTTGCCAGGCCTTCACAAGCGGGCAGTAATGAAAATCCAAAGACAATTTATCATCCGTGCTTTCCACAACGTCCATTTCAAATACCCACTGTGCCGCTTTGTAAACAATGTTTTCTTTAAGCCTTTCAAACTTTTGGTCCTGCCTTTTTTGACAAGATTTTTCCCATGAATATACCCACATCTTGAAATAGCTCTCTGCGCAAATTTTGTCGGGTCAATTCCTTCTTTTTTCGCCTCATCACAAAGAAGATACAACCAAAGCGCACGGTGTTCCAACTGTTCACGGATTGCAGCAATCAGTTTATTTTTAATTTTCGGTTCATTTTTAATCTTTGACATACGAATTCAACCTACCTCCTAAAACTCAAATAAATTAAGCCCTGTCTCTTTGTCAAATCTCCGGTCTACTTTTCCTTCAACTATCTGAATCACCATCTCACACGTAGCACTGACAAATGCCTGATTCAAATGTCCTCCAAACACTTCCCCTCTTTCATTTCCGGCGCTCATGTGCAGATGACAGTAAAATTCATCCTGCATTGTATTGATGGTTCCTGTCAAAGAGACAATTTCAAAGTTACCTTCAAATTCATTTGCCTGATAATGTTTTTCGTCAATCAGAAATACGCCGGCAGTAAATCGGTTAACCGCTCCCAAAGCCTGCACACTTGCCAATTTAATTTCTTCTTTTAATGCAAGTTCTTTTACCTGCGTAAGAATCTCTTCTCCTTTATCAATTCTTGCAATAATCATATTTCCAAATCTTCTGTAATCCATAGCGAAACCTCCATATAAAATTTTTCTTTTCTTAATTATAACATCACACTTGCTATTCTGCATTACACATTTTTCTAAACCTTCACAAATGGTTTCGAGTTTCTTTTCTATGCATAATTGTCTTTTTAACGGAAAAATGATATGATATAAAAACGAGGAGGAATACGCTATGAGTTATATTAAACATCGTGCAGACGAATCCCTTGAAGATTATTTGGAGACGATCCTTTTACTGCAGAAGCGGATGGGACATGTCCGTTCCATAGATATCGCCACGGAAATGAACTTTTCAAAACCGAGCGTCAGCGTTGCCATGAAGAATTTGCGTGAGAAAGGATACATCAGTATGGCAGATAACGGCCACATCACATTAACTGAGGCCGGTATGCAGCGTGCAACAAATGTTTTGGAACGACATACAATTTTGTCAAACTGGCTGATCAGTATTGGAGTCAGTGAAGAAATCGCCAAACAAGACGCCTGCAAAGTAGAGCATGATTTAAGTGAAGAAAGCTTTGAAGCAATTAAAAAAATGACCTGTACCTCATAATTTGAGGTATAGGTCATTTTAAATTGAATTACTCTGTATGAAAAAATAAGATTCTAAGAAGCTCTTTCCGTTCCCATTTCATATACTGAATCTGCCAGATTCATAGTAGACTTTCTATGAGATACAAGCAAGACAGTCTTGTCCTGGCGTGATTCCTTCAACGATTTTAGAATGATTCCTTCATTGAGAGCATCTAAATTACTTGTAGGTTCATCCAGAAGTAGAAATGGTGCATCATGCAGAAATGCTCGGGCAATTCCAATTCTCTGTCGTTCTCCTCCGGAAAGTGTATCTCCAAGTTCACCTACCGGTGTGTCATACCCTTTCGGAAGAGAAAGAATGAATTCATGAATGGATGCCTTTTTTGCAGCCTCCACAATTTCTTCTCTTGTTGCTCCTGGTTTTCCTACTGCAATATTATTAGCTATACTGTCATGGAACAGATAAGTTTCCTGCGTTACATAAGCTTCCATATTTCGTAAGTTTTTCGTGTTGATCGACCGGATATCTTTTCCTGAAATCTGTATATTTCCGCTGTCCGCGTCCCAAAACCTCATTAGAAGTTTTAAAAATGTAGATTTACCGGAACCACTGGCTCCATGAATTCCTACGATTTTCCCCTTCGGAATTTCAATAGAATAATCCTTTAATATCTGCTCAGCTTCACTATCATTCTCTCCACTGTAAGAAAAGTTCACATATGCAGCTTTTGCCCCTTCAAATGTTATGTTTTCTTGACCATCTACTTCCACAATCTGCGGTTTTTCTTCTAGAAGTGAAAGCACACGTTCTCCGCTTGCAAGAGTTTGATTCAGATTGTTAGATAGATTGGAAAGTGCAACTACCGGACCGAAGGATCCCATCATGGCAATGACCGAGATGACCATCTGCTGATAACTTACCTTTCCACTCTGGTAATTCCAAATCATGAAAAAGAGCATTCCGAAAGAAAAAAGAAGAATACATAAATTGGTCATAGAACTTTGCAGGGATTCATAGCGGTTTAGTTTCTGCTGAATCTTTCCAAGTTTCTCAGAACGTTCGCTCATCCTTTTCAACCGCTCGTTTCCTTGTCCATATTGAATCGTCTCATCCAATCCTCGCATAGAATCTAAAATAAAACTATTCAGATCTCCGAACCCGTTTCGAAATTCCATTCCCGCAGAAGCTCCTCTTTTTCCATTCCAAAGAGGAAGTATTACACCGATTACCAGATAGGCAAGAAGCGCAAGCGCTCCTGCCGCCGGATACTGTATTCCAATGAACCATACCATAAATCCGGAAGTCAGAACTGCAATCGCAATCGGTGAAATCGTATGTGCATAGAACACTTCCAGAAGTTCAATATCTGATGTGATCACAGAGATTAAATTCCCTTTTTCTCTCCCTTCCAGCTTTGCCGGGCACAATTTCCTCAAAATCGCAAATACTTTATGCCGAATAAGCGCAAGCAGTTTGAATGCAATAAAGTGATTACAATACTGTTCCTGATAATGAAAGATTCCTCTGAATACTGCAAGTAAAATAAGCACCGTAAGAAGATTGCCGGTAGAATCAAAAAATCCACTCATAAATCCCGTTGCTGTCATACCTGTTACTTTTTCGAGAATTCCATATCCTGCAAAAATTGTCAGAAATATGGCGCACAGATATCCGACCACACCAAACAAAATAGCAAGACACATAACCGGAAGCAGCGGTTTTACAAGACCAATTAACTGCCCCATAATGACAATTCCTTTTCTTCTTTCTTTCATTTTCATGAACACATCACCACCTTTTCTGCCTCTTTTCCGTAAGATTCTAACTCACTTTGATAAGAATAAAGTTTACTGTATGCACCATTTTGAGCCAGCAGTTCCTCGTGATTTCCAGCTTCTTTGATATTCCCGTCTTCCAGCAGATAGATTCTGTCAGATGCCACCACATTTGCCAATCTGTGTGAAATGAGAATGACGGTTTTCATCTGCGCAAGTTCTCGTATAATTTCCATGATCATTTCTTCACTTTCCACATCTATATTGGAAGTTGCTTCATCGAAAATATATACCGGGGAGTCATGAAGAAGAGCTCTTGCAAGCGCCAGTCTCTGGCATTGTCCTCCCGAAAAATTGCTTCCTTTCTCACTTACTTTTGTTTCCAATCCTTGTTGATTTTTCAAAAATTCTTTTAGGTTCACTTTTTCAAGTTTTTCCCATAGCCCCATATCTGTTGCTTCTGGGTTTCCCATACACAGATTCTCTCGTACTGTGCCTTTAAACAGGTAACTATTATGGCTTACTAACGTAATCTTTTTCATCAGACTTTCTTCTGTAACATCCCGTAACTCTTTTCCCTGTACCGCAACATTGCCGCCATACCCTTTATTACGTCCCATGAGAATCCCGGCAATGGTACTTTTCCCGCATCCGGATACTCCTACAAGTGAAGTGAAACTGCCTGCAGGAAAATTCATCGAGATGCCATTCAGGATGCTTCTGCCTTTTTCATAGGCAAAAGTTACATTTGTAAACTGTAAATCCACCGGCTCATTTTCTAAGACAATTTCCTTTTCTTTCTGCTCCGGCAAATCCAGAAGCGCAAAGATTTTATCACTTGCTGCCATTCCATTCATTGCAATATGAAAAAAGGAACCGAGAAGACGAAGCGGAATGAAAAACTCAGATGCAAGCAGAATAATCATGAAGGCGCCTCCGAGACTTACATTCCCTTTCATATATTCCGAAAATGTAACTCCCATTCCGACTGCTGCACCGCCATATGCAATGATGTCCATTACACTGGTAGAATTGAGCTGCATAGTCAGCACTTTCATTGTAATCTGGCGAAATCTTTGAGACTCCCGATCCATCTCCACCGCCTTTTCCTCATCTGCCTGATAAATTTTCAGTGTGGTAAGTCCTTGCAGATTTTCCAGAAAAGAATCACCCAGTTCTCCATAGATTCCCCAATATTTATGCAGTAACTTTTTTGCAAATTTCTGAACTGCTACAATAGAAACCGGAATTAACGGCACGCAAACAAGAAGAATAATACTTGCCTTAGCATTGACCGGCAATAATATCAAAAACAGCGTGATTGGCGCAAGCAAACTGTAAAATAATTGCGATAAATATTTACCAAAATAAATTTCTAACTGCTCTACACCTTCTGCCGCCATCTGTACCACCTGGGATGTAGTGATACTCTCCCGGTAAGAGGCTCCTAGTTTTAATAATTTCTCATATATTTTCTCACGTAAAATCCGTTTTACATCCACACTTGCCTTGAAAGATGTCAAAGATGCCTGACGGTCAAAGAAAAAGCGTAGCAGCATTGCTCCAAAGACCATTGCTCCCGAATTTATGATTTTTTCTTCTGTTAGTCCACCTCGCACCGCCATTTCAAGCAGTACAGAAATTGTATAGACCATCACTACCTGGCAGATCAGTGACAACCATTTCCAAAGCACTTGCAAAACGATATATTTTTTTGCATGTGCTAATAGTTTGATCAATCTTGTCTTAATCATAGATATTACTTTCCCCCTTTATCTGAAGATTTTATTCTGTATTTTTCGATTCCGGAACTTATGAGATGCCAGATTACCATTCCCGGATGCACAAGCAGCATTCTTGGACCGGAAAATCGCATGACTTCCCGAATCTTCTCCCGCATATCGGTTTTGTAACAGTGCACTTTGCAATTAGAACAAAAAGTTTTCCTTTCCATAAAAGGACAATGCTTACTTCTTGCCTGGGCATAATCACAGAGAGTTTTACACTCCTCGCAAAGTTTTTCTCCTCTTTCTCTCCCGTGTTTTTTGCTGCAATAAAGAGCGATCATTTCTTCCACAACTTTTTGTTCTTTCTTTCTCTTTCTCTCTGTTTTTTCTATTTCTGCAATCCGGTTTCCCATTGTTCTTCCTCTTTTTCCGTCTTGATTTTTATAAAGAAATACCAAAGATGCCATATCCATACAACTCCAAGACACACTCTTCCAATCGGTACATTTTTCATACAGAGAAAACTAATCGCCATCATCGCCGTCACCATACCGGAGATACGAAGCTTTGTTCCCATGTGCATTGCTTTGTTTTTGACAAAACCTGCCAAATGTTTTTCATAAAGTTTTGTTCCAAGAAACCAATTATGAAGTTTTTCTGAGCTTTTCGCAAAGCAAAATACCGTTGCCATATAAAAGGGAACTGTAGGGAGTATCGGAAGTACAACTCCCACTGTTCCTGCCGCAAGGCACAAGAATCCAAGCAAAATCCAGATAAATCGAATTGGCGTTTTTTTCATATGTTTTTACCTTCCTTTGGTTAGTTTATTCTAATTAGCTTTTGCTAACCGATTGTAACTGATAAAAAACGAATTGTCAATTTCTTTTTTTATACTGTAATACATGTAACACGCCCAATACACAAAAAATAACTGCAGATAATTTATGTATTGCAACTATGATCATCTGCCCTTCCATCGGCCGTATCAAAAATCCACTGATCGCCATAATTATTATCGAAATCATAAGTAATTTGTTCACCATTTTTCTTCTAGTCATTTTCTTTCTCCTGTTCTTTTTTGATTTTTTCACGTGTATTCATATTCAGAACATACGATTAGTTTATCCTAACATCGTGTTAGTATAATCTAACCGTAGAGTGATTGTCAAGAAATAACTGAATTTTATGGTTGTGATATGCTTGATTTTCTCATTTTCCTACTTCAAGTTTCTTCTTCCATGACGCACATCATCCATAAGTTCTGCCATATCTTCCGAAAGAGCATCGAAAAGATACTGGCTGCTCTTCTTTGTCTTGTTCAGATGTTCTTCACGGATTTCCTGCTGTACCGCTATCACTTCTTCTTGCAAGCCTTTGGCAGATAAACGATTCGCCCCGGCTCCCATAATGATTTTCTGTTCCATTCCATCTGATGTAGCAACCGTCACTTTATATTTTTGTGCCATTTCATGTACCGCTTTTTCAATATACTGGTCCGCCGTCTCTGCTTCTTTTGTGTACACGACATGGATATTATGGTATTTCATAACTTCGCCACCATACCCAGGTACCTTATACGCATCAAACACAAGGATTAACGTGCATTTTCGATAACCTTGGTAATTGCACAAAATGTCCATCAGCTTATTTCTTGCTCCTTCAATATTTACTTTTGCAAGTTCCTTTAAGTCGTCCCATGCAAAAATAATATTGTAACCGTCTACAAGAAGATATTCTGTTTCAGAACTTTCCGTTTTTCTTTTTGTATTTCGGTATGTTGTACCAAACTCTACTTTATTTTGTCTGTTAAACCGGTTCCTTTCCCGTTTGATTGGTCCGTACGTTCGTTCAAATATTTCATTTAACTCTTTTTCACTGATAAATTCCGGCATGGAAGAAACATACATACTTTTTTCTTCTTTCTTTTTCAGTGGAGATTCTGTATGCATATGTGCATCCACCTCATCCCAACTCACATGATACCCTGCACCATGAGAACAAAATACAGAACCTGTAGGATTTTCTAAATCTGCTTCTGCATCATATCCAATGGTTTCAATCACTTCTTCCGTATTATGGCAAGGCTCATATCCTTTCAATTGCAAAAACAAACGGCCATGTCCTTTCGTGTAAGAAACAACTTCCGTCTGATAATCTCGCATTGTCACGACCGGAGCCGTTCCTTTTAATATGGCCATCTCTCCCTCCATCTCAGGTGAAGTAAATTCTGCCTTCATTCGTTGCAAATCAGACATAGCTCGTCCCAACATCTCTGTCGGAATTTCCAACTGATAGTCATAAACCGGTTCCAGAAGAAGACTTTTCGCTTTACGCAGCCCCTGACGGACTGCACGGTATGTTGCCTGACGGAAATCTCCACCTTCTGTATGTTTCTGATGCGCGCGACCCATGATCAACGTGATCTTCATGTCTGTGGTTTCTGCCCCGGTCAGTACACCTTTATGCTCTTTCTCTCCCAAATGCGTCAAAATCAACCGTTGCCAATTTCGATCCAATACATCTTCGCTGCAATCTGCTGCGAACTGCATACCGCTTCCTCTTTCTCCAGGTTCTAAAAGAAGGCGTACTTCTGCATAATGCCTAAGTGGTTCAAAATGCCCGCATCCTTCTACTGCTTCCCGGATGGTTTCTTTGTATACGATGCTTCCCGTTCCAAATTCCACATCCACATGAAAACGTTCTGCAATCTGATTTTTCAGAATCTCAATCTGTACTTCGCCCATCACCTGTGCATGAATTTCTCCGGAAACTTCATCCCAAAGAATATGCAACTGAGGTTCCTCTTCTTCCAACTGTTTCAAATTCAAGTACATCGTATGAACATCTGTCTCTTCCGGTATCTTTACCTGATACGTTAAAACCGGTTCTAAAACCGGATGTTCCGAAGCCTTTTCAATTCCAAACCCTTCTCCTGAATAGGTACTGTCAAGTCCTGTGATTGCACAGATGCTTCCTGCACACGCTTCCTGCTGCAGTTCAAAGCCCGCTCCCGAGTACACGCGGATCTGATCTGCCTTTTCTTCTCCCTTCAGAACAGTTTTCACCTTCAGACTTCCGCCTGTAATCTTCATATGAGTAAGACGCTGTCCTTGCTTATCTCTCGAAATCTTATAAACTTTCGCACCAAATTCTTCCGGATACTCTTTACACTCTGTATATTGATCAAATCCATATAAAAACTCTTCCACCCCAGTCATCTTTAAAGCAGAACCGAAAAAGCATGGGAAAATCTGTCTTCTTACAATTAACGTACGTATGTCGTTCTCCGTCGGCATCTCCCCTTCAAAATAGCGTTCCAGAAGTTCTTCACTGCATACAGCAATATTTTCATAGAAAAGGTCTGTATCCTGCTCTTTTGCGAAATCTACACAACGCTCACCGAAACGTTTTTTTAATTCTGTAAGTACCGCCTCTTTCTCGGTTCCTGGCTGATCCATTTTATTGACAAATAAAAATACTGGAAGCTGATATTTTTTCAAAAGGCGCCATAACGTCTGTACATGTCCCTGTACACCGTCCGGCGCGCTGATCACAAGCACTGCATAATCCAATACTTGTAACGTCCTCTCCATTTCTGCCGAAAAGTCTACGTGCCCTGGTGTGTCAAGAAGAGTAATATTTTTCCCATTCAGCACTATCTCTGCCTGTTTAGAAAAAATTGTAATACCTCTGGAACGCTCCAGTTCATAATTATCCAAAAAAGCATTCCCATGATCCACGCGCCCCAAAGACCGGATTTTGCCTGTTTTATATAATATACTTTCTGCGAGAGTTGTTTTGCCTGCATCTACATGGGCAAGAATTCCCGCGGTTAATCGATTACTTTTCATAGTTTTTATCCCCTATTTCTGCGAATACACGGTTCAGCGTCTGAACAGCTTCTGCATATGTATAGTATTTTCCTGCTGCCAGACTTTTTTGAACTGTAGATTGTGTAATGCCAAGACGTTTTGCAACGCCAGCCTGCTTCTCTTTATATTGCATTATATTATATATGATTTCCCGTTGTCTGTCACTCCAGGAATATTCGATCGTTGTAAGCAGTGACAAGATGGTATTCACAAGACTTAACTTTTCGTTTTCATTTCCATCCCCGGCTGCCTTGATACGCACATCTGTAATTCCTGTTTGTTTCCGGTTGTCCAAAGTTCTCAAATATTCCAACGCTTCTCTTGCTTTCTCGCATCCCGGACCTTTGGCAGTGATAGACAAATCCGACAAACTTTCTTCTTCAATCTCTCCGATTCCTACTCCGAAACGCACCTTGAGCGGATACATCTGATTTTTAATATCCAGAAGAATCGATAGAATATCTTTACCTTGACATAAGACGCCTTGAAATTCGTTATTGATGGTTTCCATAAATTTTGCCGACATATTTTCTCCGTACCGCCTGTTCACATTTTGCAGTACATGGTCTAGCTTCTTGATATGTTCCATCTTCCCGGCTTCTGCTTTGTCTGTTATTTCTCCTACAATCGTAATATATGGTTTTGAAAAAAAGAAGAAAAACATACGATACCTCCTTCTATTTCTGCTAATATGTATTCATTATATTCCTGATAGCAGGAATATTCAACTTTTATTCCTGATTTCATCTATAAATTATAATATTCCTATTTTTATCTATAATTATTATTTATAGCTTCATATAGGAATGTTTTTGACTTTATTTTCTTTTAGGATTATGCTATCATTTATGCTAGCGAGAATTTTGCAGAATTCTATGCCCGAATATACCTATGACGATAAAGGAGTATGATTGATATGAACTATTCAATAAGACCTGTAAAACCGGAAGATATTGAGTCGCTTACTTCGGTAGAAGCCATTTGTTTTCCGGAAGCGGAAGCTGCAACAAAAGAAGCTTTTATTGATCGTGTTGCTGCATTCCCGGAATGTTTTTTCGTTGCAGAAATAGAGGGAAAGATCATTGGATTCATCAATGGAATGGCAACTGATTCTAAAGTGATTGAAGATATTATGTTTGAGGACAGTTCTTTGCATAAACCGGATGGTATTTACCAGAGTATCTTTGGATTAGATGTTCTTCCGGACTATCGCTGCCACGGCATTGCTGCTGCTTTGATGCAACACATGATTGAGGATGCAAAGAAAAAAGACCGCGTGGGCCTTATTCTTACATGCAAAGATAAACTATTGCACTACTATGCAAAATTCGGTTACGAGAACATGGGAATCTCCAATTCCGTACATGGTGGTGCCGTATGGTACGATATGATCTTAACGCTTTAAATTTCCATGTTTTAAAATAATCCCATCGATGATTTTCGAGGCTTCACTTCGCGTTAGATGATCGTAGTCAGCCTGCACATCCAGATTATGGCAGAGAATCAATGCTTGCAAAAAATTCTTCTGCTTTTCGGTTGCAGGCTGTACTTTTTTCGGTTTATAAAGCAATGGTTCCGGTGCAAAAGCCGCCGGATATTTTTCTTCATAATAGTGAGCCATCATATGGTAAATTTTCGCTGTGGCAAGAGCGTCGTGATATGCTCTGTGAGCTGCTTCATTGATAATCTCATAATAGGAACAAAGAGATTCTAAACTTTTGGACTTCAGATCCTTATGAATCTTTCTTGCTATTTTCAGCGTATCCAGTCCTTCCCTTTCAAATGGGAGTCCATATTTCCCCGCATAACGTTTCATAAATTTATAATCAAACATAATGTTGTGTCCAAGCATCATATATCCATCGCAGAACTGCACAAATTCCTGTACTACGGTTTCTGTATTCCTTGCATTTGCTACCATCTCGTTTGTAATGCCTGTAATGTATGTGATTGCCGGAGAAATAGGTTCATCTGGCCTTAAAAACTGCATAAAACGGTCTGTCACTTTTCCTTCCTGCACTTTCACGGCTCCAATTTCTATAATCTGATCATTTTCTTCACTTAGTCCTGTTGTTTCCAAGTCAAATGCTACATATGTTTTTATCATTTATCTCACCTGTATCTTCATATTTCTTACTCAAAATGCTTATCCAAAAATCATCTGCAATGTTTCTTTTACTTTTGCCAGTCTTTCATCAAACTGTACATAAAAATCTTCTTCCGCCTTATATGGCTCCAGAAAAAAGCTTTGCAATAAGAACATATTGATTTTTTTCACCGTCTCATCTTCTGTTTTCAACAATTTCCCTTGGACTTCCAAAAGAAAATAATGCCAATCCGAAATGTATTTCTCGTTCTTTTTCAAGTTCGGAGTATCAATCCACTTCTTCACTTTTACCTTTGTACGGTTTTCTTTCTGGCACTCATGGATTTGAAGAAAATATTGAAATGTTCCTTTCTCATAATAACGTCCCAGAGGAAAGAGTCTGCAGATTCCCGGTCGGATGGCATGGATCGAACATCTTCCTTCTTCATTTAAAAATGTGCAGCATTCCCTCTCTCCACTCATTTTCAAATTCGGTAAAATCAATCCGTCTACCACATTCAGCTCGATTTTATCGGCCAGAAGCCGCTCAAACGTCACCTGCATACCTGAGGTCAGACGATAAATATCAAGTGGATCCAGCACAATGGAGCTTCCCATTCCATGACAACAGGCAGAACACCCTTCACAATCTCCGCAATCCGCCTTCACCAGATCATTTGCTGTATAAAATTTCCCGTCTGAAATATCTTCCATACGTACTTCTCGTTTCACTTTCTCTGCCCTACTCTTTCCTTAAAATATCCAATGTATGTGCACTTGCACCCAATAGTTCCGGTCTTTCACATGTATGAAGATGATAATCAATAAAGGTATGGAATGTTTCTTCATCCATTGCATTCAATACCTGACGCATATAGTTTGCCGGTCCATCCGCCGCCACGATTTGAATCCTTGTAAGTCCTGCTGCTTGATTGATTGCATCAATATCCTCTAACCTTACATAATCGTACAGATCTTCCGGTTTCGGTGTCACACGGTATTCTTTGTTAATCTTTCCGTTTTGTATACTTTCAAGAATATGATTTTCTTTAAACCCGTATGTAAGAATGCTGTATTCATTCATGCAGTATGCAACAAGAATCACACCGCCCTTTTTTGTGACCCGCTTTGCTTCACAAAGCGCTTTTACTTTATCTTCTTCTGTATAAAGGTGGTACATCGGTCCAAATACAAGCGTCAGATCAAAAGACTCATCTTCAAAGCGCTTCAGATTCAATGCCGTTCCTTGATAAGCTTTGACGTTACTGCCTTTTTGCTTTAAAATCCCAAGATTATATTTTACAAGTTCCAGTGCCGTCACATCATATCCTTCTTCTGAAAGTGCAACAGAGTATCTTCCAGTACCCGCTCCCACATCCAAGATTTTTGCCTTCGGAAATTCCTCCAGATATTTATGTATATATTTCATAGACGTAATATATTCTACCTGCCCATGTCTTCTTGTCAGTCTCTTTTCTTCACAAAATTTATTATAATATTTTTCAAGTTCTGATTGCATCGTTTCGCTCCTGTTATTTCATCGATTATTTTTAGTATAATAGAAAATACGGGCTAAGGCAAGGAAAAACGGGGTGCTTTCGCGCCCCGCTCCTATACGTAATCTGATTAAAATTTGTTATAGTGAACTTTATCAAATAAAAGATCTGCCTCTGTATGTGCCTCCGGTTTCCCATCAGGCTGTCCAAGTGATAAGATTGCTTCTACTTTGTAGTTCTCCGGAACAGCGAGTGCATCCTTAATAAAATCTTCTGCTGTTCTTCCGTCGTTTGCTTCACGAAGTCTTGCCTGGATCCAGCAACTTCCAAGTCCAAGGCTGTCTGCCATAAGATGCATATTTGCCATTGCTACAGAACAATCCTCTACCCATACATCTGTCTTGTTTTCGTCTGCGATCACAACGATTGCACATTCGCATGTCTTTAACATGGCAACAGAACCTGTTCTGCAATCTGCAAGTTTTTGTAATACGTCTTTATCGTTTACAACGATAAATTCCCAAGGTCTGATATTTTTTCCTGTAGCTCCAAGAAGTCCTGCAGATAATATTTTCTTCACATCTTCTTCTGAAACAGCTTCGCCTGTGTATTTTCTCACGCTGCGGCGGTTATACATCATTTCTAATAAACTCATGATCTTCAACTCCTTTTATTATTCATCTTAATCATAACGATAGCACAAACTTTCTGCTGTTTCAAGTATATTTACCGTAGGATTCCTCTTTCATTTTTATCCATTTTAGAAAATTCTTTTTTTCTGTGCTCTATAGACTATGCTGGTTCCACAATCAAATGAAATCCATCTACATTAACGATCACAACCGGCGTTCCCTTTTTGATGCTATCATGGGTCACGCGTACTTCCTGTATCTTACCATTGATTTCTGCCATACCCTTATAATTAATATCTGTTGCTGCCACACCTGTTGTCCAGATATATTTTTCCGTCTTTGCCTTCTGTCTCTTCCCGATCAGATCTCGTTCCATCCAAAGAATGATGCCAAGAAGTATGGTCAACAGAAACCATTGTATGTAATTTCGGGAAACCAATGCCGTAGCAACCGCACAAATCCCATAAGAGTTCAGATTGGAGCCTCCGTTTTGATTCTTTCCATAATAAAATGGAAGATTCAAATATTTCTCCTCAGCTCCCGAAATCAAACCGAAAATCATCAGCAAATATCCGCCACAGGTAAGCATAATTTTCAGAATTGGATCTCCAAAGGCATCCCATTGTGCAAATCCCCATATAAGTACGGCACCCAGTAAGGAAAAGAGTCCGTAAATCACCATATTCCTCGTTTCTTTATTTGGATAGTATAGGTGAGCGAATTGTTCCGCTGCCTCTTCCGGATCGCCCATACTTAAGACCGCCTGTGTTTCCGCCTCTTCTTCACTCATACCTTCTTCCATATAAGCGGCTTTCTGATCATCCATATGATCCATGATCTCCGAAGCAATCTGTGCCCTTACATCATAATCTTCGATGGATTTTGTAAGAATTCTTAAATATTTATAGCGTACCATAAACAGCACCTCCCATCACTTTCATAACCGCATTGGAATATTCCAGCCATTCACTTTCTTTCTGTGCAAGCTGTTTTTTCCCTTCTTCTGTAATCTGATAATACTTTCGCGATTTCCCCTTCACCTCTTTTGTATACGATGTAAGCTGCTTGCTCATTTCCATACTGTGAAGAAGCGGATACATGGTTCCCGCCTTTAATTCAAACGCATTTTCAGATCGTTCTCTTAAGGTTTCGATCATCTCATATCCATACATATTCTTTTCACTTAGTAATTTCAAAAGAAGCATTGTTGTACTTCCGGATATTAAACTTTTATCTACTGCCATATGTCTTCCCTCCTTATATAGATAATCGATATATATTTGTTGTTTTCATTGTATATCGATAATCTATATATGTCAAGGAGTACAGAGAAAAAAAGTTACAATTAACAAAAATGTTGAAATGTGTAGCTATCAATCATCATCTGATTTTTCTACATACTTCAACATTTTTTTTAATTCTATCCTATTCCAAATTGTCGACTGCGTATTGTGCCTCTTCTTTTGTAAGTATTTCCTGCATAATCCGTATTTCATTTGACACATATTTGTTTTTATGCAATACAAGATCAATATTTCTTTTTACACTTACATCTTTTACCGGTACGATTACCATTCGTCCATCACTTACTTCATCTTTTATCATTCGTTTGGAAAATATAGCAATCCCCCTTCCACGGATAACCGCATTCTTAATTGCCTCTGTATTTGTGCTGCAAAATGTTCTATTAAGCTGCAATCCATATTCTTCAAATAACTGTTCAAACTGATTTCGCTCTGCACTTCCACTCTCGCGGCTTACATAATCTTGTCCTTGCAGCATTTCCATTGTAACCAGTTTCTCTTTTGCTAGAGGATGTTCCTTGCCGCATACAAGAACCAGCTCATCCTCGCATACCGGAGTCACGATAAGATCACGATTTCTTATAATCCCTTCTACAATTCCAAGATCTACTCCATTCGTTAGAACTTCCTGCTCAATTTCCGAAGAATTCGCTACAATGACACTGATCTGACACTTTGGAATTCGTTGCTTCGCTTCATCCAGAATTCCGTCAATGAGACAAGTTCCCACTGACACACTGCACCCAATCGTAAGCATTCTTTTTTCCACCGCCTGATTCATGGATTCTTCCATCTGCTCAAATGAATCCAGAATATGACGGGAAAAAGAGAGCATAAGCTCTCCTTCCTTTGTCAGATAGATTTTCTGGGAAAGCCGTTCAAAAAGCTTTACACCATAATATTTTTCAAGTTCTGAAACCGCCTGGCTGATACTCGGTTGGGAAATGTGGAGTTCTTTTGCAGCTTTACTCATCCCACCAGAATCCGCCACGGCTGTAAATATTTTTAAATGCCGTATCGTCATGTTGCTTCCTCACTTATTTTACAAACCGATTTAAATTGCTCCCATCAACATATAGATAGCCGTTCCTACAACACCACTTCCGAGAATGATAGCAATCGCACTTACTTTGTATTTTCTTAAAAGATACAATGACACTGCAAATATACTAAGTTCTACAAGACGTATATTAGAAAGTACTGCATCTTTTAGTTCCGTCTGAAAAAGTGCCAACATCAGAATTGATGCCCCGGCAGAAGCAATTAGTGCCACAACCGCCGGTCTCATAGCTCCAAGAACCACCTGTACACCGCCCACTGTACGATATTTATAATAGAAATGTGCCAAAATAAGGCAGATGCAAAAAGATGGAATAATACAACCGATGGAACAAAGAAGTACACCCGGAATTCCAGCAACCCGCATTCCAACAAAAGTTGCAGAGTTAATTGAGATTGGTCCCGGCGTCATTTCCGCTACAGTAATCAAATCCGAGAATTCTTCTAAAGTCATCAAACCATGAAGATTTACAATCTGTTCCTGAATCAACGGAATTGCCGCATACCCACCACCTACACTGAACAGGCCTACCTGAATAAAAGCAAAAAACAATTTCAACAACAACATTATACTACTCCCCCGCTTTTCTTTGTCCTCCATATCTGTACCACAAGATCAATGATTCCGATGGCAAGACATGTCAGAATAATGATCATGGCACTTACATCCAAAAGATAGGTTGCAACAAATGCAATCACCATCATGACAATGTATAACAATCTTCTTGTTTTCCATACATTTCCCGCAAGATTTATCACCACATCAAAAATCACTGCCGCAACCCCGGCTCTCATAACCTGTAATGCAATACTGATGTATGGATTGGCACGAAATTGATTATAAAAAATAGAAATAATAGATATAATGATCATCGGCGGAAGAATTGTTCCGAATATTGCAGTCAAGGAACCGACAACTCCTGCTATTCTGTATCCGATAATCACAGAAGCATTCACCGGCAAAGGTCCCGGAGCAGACTGGGTAATTGCTGTTACATCCAGCATCTCATCTTCTTCCAGCCACTGCAGTTCTTCCACATATTTTTTCTTCATTAAGGAAACGATTACGAATCCTCCACCGAACGTGCATGCACTCAGCACAAACATTGATTTGAACAATACCCATAGTTTACTATAATCTTTTTTCATTTCACCCTCCAAAGAACTAATCCTAACTCCAAACTTAGTCTAGCACAGAAGATAACATTTGTAAAATATATATGTTTTATAGAACCTATAGGTAATCGATTATTATATTTTTTGAAAAAGTTTTTTGATATCTTCGAGTTCTTGTCCGGAATAAATCTTTCCATCTATCATAAGATTGGGAGCTGTCCGACATTGTTTCAGGCAATTTCTTGTCTGTAATTTGAAATTTCCATCTCTTGACATACCATCTTTTCCGATTCCAAGTTCTTTTTTTATATTCCGCAAGATTTCCATTCCGTTTTTATTGCCACATCGTTCCCCGGTACATGCAATAATCTCGTGTACGTTTGCTGATTCTTTGATACTCGGGTACATTTTAATAATACAGTTCAAGAAATTTTCTGTAATTCCCGTCACTTCAACCACTCGTTTTCTCAATCCGATAGAAATACATCCTTCTACTTCCTGAAGTTCTTTCAAAAGAGCAACTACCATTTCCTGCGTTGATTTATCCTTTTGATTTCCATAATAGGAAAAGATCTCTTCTATCTGCTCTTGTTTCCTGTTTTCACTCATCATTTTACTCCTATACTTTTGAAACGCAGTCTTGATTTTGAGATATCAATCCCACCAGTTTTCCAAACGCTCTGTCAAATACCAGTGCATAAAAAGCACCAAATGCATTATTGAAAATTCGGAAAAAAATTGCACCTTCCACGCCTAAAAAAGTCATGGCAATGGAAATTGCCCCCCATGAGTTAAATACTGCCTGATATTTATAACTTGCTGAAAGTCCAACGCCGATTCCACCCAATACGCCGATGTAGGAATACATAGATTCCGGAAGTAAGAAGTATATAATCAGAAATGTAACTCCTCCCATAATATTTCCAGGAATTCTTCCCTTCACTCTTCCTTTTATATCATCATGAAATGGAACGAGAACAGACATAGCTGCAATTCCAACCCACATTGTCCGCGGGAAATTCAAAAGTCCTGCAATCAATATGACTGTGGATACACCCAAAGTTACACAAACCTGCCATCTTGTTCTGGAAGAAGAAAGATCAAATTCTTCAAAAATATGATACAGTTTTCTTTTATACTGCTGATGTTTGTGATTTTTGTAAAATACAATCCCTGTTATGATTCCTCCCAAAAGCATTCCCGCAATACGCAGTATATATTCTTTTCCCGACACATCATATCCGTATAGTAAAAGGTAACCTAATAGTAATGTTGATTGATTACACATCACGACATTATGACATCCCAACAACATCAAAACAAATATGCAGATTATATTTACTAATAATTCCGTAAACAAGTTACCGGCATTCGCCAACCTTGGACCAAATGTCATAATCCCCCAAATCACCACCAATGAACTTAGCGCATGCGGTGCATGGATTCCAAAGTCCGCAAATCGAAACGTCATAACACTCAGAAGTACCACCACTCCAACAATGCTGTTATCACTTCCGAAAATCATACTGTAAAGCGTTACAAAAGCAACACAAAAAATTAGGGTTATTACAATTTTAAACAGATATACAAAAAGATGATAGGCTTTCTCTTTCTTCGTTTCTGCATTTTTAATCATCTGTTTAGATCCCGCCTGATTCAACTGTAGTTCTTGATAAAAAGTCATTCAAATTCCTCCTGTTCTCCAACTTATCAGTGAGGCATTATATCATTCTGTCCCTACCTTGTCAAATCATTATTTCCTACCTCTTACTATAGACACCGATTATTTATGATACGGTTCTCCATTTATGATCCGGTAACTCCGATATACCTGTTCCAGAAGAATGACACGCATCAACTGATGTGGAAATGTCATTTTAGAAAAACTAAGTGCATAGTCCGAATGATTTACCACTTCTTTCCCAAGTCCGATCGACCCTCCAATGATAAACATAATATGGCTTGTTCCCTGCACGCCCAGTTTTTCAATTTTACCCGCAAGTTCTTCTGATGTGAGCTGTGTCCCACCTATCTCCAAAGTAATCACATATGCATCGTCTTTCACATATTTTAAAATCCGTTCCGCCTCTTTGGAACGGATCTGCTCTTCCACTGTCTCACTGGCCGTATCCGGTGTTTTCTCATCAACCACTTCCACGATTTCAAGCTTGCAGTATTTACTCAAACGCTTCGTATATTCCGCAATTGCATCTTTCAAATATTTTTCTTTTATTTTCCCTACCGTAACAATTGTAATCTTCATATCTTTTTCCCTCAAAAAAATGTCTTTGTGCGAAATTCACACAAAGACATTTTATAGCATTTTTGTATTCTAGTAAAGATATCTTCGGATTATTTGTTTGACAAATACTCGTGAATACCTTTTGCACCTGCTTTACCAGCACCCATAGCAAGGATAACTGTAGCCGCACCTGTTACAGCATCTCCACCGGCATAGACACCTTCTTTTGTTGTCTTACCTGTCTCTTCGTCTGCAACGATACATTTCCATTTATTTACTTCAAGACCTTCTGTTGTAGAAGAAATAAGTGGGTTTGGAGAAGTACCAAGTGACATGATAATTGTATCAAGGTCAATTGTGAACTCAGAGCCTTCTACTTCAACAGGACGTCTTCTTCCTGATGCATCCGGCTCCCCGAGTTCCATCTTCACGCATACCATTCCTTTTACATATCCGTTCTCATCTACTAAAATTTCCTTCGGATTTGTAAGTAAGTCGAAGATAACACCTTCTTCTTTCGCATGGTGAACTTCTTCTACTCTAGCTGGTAATTCTTCTTCACTACGACGGTATACGATATGAACTTCTGCGCCAAGGCGAAGAGCTGTTCTTGCAGCATCCATAGCAACGTTACCGCCACCAACTACTGCTACTTTTGTACCAGCTACGATCGGTGTATCATAAGACTCATCAAATGCTTTCATAAGGTTACTTCTTGTAAGATATTCATTTGCAGAGAATACTCCGTTTGCGTTCTCTCCAGGGATTCCCATGAATTTCGGAAGACCTGCACCGGAACCTACGAATACAGCTTCAAAACCTTCTTCTTCGATCAATTGATCAATTGTTGTAGATTTACCGATTACAACGTTTGTCTCGAACTTAACGCCTAATTCTTTTACTTTTTCAATCTCTTTTTTCACAACAGCGTGTTTTGGTAAACGAAATTCTGGAATACCATATACCAATACACCACCAAGCTCATGAAGAGCTTCAAATACTGTTACGTCATATCCTAATTTTGCAAGATCACCTGCACATGTAAGACCTGCCGGACCCGAACCGATTACAGCTACTTTATGTCCGTTTTTCTCCTCTGCTCCTACTGGCTTAATATCATTCTCTAACGCATAATCAGCAACGAATCTCTCAAGTTTACCGATAGAAACCGGCTCACCTTTGATACCACGGATACATTTACCTTCGCACTGTGATTCCTGAGGACATACACGTCCACAAATTGCAGGAAGTGCAGAAGACTCACCAATAATTTTGTAAGCTTCTTCAATATTTCCTTCTTTTACCTGCTGGATAAATCCAGGGATATTAATCGCTACAGGACATCCTTTTACACACTGTGCATTTTTACAATTAATGCAACGTGTTGCCTCATCCATAGCTTCTTCTTTATTATAACCTAAACATACTTCATCAAAATTCTTTGCACGAACCTGTGGTTCCTGTTCTCTTACAGGTACTTTTTTTAATACATCAGCCATTAGTTTTCACCTCCACAATGACCACATCCACCATGATGTGTATCACCTTCCTGTGCTTTTAACATCGCACGGCCTTCTTCTGTCTTATACATCATCTGTCTCTTCATAGCCTGATCAAAATCTACCAGGTGTCCGTCAAACTCTGGGCCGTCTACACAAGCAAATTTGATCTCATCACCAACCTGAAGTCGACATGCGCCGCACATACCTGTTCCGTCTACCATGATTGGGTTCATACTTACAATAGTAGGAATCTCTAATTTCTTAGTAAGGAGACATACGAATTTCATCATAATCATTGGACCGATTGCTACACATACATCGTATTTCTTGCCCTCTCCAACTAATTTTTCAATCATGCTTGTAACCATACCAGCATGTCCATAAGAGCCATCGTCTGTACAAACATAAAGATTACCTGCTACAGATCTCATCTCATCTTCAAGAATCAACATATCTTTTGTCTTGGAACCTACGATAACATCCACATCAATACCATGCTCTTTCAGCCATTTTACCTGTGGATATACAGGCGCTGCTCCAACACCACCTGCAACAAATAGCATCTTTTTATTCTTTAATGCCTCTAAGTCCTCCTCAACGAATTCTGATGGACATCCTAAAGGACCTGTAAAGTCTCTGAAACTGTCACCTGCTTTCAAATCAGCCATCTTAAGTGTAGATGCTCCGACAATCTGAAAGACAATTGTGATTGTTCCTGCTTCTCTGTCATAATCGCAAATTGTAAGAGGGATTCTCTCTCCCTTATCGTCCATCTTCACAATAACGAACTGTCCCGGTTGACAATGCTTTGCAACTCTTGGGGCTTCAACATCCATAAGATAAATCTTATCTGCTAATTCTTCAGCTTTTAGTATTTTATACATTATGTGCCTCCTTAAATTTTATCTACTCTTTATCATAAAACATTGTTACCTAAATATCAAGATAAATTTATCAAGAATCGATAGGAACATTTCCTTATTCTATCCGAAAAGGACAGATACTTCAAAAGCATCTGTCCCAATTTATATTATAAGTGATAATCGGATTAGAAATCAACTTCTGTTCCGTAGTAAATACATGTAAATAATCTTTCCATTGTTGCAGGATCGATTGTTCTTGGGTTGGATCCTGTGCAGGCATCTCCCACTGCATTTTCAGCAATTGTGGCTATCTTCTCTTTGAATTCCTCTTCTTTAATACCAAATTCTTTTAATGTAGCCGGAATTCCTAAAATCACATTGAACTCATCGATTTTCTTACATAAGCTGTTGATAAGTGCTCGCTCTGAAGCTCCGTCAAGTCCTGTTCTTCTTGCAATTTCAGCATAACGTTTTGCTGCCACAGGATCTTTTGCATTGTATTTGATTACGTATGGAAGGTACATTGCATTTGCAAGACCGTGGGTAATATGTCCTGTAGAGAATGCAGCACCTGTTTTATGTGCCATAGAATGTACAATACCAAGCAAAGCATTGGAGAATGCCATACCTGCCAGACACTGTGCATCATGCATCTGTGCTCTTGCTTCCATATTTCCTTTAAATGATGCCGGCAGATAGTCAAATACCATTTCAATTGCCTGAATTGCTAACGGATCTGTATATGCACAATTCAAAGTAGATACATATGCTTCAATTGCATGTGTCAACGCATCCATACCAGTGTATGCAACCTGATGAGCCGGAAGTTTCTCAACTAACTCAGAATCAACAATTGCAACATCCGGTGTAATGTTAAAGTCTGCTAACGGATATTTGATTCCTTTCTCATAATCTGTGATTACAGAGAAGGCAGTTACTTCTGTTGCTGTTCCGGATGTAGAAGGAATTGCAGCAAATTTTGCTTTCTGTCTTAATTCTGGGAAATTAAACGGAATGCAAAGATCTTCAAATGTTGTATCCGGATACTCATAGAATGCCCACATAGCTTTTGCAGCATCAATCGGAGATCCTCCACCCATTGCAACGATCCAGTCAGGTTCAAATTTGCGCATAGCTTCTGCACCTTTCATAACTGTCTCAACTGATGGGTCAGGCTCAACACCTTCAAAAAGCTCAACTTCCATCCCTGCTTCTTTTAAGTAATTCACAGCTCTATCCAAGAATCCCTGACGTTTCATAGAACCTCCACCAACTACGAGGATTGCTTTTTTCCCTTTTAAGTTCTTCAGTTCTTCCAGACATCCTTTGCCATGGTAAATATCTCTTGGTAATGTAAATCTTGCCATTTTATACATCTCCTTTGAAAATTGTTGTTTGAATTTTTGTTATTTTATTAACATACTCATTATACATCCGTTAAATATTTAACGCAAGATTTTTTTGCCTGGTTTTTGTACTTTTTTCCGTACAATAAGGATATGGCAAAAAAATTCAATAAAACAGTTTACCTACGCAAAAAGAGGAAGATTACTCTTCCTCTTCTCCGCCATCAGATGTTTCCCCTGACGAAACTATTTTCAAATCATAATTTCTTACTGTTGCTGCACTGATTTTCCCTGTATCATTTTCCATGAGAACTGCGCTGAATATCTTGTTGCCTTCCGGCATCGCAATCGGTCCTTCATATTCTGTCCAGTTTTCCTTTGTAGGTTCTGCTGAACCAAATACATAATAGGCCGTAAACCCTTCCGGAACCTGGATTGTGATATTCATTGCTTCTTCATAAAGTCCACTAGACGGTGATACGACAGGCGGATCAGAAATCGGCAATTCTACTGTAATCTTACGTGTCACTGTAAGGCTTGGAATTCCCTTCTTATTGACGCAGATTGCTTTGACTACCCATTCTTTTTCATCCAATTCTATCTCTGTTCCGTACTTCGTGCCTTTTTCTACTGTTGGTTCAGATTCATCCAAAGTATAGTATATGTCATTCCCTTCCTCAGAAGAAAGTTTCAGTTCCTGGACTTCTTCATAAGTACCATCTTCCAAAGAAAATGTCGGGACTTCCACAATATAATCGGACATCTCCGAAAGTACAGAGTCTTCCGTACAATTATCTAACATTACAGGAATCTTTTCCGTCTGCTTTGTGTCCACATAAAATTCTGCTGCTGCACGATAAATGTCCGCATTATCCGGTTGTTCTGCAATCTGTGTCACGAAAATATTTTCCGCATCTGTCAGATTGTCCTGCAGCGTGTACACTTTTGCCATTCCTTTATAAGCTTCTGCTCTTTTTTTATTTTTTTCAGATGCTTCCTGAAAATATTTATATGCCGCATTGTACCTCTTGTCTTCAATCGCATTATTGCCGCGTTGAATCAATCCGCCATAAGAACTACGGAATGCAATCAGGCCAATTAGCATGGCACCAAGAAGTATTCCAAGTATCCAAAGCATCTTTTTCTTCTTATTTTTTCTCTTCTTTTTACGCTTTACATTTCCTGTCCCGTTTCCATTTCTGCTTTTTTGCGGGCGGTTTGCGCGTCCTTCGATTTCTCCCCTTACATGTGCAGTAAGAACCTCATCCAACGGACTGTAATCAGGGACGATTCGCACTTCCGCCCCACAGGCATCACAATAAAGAGCCCCCTCTTTGATCTCAGCTCCACATACACTACATTTCACAATAACTCCTCCTAATTCAAGACTTGCTCACGAGTCTTAGAACAATCCGGTAATCTGTCCCTTCTCGTTCACATCTATTCCGTTTGCAGCCGGTACTTTTGGAAGTCCCGGCATTGTCATAACTGCTCCGGTTAAGGCAACGACAAATCCTGCCCCTGCACTCACGTAGACTTCCCGAATATGTATTTTAAAGTTTGTCGGACGGCCAAGCATTGTAGCATCATCTGACAATGAATATTGATTTTTTGCCATACAAATCGGAAGTGTCTGAAATCCCATAGCTTCGATTTTGGCAAGCTGTTTTTCTGCTACAGGTGCATACTCCACACCATCGGCTCCGTAAATTTCTTTCGAAATTGTCTCAATTTTTTCTTTCAGCGAAAGTTCATCTGCATATAAAGTGTGGAAATGGCTTTCCTTTGTCTCTAACGTCTCCAATACTTTCTCCGCAAGCGCAATACCGCCTTCTCCACCTTTTGCCCACACTTCCGAAAGGGCAAATTCACATCCTCTTTCTTCACAGAACTTCTTAATATATTCATACTCAGCTTCTGTATCTGTCACGAAAGAGTTCAAGGTCACAATTACCGGCACCCCGAATTTCTGAACATTTTCAATATGTTTTTCCAAGTTGACGATCCCTTTTTTCAAAGCCTCAAGATTCTCTTCCCCAAGGTCAGCTTTCGCAACTCCACCATTATACTTCAATGCGCGCACCGTTGCTACAAGCACAACTGCATCTGGTTTTAACTGTGCGCTTCTACATTTGATATCCATGAATTTCTCTGCACCAAGATCTGCACCAAAACCCGCTTCTGTAATGACGATGTCACAAAGTTTTAATGCTGTTTTTGTTGCTCTTACACTGTTGCATCCATGTGCAATGTTTGCGAAAGGTCCACCGTGCACGAGTGCAGGCGTATGTTCTAATGTCTGGATAAGATTCGGTTTGATCGCATCTTTCAATAATGCAGTCATAGCACCTGTTGCATTCAACTGTTCAGCAGTAACAGGCTCTCCTGCAAAATTATATGCGACCACGATTCGTCCCAATCTCTCCTTTAGGTCATTCAGATCATTGGCAAGGCAAAGAATCGCCATAATCTCAGATGCAACTGTGATCACAAAATGATCTTCCCTTACCATTCCATCCATCTTATTTCCAAGACCTACCACTACATTTCTAAGTACACGGTCATTCATATCAAGGCAACGTTTCCACACAACCTGTCTTGGATCAATCTGCAGTGCATTTCCTTGCTGAATATGATTGTCAAGCAACGCTGCCAGCAGGTTGTTTGCCGAAGTAATCGCATGAAAATCACCTGTGAAATGCAGATTTAAGTCTTCCATCGGTACAACCTGAGCATACCCGCCTCCTGCGGCACCACCTTTGATACCAAAGCATGGTCCAAGAGAAGGTTCCCGAAGTGCAATGATAGCTTTCTTGTTCAGTTGTGCCATGGCCTGTCCAAGTCCTACACTTGTAGTTGTTTTGCCTTCTCCCGCCGGAGTCGGATTGATTGCCGTTACAAGAACGAGTTTCCCATCTTCATTGTCCTTCACTTTTTCCCAAAGGTCATCGGAAAGTTTTGCTTTATACTTTCCATAGAACTCCAAATCATCTTCCTGAATTCCAATACTTGCCGCCACATCTTTGATATGTGCCATCTTTGCTTCTTGTGCAATCTGAATGTCTGTCTTCATTCTTCAAGTCCTCCCTTTCTCTTAGACGTACTCTTCTATGTACTGCTCAAATTCCTCCATAGACATGAGTACCTTACGTGGTTTTGTTCCCTCTTCTTCACCTACGACTCCTGCTTCCGCAAGTTGATCCATAATGCGGGCTGCACGGTTGAATCCGATTTTGAACACTCTTTGCAACATCCCGATAGATGCCTTTTCTTTTTCTATAATGAAACGACCTGCATCTACAAAATACTGGTCCCTTTCATCCCCCGTTCCCGCTCCTCCGGCTCCTGTAGAAATACCGGAAGATGCACTGTTCACGTGGTTTGTAATCTCCTCATCATAAGAAACATTGCCATTATGATTTACAAGAAATTCTACGACTGCCTGCACTTCTTGATCTGACACAAAAGCACCTTGTACACGAACCGGTTTCTGATATCCTTGAGGATAAAAAAGCATATCACCTTTTCCCAAGAGTTTCTCAGCACCATTCATATCAATGATTGTACGAGAATCCACTCCGGAAGATACAGAAAACGCAATTCTAGAAGGCATATTCGCCTTGATCAATCCTGTAATGACATTGACAGACGGTCTCTGTGTAGCAAGTACAAGATGAATTCCTGCTGCTCTGGCAAGTTGCGCAAGCCGGCAGATTGCCGTTTCTACTTCTCCCGGAGCCACCATCATAAGGTCTGCCAACTCGTCCACAATGATCACAATCTGCGGCAGTTTCTTAGGCTTTGTATCATCATCAATATCCTTGATTCCATCTACTTTTTCATTATATCCTGCAAGATCCCGTACATTGTATTCAGCAAACAATTGATAACGCTTCTCCATCTCTACCACAGCCCAATTCAAGGCTCCGGATGCTTTCTTCGGATCCGTCACAACCGGAATCATCAAATGTGGGATTCCATTGTATACACTAAGCTCCACAACCTTCGGATCAATCATGATCAATTTTACATCCTCCGGATTAGCCTTGTATAAAATGCTCATAATCAATGTATTAATACATACCGATTTACCGGATCCAGTTGCCCCGGCAATGAGCACATGCGGCATTTTCTTGATATCTGCCACCACTGCTTTCCCCGCAATATCCTTTCCTGCCGCGAATGCAATATTAGATGGGTGATTTTTAAACTCCTCCGTCTCCAAAAGATCTCGAAGCATCACAGCAACATTCTCCTTGTTCGGAACTTCAATCCCGACTGCTGCTTTCCCCGGAATCGGAGCTTCAATACGAATATCTGCCGCTGCTAGATTTAATTTGATATCATCTGTTAATCCAACAATCTTGCTGACTTTTACACCTTGTTCCGGTTGAAGTTCAAACCGTGTAACAGACGGGCCACAACTTACATCAGTAATCGTAACGTTCACCCCAAAGTTCTTCAGTGTCTGTTGAAGCTTCATAGCCGTCTCTCTCAAATATCTTTCTGAATCTCCTCCTCCACGTTTGCCTTTTTTCAGAAGATTAAGAGGTGGAAGTTTATATTCCGGTTTCGGTTTATTATTTTCCTTCTCTATGACAGAAGCCACATCTGCCACTTCGGCAGCCACATCTACTTTCGCCTTCTTCGTCGTCCCTTCCTGTCCGGATTCCGGAATCTCTTCCATCGGAACCGTCTCCATAGTTACGTTTCCTACAGACGCAGTCTCCATATCCCTGTCGTCTTCTTCTGTTACCTCCGGTATCGCTCGATTAATCACGATTGGCTCCATCTCCGGTACTGCATTTTCCCCGGATACTTCTTCTTCAAACGGAAGTGGTAGTTTTTCTTCTGAACTTAGCCCCTTGATCTGTGGAATCTCCTCCGGTTGTGGCGGCAATATCTCTTTCATCTCTGCCTTTCCCTGCACCAAAGTTGTATCAAAGGAAACTCCGCTTACCTGTCGCTCTCTTCGCTTCAGTTCTCTGTTTTGTTCTCGTTCTTCTTTACGATTGACTGCTGCCTCCCGACGCCTTGCCGCGTCTTCCTTCGCCGCCTCATACGCCTTCCGGCTTCCCTTCTGTAAACCACGCAAAAATGATTTTTCTGTAATTAATACAAGACTGATAATAATAAGAGCAATCACAACAACAAACGTTCCGGGAACTCCAATTGCCGGGCAAAGCAGTTTGACAAATGTTCCACCCAGGATTCCTCCACCATTCTTCCCTGTACTTGAATCACGGTAATACGCAAATAGCGTGTGTGATTTTTCATAATTTGTTGTAATAAGTTGTATAAATGTGCAAGACATTAATGTTAAGATCACACCCGCAATGACTTTTATGTAAGCAACGGAATTGCTTTTATTGGATGTGGCAAAAGCAATTCCTATAAAAATGACAATCGGCATAATATATGCCGGTAAACCGAATATTCCAAATAAAACGGATGACACATGGTCTCCCAAAAATCCCCCTATTCCAAAATTGCTGATCAAGAGCAAAATGCACACCGCCAATGAAACCAATATTGTAATCTCCCCGCTTACAAATGACTGATCCGGCTGTTTTCCTGTGTTTTTCTTAGCAGTTGATCTCTTTGTAGTCTGTTTACCTGACTTTTTGGTCTTAGTCGATTTCGAAGTTGACTTTCTTGTATTGTTTGACTTCGACGCCATAAAATCCCTCCCCAATTCTAAACATACATATAATATTATAGCATTGGAATTCTATTATGTCATTATGAATTTTCATTTCTTTCCAGTCTTCTTTCTTCGATTAATTTGTGAAGTTTGTCAAGAGCATCCTTCATTCCCCCTACCTCATCAATCAATCCTTCTCTCACTGCTTCTTCTCCTTCCAGCATGGTTCCAACATCTTTCACAAGCTGCGTCGGATCTAACATCAGTTCCTCAATCCTCTCTTGAGAAATGTGGGAATGATCCGCGATAAATTTCGTAATACGGTTCTGCGTCTTTTCCATATTTCGATAGCTTTGCATCACTCCGATAAACATCCCGCTTGACCGTACTGGGTGAACTACCATCGTTCCGCTTGGGACAATAAAAGAATAATCCGCAGACACTGCAAGTGGACCGCCGATCGAATGACTTCCTCCAAGTACAAGTGAAACGCTTGGCTTACTAAGCGATGCGATCATTTCCGCAATGGCAAGCCCTGCCTCCACATCACCTCCCAATGTGTTCAAAAGAATTAAAAGCCCCTCAATTTCTTCATCATCTTCAATCTCAGCAAGTTTTGGAAGTAAATGTTCATATTTTGTCGCCTTTGTATTCGCATTGACTGCTTCATGACCTTCAATTTCTCCTATGATTGTAAGCAGGCGGATATTATGCTTTTTCTTGCTGTTTGTAAGTTCCAAACTTCCCATTTCTTTGATTTGTTCATTTTTCTCTTCATTTGGCTGCTCTTCTCTCTCGCTCATATACAAATTTCTCCTATACTTTTTCCTTTAGTATCGGAATTTGCGTTGTACTTTATTCTGAAAACTGCTAAAATATTTTCATATTTAAGGATAAAGGGGATTTCATTATGATTTTCAGAAAAGCAAATAGAAATGATGCAGAACTTCTTGCCGCTTCTATGAAGAAAATCCGTTCTGATATGGACGATCCATCTATGTATGTAATAGATGAAGCAGAAGAATTAGAGAAATACATTGATGGAGAACACGGTTTTGCACTACTAGCCGAAGAAAAAAATATGTTAGCCGGATATTTTGTCTTCCGATTCCCGGATATTAACGAACCGGAGCACTTAGGTGATTATCTGAATCTGACTACTGAGGAAAAAGAGCATGTTGTGTATATGGATTCTGCCGGAGTATTCCAAAACTTCCGTGGACAGGGATTGCAAGGCAGACTTCTTCGCGCCGGAGAAGAACTGCTGAAAGACACAAAATATCAAACCGCACTTTCCACGATTTCTCCGGATAATACGGCAAGTCTGAATACGCTTCTTCGGGACGGATTTGAAATCATTACAACAACGGAAAAATACGGCGGACTAATCCGACATGTGTTGTATAAAAAATAGGCGAAGCCTATTTTTTATGTTAAGAAAACCACGCGATAATCGCGTGGTTCTATAGAAGCTTTAGCGATATATTCAGTTGTTTTACTCCTAATGTGTATAATATAAACGTGACCTGCCAGTTACGTAAATAATACACATTAGGAGGACAGTAAAATGAATGAACAAAATACTGACATTAAAAGTTTAGCACATATGAAGTGGAACTGCAAATATCATGTGGTTTTTGCACCAAAATATAGAAGAAAGGTGTTTTTTCAAGAAAAAAGAGAGGATATTAGAGATATCATTAAAACACTATGTCAATGGAAAGGTGTAGACATAATAGAAGGAGAATTATGTCCGGATCACATTCATTTATTATTAAGTATCCCGCCCAAAATGAGTATTTCGGGTTTTATGGGATACTTAAAAGGGAAAAGTAGTCTTATGATATTTCAGAAATATGGAAATATGAAATTTGCGTACCGAAATCGCGAGTTTTGGTGTAAGGGATACTATGTAGATACAGTAGGAAAGAATACAGCAGCAATAAAAAGTTATATGGCCAACCAGTTAAAACGAGACCAGGAAATGGATCAGTTGAGCCTATTTGACCCAAGAGACCCGTTTACGGGTGGCAAGTAATTAATCGCATGGCTGGCAGGCCAATAAAAGACGCACTTGTGCGTGGCTAGTAGTATTAGGGCTATGCCCGAAACTGAAAAACCACCCGCTATGCGGGTGGATATTTATTCCTCACTTATTACTTCCTTTTCTCCAAGGAGTTCCTCGATGAGACTATGAAGAAAAGTCTGTAAATAAGATCTTCTATGATAATGATAGGCGAAAGGCTTGAGTAAAATCAGCTTT
>JAJBSL010000024.1 GCA_020540725.1 Lachnospiraceae bacterium EP-SM-12S-S03
CAATATTCAATTAAAATATAGTAACTATGTGGCTTTCAGCCACTTTCACGGCTACGCCGTGAATAATCCAGGTTTATGTATATTTTCAATAGATGTATAATGCATTCCTCCTGAACGTCTGGTCTCAGGATTTAATGTAGATTCAAATACCGCTCCAAATATAGTTGGAGAAATATCACTCCAATCAAAATCTTCTGACGCTTTTGTAAGAAGTAATTCTTTAATTTCCTCTGTAAAAGGTGGTATCTCAATAGTTTCATCAGCAAATAACCCACCATTTACATACGGGAACTGAGCAAGTTCTTCCTCCAAATACTCGTCTCGCTCTGATACAGGTGTATCCAATATCTTAAATAATTCTAATAAAGCTCTCCGGCAATCCTTTACTTCATATGTTTCCAAATAATCATGGAACATATTTCTCTTTCCGAAAATACCAGCATCTTCTGCATACAAGCAAAAAACAATTCGCACACATAAAGCATTCAGGCTCTTTAGTTTATGCTCTCTTTTTTCTTTCTGCTCAAATGTTTCATCCTTTTCCTTAATATCTGGTATACGATATTGTTTTAAAAACGCATCATAAATAAGCCCAACAATACCTCCTGCTTTTATTGATACTTCCATTTCATGCGATATTGTCTTTACTTCCTTTTTCACCAAGAAGTCCAACAATGGATATTTGCTTTGTAATTCATCTAAAGCAATCTTTGTCGGTTCTGGCTGTTTCTGGTTCATATCATAAATCCAAATTTCAGCAAAATTTGACGTAACAATCCACCGAGCTCTTTCATCAAAAGTCAGCTTCCCATTATATCTGTCTGCCTGTTCAAATGGAGTAAGATCAACATCTCCTGAATTCCTGATTTTCTGATCCAATGCTTTTCCAAGACTCTTCTGTTCAATAATTACTCGTGTTTCAGGAATATATACATCAATACGTTTTGTATTTCCATCAATTACAACTTTCTTTTCAAAGTTCAAACGTTCTGTCACATTATCCATTCCCAAAACATTCGTCAATAAATCAATCCAATAAGAACGTCCATCTTCATCTTCTTTCCCTTTTCCCATCCATCGGTTTACAAATTGACGGGCAGCCTCTCTTTGTTCTGCATCTGTCATGCTTTTTCCTCCTAAATAATCGTACATTCACAAATCTTTCTCCGACTATTTTTACATATCATATCCACAGTATATCATAAAATTATTACAGAACAGCATTCATATATCATTATTTGTATTTTGTCTACACACAAGGAACTTCTACCGCCAAATCATAATAATATTGATACATGACCATGTTATCTTTTGCTTCTATATACACTCTCTGAGCTTCTTTCATCAAGTTATTCCAAATATCTTTCCATTCACTAGGAGCCGAATCTAAAAACCACATATTATTAAATGACATTTCTATCGTCCCCCATAAATCATCTTCTTTACGCTCAGTTTTTATATTCATCTGCATATTTCGTGCAATTTCCAATGCATCTTTTTGTAAAAAAGTGAATTTCACTACTTTTTGAGGATCTGGAACTTTCTTAAAACAACGCATATGAGCTTCTGCCTTTTTTATAATTGTTTCCAATTGTTCATCATGCCATTTTTTATCCTCTAGTATCTCTTCTTCTGACATTTGCGCTTTTTCTGCATTAATTTCTCTTTGCATTTCTTCCAATTCACGCTGTGCAATATCATAATATTTCTTTTCAATCACCATAATCTCCCAACTCCATAAAAAAAGAAACAGTCAACATTTTCGTTACAACTGTTTCCTTTATTTTTGAAGTCCCCGGAGCATTTGTATCACTACATTCTGTTCTTTTTCATCAAGATTATTCCAAATATTCAAAACCTCTTGTTGTGATTCTGATAAGCTTACTGGAACATCCATTCCGGCAAAGAATTGTGCCATTGTTACTCCCAGTGCATCACATATCTTTTCTACAGTAGGCATAGTGGGTAAACTTTCTTTAGCAATAATTTTTCCAATCGAAGATTGAGATATACCAGTCAATTGTGACAGCCGATATTTACTCATATCACGTTTTTTACATAAAGCTATAATATTGTCCGCAATATAATCCTCTGTACGCAAGTAAATACACCTCTTTCCGATAGTAGTTACCTTAATTGTAACTAGAAATCCGAAAAAATATTAGAGATGTATCTTGCAAGTATTTACTAAGGGAAACAGTAGTATTAAAACAAAAAAAATAGAACTATATAAAGTTGTATTCCATTAATGTCAGCTTATTATCTAAATGCTCATATTCTCTTTGTATTTCTTCAATTTTATCATATAGTTTCAGCACTGTCGAACCCTTTATCATTTTATTTTCTTGGCACATCTGCCGGAATTTTTCTTTGTACTCCCGCAGTATTCTTCCTTTTTCCTCTAATTCCTCCAGTGTTTTAATTTCCTCTTTATCTGCCATGTATTTTCCTCTCAGACATAATTTTTAATACATAAATAATAACCTTTTTTTCGCTGTTGTTCAATTACAACTTATCGCCTTTTTCTCCCATCAATCGACAATCTTCTTTTTGCTATATACATATGATATACTTCTTTTTATACAACCAATTACTATTGTATAACTCACCATTTTTTCTATCTACAACACAAAAAAGTCAAGTTGTGATGGAAAGGAGGTGAGGACATGGAAATAAATTATGCACTTATAGGCAAACGTATAAGAGAAACCCGCAAACAACGAGGATTATCTGCCGAGGAGCTGGCTGAAATCGCTGATCTTTCTACTGTTTATATAAGCTATATAGAAAATGCCAAGCGTAAACCCAGTTTAGAATCTTTAATCAAAATTAGCAATGCCCTTGAAATTACTATTGATGAATTACTCTATGGAAATTTGTTATACAATCCTACGGAATATCAAACTGATATTGATTTATTAATGGCAGATTGTACCAGCACTGAAAAACGTTACATATTCGAGGTTCTTTCAGCCATAAAGAATATTTTACGAATCAATGATTGGCATCTATCCTCAAAACACAATTACGATGCTGATAACCCGAATGATTATTAAATCATTCAATAACAATCAAATATCTATTTCTACATAAACCATCTGTTAATCACTTAACTGATGGTTTATGTCTTTTTCAATCCAAAAATTCTATGATAGTTATATCAACTATAAAGGATGTCGCTATTGATGAAAGAAAGTGAAGAACGAAGCAGTAATATTGATGAACAGAAAGCCAGAATCCGGCAAAGATACAAAGGTATTGATCCAGAAGAACTGGAAGTAATTCCGGCACTTCCACCAGAGGATATTTTTAAAACAGAAAAAAAACTACGAGTAGCTGTATATGCAAGGGTATCTACGGATGATCCACGCCAAACATCCTCATATGAATTACAGAAAAATCATTATCAGGATGTAGTAAATAAAAATCCGAATTGGATGCTTGTCGAAATATATGCCGACGAAGGCATTTCAGGCACTTCGCTTCAACATAGAGATGCATTCAAAAAAATGATTGAAGATTGTGAAGCCGGAAAAATTGATTTAATCATAACAAAAAGTGTATCCCGATTTGCAAGAAACGTTGTTGACTGTATCCGATATGTACGAGAGCTTTCTTCACTCCGTCCACCCGTCGGTGTATTTTTTGAAACAGAGCATTTAAATACTCTTGATCCCAAAAGCGAAATGATTCTGTCATTCATGTCAACACTTGCACAGGAAGAAAGTCATACCAAAAGTGAAATTATGAATTCTTCCATTGAAATGCGTTTTCGTCGGGGAATATTCCTTACACCTCCTCTGCTCGGATATGACCAAGACGAAAATGGAGATCTTGTAATCAATCCACATGAAGCTAAAATTGTGCAGCTTATTTTTTATATGTATCTGAATGGAAGCAGTACTCAACAAATTGCTGATTCTTTGACAGAACTCGGTTGTAAAACAAAAAAGAATAATGATGTCTGGTCATCCAGTACCATACTACAAATCCTTCAAAATGAACGCCATTGTGGGGATGTTCTGGCGAGAAAAACATGGACTCCTAATTATCTTGACCATAAATCAAGGAAAAACAATCAAGACCGTAATCAATACAGAAAAGTCGGACATCACGAAGCTATTATCTCCCGAGATGATTTCATAGCTGTTCAAAAATTAATTACAAATGCGAAATATGGAAATAAAGAGATTTTACCAGAATTACATGTGATACAAGAAGGCTCTCTAAGTGGATTTATAAGCATTAATCCAAGATGGTCTGGATTTAAAGCTAGAGACTACTTTGAAGCATCTCAAAGCGTCCTTAAACCGGCAAATATGAATGTACCTGATACAATTACTGCTTCCGCCGGTTCCTTCGATTTAAGAGACTATGAAGTTGCCAGAGGACAATTTTTCTCCTCTGTTGGTCGGATTTCTGTTTCTTTTTCATATAAACAGATCTCTTTTAACAAAGATGCTATACGGAAATTTCCAAACATAAAATTTGTCGAACTGCTAATACACCCAAGCTCAAAACTACTTGCTATCCGACCATGTTCCTCTGAAACAAAAAATAAAGTGCAGTGGTCACGTCTCAAAGATGGTCAACTTATTCCAAAACCAATTTCCGGCGCTGCATTTTTGCCAACATTATACGAGATATTTAAATGGGACAAAAAATGCAAATATAGAATATTAGGAGTTGCCCACCAAAAAGGCAATGAAAATGTCCTTATTTTCAACATGGACGATACAGAAATACGAATACCGACAAGTACCAACGACGTATCCGCCCCCAATAACAACATGCCTGATACAATATCTGATTCTAAGAGTGTGTTAGCTTATCCTGCCGATTGGATGAATAGCTTCGGTAATAATTACTATACTCAGTCTCAAGCGCCAGAATTAACAGAATTTACAGCAGACAAAAACTGGCAGACTGCTTCAGAAAGTAAACCTTATAAAGAACCCGAGCTACAAACCACTCCCAAAGAAACCATTATACAAAATATAAAGAATATTATTACAGAAATTAAAGGAGACACCCAATGAGCGAGCAACCTATAAATCAATGGAATATGACTACAGAACCTTCTGATATGATGAAAATCAACACACCTATGCCAATAACAGTCGCGCCCAGCCCCTCAAATCAAATGGAAGTCATTGACGATGATTCTTTCAGCTATGACGGTTATCAAGTTGTACGTGGCGAATTCTTCGCTCATATTTACGAACCTTCGTTTACGTTTAATAACTACAAGGTATCTGTAAATACCGCCTGCATAAAAAAACTACCCGATGTCGAATATGTGCAAATATTAGTCAATCCCATTGAAAAAAAACTGGCTGTCCGTCCCTGTCGAGAAGAAGAAAAAGACTCTTTTCGTTGGTGTTCCTCTGGAAAAAAGCGTTCGCCAAAACAAATCACCTGTCGAATTTTCTTTGCTAAAGTGATATCTCTCATGGACTGGAATCCTAATTATCGGTACAAGATTCTCGGCAAACTAATTCGTTCTGGCAATGAAATACTGTTCATTTTCGATTTAACTTCACCTGAAATATTTCCTCGTACTCTAAAAGACAATGGAACTGTAACCACTGCTAGGACACCTTCTTATCCTGAAGAATGGAAGAATCAGTTCGGTATTCCAGTGGAAGAACATCAAAAATCAATGCAAGTCAATATATTTGAAGGCTACGCAGTATTTGACATACAAGAAAAGAAGAAGGCAACTGATAAATCCATAGAAAAAGCAAAAGAACCATCAACAGCAGAAAGTGAGGAAAAATCCTATGAACAACAAACACTCTTCCCATCCACTAATATGTATTGACTTTAAAAAGAATCGTATACGAATCCACCGCAATACACTCCGTCAAATTGGTAACCCAGAATATATTCAACTTCTTGTTAATCCTGATCAAAAAATGATAGGTATAAAGGCTAGTTGTGCGGAGGATAAATTGGCACATAAAGTTAAGGATTATTTTGTCATCAATGGTAACAGTTATGAATTGTACAGCCGAGAATTACTATATTCACTTTCCCAACTTAACCTTTCTTGGGAGAAATTTAACATTTTTCGTTTAGAAGGCAATATTTACCCAGATAAAAAAATAGCTCTATTTTCCATGGATAACATCATCACAAAACTGCCACAAACAGAATTCAAATCAGAAATAATGGGAGATGAGTATGCGCAATTATAGTATATATACATTAAAAACAAAACTAGAATTCACCAATTTGTATCAATATCTCAGTGAAAAAGATTATAAACAACTTGAACAACAGATATTATGTCATTCCTATCACACCCCCATCTGCACATGGAATGGTATTGTCATTAATGGTATAGAAGCATATGAATTATTTCGTAAACACAGTATTCCTTTCCGAATAAAAAGACTCCATTTTTCCAGTAAAGAAGATGTAATTTCATGGATATGTACTGACCAACTTAAACGAGAGGATTTAACCAATATCAATAAAAAATACCTGATTGGGAAAAAATATGATGCTGAAAAAATTATAGTTTCAAGACAACTTTCATCTACGAATAAATCTCATATTTCCGGTGCAAGCATCGCAGCAAAAAAAATATCCGAAGAATGTAATGTAGCAATGGCTACCGTTTACAAATATTCTGCTTACAGTAGTGCACTAGATATAATTGATGAAAAAGTTCCGGATTTTGTCAAACGAGTTCGTTCTGGTCAACTCTGGATTTCCCAAGCTAATATTATTGAGCTTTCAGGATTACCAAAAGAGCAACTTTTAAGTCTAAATAACTACCTTCTTGCCGAAAAGATAGAACATCTCAGTTATCATGATATGAAAAGGGAATTACTATGGAATAATTACGCCAAACCGATGTTAAGGAAAGAATCTTCCGTTTCTATTCCTTCAATACGCAACCTGCCACAATTTGATCCAGATGCGGAAATTGCAAGTCTTACATTGACGATTCCCTCGTGGAACAGTTCTATCGAAAGAGTATTAAAAGTTTCAGATTTTAAAATTGCATCTGATACAGCAAAATATAAGCTTAAATATCAGCTTATGTGTCTAATATCAACCACAAATAATATTTTAAAAAAATTGGAGGAAATATAATTATGGATGGAAATACCGAAGATTTACAAAAGTTTGTTCCCCAAGTGCATTTTGAGCAAATACCTATTAAAAATTTATGTTCAAATCAAGATTATCAACGTAATCTTTCCATCAAACACGTTCAGCGTGCTGCAGCTAATTTTGACCTTTATCAGATAAACCCTGTAAAAGTAAGTAGACGTGATGGGATAAATTATGTGTTCAACGGACAACACACTATAGAGATTGTTGCTCTCGTCTCTGGATCAAGAGAAACTCCTGTCTGGTGTATGGTTTATGATGATCTTGTTTACACCCAAGAAGCAGATATTTTTGCAAATCAGATGAAATATGTCAAATCGTTATTACCTTATGAAATATTCATGGCTAATATTGAAGCTGGTAATGATAGAGAACTTATTATTCGTGACCTTGTTGAATCATATGATCTCACTATTACTTCTTCCTCTCGCCCCGGAGGTATATGTGCTGTATCCACTTTAATTAATATCTATGAAAAATATGGTTTTCACACTCTTGATCGTGTTTTACGCCTTTGTGTTGCCACATGGGAAGGTGCGCCTATGTCCTTTAGTTCCAATATGCTTAATGCTATTGCCCGTCTGGATAATGCTTATGGAGAAACAATGAAAGATGACACCTTCAAAGAAAAAGTTGGGCGTGTCTCTGTCAGAGAAATCAGTCGTACTGCCAGAGAACGTCGTGCCGGTTCATTAGGATTCGCAGAAGCTCTTTTACTAGAATACAATAAAAAATCCAAGTATTCACTTCCTTTTGAGAAATTATACACTCATAAAACACCCAAAAAAAGAGAACCATCAACTGAAGATGAATCCGGTCAAAGTTCCACTCCAGAAGGTCAGTTAGATTTATTTTCTACGGATCAAGAGAATACTCAGGCTCTGCCAAACGAATAGCGCAGAGCCTTCAGCCTTTAATTCTATCCATACTTTCAAAAGAACACCCTGCTTTAAGGCTCTCTTTCATGCAATCACTATTTTATCTTATCCCAAATTCATCAACCGCTCCATCCGCCACCTTATATATGAATACCCATTCCAAATATTTGCTTTTACCGGATACTCTTTCCTGTAAACAAATACAGTGTGATATTTAACAAAATGTATTCTACACCAATTATGTATATCTTTCATATATATGTTATTTATACCATTCATCCACTGTTCTAAAGCCCATATGTCTTTATCTGACACTAACTCCATTATGAACAGTACATTATAATATTGAATGACACCTACTCTCTTCCTTTCCTCTATTAACCTTTTACACAATAACCTATACTTAATGTTCATATCGTTCCTATGCCCCTCCCTCTAATCTATATTTTCCATCCTTATATACGTTATATATATAATTATTATATAGTACATATAATAGCCTGCAGCATGTCAATTGCTTCTTTTCCACGCACCTCTCCTACAATGATCCTGTCCGGTCTCATACGAAGTGCCGTTCTAATAAGATCGCGGATACTAATCTCTCCCTCTCCCTCCACATTAGCATTTCTAGCTTCAAGACTTACCAGATTGGGAATCCCGTTTAGTCTCAATTCAGCACTGTCCTCAATTGTAATGACTCGCTCGTCTTTCGGTATATACTGCGATAAAGCATTCAGAAATGTAGTTTTCCCGGACCCGGTTCCACCACTGATAAAAATGTTATATTTTGACCTGACTAAGATTTTTAAAAATGAAATGATTTCTTTATTCACCGCTCCCCACGTCCTCAAACGTTCCAGCGTGATGACCTCTTTTGCAAATTTACGGATTGTTACAATGGGACCATTTAAAGCTGTCGGATACAATACCACATTAACTCTTGAACCATCTAAAAGTCTTGTGTCTACAATCGGTACCGACTCATTTACCATGCGATTTGTTTCCGATACCATCTGTTGAATCACGTCCTCCAACTTTCTTCTGGATACGAATCTCTTATCACTTTGCATGATCTTCCCATCACGTTCAAAGAAAATGCTCTGTGTTCCATTGATCATAATCTCCGTGATTGTCTCATCCTCCAGAAATTCCTGCAAAATGTCAAGCTTTCGGAATGCATTAAATAGTTCCTTTCCAAGTTCTGTCTTCTCCTTCAAAGAAATGTATTTCTCTTCCGAATATTCATCCAGTACTCTGTAAATAATCTCTACAAGTTCTTCATCTGAAATTTCCTCTGTTAAATCAATCTCCTGTAACACTCTTTTATGGAGTTGTTCCGGATCTATCATCTCTCCACTCCTTTCGTTTTAAAATGCGCTTCACATCCTTTGAAATGTCTTTGCCAAGCTGAATCCTTACAATTTTCTCCAGCAATTCTTCACGTCCGAGAAGTCTTAGGTTTTTCTCAAACTGAAAGACTTTTCCTTTGGATATCCGCCCCTCTCTCACCGGCATATAAATCTCATTACACATGGAAAGCATGTCCCACAATCCTTGCACACATTCCCCGAAATCAAAAATAATCTTTTTATAGATTTTTCGATTTCTAAGCGTTTCCAGAAGATTCATCCATTCATTTACCGTTACTGCCTTCAGATCCTCACTCATCTCCATCGGAGCAATATATGCCAGTTCATCTAAGTAGCCTGTCATAGCCCCAATTCTTGTCTCAAGGTTCCCCTTCTCCTGCTTTGCATAATAGAGCAGATCCGCCAAGGTATAAGGCTCACTTTTTCCACTCCACTCCTCCCATCCGGAATATGTCTCAAGATTCAGATAAAGGACCGGTTCTCTTTTTGCAGCCTCCTTTCCAAGAGCAATGGCAAATGTGGTCTTTCCCACTCTACTGATCGGAGAATATACTCCGATCAAACTGCAGCTTTTACAAATCTGCCGTTTCAATACGCCCTGCTGCTGTTCTTCCATACAGATATTCAAAATATCTGAAAGAATTTCGTCAAAAGATTGATATTTACAAACCTTGTTCTCTCCTTCTCTGTTCCTCTCTGAAAGCAGAATCACAACTTCTGCTACAGCATCTGATTGATTTTCGAAAATCTCCTCCTCCACAAGAAGAATGCCTATTTTCTTTTCATCTGCAATTCTTTGTACTTCTTTGAAAGAACTACAGACATGAATCTGATAATCAATCTTTTTAGAAAGCAGAGAAGATAACCTGAATGCATATTCGCGCTCACTGTCGCATATAACAAAACATTTTTTCTCCAAACTTTCCTCCTGTTTTTTTCTTCGATGAAATTCGTTGTCCGACATGACAAGTGAATTACCGGATAATAAATATAATTGAAATGTAAGTACTAAGAAATAACTGTGACTTGTGAGCTGTATTATAGACCGCTTTTCTCCTCTTGTCTATAGATAAATTAAAAGTCACAAAACTTTGTAGCTTTTCTACAAAGTTCGATAAAATAAAATTCCGTAAAGTAATAGAACCCCAGGTATTCCAAGGAATCCTGTTGTCAAAAATGAAATTTCATTCATTCCTACAGAAACAGGAATATTTCTATAGTCAAGGTATTTGTTTACAAAAAATATAAGTCCAATGCCCACAACTGCTCGGATAATAAAATTTATTACTACTCCTCCATGTTTCTTCTCCATATAAACTCCTTTTCTTTTTTGTATATGTATATCAAAAAGACTGGTATTTAATTCCTCATTTTTGTCTATACTAAAAATAAAGAGAAAACAATTCACAATCAGACAGAGGAGGGCATATGAAATTATTTCAAAAAAAGCCAAAAAAGGAAATCATTTTCCGCGATAAAAAGAAGGAAATTCAAAATCCTCTCCTTCTTAATGAAATAGAAAAAGTAAAACTTGAAATGGACACCGCATATAAAAACTTTCAAAATGTTATGGATCCGGATTTGATTGATTGTTATATCTATGAAAGCAACGCGGCTCAAAAACGTTATCATTTTCTTCTGAAACAGTTAAAAGAAACCGGCTAACCACCAATAAGGACGGAGCCAACACTGACCCCGTCCTTATCTACATATGTGAATTAGTTTGTAATTGTAAGTTCTGTTTCTTTATCAAATACATGAATCTTCTGAGCATCAAGAGCAAACTTCACTGTGTCACCAGTTCTTGTTGTTGTTCTTGGGTTCACTCTTGCTGTCATTGTAGATCCTTCATAGTCAAAGTGTAAGAATACTTCTGCACCTAACATCTCGTATACACGGATTGTAGCTTCGATCACTGTGTTTGGTGAAGCTTCGATCACTGCCGGATCATCGTAAATATCTTCTGGACGAATACCAAGTACAACTGTTTTACCGTTGTATCCGCCATCGATTAATTTTTTCGCTTTTGTTTCCGGTAATTCGATCTTAGCTGCTCCAGCCTGAAGGAATACTCTGTTGCCTTCTACAACACATGTTGCATCTACAAAGTTCATCTGTGGTGATCCGATGAAACCTGCTACGAATAAGTTACATGGTGTATCGTATAACACCTGTGGTGTATCAACCTGCTGAACAACACCGGCGCTCATAACTACGATTCTTGTACCAAGTGTCATAGCCTCTGTCTGGTCATGTGTTACGTAGATGATTGTTGTACCTAATCTCTGGTGTAATTTAGAAATCTCGATACGCATCTGTCCACGAAGTTTTGCATCCAGGTTTGATAAAGGCTCATCCATAAGGAATACCTTAGGATTACGAACGATAGCACGTCCCATAGCAACACGCTGTCTCTGTCCACCTGATAAAGCCTTTGGTTTACGGTCTAACAAAGCTTCAAGGTCAAGGATCTTAGCTGCTTCACGAACCATTTTGTCAATCTCATCTTTCGGAACTTTTCTTAATTTCAAACCGAATGCCATGTTATCATATACTGTCATATGTGGGTACAGAGCGTAGTTCTGGAATACCATCGCGATATCTCTGTCTTTCGGTTCTACATCATTTACAACTTTGTCACCAATCTTTAATTCACCTGAAGAAATTTCCTCAAGACCAGCGATCATACGAAGTGTTGTGGATTTACCACATCCAGATGGTCCTACGAAGATGATAAATTCTTTATCTTCGATTTCAAGATTGAAATCCTTAACAGCTACGAAACCGTTAGGATAAACTTTGCTAATGTTTTTCAGCGATAAACTTGCCATTTTAATATTCCTCCTAAAAAATCGTCGTTTTTATTCTGATTAAAAGTATATAAAAAAAGTTCAACCTGGTCTATGCCCAAGTTGAACAAATTTTTCCCGAATGCTTGGTCAAGTTGACGAAACATTCTATGTAAAAACTCTTCTTTACTTACAATAACATCTGGTATACATCCCTTTTCCCGATTCCTCGGTCCTTCGCCACCTTCTTCATGGCTTCCTTTTTCTCTATTCCCTGACTCATATAATGCTGCATATGTTCTTCCACAGACATTTCTTCCCATTTTGCAATGGCTTCCTGCCGAAGTTCCTTCCTGCTCTTCCCTTCGATCACAAGTACACATTCCCCTTTCGGCTCATGCGCTTCATAATAAGAAATTGCCTCGGAAAATGTTGTCTGAAACGCAGTCTCATGCTTCTTCGTAAGTTCTCTGCATACTGTAATCTTCCGATCACCCAAACTCTCCCAAAGTTCTCTTAATGTTTTCAACAGCCTATGCGGCGCCTCATACAGAATGATCGTTCTTGTCTCATCGGCAAGCTCCCCGAGAACTTCCTGTTTCTCCTTCTTATCTGTCGGAAGAAATGCTTCAAATGCAAATCTTCTTGTAGATAATCCGGAAAGAGTAAGTGCTGTAATACATGCCGCCGCCCCCGGAAGAGACGTCACCTCAATACCAGATTCATAGCACATTTTCACCAGTTCCTCTCCCGGATCTGAGATTCCAGGCGTTCCTGCATCAGTAATCAGGGCAATATCCATGCCTTCCTGCATTTTTTCTACCAATTTATGGCCTTTTTCAATTTTGTTGTATTCATGATAGCTCGTCATCGGTGTTTTGATTTCAAAATGATTCAATAGCTTAATACTGTTTCTCGTATCTTCTGCCGCAATCAAATCCACCTCCTGCAACACTCTCACAACCCGATAAGTCATGTCTTCCAGGTTTCCGATGGGCGTTGCGCACAAATATAATTTTCCAGGCATATACATACTCCTTTACTTTAAACCGTATTCAACCAATAACTCATCTGCATATACGTTTACATCTTTGTAAACAATGAGCGGGCGTTCCACTGTCATACGCGGATTACCGCCTCTTCTTCCCTCGATCAGCACCATATTGGGTTCCTTATCTATATATGGATGTACCATCCGCATACGCTTTGGTTCTATCTTACAGGCACACATTTTCGAAAATATCTCTGCAATCCGGAATGGACGATGTACCATATAAAATCTTCCGCCCGGTTTTAAGATTCTGGCGCTTTCTCTTAGAATATCATCTAGTGTACACAACACTTCATGCCTTGCAATCGTCTTTGCATCCTGGGCATTCTGAATTCCATGCTCTCCGATCATATAAGGTGGATTTGTGGTAATAACATCAAAAGAGGCTGGACCGAATATACCGGCTGCCTCTTTGATATCCCCCGTTACAATTTGTATCTTATCTTCCAGATGATTCAATGCAACACTTCTCCTTGCCATATCTGCACTTTCTTCCTGAATTTCCAGTCCTGTGAAAGATTCTCCTTGAGTCTTAGCCTCTAAAAGAATCGGGATGATTCCCGTGCCTGTCCCAAGATCCAGCGCTTTTTCTCCCTTTTTCACACGGGCAAAATTCGCAAGAAGTACCGCATCCATTCCAAAACAGAATTTATTCGGGTTTTGAATGATCTGATAACCTTTCACCTGCAGGTCATCCAGCCTTTCCCCCTGTTTTATATTATTCTCCATCCAGTTTTGACGCTCCCTCATTTTTCTCCAGAGCCGCAAGTTCACGCATCTCTTCTTTTGAAAGTCTTACATCATTCTTCTTACGTCTCGGCTTAAACTTCAATTCGCTTACTTTGTATTCACGGATCTCCTTTTCATCATTCTCTAAAGTGACAATCACCTTAACAATCTGGCGAAGTACGCTTAAGCTCTGTACCTCTCCACGGAATCCGTCTACCGTATTGACCATATCTCCTACCGATGGAAGACGGTTGTTCAAATACTCATATGTCTCCTCTTCATTTGTCAGGCAACACATTAATCTTCCGCACACACCGGAAATCTTCGTTGGATTCAAAGACAAATTCTGCTCTTTCGCCATCTTAATAGATACCGGTGCAAACTCCGATAAATATGTGTGGCAGCAAAGAGGTCTTCCGCAGATTCCAATTCCTCCACGGATCTTAGTCTCATCGCGGACACCGATCTGTCGAAGTTCAATCCTTGTCCGGAAGACTGCTGCTAAATCTTTGACCAGTTCACGGAAGTCAATTCTTCCGTCTGCCGTAAAATAAAATAATACTTTGTTATTGTCAAATGTATATTCTGCATCAATCAGTTTCATCTCAAGACCGTGTTTTCTGATCTTCTCAAGACAAATCTCAAATGCTTCTTTTTCTTTCTCTTTATTCTTCGCCTCCGTCTGCTTGTCTTCCTCTGTTGCAATGCGGATGACTGGTTTTAACGGTTGTGTAATCTCATTATCTTCCACTTCCTTCGGGCCCATTACCACAGTTCCGAATTCCACACCCCGCGTGGTCTCTACAATGACCTTATCTCCATGTTTGATATGAAGTTTCCCAGGAGAAAAATAGTAAATCTTTCCCGCAGTCCGAAACCTTACACCAATTACTTTTATCATGTCTAGTTCTCCTTTATGGTCAGCAGTAAAAGTTCCATCACAAGATCAAAATTCACGTTAGCTTTCAAACGTGCTTTTGCTTTCTCAAGACTGTCAAGAATCGTCTCAATTCCTTCATAAGAACTCTTATTTGCTCTCTCTTTTAAATATTTTAACTGGTCCGCAAACACAACTCCATTCACGTCCTTCGTTGCTTTATAGATCAGTACATCCCGATACCATATCATAATGATATCCAGATAATCGGATATCTCCAGCTTATATGTATTGATCTTCTTCAATGTGGCAACAATATCCGGTATGTCCATATCATTGATGTTGCGAAGAAGCTGCAGCGCCTCTTCCTTAATCTCATTGAAATGCTCTGAAGATGCAAGCATAATGGCACGTCCCATATTCCCTTGTGCAAATGCAGCACAAATATCTGCCTGATAGTCCGGAACTCCCATAATTTCCATCAAATATTTACGGATCAACGTTGTCTTGATATTACGAAGTTTCAGCATTACGCAACGTGACATGATCGTTGGTAGAAGACTATCTGCATTCTCTGTTAATAAGAAAAACACTGCATACTCCGGCGGCTCCTCAATCGTCTTAAGAAGTGCATTCTGCGCTTGTACAGACAAAAGATCCGCATCCGGAATAATATAAATCTTATACGGACAACTATATGGCTTGATCATCACATCATTGTTGATCTGCGTTCTTACATCATCTACACTGATCGTGTTCGGTTTCTCATGTTCTACCCGAATGATATCCGGATTGTTGCCGCTAATTGCCTGTTTACAGGAATGACACTGTCCACATGGCTCTTTTCCACCTTTTTCACACTGCAAAGTCATGGCAAATAAATCCGCCAGCATTTTCTTTCCCGAACCACGTTCCCCATTCAGAATGTATGCCTGCGATACTTTTCCTTCTGTCACTGCATTCTGAATATATTGAATTATGTCGTTATGTCCAATGACATCTTTGAAACCTTTCATACTATCACCATGCCCTTCACTTACCGACTGTTAAATTGATACATAATCAGTATATCATAATTTTTCCCGAATACATAGCACTATTTCTTCCATACATTCTTCCATATTCTGATTATAGTATCTGTGTGTAATGTTGCACTTTCTTAAGTTTTCTTCCGAAAAATCTTCTGTATCCGCAAGAAATCTTCTGCACATCTCCGCATACTTCGGCTGCTCCTGCTGCCGCTCCCTAAGAAGTGCACGACAAAGTCTTTCTCCATCTTCTACCTCAATATAAATCGGCTCTAAAACATCTGCTCCGAAATACTCCTTCATCTTTTCATAAGAAACTAAAGTTCCGATCACAAGATAGCTCTCTTTCGCAAGATCTATCTGCCCATCATCTGCCGTGAAATATGTCCATTTACCATGAACCGTATCATAACTTCTGGATTCGATGAGTTTTCCCGCTTTTTCCAATTCTGCTCTCTTTGCTTCATCCGTAAAATAGTATTCCACTCCGTTTGTCTCACCTTCCCGGATTGGCCTTGTTGTATAAAGAATAATTGTCTTAAGTTCCGGGATCCGTTCTCGGACTTTTTTAAAAATTGTATCCTTCCCGGAAGAACTTTTCCCCATTAAATAAAATATTTTACCCATTTTTCAACACTCCAATATGTTTTTCCACATGGATTCCCTCCACAGAAAACCCAAGTTCCATATATAAATCTAACACATTTACCGCTTCCTGTGTCATTCTTTCTCCTGGAACCACAAGGGGGATTCCTGGCGGATACACATAAGCATACTCTGTAGCAATTTTCCCGACTGCTTCCTGCCAAGGCAGAATTTCCTCGTTATTCTGCTTTTTCTCATTGATTTCTCCATTTGTATAAGCCAAAGGAAGCTGCGGAAGTTCCACCGGTATATTCTTTTCTTTCACATGGCAGCTTCTGTCAATTTCAAAAAGAGCCTGTTTCATCCTTTTAAAGCCTTCCTCTGTATCTCCTACAGTTGTCATGGCAAGAACATAGGTCCCTGCCTTCATTTCCATCTGAAGATGATATTTCTTAAGCAAAATCTCATACAGTTCCCCGCTTGTAATATCCGCATTTCTTGTAGAAATGATAAACTTGGAACGATCAAACTCCTTGGTTTGTAAAATTTCCAGATGCTGCATTTCTTTTAATTCCCGCCGCAATTTTTGAATTTGTTCTACATACGGATCAAAAATTTCTGTTCGCTCCTTCTCAAGCATTTCCATGCAATGATCTATGGAAGCCATTAAAATATAAGACGGACTACTGGACTGTAATATATGGAGATAACTCCTTACCTTATCACGGTCTATAATATCCCCATTCATATGGAGCAGTGCAGTCTGTGTCAGTGCCGGAAGAGTTTTATGCACACTGTGAATTACAATGTCCGCCCCCTTTGTATTAGAATTATCCGGAAAATATGGATGGAATCCAAAATGTGCCCCATGCGCCTCATCCACAATGAGCGGTATCCTCATTTCATGAACTATTTTCGAAATTTTTTCCACATCTGACAATACTCCATCATAGGTAGGTGAAACGAGGATAACAGCTTTGATATCCGGATTCTGCCTGATTGTCTTTCGGATATCCTCGGCAGAAACCGCACCGTTAATCTGTAGATCCTTTTTATATTCCGGATATACATATATCGGAACAAGCCCATTGAGATATATGGCATTGTACACCGATTTATGACAGTTTCTCGCTACAAGAATCTTGTCTCCCCGCTTTGTTGTTCCAAGAATTGCGCTTAAAATCCCCACTGTGCTTCCATTTACAAGGAAATGTGTTTCTTGCGCTTTATAAAGGTAAGCTGCCCGTTCTTGTGCACTTTTAATGATTTCTTCTGCATGATGCAGATCATCAAATCCCTCGATTTCCGTAATATCCATTCCGTAAGGAAGCACCTGTCCGAAACGCTCTGTATTTCTCTTATGCCCCGGCATGTGAAAACCATAAAAATCTGACTTGCTGTATTGTTCTAATTTATCGTATAAACCGCTCATGATTTACTCCTCTTCATCATAATGTTTTCATTATAACATCGTTCTTTGAAAATGTGATACAATAATCTAAAATTACGAAAAGAGGATTGTAAATCATGAGAAGTAAAGAAGCTAATATTGCCTTAATCAAAACACTCAGTAATGCCAACGGCGTATCCGGATTTGAGGATGAAGTTGCTGAAATCGCAAAAAAAGAAACAGAATCTTATTGTAATGTATCCATCGATTCCTTACGAAACACGTACATGACCCCAAAAAATAACAAAGGTCACAAAATGAAAATCTGGATGGATGCTCATAGTGATGAGGTCGGATACATCATACAGGCAATGAAACCAAACGGAACAATGCATTTTCTTGAACTTGGAAGAAGCGAGGTTACAAATCTTCCCTCCAACAAAGTACGTGTCCGCAATGACAATGGAGAATATATTCCGGGTATTATTACAAGCAAACCACCGCATTTCATGAGTGAAGAAGAAAAAGGCCGTGTCCGTTCTATTTCTGATATGGCAATTGATGTCGGTGCCACAAGTGCAGAAGATCTGAAGAAAAATTTCAATATCCGTATGGCTGCTCCTGTTGTTCCGGATGTGGAATGTACTTATGATGAAGCTCATGATTTGTTTATGGGAAAAGCATTCGATTGCCGTGTGGGATGTGCTGCACTAATCGAATCTCTGAATCAATTAAGTGAAGAAACTCTATCTGTCGATATCGAAGCCACTTTAACAGTTCAGGAAGAAGTTGGTGAACGCGGTTCCATGGCTGCTGTCGACAATATTGATGCTGATGTTTGTATCACATTTGAAGGCTGTCCTGCTGACGATACATTTTCTCCGGACTATTTGATACAGACCGCACTTCGAAAAGGACCGATGCTGCGCCATTTTGACTGCTCCATGATTACCAATCCACGATTTCAAAGATTCGCATTGGATCTTGGGGAAGAACTTGGAATCCCAGTTCAGGAATCTGTCCGAAGCGGAGGCGGTACCAATGGAAAATATATTCATGCATCCCGCCATGGGGTTCCAACTATCGTTATCGGAATCCCTGTACGCTATATTCATAGCCATTATGGTATTTGTACACTGGAAGATTATCAAAATGCAGTACGTCTTGCCGTAGAAATTGTGAAAAAACTGGATGAAGAAACCATTCGTAAATTCTAAATCTCTTCCTTGCGCCGACCGAAGCGCAGCGTAGACCTTGAACACTGGGGACATGGCACGCTTCGGTCTGTATATGCAAAAAAACTCAGGATCTCTCCTGAGTTTTTTGCATATACAGTGCGGAAGATGGGACTTGAACCCACACGTAGTAACCCACACTAGAACCTGAATCTAGCTCGTCTGCCATTCCGACACTTCCGCAACTCGTATACTATTATACCTCTAATTTTCTTATTCGTCAAATCATTTTTACTGTTATTTCAAATTCTTTTTTCCCGCCTGATTTCAGTACATATTCATCATGTGCCCAAGCACCCCAACTATTGTCTCCACCAACTCCGGTCTGATACTGTAAAAGCCGTAATACAGTCGCATAAGCTCGTGGAAGTTCATAAAGATGTCTTGCATTTTCCATCTCATGGCAAGTAAATGGAAGCGCAGAAAACTCAAACGGATTGCTGCTTGTAATTTTCACACCGGCACCTTGCTCGTCTGTCAGCATTACCCACCTTGTTTCCACATGATTTCCACATTCCTGTGGAATTACATAACCGGAAATACTCTCTTCAGGCGTTGTATGATAAACACCATATTTTGCCCCTGCACACCGATCTACATAAGTTTCCTCCGGCCCTTTTCCATACCAGGTCACATAAGAAAATGTCTTTGGCAATTTCCACGCGAAACCAAAACACGGAAGTTCCGGTAACCCTTCTGTTCCTTCTAACACTTCTTTGATTTCAATTGTTCCATCAGTATGCACTCTATGAGTCATTTTGCAGACTGCTTTCGCTCCCAGATGATACTCGGAAGAAATCACTGCTGTATTGCCTTCCCGGAAACATTTCACTTCCTTGATATCCGGATATAAAGAAGCTGTTTTCCAGAAGGAACAACGCTCCTTCATATGATTTCCTTCATCATTATCTGTTGGCGCTCGCCAGAATTCCGGCTTCACCGTATTTACTGGATCGTAAATCAGCTCTTTTCCGCCCAAATTTATAGAAGTCAACTTTCCATTCTTCTTTTGATACTGAATCAGGAATTTTTCTCCTCTAACAGAAAATGTACTATCTCCATCAATAATCTGGATTTCTTCTTCCTTCTTTCCACAATCCTTACATTCATTTCCGAAGTTTTCCACAATTTTCTGCCCCCAACACAATTCATGGCCTGCTTTTCCCCAATCTGTATCTTCTTTCAGAACAAGTGATGCACTCAACACATATTCTCCCTCTTTTTCCGGTACAGATAAATCACACGGGAATTTTCTCGTTGTTTCCGGTTCCATTTCAAACGTCATACTTCCCGTTTTCAGGATTTCTCCTTCCTTTTCTACTTTGAAACAAAGCATATAGAGCGAACCATTTTCAAATAATTGCCTGCTCTCTACCACAATTCCATTTTCTTCCGGATATAGCCGGTACGGTTGATACAAATATTTTACTTCCTGTACTTTTGGAGAATATGTTCTATCCGCATACACAAGCCCATCCGTACAGAAATTGTAATCTGTCGGACGATCCCCGAAATCTCCTCCATATGACAAAACTTCTTCCCCAAACAGATTTTTCCGGTACAATGCCTGATCAATATAATCCCAAATGAATCCACCACAATACTGTGGATATCTGTCAAATAAGTCTGTATACTCCTTCAAGTTTCCACAAGAATTTCCCATTGCATGAGAATACTCACAAAGCATATATGGTTTCTCCGGGTGATTTTCCAAATACTCCTTTGCCATTTCCGGTGTGGCATACATCCAACTTTCAAAATCTGTTGTACCTCCCCACGTTCTGTCATGGCATACATTTTCATAATGCACCGGTCTGGAAGCATCCCTCTCCCGGAAATATACACTCATATCATACAATGTCTGTCCGCTCCATGATTCATTTCCCACACTCCATGAGAAAATACACGGATGATTCTTGTCTCTCTCAAGCATTGCTTCCGCACGTGACATACACGCGTCTTTCCATTCCGGAAAATCTCCCGGCAAGGTATAGTCAAACTTCATCATATGCCATGTTCCATGTGTCTCCAAATTGGTTTCATCCATCACATAGATACCATACTGATCACAAAGTTCATACCACAGACTTTGGTTTGGATAATGGCATGTTCTCACTGCATTGAAATTATTCTGTTTTAAGAAACGAATATCCCATTCCATTTCTTCCCTGCCAATAGCGCGTCCCTTTCTTCCTGAAAATTCATGTCGGTTCACACCATTTAGCAGCAAACGTTTTCCATTCAGATAGAGAATCGCATCTTTAATCTCCACCTTGCGAAAACCGATTCTCTGCATCACAGACTCCACACATTCTCCGTCCCGATTCTTCACTTCCAAAAGAAGCCGATATAAATATGGACATTCCGCACTCCATAAATATGCATGATCTACCTTAAGTGAAAATTCTGCGACCCACTCTGCAGGATATTCTTCTCCACTTGTCAATTCTTTTCCTTTTGGATCAATCAGTTTCCAGAAAAATGTATAGCCGCCCTGATCTAATGCCTTGGAATCTGCATCCAAAAATACAGTAACTTCCGCTGTTCCCGTTGTATAATCATTTTCCAATTCTACCGCTGTATCAATATCACGCATATGTACTTCCGGCAAGGCTGTAAGCGCCACTTCTCGAATGATACCGCCCATCCGCCAAAAGTCCTGATCCTCAAGCCAGCTTCCTGTAGAAAAACGATACACTTCCATAGCTAGCTTATTCATTCCTTCTTGCAATGCATCTGTCACATCAAAGACTGCCGGTGTATAACTGTCCTCACTATATCCAATATAAGTTCCATTGATCCAACAGTGAAATGCCGTCTCTACGCCTTCAAAATGAAGCTGAACTCTTTTCCCCTGGAAGTGTTCCGGCACAGAAAAATATTTCACATAACATCCCGTTGGGTTTTCCTCAACAGGTACGTTATGCGGTGCCACATTTTCCCGTCCATCCCATGGATAACTTGTGTCTGTATACTGTGGTCTCCCATATCCGCTTAACTCCATCTGAGCCGGAACCGGAATTTCCGTCCATCCCTGACAGGAAAATTCTGTCTTTTCAAATCCTTCCGGCACAGAAATCGGGTTTGGCACCCACATAAATTTCCATACTCCATTTAAACTATAGCGAAGCTTCATTGATTTCTGCGACATTGCCTCTTCTTTTGTCTCATACCAGCGATGATCAGAAACAGGTTTCATCCGATTCATCTCAAAACACCGGGGATCTTGAAGCATTGCAAGCTTTTTTTCCTTCATGATTTATGCCTCCTTGTTTTCTTTATCTTTATTATTTCACAGAACCCATCATACTGTCTACAAAACTTTTCTGCATCAGGAAGAAAATAATAGCAGATGGAATCGTTGTAATAATAATTCCTACCATAATCATTCCAAAATCCGGTGTATATGCTGTTCCCAAAGAACTGATCATTAATGGCAGTGTTCTCTGTTCTTTTGTCTGTAAAGAAATCAATGGCCACAAATAATTATTCCAACTTGACATAAATGTAATAATTGCTGCTGCAGCATAAGTAGATTTCATCATTGGCATATAAATCTTAAAGAAAATCCCCAGTTCTCCAAGCCCGTCAATTCTTGCAGATTGAATCGTTTCAAACGGAAAATTCTTTGTATTTTGTCTAAAAAAGAAAATCAAAAATGCCGTAGATAATGCTGGAAGTATGACTCCTATTTTCGTATTTAAAAGTCCCATTTTACTGAACATTTTAAACATTGGAATCACAATAGACGAAGAAGGAATCATCATAGACAAAAGAATAATAGAAAAACATAATTCTTTTGCCTTGCTTTTAAAAATAACAAATCCATACCCTGCCATTGAACAAATCAACATACTCATTACTGTCATAATCAAACTCAAAATTGCCGAGTTCTTAATACAGGTAAGTAAATCTCCTGCATTCAAAAGATTATTCAAATTTATCAAAAACTGGTTTCCAAAACTCATTTTTCCCATGGTAATATCCATACTTTTATTGGTTGCTCCAATAATCATCCAAATAAACGGGAAAATCGAAATCAAAGAAACCACTCCGAGAAATATGTACTGAAATGCATAAGAAATTCTTTTCTTTGATTTTCCAGCATAACTTGTATTTATCTTAGTCATTATTATCACCACTCACTTTCGTTTGGATTAGGGATAGCAGTGCTACCATGAAGAAAATTGCATAGGATACCGTTGCTGCATATCCAAAATCTGGTGCATATTTAAAAGAAAGATTATAAATATATTGCGAAATTGTCATGGTACTGTTTGCCGGACCACCACTTGTAATATTTACCACTTCATCAAATAACTGTAGTGTTCCGCTCGTAGACATAATTGCTGTCAAAAGAATGACCGGCTTTAAAAGTGGTATTGTAATATACTTGAATTTATGCCAACTATTTGCACCATCAATTTCTGCTGCTTCATAAATTCCGCCATCAATATTTTGTAAACTGGATAAATAGAAAATCATATTGTATCCTGTCCATCTCCATGTAATAGCTGCAATAATTACAACTTTTGCCCAAAATGTATCCAAAAGCCATGGAATTGGTGAATCTATTACGTGTAATCCCATTAAAGCCTTATTAATAATTCCATCTACAGCGAACATACTTTTAAATAGCAAAGAATATGCCACAAGACTTGTTACGCATGGAACAAAAATTGCTGTCCGAAAAAATCCCCTGAATTTTAATTTCGGATTATTTAGCATAGAAGATATAATTAGAGCAAGAAAAAGCATAATCGGTACCTGAATCACAAAATATAAAACCGTATTCTTCGTACTGCTTATAAATACCGGATCACTAAATAATCGTACATAATTTTCAAGACCTGCAAATTCTGTTACATTTCCTTTGCCTTTTTGTAATGACATAATAAATGCATGAATCATTGGCCACAATGTTAGCCATAAAAACAATACAATGGAGGGGATTACAAATCCCCAACCATTGAGATGAATCCGAAATCTTCCATTTTTCTTTTTATTCATCTGTTATCACTCCATCTCCCACCCGACAAGGTGATTATATTGAATCTTTTTATTGAATCTGTGATTTCAAAAGCTCCTCTGCCGTCTTCAGCATATCAGGAATCTTCACACTTCCATCCAAAACTGTCGGCATATTCGAAATTAAAACAGAATCTGCCTCATCCGAGTATACACCTACATTAATTGGAGGTACACTCTTTGCCCACTCAGCAAAATCAGCCCAAATAGCCTCATTTCCAAAATATTCTACAGGCTTATTATATGCATCGCTAGACTGGGCAGGAATATACGCTCCGATTGCCCCGATATCTGTCAGAATCGTCTCATAGAATTCCACGTCATTTGCAAAAATTTCATTTAAGAAATCCGCAGCAATTTCTGCATTTTCAGAGTCTTTTAACACGAGCCAGTTCGAACCCCCTCTATTTCCATAATTTGTTCCGCCTTCTACATCAAGCCGTGGCATTCTTGTAACCCTCCAAAGCCCCGATTGATCTTCCTGTGCTGTAATTGTTGGTACAATCCAACATCCACTTGTAATTGTAGCCACATCTCCATTATTCAAAGCTGCTGCCATTTCTCCCCAACTGGTTGTCAATTTCACGACTCCACTGTCCATCAATTCTTTATAAATTTTTGTTCCTTCCTCAATCACTGGATTCCCTGCAATATTAACTTCTCCATCCGGTGTAAAATACCACGTTCCAGAAGACTGCATAAAATCACGCATAATTGTCATGGTATTCGGATCTAGTGTCATAAGATCCTTCCCTGTTACTTCTTTTACTTTTTTCCCGATCTCAATAAGTTTATCCCATGTAATGTCTGTCAAATCTTGCTCTGTATATCCTGCTTGTTCTATATAGTCTTTACGGTAAAAAAGTCCTTCTGTTCCGATATCAAACGGAACACCATAAATGCCATCATCAAGAGATAACACCTTTACTTTATATTCTGCAAAATCATCAAAATTTACTTTTTCTTTCATATCCAAAAAAGCACCTGGGTATGATTGCAAATATTTTTGCACATTTGCATCTTCACTCAAAATAATCTCTGGAAGCCCATCTGTAATACCGGAACTTAAATTCGTATTAATCTTTTGGGTAATATCGTCATAAGCATATTCCATGACTTCAATATCAACATCTGTATGCTTTTCTTCATATCGTCTTGCTGCCTCTTCCATAACCGGAATATTGTACTCTACATCCCAGGCCCATACAGTTACTTTTTTCTTCCCGTTATCATCTGTATTGCCTTTACTTTTTCCTGTATCTGAACTTCCACATCCGATACACCCCGTAACTACCACTGCTGCCATAAGTATTGCGACTACTTTCTTTTTCATGATATTTCCCTCTCTTTTTCTTTTTTTCATGGCCATGTTTGATGCTTTTATATTATAAAATTATTAACCAAAAATATAGAAGATTTTGCATATATTTTAGTCATATTTTTTGTTTTTTTCTATTCTAAATATGTTTTTAGTATTTGTTTTGTATTTTTTCTGACTTGTTTTAGTATTTTCTCGTACCTATAGTCTTTTATGATATAATCTACTTATTATAAATAAATTCAAAAACAAACTACTATAGGAGGTGTTGCTTATGAAAAAACTGTTAATTATTGATGATGAATTTATATTTCGTCAAGGTCTTAAGTATATGATGGATTGGGAATCCTGCGGTTATACTATCGTCGGGGAAGCGTCCAACGGTCAGGAAGGGCTTGATATGTATGCTGAACTGAAACCTGATATTATTCTTTGTGACGTAGTAATGCCTGTCTTAAATGGTGTGGAATTTGTACACCAGTTTCAATCCACTGACAGACCTCCTATTATTATGTTAAGTAATTTTGATGAATATGACAAAGTACGCAAAGCGTTTCAATACGGTGCTGCAGACTACATATTAAAAAGTCAGGTATCTAAAGAACAGCTTCTTGCTTGTTTGGAACGGATACTTTCTTCTCAGCAAAAATCACATTCTGCAGAAACAGAAAAGACATTTGGTGTTCTAATCCGTCAAGTCCTTGATGGATACGCCCAATTGCCTTACAACAAATTGAATAATTACCTTCAGAACAGACTGCCTTCGAGTCAATATCTTCTTTTGCTTGTTGATTCTCCGCAGCCTGATTTTCAATCAGAAAATCACTTTCAAGATGAGGTATCCCAAATGTTTTTGGAACTTCCAGTTTGTGCTGCCTATACAACTCAACACCACGCAATCTGTCTAATAAGTTGCCCTGAAACAGATACCGACTCTTGTATTCAAAATATTTTAGAAAAATTAAGAAACTGTATCCGCCATACAAGCTGTGCCTTAAGCCTTCCTTTTTGTTCAATATCGCAAATAAAAGAAATCGCGGAAGACATGTATGAACTTACAAAATATTCTATTTTATATGAGAATAAACTTTGTTTTTATCAACCAGAAATTAAAAAAGCACAAGAAAATATAGAAAATTTTTCATTTGAAGAATACTCTTCATTTATTTCCAGAGGATTTATTCAAGATGCATGCCATTATCTCCTTGAATATCTTGATTCTTTGAAAAATACAACAATACAAAACCCGTATCGTTTCCGCAAATTTGTAGAACATACATTTTATATTTCTTTAAAGGAAATTCGTAAATCTTCAAATTACTGTCAGAAACTGAGTCTTATCGAATTAAAACTTTTTAAACAAATTGATAATGCTCTTACATTTATTCAAATACGTGATGCTATTGCAGGAGCATTTGGAGAACTTGCTTCTGTTTGTATTTCTACAAAGCAAGAGGATGCTGTTATTACAAATTTCAAAAATTATTTAGAAAAAAATTATTCTTATCAAATTACCTTATATGATGTAGCCGGAGCGATCCATATGAATTACTCTTACTTATCCGCCTATATAAGTCAGAATACAGGTAAACATTTTAGTGATCATTTAAATGAAACCCGCATTCGTCACGCAAAAGAAATGCTAGATACAACTTCGCACAGTATCAGTTTTATTAGCGAATCCATCGGTTATACAGATCAAAGTTATTTTGGCAAAGTATTTAAAAAATTAGTGGGAGCTACTCCCCTTCAATACCGTAACCATACATTCACGCAGAAACGGAGAAAATGATATTATGAAACATTTAAAAAAACATCATTCCATCCTTTTTACTTTATTGACACCAATTTTTTCTATTACTTTTTTAATCCTTTTATTTGCAGCGCTGACGGTCTCCGCAATTTATATTCAACAAACGGAAGCAGCTTCCATACGATCCAATCAGGAGATTTTAAAACAAACAGATGCCACACTACAACTTGTTCATAGCCATATTTACCAGATTTCTGCAAATATTATACAAAAACCCTATTTAGGAGATCTTTTAATTGAACCTATAAATAACGTATTAGATGAATATAACATTCGACATCAAATTGGCAATTTATTTAAAACTAATCCGTATGCCATGATAAACTATGAAATCACCATTGCCGGAGTAAACGGATTCGCAGTAAGCTCCGGGAACGGTGGACCTACATTAGAAGCAGAAGAAATGTTAAATCTTCCTGTCTTTCAAAAGTCTCTAAATAATAACCGAATTGTATATGACTCTCTTCCTCAAGGGATTTCTTACTCTACATCCGGTTCCGCAGTAATTATTGGATGTCGCCCCTTGCTAAAATCGGACGGGACACTATGTGGCGGCATTTTTATTACCATACCAGAAGCAAGTCTCAGACAGTTTTATCAAAGTATCATTAGCCCAAATAGTGATATTTTACTGTTATCTTCTGACGGTACTGTCCTATCTAGCAATATTCAAGAAGATGTGGGGACAAAAAATTCTAAACTTTTAGAAAATGCAAAAGAAAACAGAAAAAAGAATTTGGAATATACCAAAAATAACGATTCGGACATCATTGTATCCCGTTATATATCCTATTATGATTCCTATATTATAAGCAGAATTACTACCTCAACAATTTACCAGAGTTTTTTACCGGGAATTAAAACGATTGCTGTTATTCTACTAGCCTTGATTCTACTTTTCTTTTCTATTATGTGGATCATGAAACGTAATCTGCTTCCTCTTCGGAAATTAGCGGATCATATGGCAGGTGCAAAAGACATCCCAATGCCTACTCACGATATAGGTGGTGCCTCAGAAATTGAAATGATTACCACATCTTATAATAAAATGACGAATACAATACGCCATTATTTAAAAGAATTAAATGAGGCAAACGAAAAACAAAGAAAAGATGAATTAGATCTTCTTCAGATGCAGATCAACCCACATTTTCTCTATAATACACTGAATAGTGTGAAACATCTAATTGAGATGCAAAACAATGGAAATGCCTGCCAAATTATAGATTCACTCATTTCTCTTCTACGTAGTACACTGGGAAAAACAAATACTATGGTAACTGTTGCTGATGAAGTAAAAAATGTAAAAAACTATATCTCAATCATAGAACCTCGGTATGGTGGTCTTGTAAAAGCCGAAATATTTGTTGAGTCAGAATGCCTGTCTTGCGAAATTCCGAATCTTTTGTTGCAACCACTTGTAGAAAATGCATTTTTTCATGCATTTCAAGAAACTAAAACCGGGCTCATCCGTATTTTTATTTCTAAAATCGGTTCTGAAATATCTTGTGAGATTATCGATAACGGAGATGGAATGAATAGTATACAAATTACTAAAACATTGAAAACTCCAAAATCAGATCAACAATCAGCAACACGAATTGGCTTGTCCAATGTGAAAGAACGATTAAATCTATTGTACCCAGATAAAAATACTTTTCAGATTACAAGTGAACTAGGCTATGGAACAAATATTACTCTGTCATTTCCAGCCCTAAACTACGAAAAGCGCAAGACCTAAATCCTGCGCTTTTTTCTATCTCTATACTTCTGTAATTTCCGCATGCAATTCCTGAAGGGATTTCACACTGCCGCATCCTGGTTTTTTCATAGACTTGATACCGCTAATCGTAGCTTTTGCTGCAGCAATGGTTGTCATATATGGTACTTTTGCTTTAATTGCAGCTTTTCTAAGATAACTATCATCCTCTTGCGCTTCCTTACCGATCGGAGTATTGATGACAAGATCTACATCACCATTTGTAATAAGATCCAACATATCCGGTCTGCCCTCCTGAAGTTTCTTCACACGGGTTACTTCAAGTCCTGCCTCTTGTAAGCAGGCACATGTTCCCTTAGAAGCCATCAGCTTAAATCCTGCTTCTACAAAATCTTTTGCAACTTTAACAACTTCCTCTTTGTCTTTATCCCGTACAGAAATCAGCACAGTTCCATCCAGAGGCAATTTCGTCTGTGTTGCTTCCTGTGCTTTGAAAAATGCCTCTCCAAAGAACTTAGATAGTCCCAATACTTCACCTGTAGAACGCATCTCCGGTCCTAATACCGGGTCAACTTCTTGGAACATGTTGAATGGAAATACCGCTTCTTTCACTCCATAATATGGAATATTTTTTTCTTTCAATGCCGGAACAGGTGAAGGTCTTCCCGTAAGTTCTTCTGTTACAATATCGATTGCAAGTGGCACCATTCGAATATCACATACTTTTGAAACAAGAGGCACTGTTCTGGATGCTCTTGGATTTGCTTCCAGCACATACACTTTGCCGTCTTCAATTGCATACTGCATATTCATCAAGCCTTTTACATGCATTTCTTCTGCAATTTTTCTTGTATATTCCTTAATGGTTTTAATATTTTCCTCAGAAATATGTCTGGACGGAATCATACATGCGGAATCTCCGGAATGTACTCCCGCAAGCTCAATATGTTCCATAACCGCCGGTACAAATGCATGCGTTCCATCACTGATCGCATCTGCCTCACATTCCAATGCATGATTTAAGAAACGATCAATCAAAATTGGGCGGTCTGGTGTAACGCCAACTGCTGCCTTCATATATTCTGTCATACTCTCCGCATTATATACAACTTCCATTCCACGTCCGCCAAGTACATAAGATGGACGAACCATAACCGGATATCCGATTTTTTCAGCAATTCCAAGTGCTTCTTCTACATTAACTGCCATACCTGACTCTGGCATCGGAATCTCAAGATTATCCATCATTTCCCGGAATAAATCTCTGTCTTCTGCAAGATCAATAACAGATGGTGATGTTCCAAGTATCTTCACACCATTTTTTTCAAGGTCTGCTGCAAGATTTAACGGCGTCTGTCCTCCAAACTGTGCAATCACACCTACCGGTTTTTCTTTCTTATAAATGCTCAATACATCTTCCAATGTAAGTGGTTCAAAATACAACTTATCAGAAGTATCATAATCTGTAGAAACTGTCTCCGGATTACAATTTACGATGATTGTCTCAAATCCCAATTTTTTCAACGCCTGTGATGCATGAACACAACAATAATCAAATTCAATCCCTTGACCAATTCTGTTTGGTCCGCCGCCAAGGATCATGATCTTTTGTTTTTCTGCTTTTACCGGATTCTTATCTTCCGCATTGTAAGTAGAATAATAATATGCACTATTTTCTGTTCCGCTTACATGAACACCCTCCCAGGCTTCTTCCATACCGAGTTCAATTCTTTTATCTCTGATAGTCTCTTCTTTTATATCCAAAATCTGGCTTAAATATTTATCGGAAAATCCATCTTTTTTTGCCTGAATCAAGTCATTATCTGCCGGAACATTTCCCTTGTATGTCAGAAGATTCTCTTCTTCCTCTACAAGTTCTTTCATCTGCTCAATAAACCACGGCTTTACTTTTGTAATTTCATTGATTTCTTCTACTGTAGCTCCTTTTCTAAGCGCCTCATACATGATGAAATGCCGTTCACTGGATGCGCTCACAAGCATTCTTAGAAGCTCTTCTTTTGTTTTCTCATAGAAGTTTCTCGCGTGCCCAAGACCATAACGTCCTGTCTCAAGACTTCGGATTGCTTTCTGAAATGCTTCTTTATATGTTTTACCGATACTCATAACCTCGCCAACTGCGCGCATCTGAGTACCAAGTTTATCCTCTACACCTTTGAACTTTTCAAATGCCCATCTTGCAAACTTGATGACCACATAATCCCCGCCTGGAACATATTTATCAAGCGTACCATATTTTCCACATGGAATTTCATCCAGTGTAATGCCTGTTGCAAGCATTGCAGACACAAGTGCAATCGGAAATCCTGTTGCTTTTGAAGCAAGCGCAGAAGAACGGGATGTTCTTGGATTAATTTCAATTACGATATCTCTGTCTGTCTTTGGATCATGTGCCCACTGCACATTTGTTCCACCGATTACCTGAATGGACTCCACGATTTTATATGATTTTTCCTGCAAACGTTTCTGAACACTTTCCGGAATTGTCAGCATTGGAGCAGAGCAAAATGAGTCGCCTGTATGCACTCCGAGAGGATCGATATTTTCAATAAAGCATACGGTTATCATGTTGTTTTTCGCATCGCGCACGACTTCTAGCTCCAGTTCTTCCCATCCTAAAATGGATTCTTCCACAAGAACCTGTCCTACAAGACTCGCCTGAAGTCCGCGGGCACAAACTGTACTCAGCTCTTCCCTGTTATATACAAGTCCGCCGCCTGCACCCCCCATTGTGTATGCCGGTCGAAGCACTACCGGATATCCAAGCTTATCTGCAATGGCCAGAGCCTCATCCACTGAGTAAGCAACCTCACTTCTCGCCATCTCTATTCCAAGGCTATCCATTGTCTTTTTAAATTCAATTCTGTCTTCTCCTCTTTCTATGGCATCTACCTGTACACCAATAACCTGTACATTGTATTTCTCAAGAATTCCCTTTTCATTTAATTCAGAGCATAAATTAAGACCGGATTGCCCACCTAAATTTGGTAATAATGCATCTGGTCTTTCCTTTTTAATAATTTCTTCTATTCTATCAACATTAAGAGGCTCAATATAAGTAACATCAGCCGTCTCAGGATCTGTCATAATAGTTGCCGGATTAGAATTTACTAATACGATCTCATATCCTAATTTTTTAAGTGCTTTACAAGCCTGTGTACCTGAATAATCAAATTCACACGCCTGACCAATAATAATAGGACCTGAACCAATAATAAGTACTTTGTGGATGTCTTCTCTTTTACCCATCGTAAAATCCTCCCTTTTCTTCTTCTAACTTCACATTGTTCTGTATTATACACTATTATGGATAAAATATCAACTTATTTTTTATCTTTTTTAGATAATCATTAGTATATCCTTTATTACGGAGGATTCCAAAGGAGTTTCCTTCCTTGCATATAAATGCAAGAAAGACAGCAGCATCTCCTATGGAAATGCGTACTGTCTTTCTCACTTACTATTTTGTTTTCATTTTCTTTTCATATCTTGCATGTAAAATCAATGCAATAATTGTAAATACAAGCGGTCCTACAATACTCCAAATAGTTGTTGCAAAATCTCCCGCCATTGCAGGCTGAATAATTGTAAAGAGGTTTGCAAATCCTACAATTGCTGTTACGAGTATTGTAAAAATAACTGTAACTGTATGATTCTTATAGATTACAAATGGTTTCTTAATATCTGTCTTCTTCTTAAACCGAAGAAATGCTGCTGAGATGAACATATACGGAAGTGTCATCGCAACGTTTGTCATAGATACAAGAATGTTAAAGAACTGTGTCATTGTATCGCCACCCATAGAAATGAGAAGAATAAATGCAATAACTACAATTGCCTGTACCTTTAAAGCAAACTTAGGCATGCCATCTTCGATTTTACAGAATTTTTCCGGAAGAAGTCCTTTTGGGCTACCCTCAATCAACTGTTTCAATGGTGAGTAACTTAATGTAAATACTGCACCTGCAAGAGAGAGAAGAATAGAAATTCCCATGATTCTTGCTGCCCAGTCACCCATCTGCACGCAGACACTCTGGCTTGCGCCAAACGCTGCACCAATCTGGTAACCAAGATTATTCATAATTACATAAGAGGCATTTCCCTTATGTACAGTTGCTGCTGAAAGTGTATCACTCCAATTTGTAAAAATACCAACACAAAAGATACCAATTGAATATCCGATTGCAACGATGATGGCTGCGATGGTAAGTCCTTTACCAAAATTTTTCTCTGGATTTTCTGTCTCATCAACCAGACCACCAACTGCTTCTGTTCCTCCATATGCAAAGAGTGCATATACAAGGAATGATAACATTGCAAGAGCTCCTGCATATTCCGGATTTGGAGAGTCAATAAAGGAAGCTGCAGATACAACAGGCTGTGCAAGCTCTCCCTTATTTCCAATTAAAACAAGCAATGCACCACCGATAAGCATTACATTCAAGAACATACATGCAATACCTCCGATAGAAGCAACTTTCTGGATGTTTTTCAAGCCTTTACTTGCAAAAAATGTTACTGCAATAATAAAGATTACTCCAAGAATACCAAGTGTCTGTGTAGATTTTAATCCAAACAGAGACCATTCTGTTGTCGTATCTTTTCCAAATATCGCATTAGAAAGCGGAACCATAATACCAGATGAAATATTTACGAGCCAGATCACATAAGATGTATACCACATAAATGTTGCTACAAACGCATATTTTGTGCCTACACAAATCTGCATCCAGGAAAAAATTCCACCCTTTTCATCTTTAAACGCGGAACCATACTCTGCAATCATGAATGCGAACGGTACAAAAAATACAACTGCAGATAACAGAAAGAATGGTATTGCTCCGTACCCCATCAGGTAAAATGATCGAGGCATATTATTAAATCCGTACACTGATGTAAAAATCATCAATATTAATGCCCCCATAGTAAGTTTTTTGTGTTTTCCAGACATTTTTTCTCCTCCTAGTATTTTATAAATAGTTAAGATATTTTATATTTTATTTGTAAATTCTTCACAAATCAAATGACAGTAGTTTTCTTGACAAGAAAATTATAGTGTATTATTATCATATTGTGCACTTTTTTTCTAAATTAGGCACATATATAGATTTGAATCAAGAAAATAGAATTATTTAATCTAATTTTTGATTTATAGGAAACGGAGATATGAATATGACAATTAACGAAAAAGTCGGAAGCAACATACGCAAATACAGACTTGCCCATAACTATACGTTAAAAGAGTTATCAACACTTGCACATAAGAGTTGTTCCACAATATCCAAGTATGAAAAAGGAGTTATCCCCATTAACATGGATACAATTGAAGAGTTTTCCAAAATTTTTCATATTGCGCCAAGTCAGCTACTTTCTGTTCCATATGAGAATAGCAGCGTCCCTGAAAAAACCGACTTTCTATATCAACAATATATGTATGCTTATGATGGAAAGCGCAAACGAATTATGAAAAGTGTAATCGAAGAGTTTTCCACCTCAGAAGAAAATACAAATTCTGTTCAGATTTTCTATGATGTTGCCGATTTGAAAGATCCCGGAAAATGTCAGGTAATTTACTCCGGAGTAAGCCACAAATTCGGCCCATGGCAAAATTATCATTTGAAAAATCTGGCTCACATTTCTGAAGAGATCTGGATGTGTGCTTTAGATAACTTTTCGCAAAATAAAAACCGGGTAGGAATTTTGGCTGGTATTTCAAGTGTTACCATGTCTCCATCTACAAGAAAAATATTGATTTCTTCTGAAATTTTAAAAGATAGTGTTTTACTCGATACACTCATTTTATCAAAAGAAGATATCCAGTCAATGAAAAAATATAATATCTTTAGCATTAGTCAGTTAATTGATGAGTAAGAGCCTGTGACTTCTTTTTTTAGTCACAGGCTCTTACTTTGTAAATTATGGATTCCTATTAAGCTTTCTTTATCTGTATTACTTTTCTAATTTATATGAAAAAAGAAGTACTGTTTCCAATACTTCTTTCGGCTGAGACATCGGGGATTCGAACCCCGGACAACTTGATTAAAAGTCAAGTGCTCTACCAACTGAGCTAATATCCCATATTCTATTACATTTTCCATTTAAGGAAATGCCCAGAGCCGGAATCGAACCAGCGACACGAGGATTTTCAGTCCTCTGCTCTACCGACTGAGCTATCTGGGCTTGACCTATCCTCAGGCAATAAAAACCTTATTGGTAAGAGCCAATAAGTTAAAATAGCGGGGGCAGGATTTGAACCTACGACCTTCGGGTTATGAGCCCGACGAGCTTCCAGACTGCTCCACCCCGCGTCAGTATTTAATTAAGTATATGTTTATTATAACATATCTATTCATAAAAAGAAAGATTTTTATCTTTCAAATGGATGGAGGTGGATTCGAACCACCGAAAGCGTTGCTAACAGATTTACAGTCTGCCCCCTTTGGCCACTCGGGAACCCATCCAAAAAGCCGATGATCGGACTCGAACCGATAACCTGCTGATTACAAATCAGCTGCTCTGCCAATTGAGCCACATCGGCATATTATGTTGTAAATGGGACCAATAGGGCTCGAACCTATGACCCTCTGCTTGTAAGGCAGATGCTCTCCCAGCTGAGCTATGATCCCAT
>JAJBSL010000025.1 GCA_020540725.1 Lachnospiraceae bacterium EP-SM-12S-S03
CTTTATCATACACTATATTTTCCATTTGGGACATAATCATAAATGATATATTAGGACATTATCATAAATGGTTCATATTTTGAAGTGAAAAGTTATTTTTAGTATTGACAAATATAAAACACTATGATAGTCTAAATCTACAATTTAGTGTAGTAGAGTGATAACACGGTAAAATTTTACAGAGATTATGGAGGGATTATATGAAAAAGAGAGTAATTGCAATTTTAATGGCAACAGTAATGACAGCAACAATGTTTTCAGGATGTGGAATAAAGAAAGAAAAATCTGATAGTACAAAAGATACATCATTGGAGTATGTGAAAGAGAAAGGGACTCTTGTAGTTGGATTGGATCCTGCTTTCCCTCCAATGGGATTTACGGACGAGAATCAGCAGATTGTAGGATTTGACATTGATTTGGCAAAAGAAGTGTGTGCGAGAATGGGAGTGGACCCGGAGTTTACACCGATAGATTGGGATACCAAGGAGCAGGAATTAAATACGAAAGGAATTGACTGTATCTGGAATGGATTATCCAGATCGCCGGAACGAGAAAAACAGCTTTTATTGAGTGATACCTATATGTTAAATACACAGGTTGCGGTTGTTCTTGCTGACAGTAAAGCAGAAAAACTTTCTGACCTTGCAGGGAAGACAGTTACGGTTCAAACAGCATCTACAGCAGAAGAAGCTATTGCCGCAGATAAGGAATTTGCGGACTCTGTAAATATACTTTCTATTAAGGACAATGTACAGGCTATGCTGGAACTGGGGACGAATAGCGCGGACGCAGTTGTTATGGATAAAGTAGTAGCTATGTATTATATGGAAAAAGAAGCAGGGAAATACAAGATTTTAGATGAAAGCCTTGCGGATGAAGAATATGCCATCGCTTTTCGAAAAGGTGACAAAGCATTGTGCAACGAAGTGGTGAAAGTTTTGAAAGAGATGAGAGAAGACGGAACACTTGCTTCTATTGCAAAAAAATGGTTTGGAGAAGATATTACTACATTGAAATAGCAGGAGAACGAAAAGATGACAACAGTGGAATTGTTTCGATTTATTGGTTATATGTGCGAAGCGGCAGGGACAACTTTGAGTGTATTTTTTCTGACGTTGTTATTTGGACTTCCCTTGGGATTGGTTGCATGTATGGGAAGAATGTCAAAAGCAAAGCCTGTTCGCTTGATTACAAAAATCTATCTGCTTGTAATGAGAGGTACACCCCTTTTATTACAGCTTATGTTTTTTAAATATGCACCGTACTATATATTTGGTGTGACAATGGAAACTTATACAGCGGGTATCGTTGCTTTTTCTGTAAATTATGCGGCATATTTTGCGGAGATATACCGAAGCGGTATGGAGTCTATTCCAAAAGGACAAAAAGAAGCTGCGTTTATTCTTGGATTCACGAAAACGCAGACATTTTTTAAAATCATACTTCCACAAGTGATCAAACGAATTCTACCACCAATGGGAAGTGAATTCATGACACTTGTGAAGGATACTTCTTTGATTCAGATTATTGGTGTTGCGGAAATGTATAAACTGGCAACACAGACCATGGCAAGAGAAGTAACGGTAATCCCCTTGGTCGTGGCAGGGGTATTCTATCTTGTAATGAATGGCGTGGTTGAGAAAGTATTTTCCATGACAGAGAAAAAGCTGTCCTATTATCAGTAGGAGGGAAAAATTATGTGTGTGTTAACAGTGAAAAACGTGCAGAAAAGTTTCGGTAAAATAAGAGTGTTAAAAGATATTTCACTTGCAGTACAGGATGGAGAAATCGTTTCAATCATTGGAGCTTCGGGTTCTGGAAAATCCACATTGCTTCGATGTATTACAAAACTGGAAACTCCGGATTTTGGAGAAATTCGAATGAAAGGGAAAGCAGGACTTGTGTTTCAGAACTTTAATCTTTTTCCACATTACAGTGTGTTGAGAAATATTACGGAGGCGCCGATTCATGTGATGAATATATCGAGAGAAGAAGCAGAAAAAGAAGCAATGGGACTTCTGAAAAGATTGGGGCTGGAAGAGAAAGCTGACGCGTATCCGTATCAATTATCCGGTGGGCAGGCGCAGAGGGTATCCATTGCAAGGGCGCTTGCGCTGAAGCCTAATATTCTCTTTTTTGACGAACCGACATCGGCTCTTGATCCGGAACTGACAGGCGAGGTGCTGAAAGTCATTCGTTCTTTGGCAGATTTGAATATGACAATGGTAATCGTAACACATGAAATGGAGTTTGCAAGAGAATTGTCAGACCGGATTGTATTTATGGATCGAGGGATCATTGCAGAAGAAGGAACACCGGAAGAAATTTTTACTTCTGAGAATGTGCGGGTGAAGGAATTCCTTGGGAAGTTTCATCATTAGAAAATGTATGTTAGATTTTGCTTGGCATGGGGTATGGTGTTCATGTATAATATAGAAAACATAAAGGAGTGGTATCCGAGGATGTCATTCCTTTTTCATTCCAATGGGAAATTTCTGGAAAGGAATAGGAAAATGAACAACGAACGTTTGATAGAGACGGCAGTTCTTGCCGGCGAGATTATGTTAAAAAGTGGTGCGGAAGCTTACCGGGTGGAAGATACCATGAGTCATATTTTGAAAAATGCAGATGCAGAAACGAAAGAAGTCATTGTTATGACTACAGCGATCATGGCAGAGCTGGAAGTGAAGGGAGAGCAGCCTTTGATACGGATCAAGAGGGTTCATAACCGAGGAATTGATCTGAACAAGGTTGTGCTTGTAAATGATACGTCCCGAAAATTGTGTAATGGAGAAATTACGGTAAAAGAAGCTTATGAGAAGATGATGCAGATTTCCAAGGACACATACAAACAATACACATCGGAGTGGTTTATGCTTCTGACGTACATTGGCGCTGTTATTGGATTTACGATTATGTTCGGTGGAAAATTGAATGAGATTCTCGGAGCCATATGTACGGGCGGGATTTTAGCGTTTTGTCAGATATTTGGAGGAAAACTTCGGGTAAACGGATTTATGCTGGAAACAGTTTCGGCTATGGCGGTGACAGCGCTTTCGATTTTATTGAAAGCTTTTGTCCCGGCTACGATTAATATCAATGCGTTGATCGTAGGTTCAATCATGCCCATGGTTCCTGGGGTTTCCATTACAAATGCAGTAAGAGATACTTTGCAGGGAGATTATCTCACCGGAGGTTCCCGCATGATGGAAGCTTTCATCCACGCGGCGGCGATTGCGCTTGGAGTAGGAATCGGGATGGCGATTTTTGGAAGTAAATTTATTGGGAGGACAGTGCTATGATTCTTCAGATTGTAGGTGCTTTTGTGGCCATGTACTGGTTTGCGGTTTTGATCGAGACACCGAAGAAATATTTGCCGGTAGCCGGTGTTGTTGCTTCTGTAGGATGGTTTGTATATCTTACTTGTGAAAACATGGGGGCAGATGCAACACTTGCAACCTTTTGTTCGGCGGTGACAGTTACTTTCATTTCTCATGCGCTGGCAAGAAAGTATAAGACACCTGTGACGATATTTTTGATCGCAGGAATCATTCCTACCGTACCCGGAGCGACGATGTATCGGATTGCTTACTATGTGATTTTGGGAGACAATGATATGTCTGTTTACTATCTTATGGAAATGTTCAAAATAGCAGGAGCCATTGCAGTGGCTATCTTTATTGTGGACTCTTTGATCCGCATTTTTTACAGAACAGGTTCAAAAAGAAGTTCAAAAATGTAAAAATGAATAAAATAAACGAATGAATTGCAAAACTGCTTGATAAAATATACGAAAAAGGAAAAATCAGAAGAAAAAATGAAAGAATTAGTTGACGAAAAGTCAAAAAGTGTTTAAAATAGCAGTTAATGAGAAAAGAGCAGGAGGTTTTGCAATGACGGCATACAGAGATTTGAGCAGAGAAGAATTATTGTTATTGAAAAATGACTTGGAAGAACAGTTTCAAGAAGTGAAAGCGAAGGGATTGAATTTGGATATGTCCCGTGGAAAACCATCCGCAGCGCAACTGGACCTTGCGATGGGAATGATGGATGTTCTGAACAGTGAAACAGATTTAAGATGTATGGAAGGTGTGGACTGCAGAAACTATGGTGTGCTTGATGGAATCGGAGAGATTAAGCAGCTTCTTGCAGATTTGATTGAAGTGCCGAAGGACAATATTGTGGTATTCGGCAATTCCAGCTTAAATGTGATGTATGATACGGTTGCGCGTTCCATGACACATGGAGTTATGGGAAGCACTCCTTGGTGCAAACTGGATAAAGTGAAGTTTTTATGTCCGGTACCTGGTTATGACAGACATTTTGCGATTACAGAGCATTTCGGAATTGAAATGATCAATGTTCCGATGACAGATGATGGACCAGATATGGATGTTGTAGAGAAACTTGTTGCAGAAGATGAAGCAATCAAAGGAATCTGGTGTGTTCCTAAATATTCAAATCCACAGGGAATCACATATTCTGACGAGACGGTGCATCGTTTTGCCAAATTACAGCCGGCTGCAAAAGATTTCCGTATTTATTGGGATAATGCATATAATATCCATCATCTTTATGATGACAAGCAGGATTATCTGATTGAGATCCTTATGGAATGTAAGAAGGCAGGAAATGAAGACATGGTTTATAAATTCTGTTCCACTTCCAAGGTGAGCTTCCCGGGATCCGGAATTGCCGCAATTGCCGCATCAGATGCCAACTTGGTGGATATTAGAAATCAAATGAAGATTCAGACAATCGGACATGATAAATTGAATCAGCTTCGACACGTGCGGTTTTATAAGAATATTCATGGAATGGTAGAACACATGAAACTTCATGCGGAGATTTTGCGTCCGAAGTTTGAAACTGTATTGAATACATTGGAAAGAGAACTTGGTGGTTTGGAGATCGGTTCCTGGCTAAGACCGAGAGGAGGCTACTTCATTTCCTTTGATTCTATGGAAGGATGTGCCAAGGCAATTGTTGCGAAGGCGAAAGAGGCAGGTCTCATTATGACTCCGGCAGGCGCAACATTTCCATATGGAAAAGATCCGAAAGATACCAATATCCGTATCGCACCATCTTATCCGACACCGGAAGAGCTGGCGGTTGCAACAGAGATTTTTGTGTTAAGTGTAAAACTTGTAAGTATTGAGAAACTCTTGAATGCGTAGGAAGAGACTTCGAACATGTAGCAAAAAAGATTGTGTAGTTGCACAATCTTTTTGTTTGTAATGGCAATGAGCCTTTTGGCACTTCCGGTGAGGGCATACCGAAATTCCGCAATCTAAAAAACGCAGTGGAATATATTGTCAAATTTTGTTATAATGAGGCAAGGGGAGCGGAACGGAGTTTTTATGGAAAGTGGAAAGAGAGACGGGATTAAGAACAGAAAAAGGCGTTTGATACGAAGAAGATGGAGAAGGCGCAGAAAGGCGGCATCAGTCATTCTTCTAGGCGTTTTGATTATAGGATTGGCAATTTTCCTCGGTCATAAGTGTTTGGAATTGATGGGCAAGACCGTAATGACATCCCAAAAGGGGAAGAACATTGTCGCTGAGGAGAAAAAATATGTGGAAGTGAAGTTATCTATGGTAGGTGATATTTTAACACACACACAGGTAATGGAAAGCGGCAGAAGAAGTGATGGAAGTTATCATTATAATCATCTGTTCCGAAACGTGAAGAAGCAGATGGAGAGTTCCGATATTGCAATTGCCAATCAGGAAGTGATTTTGGGTGGAACAGAACTTGGACTTTCTTCCTATCCCGATTTCAATGCACCACAGGAGATTGGAGACGCTCTTGCAGCATCTGGTTTTAATACGATTTTACATGCAACCAATCACACAATGGACAAAGGGGAAGAGGCAGTAAACAATACTTTGGAATTTTGGAAAGAGAAACACCCGGAAGTATCCGTGCTTGGTATTCATGAGACACAGGAAGAACAGGATGAGATTCATATATTCGAAAAAGATGGTTTCAAGATTGCAATTCTAAATTACACTTATGGACTCAATGGCATAAAGCTTCCGAAGAATCGACCGTATCTGGTTGACCTTATGGACAAAGAAAAGATGGATGAGGATTTAAAGAAAGCTGAAAAGTTGGCGGATTTTACTGTGGTATGTCCTCACTGGGGAACGGAATATCAGTTTGAAGAGACAGAGGAGCAAAAAGAATGGACACAATTTTTCCTGGAAAGAGGAGTGGATCTTGTACTCGGAGCCCATCCTCATGTGATCGAACCTGTAAAATGGGTGGAAGATGGAGAAAATAAAATGTTGGTCTATTATTCTTTAGGTAACTTTGTGTCCCGCCAGGATAAATGGTATACTATGCTAGGCGCCATGGCAAACGTGACCATCCGGAAAGATTCCAAAGGAAAAGTATCAATTACAGACTATGGAGTGGAGCCGCTTGTTACACATATTGGAACTACGGAAGAAGACTACACAACATACTATTTGAAAGATTATACAGAGGAGCTGGCAAAGAAAAATAAGATCAGAAACCAGTATTCGGAATTCTCAATAAAGAAACTGGAAGAGCTAAGCAAGGATGTATTTGGAGATTTATACAAGAGTGGGACACAAGCTGAAGGTAACACGTAGAAAGAAGGCGAACTTAATTTAGTGTTGCCAACCAGATTCGATAGTTATATAATATGGGTCAGAGTCAATAGAGAATAGGAGAGATAAAAATGAGTAAAGTAAGAACACGATTTGCACCAAGCCCGACAGGCAGAATGCATGTGGGGAATCTTAGAACAGCGCTCTATGCGTATTTGATCGCAAAACATGAGGATGGAGATTTTGTTCTCCGTATTGAAGACACAGATCAGGAGCGTTATGTGGAAGGTGCCGTAGACATTATTTATAGAACACTGGAAAAGACAGGTTTACTTCATGATGAAGGGCCGGATAAAGACGGCGGATATGGACCATACGTGCAGAGTGAGCGTAATGCATCCGGTCTTTATCTCAAGTATGCAAAACAGTTGATCGAGCAGGGGGATGCGTATTACTGTTTCTGTGACAAAGAGAGATTGGAGTCACTGAGAAGTTCTGTATCTGAAAACGGAACAGAGATTGTAGTGTATGACAAACACTGTTTGCATTTGAGTAAAGAAGAGATTGAAGCAAATCTTGCAGCAGGGAAACCATATGTAATCCGTATCAATATGCCGACAGAAGGGACAACAACATTCCACGATGAAATTTACGGAGATATCACAGTTCCGAATGCAGAACTGGATGATATGATCTTAATCAAATCGGATGGGTTCCCGACTTACAATTTTGCCAATGTAATTGATGATCATCTTCAGAAAATCACACATGTGGTACGCGGTAACGAGTATCTGTCTTCCGCACCGAAGTACAATAGATTGTATGAGGCATTTGGATGGGATGTTCCGGTTTATGTACACTGTCCGCTTATTACAGACGAGACACATAAGAAATTGAGCAAAAGATGTGGACATTCTTCTTATGAAGATTTGATCGCACAGGGATATCTGACAGAGGCAGTTGTGAACTTCGTGGCTCTTTTGGGATGGAGCCCAACGGATAATCGAGAGATTTTCTCGTTGGAAGAATTGGTAAAAGCATTTGATTATCACCATATGAGTAAATCTCCGGCTGTATTTGATACAGTGAAATTGAAATGGATGAATGGCGAATACATGAAAGCCATGGATTTTGAGAAATTTTTTGATATAGCGAAGCCTTATATCGAAGAAGTTGTGACAAAAGATTACGATCTGAAGAAGATTGCAGCTCTTGTACAATCCAGAATCGAAATACTTCCGGATATCAAAGAACATATTGACTTCTTTGAAGAACTACCGGAATACGATACAGCAATGTATACACATAAAAAGATGAAGACAAATGAGGAGACATCCTTAGAAGTTTTAAAAGATATGGTTCCGATTCTTGAGGCACAAGAAGACTTTAGCAATGATGCGCTTTTCGCACTTTTGAAAAAATATGTAGAAGAAAAGGGTGTGAAAGTTGGTTATGTAATGTGGCCGGTAAGAACTGCTGTTTCCGGAAAACAGAATACACCGGGCGGAGCTACAGAACTTATGGAAATTCTTGGGAAAGAAGAATCTTTGAAACGTATTAGAAAAGGTATTGAACTTTTAAGCAAATAGGAAAGAGGAAATATGGGATTTAATAAAGCGCAAAAGGAAGCTATTACGCAAAAAGACGGTCCCATTATGGTGCTTGCAGGGCCGGGTTCGGGAAAAACACTTGTAATCACCAGAAGAATCGAGTATCTGATCCAACAGCATAAAGTAAAACCGGAAGAGATTCTTGTTGTTACTTTTACAAAAGCCGCCACCGCAGAGATGCGGGAGCGGTTTTTGCGTCTGATGGAGGGAAAACATTTGCCTGTGACTTTTGGGACATTTCACGGCATTTATTACGGAATTCTAAAATGGGCATACAGTTTAAAAGCAGAGAATATTCTCTCGGAAGAAGAAAAAGCCGCAATGATAAAAGAGGCGGCAGAAAGCGTAGAGGAAGAACTTGATATCGATGATGAAAAAGAATTTTTGAGTGGAATTTCTGCGGAGATCGGAAGCATTAAAAACAACAGGATAGATCCCAACTCTTTTGAATCGAACCAATGCCCGAACCATGTGTTTCGGCAGATTTATACAGAATATGAGACGATTAGGAATCGTAGAAGAAAACTGGATTTTGATGATATGCTCGTCCTTTGCTATGATCTGTTTGTGAAAAGGCCGGATATCTTGAGAAAATGGCAGGAACGTTACGCTTATATTCTGATTGATGAATTTCAGGATATTAATCAGGTGCAGTATGATGTGATCCGTATGCTGGCAGCACCTCAAAACAACTTGTTCATTGTGGGAGATGATGATCAATCCATCTACAAATTTCGTGGTGCAAAACCGGAGATTATGCTAGGATTCAAAAAAGATTATGAAAATGTAAAAGAGATCCTTTTGGATGTGAATTACCGTTCTACGAAGAATGTAGTGTACGGGGCACAGAAAGTGATACGGAAGAACCGGAACCGCTATGAAAAAAAGATCATCACTTTGAATGAACAGGGAGAAAATGTACATATTCAGGAAACGAGAAATCCGGTAGAAGAAAGCAGATATGTGCTTGGAAGAATTACAGAAGAGTTGAAAAAAGGGGTGCCGCCTTCTGAGATCGCGGTCTTGTACAGAACTGCCATGGAGCCCCGTGCGCTTGTGGAAACATTAATGGAATACAATGTACCGTTCCAGATGAAAGAACATCTTCCGAATCTTTATGAACATTTTATCGGGAAGAATCTCTGTGCCTATCTTCGTATGGCAATAGGGAAAAGGGAGAGAAAAGACTTCCTGGAAGTTATGAACCGACCGATACGGTATATCAGCAGAAGTGCAGTGGAAACAGGAGAGGTGTCGTTTGAAAGTCTTCGGAAGTTTTATTGTGATAAAGAATGGATGTTAGACAGGATCGACCAGTTGGATGTGGATCTCCGGGTTATGAAGAATTTGACACCGTATGCGGCGATCCAATATATCAGGAAGAAGATTGGCTATGATGATTTTCTGAGAGATTACGCTTTGACACATAAGATCAAGACGGAAGATTTGTTTGAAGTATTGAATGAGATTCAGGAGCGGGCGAAAGAATATAAGACACTGGAAGACTGGTTTGAACATATTTCTCAGTACAGACAAGAACTGGAGAGAAAGGCAAAATCGGATAAGTATAATCCGGATGCAATCTCACTTCTTACGATGCATAGTGCGAAAGGTCTGGAATTTCATAGTGTATTTATTATTGAGGCAAATGAAGATGTATGTCCATATAGAAAAGCGGAAATCGTGGAAGATATGGAAGAAGAGCGGAGAATGTTCTATGTGGCAATGACAAGAGCGAAGAAAAAGCTTGTGATCTCTTATGTAAAAGAAAGGAACGGGAAACCAATGTTCCCGTCCCGCTTTGTAAATGAGCTTTTGGAATAAGATTATTCCTCATCCATCTCCTCGAATTCCTGTGCGTCCAGCCATTCATCGAATGCATCGGCAGCCACTTCGTATTCGTCATCATCTTCGATGTTATCGAGAGTCGGCTCGCCGTCCACTTCTGTATAACGGTAGATGAATACATCACCTTCCTCGTTCTCCTCATCATCTTCGATTGGCAGAAGAGCAATGTACTCACGTCCACCTGCTTCGTAAATTGTAAGAACAACACATTCAAGCTCCTCGTCATTATCGAGAGTTAATGTTACTGTTACTTCTTCGCCTTGGCAATTGCAGTTCTCATGTCCGCAGTTGCAATCATGGTTATGTTCGCTCATAGTTATATCTCCTTTACATTTGATAAACTTACTCTATCAGAATAGGAGCAGAATTGCAAGGACAAAACTATTGACAACATATGAAAAAAAGATAAAATGAAACTAAGACTGGCTAAAAATGTAAAAGGAAGGATCATATATGTATAAAAATAAAAAGATGAAAACAACAATTTTTCTGTTATTGCTGCTATCTGCTTTTTTATTTGCGGGATGCCACAAAAAGCAGGTTGGGGCAGAAGAGGATAATGCGGTTGTAAAGGAAGAAGAACCTCAAGAAGAAAAAGAAACATATAAATTCGGATTTTCCTGTATTGCAAAGGAAAATCCGTATTATGTGACACTGGCAGATTCCATAAGAGAAGCATTGACAGAAGAGGGGCATACTGTGATCGGAATCAATAAAGATACCAATTTAGACCCGGATCTTCAAATCCAACAAATTCAGGAAATGATCGATGAAGGAATTGATGCCATATTTCTTGCGCCTGTAGACTGGCAGGCCATCACTCCGGCTCTTGAAGCATTGAAAAAGGCGGATGTGAAAATTATCAACATAGATACTCAGGTGGCTGAGATGGACTATGTAGATGCCTATATAGGATCTGACAATAAAAGTGCGGGAGTACAGTGTGGAGAAAATCTGGTGCAGCGGTTCCCGGATGGTGGAAAGATTGCAATACTGGAATGCCCTTCCATGAATTCCATCAATGAACGGATCAGTGGATTTGAAGAAACGATTGCAGGAAAAGGATTTGAGGTAGTCGCAAGAGAAGATGTGGCCGGGGACTTGACACAGGCAAGAGAGGCATCTAAAAAGATTCTTGCAGAACATCCGGATATTACGGCAATCATGTGTGGAAACGATCAGATTGCAGTAGGCGCTTGCGTTGCTGCGAATGAAGCTGCAAATAAAACGGTAAGTATTTATGGAGTGGATGGATCACCGGAGATAAAAAAAGAACTGGAGAAGAACAACACTCAGGTAGTTGCAACAGCGGCACAGTCACCAATCAAAATGGGGAAAGAAGCTGTGAAAATAGCTCTGAATATATTGAATGGAGAGTCTTTTGAAAGAGAGACGTATCTTGAGACATATCTGATTACAAAGGATAATGTAGAAATGTATGGAAGTGATGGCTGGCAATAGACATCAGAAGGGAGATTTATGAAAATAAGTGAAGGGATGATATATCCACTGGGAGCAACTGTTTCGGATACTGGGGTAAATTTTTCTGTTGCAGTTGCCGGTGGAAAAAAGTGTGAGCTGCTTTTGTATAAAGCAGGTGAGAAATCTCCTTTTCAGAAAATAGAAATGAAAGAGAACCCGGGACATGGAGAAATCCGGACTCTTAAGATTGAAGATGCACATGCGGAAGGATGGGAATACAATTATCGGATCGATGGAATAGAGAAGATGGATCCTTACGCACGGGCAGTCTCTGGGAAAGAAATCTGGGGAGAACCTCTGAAGCAAGAAGGAATGGCAAGAGGAAAAATCATAGAAGAACATTATGATTGGGAAGGGGATACTCCGCTTTTGATTCCTTATGAAGATGTGGTAGCATATAGTCTCCATGTACGTGGATTCACAAAACATGCTTCATCAAAAGTAAAGAATAAAGGTACATTTGCAGGAATCATAGAGAAAATCTCCTATTTGAAGAACCTGGGGATCAATCAGATTCATTTGATGCCGGTATATGAGTTTGAGGAGAACGGAAAATATAAAAATTACTGGGGATATGGAGCGGCATATTGGTTTGCGCCAAAGGCATCTTATGCGAAGGATAAAAACCAGAACCGGGAATTGAAACATCTTGTAAAAACCTGCCATAAATCAGGAATAGAAGTGATACTGAACTTGCCATTTATGGATGGAATTTCACATAGCCTGATTACAGATTGTATACGATATTATACACTGGAGTATCATGTAGACGGTTTTGTTGTAAATCCCTATTGTGCACCTTTTGAAGAACTCAGAAAAGATCCGCTTCTTGCAAATATAAAAATATTAAAACAGCAGGATGACTTTCAAGATATCATGCGTCGGTTCTTAAAAGGAGACGAAGGTATGGTAGAAGGTGCAATATGGTGGCTGCGCCATATTTCAAAAGAAGACGGAATCTTCAATTATATGACAAATCACACCGGTTTTACACTTTGTGATCTCGTATCTTATGACAGAAAGCACAACGAATTGAATGGGGAAAAGAATCAGGATGGACCGGACTATAATTATAGTTGGAATTGCGGAGCAGAAGGTCCGAGTCGGAAGAAGGGAGTAACAGATCTTAGAAAAAATCAGATCAAGAACGCTTTTTTGCTTCTTCTCATGGCACAAGGAACCCCTTGTATTCTGGCAGGAGATGAATTCTTGAATTCTCAAAAAGGGAATAATAATGTGTACTGTCAGGATAATGAAATCGGATGGCTGAACTGGAATAAAGAAGGAGAAGAGCATTGGCTGTTTCAATATGTGAAGGACTTGATTGCGTTTCGTAAGAAACATCCGGTGCTCCACTGTAAAGAAGAATTGGCGGGAATTGACCGGGTAGCAAGCGGCGTGCCGGATATTTCCTATCATGGAGAAGCGGCATGGCAGGTGCCTTCGGAAGTTTCAAGCAGGCAGCTTGGAATTTACTACTACGGGGAAGCTTTTGCAGATGTAAGTTGTTTTGTGGCATATAACATGCACTGGCTTTCGCATTCTTTTGCACTTCCGGCTCTTGCGAAAGGAAAGCAATGGTATATTGCTGTATCCACTGGTGAAGGAGTGCTGAAGGAAGAAAGATTATTGAAGAATCAAAGAGAGGTTATTGTAGATGAACGCACAATCTGCATTTTCATTGGAAAGTAGAGAAGAGAAATTTGGATTGAATTCGTTTGCCCTGAAGATGATTGCTCTTATAACTATGATCATAGATCATATCGGTGCAGTATTATTCCCGGAAATTCTGATTTTACGAATTATTGGAAGAATTTCTTTTCCAATTTATGGATTTCTTGTAACGGAAGGATTTTTCCATACGAGAGATGTAAAAAAATACATGGCGCGTCTTCTTGCATTTGCTTTTCTGTCGGAGATTCCGTTTGATTTGGCGGTTACAGGACAAGTATTGGAGTTCGGGCATCAGAATGTATTTTTTACATTGGCTATTGGGGTATTTTTTATGTATACTTATAGCCAGCAGACTGCAACCTGGAAAAAATTTCTTTGTGTCATATTTGTGACGCTGTTGGGAGATGTGTTTAGTGTAGACTATGGGGCATGGGGAGTATTGATGATCTTTTGCTTTTATGTTTTCCGGGAAAGAAAATGGACCAAATATATTACTGTAGGTTGTATCAATGTGTTGGCATTTGGATATATTCAGTGTTGGGCTGTTGCATCGTTTCTGCCGATTGCTTTGTATAATGGGAAAAAGGGACCGGGACTTAAATATTTCTTCTATGCAATTTATCCGGTACATTTACTGATTTTGTATTTTATAAAACTGTTATTATAGAAATGGCGAAAGATATGAAAAAAGTATGGGGACATTTTTGTACGATCACACATCACAAAATACTGGTGATGAAGCATTGCTTTCGTGTAGGGCTTTATAAACAAGGTATCTTGCACGACTTATCCAAGTATATGCCTTCGGAGTTTTTGATTGGATGCAAATACTATCAGGGAACGAGAAGCCCGAACAATGCGGAGAGGGAAACTACCGGATGCTCGACGGCATGGCTGCACCATAAGGGGAGAAATAAGCATCACTATGAATACTGGATCGATTATGGAATCAATGGAGAGAAAACACTGATTGGCATGAAAATGCCAGTGAAATATGTGGTAGAAATGCTGATGGATCGTATTGCAGCTTCTAAAATTTATATGAAAGAAGAATACACGGATGCAAAACCATTGGAGTATTATGAAAATGGTGCAGCACTTATGGAGAATATTTTGCACAAGGATACAAAAGCACTTCTTGAGAAACTTCTCAAAATGCTTGCGGAAAAAGGAGAGGATGATACCTTTGCTTATATTAAAAAATATGTGCTAAAAAAATAAATGAGGTGTACTGAAAGATGGATTTTTCAGTACGCCTCATTTTGTTCATGAACAATGATCCGTTAGCACTACCGCTTGTACGCGGCGATTGCACTATTCGGGATAAATGAGCTGCTGTTCTGTAATTTGTCCTAACACTTCGGTTAAATATTTTTTTGCAACATATTTTGCCATCGGAAGATTCATATCCAGATAGTTGCCGCAGTCTTTTGCGCTCGCACCCGGCACATCGCCTTCAAAGTTGCTGATAAAAGAAAACATCTCCGTTACAAGAGGAACGATATCTTCTGATGCATAATCTCCCGCAAGAAGAAGATAGAAACCGGTACGGCATCCCATTGGTCCAAAATAAATTGTCTTTGCTCCAAAATCCGGATGGTTCCGCAAAAAAGTGGCGGCAAGATGTTCGATTGTGTGAATCTCTGCCGTATTCATGACGGGTTCTTCATTCGGATTTGTCAGACGCAGATCGAACGTTGTAATGACTTCTTTTCCCACCGTATCCTTTCTTGACACATAGATACCCGGTACCAATTTTATATGGTCAATTGTAAAACTTGTGATTTTCTCCATATTTTCAGAGCTCCCTTCTGTTGTTTTACAAGTAGTATACATATTTCTAAATAAAAATGCAATCTTCTGCGGAAATATGGTATAATCAGATCATAGACTACATATTTCGGAGGTTAAAGAGTATGAGGTTATATATTATGCGGCATGGAGAAACTGACTGGAATAAGATAAAGCAGCTACAAGGAAAATCAGATGTACCTCTGAATGATTTCGGAAGAATGCTTGCGAGAAAAACAGCAGAAGCACTTGAAAAGGTACCTTTTGATCTTGTGATTACAAGTCCTCTTAGTCGTGCGAGGGAAACAGCGCTTATCGTAAAAGGGGAACGGGAGATTCCGTTGATAGAAGATGCAAGAATCGAAGAAATGAGCTTTGGTATCTATGAAGGCTTATGTTGTAAAGGCGAAGGATTTAATATTCCGGATGAAGAATTTCATAAGTTTTTTGATGATCCGGTTCATTATAATCCGCCTGAGAATGGAGAGAATTTTGATGAGTTTTGTTCCAGAGTGGAAAACTTTCTGAAAGAATTGTTGAACTATGAAGATTATGCGGAGAGTACCATTCTGGTTACTGTACATGGCGCGGTGATGTGTGCCATGCTTCGGGCGATTAAAAGAAATCCGCTCAGTATGTTTTGGGGAAGCGGAGTCCATAAAAACTGTGGAGTTACTATCGTGAACGTAGAAAATGGAGTTCCGGAGATTGAGCAGGAAAATGTAACTTACTATGAAGATGCAGTAGAAGAGTGGTAAGCCAATTGACAGGAAAGAAGTGTATATGTAAACTGAAAGGAAGAAAATTTGGAGGGAAATAAATTATGATCAATGACAAAAAAGTATTATTCAGCGGAATGCAGGCAACGGGAAATCTGACTCTTGGAAATTATCTCGGAGCGCTTAAAAACTGGGTTACATTAAGCGATGAATATGAGTGCTTTTACAGTGTGGTAGATATGCATTCTATTACGGTGAGACAGGATCCGGCTACACTGAGAAAAAGAGCAAGAGCGCTTCTGACATTATATATTGCAGCAGGACTTGATCCGGAGAAAAATTGCATTTATTATCAGTCACATGTATCTGGACATGCGGAACTTGCGTGGATCTTAAATTGCTTTACCTATATGGGAGAACTGAACCGTATGACGCAGTTTAAGGACAAGTCGGCAAAGCATGCGGATAATATCAATGCAGGACTTTTCACATATCCGGTTCTTATGGCAGCGGACATTCTTTTGTTCCAGGCAGATGTTGTTCCGGTGGGGATCGATCAGATGCAACATCTGGAGCTTACAAGAGATGTGGCGCAGAGATTTAACGGAATTTACGGAGATGTATTTACAATACCCGAGCCATATATTGGAAAAGTAGGAGCGAAAATCATGAGTCTTCAGGATCCGGTTAAGAAAATGTCAAAATCAGATGAGAACCCGAATGGAAGTATTTATCTGATGGACGATCCGGATACGATCATGAGAAAATGCAAGCGTGCAGTGACAGACTCCGAAGCACAGATCCTTTACAGAGATGAACAGCCTGGAGTGAAAAATTTAATCGACATTTATCGGGCATGTACAGATAAAACAGTAGAAGAGGTACTGAAAGAATTTGATGGTAAAGGATATGGAGAATTTAAAACGGCAGTAGGTGAAGCTGTGGTATCGGTGTTAAAACCGTTACAGGATGAAGTTGCAAGACTCGAGAAAGACAAGGCATATATTGACGGTGTAATTAAAAACAATGCGGAAAAAGCAAACTATTATGCTATGAAAACTTTACGGAAGGTACAAAAAAAGGTTGGATTTCCGGAGAGAATTCGATAAGACTTTAAAGTGAAACAGTAATAAAGCGAAAAAGCATGTTTTTATTGACAAAAATTTCCCAAAGTGATATAATCATCCCAATAATAGTTTTGAGAATGTTCAAACAATTTATTAAATTTAATAAAATTTAGAGAGAAGGGGCTTGAAATGGTGCAGAAGTTATTGACCTATATGGAGAAACATCATTTAGATGCATTTTATATCAGCAAACCTGAAAATGTCCGTTATATCAGCCAATATACCGGGGAAGATTCTTATCTTTTGATTACAAAGGAAAAGAAATTTTTTATTACAGATCCTCGATATACGGAACAGGCATCTTACGAATGTCCGGATTATGAAATCGTGAATTGGAGAGAGTTCGGACGGAGCATGGGAGAGACCATTGCCAATCTGTTAAGCACAATAGATTGCAAAAATCTTGCATTTGAAGCAGAAGTCGTTACATATAATAAATATAGAGATTTAGAAGACAAGATTAAAATTGAGATGGTTCCGCAGGTTGATGTTATTGAGACGTTTCGTTCTGTAAAATCAAAAGATGAGATAGAAAAACTTCGTATCTCAGCAGACATTGCATCAAGAGCCTTTGAAAAGATTATTAAAGATATCCGCGTAGGTGTCACAGAAAAAGAATTGGCATCGAAACTTTCACACTATATGGTAATGGAAGGTGCTGACACAAAGCCTTATGGGGGAATCCTCATTTCCGGAGCAAGAACATCGCTTCTTCACGGAATCCCTTCTAGTAAGGCGGTGGAATATGGTGATCTGGTCTTAATGGATTACGGATGCCAGTACAAAGGATATCTGTCCGATATGACAAGAACTGTCGTTGTAGGAAAAGCAACACCAAAGCAAAGAGAAGTATACGCTCTCGAAAAGCAGATGGTGGAGGATTGCGAGTCAGTGATGAAAGCAGGTGCGACAGGTGCAGAAGCATATGAAGCATCTACCCGTGCGATAAAAGGAACAGAGTATTTCGATTATCATTATACGGGAATCGGACACGGAATTGGAATGTTTGTACATGAGATTCCATTTATGGGGCCGGCCTCAAAAGCAGTATTTGAGCCGGGCAATATCATTACGGTAGAACCGGGGATTTACATTCCGGGATGGGGCGGTATCCGCATTGAAGATGAGGTGCTGATCACAGAAAACGGATGTGAAAACCTGATAAGTGCTACAAAGGAGCTTATAGAATTATAGGCAGAAAGTGAGGAAATGTTTATGAAGAAGAGAATTGTTGCTGTTTTAATGACAGTAGCCATGGCAGCGTCACTGCTTGCAGGATGTGGCGTTCCGAAGTCAAACGACAAGAGTTCCGGTGGAGATTCCGGAGAAAAAGTATTCCGTTATTCAACAAACACAGAGGCAACAACGCTTGATCCAACAAAGGCAAACTGTGTTCCTGATAACGAAATTCAGCACGCAGTTACAGAGGGGCTTGTTCGTAACACAGGAGGAGAAATTACACCAGGTGTTGCAAAAGATTGGACTGTGTCTGATGATGGATTGGTTTACACATTCAATTTGAACCCAGATGCAAAATGGAGCGACGGAGAACAGATCAAAGCACAGGATTTCGTTTACAGTTGGCAGAGATTGATGAATCCAGAGACAGCGGCTCCATATGCATTCATCGGTGAATATGTGAAAAATGGTTTAGAAGTTGAAAAAGGTGAAAAAGATCCAACAGAGTTAGGAATCGTAGCAAAGGATGATACAACATTAGAAGTTACATTAGTACATCCGACAAGTTATTTCTTAAGTCTCATCGGGGCTTCAGCACAATTTGCTCCGGTTCGTCAGGATATTGTAGAAAAATATGGTGCAGATTTTGCGGCAGATGCCGAGAAAAATGTATACTCTGGTCCATACATTCTTACAAGCGCTAAAAACCAGAAATGGATCTTTGAACCAAACGAGAATTACTGGGATAAAGAAAATATCCACCTTGATCGTGTGGAGTTAAGCTATGTACAGAATACAGAAACAGCACTTGCAATGTATGAATCAGGAGATCTTGATTATGCAAAAGTTCCTTCAGCAGCAGTTGAAAAATACGAAGGAAAAGATCAGACATATCGTGATGGTAGTGTAGACTATTACTATTTCAATTGTAATGGTGAAAATGCAGCAATGAAGAATAAAAACTTCCGACTTGCATTAAACTATGCATTTAATAGAAATGCAAATAATAAGCTTGTAAATATGGGTGTGCATGCGCCAAGTAATTCTGTTGTATTCAGCGGATTAAAAGGTGTGGAGACAACATATGGTGAAGAATCTAATCTGAAGTCTTATCCGTTAGATGGAGACGAAGCAAAAGCAAAAGAGTATTTAAATGCAGCGTTAAAAGAACTTGGATTATCCAGTGCATCTGATATTACAGTTACAATTACAACATCTGATAATGATAGTTCCAAAAAGCAGGCTGAAGCATGTCAGGAAATGTGGAAAAAATCTTTAGGAATCAATGTGGAAATTAATCAGATTACATATGCAGAAGTATTAAAACGTCACCAGTCAGGTGAATTTGATATTATCTGGGGTGGATGGGTATCTGACTATGATGACCCATATAGTTACCTTGAACTTTATAAATCAGACTGTGCTTACAACTATACTCGTTATAGCAACCCTGAAGTTGATAAATTATTAAATGCTACACAGACAGAAACAGATGCAGCAAAACGTATGGAAATGCTTCATCAGGTAGAACAAATTGTAATTGATGATGGCGTTATGTTACCACAGGGAGAAAGAAACGTTCACTACTTAGTTGATAAAGATGTAAAAGGTCTTGTAAACTACTACTGTGGCGTTAACCTTGATTGGATTTATGCTGACGTTGAACAATAATATAGTGAGAAATGGAATGAAATGATAGCTAAACTCGCCGCCTGGCAGTAAACTGGGCGGCGAATTTGTGAAATTAGGGGAGAAACGAACTGCAAGGAGGAAAAAGAATGCGCAAATATATTTTCAAACGTGTGATAGCTGCCATTCTGACAATGTGGGTATTAATAACTGCTGTATTTTTCTTAGTGCGTCTTATGCCTGGAGATCCGTTCCAGAATCCGAAAATGACACCGGAAGTAAGAGCAAACTTGGAAAGTTACTATGGATTTGATAAGCCGCTGATCGTACAGTATGGTAATTATATGAAAAACCTGTTTCAAGGAGATTTAGGATATTCCATGAAACTTACGAATAAGACAGTAACAGATATTATTGGAGATACGTTCCCGTTCTCGGCAGACCTTGGAATCCGGGCGCTTGTACTGGCTGTTTCAATGGGACTTGTGCTTGGTATTATAGCGGCACGAAACAGAGGGGGAAAACTGGATTTCTTCTGTGTTATTGTGGCAGTGCTTGGAACGAGTATTCCTGACTTTATTATGGGAGCTGTGCTACAGTATGGTTTTGGTATTAAGTGGGGACTTTTGCCGGTGGCGCAGTACCAAGGATTTGAATATACGATTTTACCGGCCTGTGCCCTTGCATTTTATACATTGGCATCTGTTTCACGTATTATGAGAGCAAGTATGTTGGAAGTTTCCTCACAGGATTATATTAAGACAGCTCGTTCCAAAGGTGTATCGGAATTCAGAATTACAGTGAAACACCAGATCCGAAATGCGATTATGCCAGTGATGACTGTACTTGGACCAACAGTGGCATCTGTACTTACTGGTACATTTGTTATTGAATCCATTTTCGCAATTCCTGGAATGGGTAAATACTATGTAGAAAGTGTTTCAAACAACGATTACTCACTTGTATTAGGTATGACCATTTTCTATGGAGTATTTTTGATTTTATGTAACTTAATTGTAGACATCTTATACGGCGTGGCAGATCCACGTGTACGAATCGGAGAAAAGTAGGTGAGAGAAATGGCAGAATTGAATAAAGAATCTTTTGTGATCAAGGGGAAAGATACCGTTCGTATGGAAAGTATTAGCAGACCATCTCTCTCCTTTTGGCAAGATGCGTGGAGACGATTGAGAAAGAATAAGGCAGCAACGTTTGGATTGATTATTGTAGCCGTTTATGCAATATTAGCAATTTTTGCTCCGATGTTTAGTGGATACACACAGTCTGAGATGGATATCAATGCAACAAGCCAGTTTATTTCCAGTGCGCATTGGCTTGGAACAGACTCCATGGGACGTGACTTATGGACACGTATTTGGATGGGAGCCCGTGTATCTCTTAGTATCGGTTTGATTGCGGCAGTGATTAATATGTGTGTTGGTGCCGTAATTGGTGGACTTTGCGGATTCTATGGCGGAAAACTTGATATGATCGTAATGCGTATTGTTGATTTATTATATGGTATCCCAAGCCTGATCATCACAATCCTTGTTATGATGATTCTTGGTAAAGGTATTGCACCACTTGTAGTCGCAATGTGTGTTGTTGGCTGGATTGGTACATGTCGATTTGTTCGTGGTGAAGTATATCGTATCAAAGAACAAGATTTCGTTCTTGCGGCAAAAGTATTGGGTGTATCTGACTTTAAGATTATTATCAAACATATTATTCCCAACATTCTCGGTATGTTGATTACAAACCTTTGTATGGCAATTCCGGGAGCCATTTTCCAGGAAGCATTCTTAAGCTATATTGGTCTTGGTATTGTACCGCCAGATTGTAGTTGGGGAGTTATCTGTAAAGAAGGAATTCAGTATTTGCGTTATTCGCCACATCAGGTGTTGGTACCAGCATTCTTTGTTTGTACGACAATGCTTGCTTTGAACCTTCTTGGTAATGGTTTACGTGATGCAGTTGACCCGAAACTGCGTGGAACGGAATAGGAGGAAACGAAATGGCAGAGAAAGAAAAAATTCTAGAATTAAAAAATGTTGTGTACTCCTTTCATACATACGGTGGAGAGGTAAAAGCGGTACGTGATGTAAGCTTTGAAGTACGCAAAGGAGAAATCCTTGGAATCGTAGGAGAATCCGGATGCGGGAAAAGTGTAACAGCACAGTGTATTATGAGACTGAATCCGGAACCGCCGGGATTCTTTGAAGGTGGAGAAATCCTGTTTAATGGAAAAGATGTTTTGAAAATGGATAAGCAGGAACTTCGTAAGCTTCGTGGTGAAGATATCGGTTTCGTATTCCAGGATCCGATGACTTCTTTGAACCCGACAATGCGCGTGGGAGCACAGATTGAAGAAGTGTTTTTAGGACGGAAAGACATGTCAAAACAGGAAAAGAAAGAAAAAGCGCTTGAGATCATGAAGCTTGTCGGTATCTCTGATGTGGAGAAACGTTATAAACAATACCCACATGAGTTATCCGGTGGTATGAAACAGCGTATTATGATTGCGATTGCACTTGTAAGCCGTCCAAGTCTAGTTATCTGTGATGAGCCAACAACATCTCTTGATGTTACAATCGAGGCACAGATTCTTGATTTACTTCTTGAGTTAAGAGACAAACTTGGAATGTCAATCATTATGATTACACATGACCTGGGTGTTATCGCACGTATGTGTGACCGTGTGGTTGTTATGTATGGTGGTAAGACAGTAGAAAAAGGTACAGTACAAGAAATTTTCTACGATACAGCACATCCTTATACAAAGGGGCTTATGGGATCCATTGCGAAACTGGATACAGCGAAAGGACAGAAACTGACACCAATCGAAGGAACACCTCCGGATCTTTTCTTCCCTCCAAAGGGATGTCCGTTTGCAGCGAGATGTGAATATGCGATGGATGTATGTAAAGATAATCCGCCATGTGCCTATAAAATAACAGATGAGCATACTACAAATTGTTGGTTACAGCATGAGTTTGCGCCAGATACAGATATGAAGAAAGCAAATGCAATAGAACTTAAGGAAGGAGAGGTGTAGAAGATGAGTAATAATGAAAAACAACCTCTCGTACAGGTAAAAGATGTATGTAAATATTTCCATGTAGGAAAAAACGCAGATTTAAAGGCGGTAGATCATGTTTCCTTTGATATTTACAAAGGAGAGACAGTCGGTTTGGTAGGAGAGTCCGGTTGTGGAAAGTCTACAATGGGAAGATGTATGATTCGCCTATATGATCCGACATCCGGTAAAGTACTATATGAAGGAAAAGATATTACCAAACTTTCAAAAGAAGAGCAGAAACAGTTTTGTCAGAAAGTACAGATGATTTTTCAGAATCCGTATGCTTCACTAAACTCTCGTATGACGGTAAAAGAAATCGTAGGAGAAGGATTGATTCAACACGGAATGCCGAAGAAAGAAGCAGATGCGAAAGTACAGAAGCTTCTTGAAACGGTAGGACTTAACAAAGATCACATGTCACGTTTCCCTCATGAGTTCTCAGGAGGACAGAGACAGCGTATTGGTATTGCAAGAGCGCTTTCTGTAGATCCGGATTTCATCATTTGCGATGAGCCGATTTCTGCCCTTGATGTATCTGTACAGGCACAGGTAATCAATATGCTGAAAGAATTGCAGGAAGAACGTGGACTTACGTATTTGTTCATTGCCCATGACTTAAGTGTTGTAAAATATATTTCTGACCGTGTGATCGTTATGTACCTCGGAACTGTTGTTGAGACAGCAGAAACAGAAGAACTCTACAATAATACAATGCATCCGTATACAAAAGCATTGCTTTCTGCTATTCCTGAGGCTGATCCAGATAAAGCAAAGGCAAATAAGAGAATTCAGATTAAGGGCGAGATTCCAAGTCCGATCAATCCAAAGAACTGTTGTCGGTTTGCGGAACGTTGCCAGTATGCGACAGACAGATGCTTTAAAGAGATGCCAAAGCTTCGAGAAGTGAAGCCGGGACATATGGTTGCATGTCATTTATGTGATGAATAATGATTTATAAAATAAAGAAGGGTGAGAGCTTTAAAGCTTTCACTTTCTTCAGTTGCATAGGAAATTTTTCCGAATCTTTTCTATAGAAAAAGGGGCCTTGCTTTAAGCAAAGGCTCCTTTTTAACATTAATTATCTTCTTCAGAAGAGTCCATTGTGTATGTCTGGCGTTTTCTTGCCATTTCATCATTTTCAAGATATTCATCGTATGTTGTGATTTTGTCGATCATTTTACCGCCCGGAACAATCTCCATGATGCGGTTTGCTGTTGTCTGTACAATCTGGTGGTCACGGGAAGCAAATAAAATAACACCCGGGAACTTAATCAGACCGTTGTTTAATGCAGTAATGGATTCCATATCAAGGTGGTCAGTTGGTTCATCAAGAATTAAGATGTTAGCACCTGAAATCATCATTTTTGATAAGAGGCAGCGCACCTTTTCTCCACCGGATAATACACGTACTTTTTTCACTCCGTCTTCTCCGGCAAAGAGCATTCGTCCCAAGAAACCGCGAACGTATGTTGCGTCTTTTTCTTCAGAGTACTGTGTAAGCCAGTCAACAATTGTGTAGTCGTTGTCGAATTCTTTAGAACTATCCTTTGGGAAATAAGCTTGGGAGGTAGTTACACCCCATTTGTAAGTACCTTCATCCGGTTCCATTTCTCCTACTAAAATCTTAAATAATACGGTCTTGGCAAATTCATTTCCACCGACAAAAGCAACTTTCTGGTCACGTGTAATGGTAAATGAAATGTTATCCAGGATTTTCTCGCCGTTGATTGTCTTGGAAAGATTCTCGACAGTCAGAACCTCGTTTCCGATTTCACGGTTTGGTCGGAAATCAATATATGGATATTTACGGCTTGAAGGACGAATGTCGTCAAGCTGAATTTTCTCAAGGGCACGTTTTCTTGAAGTAGCCTGTTTTGATTTAGAAGCGTTGGCGCTGAATCGGGAGATAAACTCTTGTAATTCTTTGATCTTTTCTTCTTTTTTACGGTTCGCTTCTTTCATTTGGCGGATGATCAACTGGCTGGATTCATACCAGAAATCATAATTACCTGCATAAAGCTGGATTTTTCCATAATCGATATCTGCAATCTGTGTACATACTTTATTTAAGAAGTAACGGTCATGGGATACAACAATGACAGTGTTGTCAAAGTTGATCAGGAATTCCTCAAGCCATGCGATGGCATCCAAATCAAGGTGGTTGGTAGGCTCGTCAAGAAGAAGGATATCCGGGTTTCCGAACAATGCCTGCGCAAGTAAGACTTTAACTTTTTCTGCACCAGTCAGATCTCTTAAGTATTTGTAATGTAACTCTGTCTCAATACCAAGACCATTCAGAAGAGATGCTGCGTCGGATTCAGCTTCCCAACCATTCATGGTTGCAAATTCAGCCTCCAACTCACTTGCTTTCATTCCGTCTTCGTCTGTGAAATCCTCTTTTGCATAGATGACTTCTTTTTCTTTCATAATTTCGTAAAGTCTTGCATTTCCCATAATTACGGTATCAAGAACAAGATAGTCATCATATTTAAAGTGATCCTGTTGCAAGAAAGAAAGTCGTTCTCCCGGTGTAATCACAATTTCACCTTTTGTCGGCTCAAGCTGTCCGGAGAGGAGCTTTAAAAAGGTGGATTTACCTGCACCGTTAGCGCCGATGACACCGTAACAGTTTCCCGGAGTGAACTTAATGTTTACTTCTTCAAATAATGCTTTTTTGCCAAGTCTTAGTGTAATATTGTTTGCACTAATCATTTTGATTCTCCTTTTTCAATTATGTGGTCGTTATAACAGACATAAGTCTGTATAACTGCTAGTCAGTAAATTTATCCAACGATTATCTTAGCATGAGAATAGAAAAATGGCAAGGTTATTTGAGGTTTTAGGGGTTGAACATGAAGAAAATGGGTATATAATAACATCATGAGGGAAGTAAAATAAGGAAAGGCAGGATAATATATGGAAAAAGCAACTTTAGTATTAGAAGGCGGAGCAACAAGAGGAGTATTTACTTCAGGAGTTTTGGATTACCTGATGGAAAAGGATTTGTATATGTCACATGTAATTGGTGTCTCGGCGGGTTCCTGCAATGGTGTGGACTATGTGTCGAAACAAATCGGACGGACGAAGGAATGTATGATCTACGATGATGATGAATTTGATTATTATTTTGGTGTCCGTAAATTTGTGAAAGAGAAAAGCGTACTTAATATGGATTTGATTTTTGACCGATTTCCAAATGAGATATATCCTTTCGACTATGATACTTATTTTCAATCCGAGATAAAGACAGAGTGGGTAGTGACAAACTGTGAGACAGGGAAACCGGAGTATATGGATGACAAGAAAGAAAAGGAGAAGTTGATGAAGATTTGCCGTGCTTCCTGCAGTATGCCTCTTCTTTCACCGATTGTAAAAATTGACGGAACCCCATATTTGGATGGTGGACTTGCAGACTCGATTCCCTTGAAGCGTGCAATCACATATGGAAATAAGAAAATTGTGATTATTTCAACGAAGGACAGAGGATATCGTAAGAAATTAGTGACGAGAGGGCAGAGAAAAATATATGAGCGTGCTTATAAGAAATATCCGAATCTGGTGAAAACGATTATGTACAGGCCGTTTCATTATAATGCAGTCATCAGTCATATAGAAAAACTGGAAGATGAAGGAAAAGTATTTGTGATCCGTCCAGAGATTCCTTTGATTTCAAGATTAGAACGTGATACTGCAAAATTGACAAAATTCTATGAACATGGATATGAGCAAGGTGAGAAATACTTTGAAGACTTGCAGAACTATCTGAAGTGCAGATAAGGGAATGGATAGGGCAGAAAACGATATAAAGTTATATTTCTAAAGCGAAAAGAAAACGGGAGTTCTATATAGTGTCGGAGGTAACAAAACCAGCCTTCGAAATTATATGGAACGCCTGTTTTCCTTTTGTTTGATAGAAAGTGTTCTGATGTATTGCTTTTACTGCACTGTAGATTTATATATTACTTCTTGCAAATACAATCCTTTCGGATCACAAGGAGCACTGGCAGGCAGTTTGCCAGAGAAAATCTTCTCAATCTCTTCTTTTTTACGTTTGCCAAGTCCAATATCAAGAAGTGTGCCGATCAGCATTCGTGCCATATTATGAAGAAAATCATTAGCATGTATCGTAATCTGCATTTCCTCATCATCAGCATAAATGTCAATGTTATAAATTTCTTTTTCCGTAGATTTGCTTTTCTTTACCGTAGAAAAGTTCTTGAAATCATGGCGGCCAGCAAGAAGGAGGGAAGCCTGACGCATAATCTCAATATCCGGCTTCTTAAAACAGTAATAAGTGTATTTTCGATCGAATACATTTGGAACGTCACCGATAGAAATCCGGTATGTGTAAATGCGTGAAGACGCATTCAAACTAGCGTGAAAACGTTCTGGTTTCTCTTCGATATCAGTTACGGCGATATCCATTGGAAGATAACGGTTCATATACTGCTTGATCTCATGAGGTTTCATATCGGTCGTTGTCTTGAAATTGACAGTTTGCGCATAGGCATGAACTCCGGTTTCCGTTCTTGAACCACAGTACAATTCAATGTCTTCGTTTGTCATTTTCTCAATTACTTCTATAATCTTATTGGAGATGGTATTTGTGGATTCTCCTTTCCCGAGACGAGACCAGCCTTGATAGCGGCTGCCATCGTATTCTAAAGTTAACTTTATATTTCGCATAAATAATCCTCACAATCTGTATTTATACGTTTCAGTATAGCAGATAATATAGTATAATGTCGATATGAAAATAGTTATAGAATAAAAAGATAAAGGAGATAGTACTTTGGATAGAGAAGTAAGAAGAGTGGAAGATTCTTATGTAGAAACAATGCACATTGTGAGACCCAATCATTTAAATAGTGCAGGACGTTTGTTTGGCGGTATTTTGATGGAGTGGATAGATGAAGTGGCGGGACTTGTGGCAAAACGACATGCGAAGTCCAATATTACCACGGCCTCTGTAGACAATCTTCGCTTTTTGAAAGGTGCATATCAGGGTGATACGCTTGTGATCATCGGGAAAATAACTTACGTTGGGACAACATCAATGGAGGTGCGCGTAGACACTTATTGTGAAAATCTGATCGGAGAAAGAAGACCGATCAATCGGGCCTATTTTACAATGGTGGCCCTTGATCAGAATGATAAACCGATGCCGGTTCCGGGGATTCTTCTGGAGACGGAGGTGGAAAAGGCCGAGTGGGAGAATGGGAAGAAACGAAGGGCGAATCGTATGATGAGAAAGGAAGCGGGATTTTAGAAAAGCAGAAGTATGATATAAAAACATATGCGAAGATGTGGTGAGTTTATGCCTCATACATCTTCTCATATATTTTTTGTTTCGAGTCAATGGTTTTTTGAACCTTTGATTCTATTTTTTATGGTTTTTTAGAAAGTTTTGCGCCATTTGGGCGGTGCGGTCGATTTGTGCCTTTTCTCCAGGAGTTTTCCCGTCTTTCATAATTTCCATAATAAGATCGACTTCTTCGGTGGTAAATTGTATGTGCTTTTTCTGAGCGGCAGTAATAAGCGATAGAAGGACAGAGGCAAGGCTGTTGCCTGTTTTTCCTTGAGTTCGTTCGGTTGCTGCCTTGATTAGCTCCAATTTGACCGGATCGATATTCTTCAACCCGGGATGGTTCATCCAGTTATCCATTTACAGAGTCTCCTTTCGATTCGGAGTCTTTGGACTCCGGGTTTTGATCAGGTTCCTGTTCCTGAAACATGCTGTTGTACATTTCAAACATTTCTTGTTGTTCAGGTTTTAGCATTCCCTTCATGATATCCATGGGATTTATATCTCCCATATCAGAGTGCCCGTTTTCATTACCGGTCATATTTTCCATAGCAGAAAACATTTCTACCATATTCAACATATTCAAAAGAGTGTCCAGCATATTCTGATCTTCTTCCGGAAGATAAGGACGGAGTTCATCAAGCATATCAAGCGGCGAAGAGACGGTTGTCTGGAACGCCTGTGCATGAATGTCTTTCCGGAAATGTCGGAAGAATTGAATTGTGTATTCAAGCTCCATGAACTTTGTGTAGATGGCAAGCATACGCTGGTTTTCCACAGGGGTATAGGGAATGATAAGTTTTAACATCTGTAGATGCTTTGATGTGATGAGCCTGTCAAATGGCGTCATTCTATCAGATTCTGATTGGTCCATAGGCACTCCTTTCGATACATTGTTAATATATATGTATAAAAAGACAAAAATATGAAATCCTCATATAATAATATGAAGGGAAGTGAAATGTATGCGAAAGTTGATCGTTGATGGAAATGCGGTATATGAACTGGATGAAAACTGTATGCTGACAAAAGAGATAAAGAAAGTGGAAGAAAAGAAAAAGAAGACAAAAAAAACAGAACAGGAAGAGAAAAGTCATAAAAAGTAAGAGTATATCGCAAGTAAGGGGGATATCCAATCGATATCCCCCTTACTTATAGTAGTTTATTTCACTGAGGTGTAAAAATTAGCAGCATCCACATCCGTCGTTTCCGCCGCAGAGTCCGTTGTTGCCGCCACAGCAGAAGAGAAGAAGTAAAATAATCAGGCAGCTATCGTTTCCGCAACCACCGTTTCCACGTCCGCTAAAGCCATTTCCACAGCAGCATAATAAAAGTAAAATGATCCAGATACAGGAATTGTTTCCACTGTCTCTTCCTTCGTTACATCCACATCCACAGTTTGTTGCACTTAAATCGCTCATAATGAACCTCCACAATTAGATTGTTTACAATACTATATTATGTAGCAAGGGTTATCCCTGTTTCTAAAAAACAGAAAAAATATTTTTTTCTCAAAGAAAAGTTTTATGAATATTCTAATATAAAAGGATATTCATTATGAAATGGGTAAAAAAAATAATTAATTACCATTGCAGAGATACAGAAGAAGATAGATTCCCAGGAAAAGACGTCGGAGTAGCAATATTGGATACAGGGGAATGAGTTATTATATTGCTAAGTTAGAAAGAACCCAGTAAATACAAGGGTTTCGCTGACTTTTGTCCTACGAAAAAATGAGAAACACTATGATAATTTTGATGATGAGTACCGGTATCAGAGTCAAAATATAGTGGTGAAAAGGAGGTTTGCAATAATATAACTCAAGGTGGTTAGAGTATAAATTTGCTGGTTAATTTTATAATACTGATTTTCTTTCCGCCCGGAAGAAAGAGATATTATGATTAAAGGTTTTATGCTTTAAGTACATGGAGTTTGGTATTATTAAAAGTGATTTGCTGGTATTGGGAGGAGTGGGGTGTATATGATGAAGGAAAGATTAAGAAAATCAATAGTACGAGCTGTGTTTATATTCTTGTGGGGATGGCTAATGCACTATTTTTACATAGAAGAAGGACAGATTGATATATTCAAAATGTGGTTACTAATTGGTTTTCCGTTTGGCATATATAAAATTCATTTATGGTTGATACCTAAAAATTTAGATATTGGTGGTACTGTTGGTGTATGGACTATGAATATAATTATTGGGTGCATCATGGGTGGTTTTGTTGTGATAGGATATATTTTAAGATTACTATACGATGTTTTTACTGTAATGGTAGAGCGGGTTTGGTAACAGAAAAAAGCAAGTATGAGAAGAGTGCTACATACTTGCTTTTTCTGTTTCATCAGGTTCTAACAATTCATCGTAAGTAGTATTCAGACAATCCCGAATACCACGAAGTTGCGAAGCTGTGATGTGTTGAATTCCACGTTCGATTTTAACAAGAGATTCTCTTGTGATATTTATATTCTGTAACTGAAGCATACGGACAAGTTCGGTTTGATGGATACCTTTGGATAATCTGATTTTTCGTATGTTCTTTCCAATAAAGATATCTGTTTGTTTGATTTTTTGTTCCATAATTACCCTCTTATATCTGGACTCATATTAGTCCTTTTTTATCTTTATCATAACGGGGGAAAATGATACAATGGGACTAGAATGAGTCCACTTAGTGGAATAGTAAAAAGATATTATTGAAAGGTGTTGGAATATGAAATTGAATGGACAGGGATGCTATCGAATTAAAAAGTGGGTATTTTGGGTAATGGTTTTATTGTTTATTACCTTAATTACTATGGCAGGGCAGAAAGAAAAGATTAGAGAGAAATGGCTGCACAGCCAAAAGAGAGTAGAGATATCTTTTGAGGGAGAAAAGTCCGAACTGAAAGATATTAGTACATGTTATTTATGCGGTTTAAACAATGAAAGTCTAATGGGGGTATTTCAGGGATCGGATGATATTGGAATTATATCTTTGTTGGATTGGTATATAGTGGAATTGAGCTTAGATAGCTATAAGGATTCTAAAGGTTCACAGATTACATATACCAATACAGGAGGTACATTCTATTCGACTGGTGGATCACCAAGCCGGGGAATGGCAAATGCGGAAATAATGCTTCCAGGTACTTATAAGTTGGATATGAATTTTTTGGCGGAGCATTTGTGTCAGAAATGTTTAGATAAGATTACAGAGAGCTTGAGATATTCAAAATGGGAATACGAAGAAAAGAAAGTAATACCACTTTGTATAGTCGATTTTCAGACTTTAGAAATATACTCTCTGCAAGATTATCATGCAGGATGTATGGTAAGAGATTATTGGATAAATATGGAACATGAAGAAAATGAAATTAGGGTTGAAGCATTTTATGTGCCAAAACGGATTTAAGGATACTTTCAGTAATATGAAGAAATGAACTATAATTTTCTAAATAAATATCTCCCGTTATATGCTTGAATGATCATGCTCATATAATGAGGGATATTTATTTTTCTCTTAGTGATTAAAAGCTTAATTAAAATTAAAATCTACTCGTACATTTTGTGATAAAATTAGTTTATAGGGAAATTGACGAAAAGTTGACTTTTTTGTGATATAAAGTTTCTATCTCATTGATAAGGAGTGAAAACGATTGAAAGAGAAGTATAAAATTTTAATTGTTGATGATGAACAGTCCATTTTAGATATGTTGAAATTGCAACTCGAATTTGAGGGATATACGGTTTATGTTGCCAGCAACGCAAAAGAGGCTTTGGATAACTTATCCTACTCGCCAGATATAATTTTATTAGACATCAATATGTCTGGTATGAATGGCTTGGACTTATGTGTATTTATTCGTGATTTTATATCTTGTCCGATTATTTTTCTTACTGCCAGAGTATCAGAACAAGATAAAATCAATGGACTTATGGCTGGGGGAGATGATTACATTACAAAGCCGTTTTCTGTAAATGAATTGTTGGCAAGAATTTCTGCACACTTACGACGTGAACAAAGAAATCATAATAAGACAAAAAGCAAATTTTCAGAAGAACTTGTTATTGATTATTCAAATAGAAGTCTTTATATCAAAGGAAACAAAATTGAATTATCAAATAAAGAATTTGAAATTATACAATTACTATCTTCAAATGCAGGACAGGTTTTTGACAGAGAAAGAATTTATGAAGGTATTTGGGGAATTGATGGCAATGGAGATAGTGTCGTTATCAAAGAACACATACGGAAAATAAGACAGAAATTTAGTGAATTTACGGATAAAGTATATATAGCTACGGTTTGGGGAGTCGGATATAAATGGGAAAAATAAAAGAAACTTTTCAAAAAATGTCATTAAAAAAATCTCTCTTAGTATTAGCGGTGTTCTGTCTTAGTCTGGTTGGGATACTTTCGATTGTTACAATATTGAAATGTTCAGATATTCGCCAAGAAATACTTGATACCAGACCGATCATTATTACAGACTATATTATTGATGACACAAACAAAAACGATATGGAAAATAATAATGGTGTTACTGCCATACCGCAAAAATATACACACGGAGAACTTTCAAAAGAAAATCAAGTGTATTATTGGTGCATTACTATTCTTATGGTATCATTACCCATTGCTTATATTATAATCGCTTCTTTTATGGTAGCTAAATTATACTACAAATGGAAATTACAGATACCGCTTGAAAATTTGAAAAATGGTATGGATTATATTTCACAGCAGGATTTAGATTTTCAGATACAATATTCGTCTAATGATGAACTGGGGCAGTTATGTGATACATTTGAACATATGAAAAATGAGATTTATAAAAGCAATCGTAAAATGTGGAATATGTTACAGGAGAGAAAAGCTCTGACGGCTTCTGTTTCACATGATTTAAGAACACCGATTACAGTTATCAATGGATATCTTGAGTATTTGGAAAAATCAATCGAAAGAGGAACTCTTACAAATGAAACCTTACAGACAACCATTAAAAATATGACAGAAGCTGCCGATAGATTAAAACGGTATGTAGAGTGTGTAAAAGATATACAAAGAATAGAAGATATTGAAATTAAAAAAAAAGAATTACGATTTGAAAGAATTGATTGCCAACATAACAAAAGAATTTTCTATCTTAGCAGCACAAAAAAATAAGAAAGTTATTATACAGGATTTTTCAAAATCTGCTTTTATATTAACGGATAAAGCTATGTTATCAAAAATTTTAGAGAATATATTTGATAACGCACTCCGCTTTTCTTCTGAAAAAATTGTATTTTCAATCAAAGAAAAAGAAGAATATCTGTATTTCTCAATACAGGATGACGGCGTAGGATTTACATCAGAAGAATTAGAATCTGCCACTTCTTTCTTTTTCAGCTCATCTACCAATGGTGGAAATTTTGGTATAGGATTATCTATCTGCAAAATACTTTGCGAAAAATTTGGAGGGGATATATTTTTAGATAATATCTCTGATCATGGAGCGATTATTACAATCAAGATTAAAAAATAAGCGGAAACTTTTCTGAAATTTGACTTTTATATGAAATAATCTCCTTACAGAAGCGTAAGGAGGTTTTTTTATGGAAATTAGAATTGAAGGATTGAATAAAAAATATGGAAAACAATGTGCCTTAAAGGATATATCATTACATATCCCAGTCGGTATGTATGGTCTGTTAGGAGAAAACGGGGCTGGTAAAACAACGCTTATGCGTATATTGGCTACATTGTTGGAACCGTCAACGGGCACGATAGAAATCAATGGAATTGATATAAAAAGGAAAAAAGAAATCCGAAAAATAATCGGCTATCTGCCACAGGAGTTTTCGATATATCCAAATATGACGGTTTACCAAGCCTTAGATTATCTTGGGATTTTAGCGGAACTTCCTAAGAATATTCGTAAGCACCGTATCAATGAACTTTTAAAACAAGTGAATTTGGAACAAGAAAAGAATAAAAGGGGAAAAGACCATGACAAGGCAGGAAGAATTAGAGTTCAGAAAACGATGTCCGTATGATGCAATGGGAGATTATTCGCTGTTGTCACGAAAGACGGAAGAGGAAAAGAAGAATTTTAATCAGAATCGTTCAATGTCGAAGAAATAACGGTAGTTATTAGGAGAAAGGTTTTAGCAAAATACGGAGTCGCAGGGGGCTGTCGGTTAATGCCAATTTTTAGGCTCTAAATCTTAAAATACGAATCTCCTGTAGTAATCAGTGTTTTTGAT
>JAJBSL010000026.1 GCA_020540725.1 Lachnospiraceae bacterium EP-SM-12S-S03
TGGGTAAGACTTGCAAGCTCTCCTTGTGAAAGACCGCTGGCAAGACGTTTGTTCTTCATTTCAAGTGCAAATTCTAAGTTGTTCATTATATTCCTCCAATCCCACAATAGCCTTGAAATACTTGTAAACCGTCTTTCAAAAGAATGTGAAGTGTACTATCTTCTTAAAACTCCTCATTACTCCTTACAGCTTTGGGGTTGTATGGTTTTTGACTTGTCTTTTATGAAATAGTGCCCCCCTGTTAGATAACGGGGCACAGTCAAGGCTCGCAAGCCGACAAAGCATTTCCGTCCTTTGACGGCAAGCCGTCATGGCGTTGTTGCTGACGCACGCCAGCAGTCCTACAATGCTTTGTCAGCCAGTCCTGTTTTTGCCTTTTCTAACAAGTTCCATTTCAACCAATATTCATATCTACGGGTTTAATCAGATAAGTATTTCTTTTTAAATATTTTTGTATTTCATTCTATTGTGCTTATTCAGTTACAATGACATAGTAATTCTTATATGCTTATTTGTCAATATCTTTTTTTGACTTTACAAACTATATTAAGCGTGATAGACTTATAGCAGTGGAGATATAACGAGATATGGAGGGTTATGCAATGAAAATAAGCCATTTAGGAAATAATATACAGACTATAAGAAAATTTAGGGGAATGAAACAACAGGAGCTTGCAGACAAAATTGGTATCAATATGCAGAGCCTTTCTAAGATTGAAAGAGGGTTGAACTATCCTGCTTATGAAACGCTGGAAAAGATAATGGAAGTGCTGGACGTAACGCCGAATGAATTGTTATCGGGAGAATGGAAGTATGTTAATCAGTCCGAAAAAGAAGTTTGTCAGTTTTTGAGAGCAGAGGAACGTCTAAATGCAGAACTAAAACACGGACATTATGATAACTTCTTTGACAGCGAGGAAGAATGGCTGGAATATGAATTAGAAAAATTACGGGAATATATTACCGACTACATCAACGGAACAAGCATTGAAGCGTCCGACCTTTACCCAATCAAAGAATTTATCCAGCATTTGAAATTCCAAAAACTACTAGACCGCTATGATGATTTATACAGCATGGATATGTTCGGGGAAAGCATAGAGGGACATAAGTATAAGACACCTTATCAAGTCGTGAAAATGATAAACCCGAACTCAAAAGAAGATATAGAACTGTTACGGGAAGTATTAAGGAATAACCATTTTGATGATGAGGACGAGTAATCTTTTTTTCTCTTGCGTGAAAGATACAGAAAACAAAAAGCCCAGTAAAGAGTGCAAAGCACCACCAATGGTGGCAAGCTCTTGACAGGGCTTTTTCTTTTCTGTGGTGGGTAATCAAGAGGAAAAAAGGAAAAGTGTGATGTCATACTCAATTTTTTTATCTTGCACGCATAAAAAGATTGAAAGAGGTGTTTGTTTCCAGTATAATGTTTTTTGTATAGAAGCAAGGATTGAATTTTTTGAAAGAAAGGGTTGACAGTCATGTTCACACATTGTTACGCTTGCGACAGACAGACAGACAGACAGACAGACAGACAGACAGACAGACAGACAGACAGACAGACAGACAAGTAAATTCTGCCCTTTTTTTAATTCTATCAATAATAAACAAAACGCACAGATTACCCAGCTATAAGGGGGAGTTTGTGCGTTTTTCTATGCAAAGAATTTATGAAAAATAAGGAGTGAACAAACTATGAAGAAAAAACAAGTCCTTGCAGTAAGTTCCGCATTGATGATTGGAACAACAACTGCACTTACAGGGCTTCCTACTCCTGTCATGGCACAGGAAAACACAGAAGTTGTGCAGGAAGCCATTGTAGAAGCAAACAAGACAGAGCAAGTTCCTGTGGAACAGAAAACAGAAAACGCAGAAGTACAAGAGAATATAACAGACAAGGAACAGGAAGAAACTGCTGAAAATGCAGAAACTTTAAAAGAAGATTTAACAGAAGAAAGTACAAAACAGGAAACACCTGCAACACCAGAAAAAGAAGTGGTTACCGAAGATAAGAGCGTTGAAGCAAGCAAAAATACAGAAGTAAAAGCTGGAAGCATTGCTATTGATGAAGCACATTTTCCAGACAAAGTATTTAGAGAACAAATCATTGCAGAATTTGATAAAGACGGCGATAGTGTGTTATCTGTTGATGAAATATCAAAAGCCCAATTCTTAAACTTGCATGGTATGAAAACGATATCTTCATTAGAGGGTATTCAATATCTAACAAATTTGCAGTCTTTAGATGTTACTACGACTTCTGTTTCAGACTTAAGTCCGGTTAAAAGCTCATCTTTAAAAAGATTAGATTGTAGTTCTTCAAAAGTAAGAAGCGTTGATTTAACACGTTATCCGAATTTGGAAGCTTTCGTTTGCGAGAATACATCAATTAACAGTCTTGATGTATCTAAGAATGAAAAATTGAATACGTTATTTGCAGATAGTACCTCTATTTCCAATTTAGATGTAACAAACAATCCTAACTTAGAACAACTATCTTGTAGCAATACAGGATTAATGGAACTTGATGTCACACATAATCCGCAATTAGCCACTTTAAATATAGGAGATACAAAAGTAAAAACACTTGATATAAGTAAGAACCCTAATTTGAAACAACTATCATGTTATATGACAAATATAGCTGAATTAGATGTAACAAAAAACACAAAACTGACACGCCTTTTTTGTCATGATACAACTATTAAAAAATTAGATTTAAGCAATAATTTAGAACTTGAAATGCTACGTTGCGGTGGAATTTTTGAACAAGGGATAAGAGGTCTTGATATAAGTAAAAACACAAAAATTAAAAAATTAATTTGCGATGATTTATACTGGTTGAATGTCGGAGATAACAAAGTTCTTGAAAATAATCATGATTTTGTAGGCAACGGTTATATTGATATTAAAGGAAATAAAATCGACTTAAAAAAAGATGTTGAACAAGGAATAGATATTTCAAAAGTAAAAGTTACTGCAAATGGAACTTTAGATAAAGATACAGGAATTATAACGGTAGATGATGTAAAAAAACCAGTTACTTATGAGTATGATTGCGGTACTTATAAAGACGGAAACGTTGTTTTAAAAGTAGAATTATCGTTAAACTCACAAGGAGAAGATAATACAGCACCAATTATTTCTGCAAATGATGTTACATTGAATGTAGGCGATACTTTCGACCCATTAAAAGATGTAACTGCGACGGATAAAGAGGACGGAACTATCACTTTGACAAAAGATAATATCATTGCAAATGATGTTGATACTTCTAAGGCTGGTACTTACCATGTAACCTATAAAGTGACGGATAAAAAGGGAGCTTCTACCGAAAAGACGATTACTGTAATTGTGAAACAAAATACAGGCGACCTTAACTCTGTTCCAACCATTTCCGCAAATGATGTTACATTGAATGTAGGCGATACTTTCGACCCATTAAAAGATGTAACTGCAACAGATAAAGAGGACGGAACTATTACTTTAACAAAAGATAATATCGTTACAAATAATGTTGATACTTCTAAGGCTGGTACTTACCATGTAACTTTCCGTGTAGTAGATAAAAATGGTGCAATTACTGAAAAAACAATTACAGTTACAGTAAAAGAAAAAACAACAAATAAACCTGTAAGTCCACAACAGCCACAGAAACCGAACAAACCAACTACTCCAACAAAGCCTAGCGGACAAAAGGACCCTGTAAAAACAGGCGATGTAACAAACGTAGGATTGTTCGCTTCTATGTTTGCTGGTTCAACTGGTGCATTAGCTGTTTTATTCGGTAAAAAACGTAAAAGAAATAAGAACGATTAACAAAATGTATAATAACAATCAATAGCGACTAATGATTGTTCATGTAAAAGGACACCAAACTATAAGGTGTCCTTTTCAAATCCCTATCGTCATATCAAGGCTCGTTCAATCGTGGTAAATTCGTGGTAAAATGAGTGTTTTCTTATATTTCAAAATGCTTAAAAGTATAGTGTTTATGCGGATAATTGAAAATTAGATATAAAATTTATAGTGAAACAAGCGTTATCATTTTAATAATATTTCTTGTAGTGTGCCAGCTTGGGTGTTCGGTTCAGAAAGAAACAGATAGTTCCTTGAATCAGAATTTAACGAAAGCACAGGTTCAGGAAGATCGAGATCAGGTGATAGAATACCTTGAAAACATACATCCCTTCTTTTTGTTGGAAAAGGATCAAAAAGAATATAAAGCTGCGAAAGAAAAATATATGCAAGCAACAAAAAAAGCAATGCCGATAGCTGAATTTCGAGAGATAACTTCAATCTATTTATCTTCTCTCAACGATGGGCACACAACACTTAGTTGGGAAACCGGAGAAGAATTTCCGTTTTTACAAATAGAATCAAGTTATGAAGATGGAAAAGCATATTTATGCGAAAATGGAGAAAAAACAAACATATGCATAGAAGAAATTGGTGGTATAAGCGTACAAGATATTTATCAAACCATTGACTTGATTCGCCCAAAAGAGAATCAAAGTGCGATGGCGAAAAACAGAGAGAGATTTTTGGTGATGAAAAGTGTATTAGCATGTTGCAAGGTGGAAATAAAAGATAACAAAACACAAATACTGTTTTCTGATGGGAAAGAAAAGCAATATTCTTTTGGAAAGGAAAGGCTTGAAACGATGTCTTATGGAGTAGGAGAAAATAACTGGTATAAAGAAGGGGATATTTTTGTAATTGATTTAAATTTGTGTGTGGTCGATGCAAAGTTAGATTTAATCCGCTCAGAGCTGGAACGCGCGCTCAATACTGGGTGTCACAAAGTGATGATTGATGTCAGGGGAAATCCAGGAGGTGATAGCGATGCCTGTAGTTTGCTTTTGAATGAATTGGGAATGCCGGTACTTGATACGACTATGATATGCCGATATTCTTCCTTTGCAGCAGAACAACGGGGATATGCAGAAAAAGAAGGGCTTGCAACATATAAAGAATCAACTCGGGCGGAAGAACCGGGCAATCCGATAGAATTGGTCGTTTTGTCGGATAAATATACTTTTAGTTCTGCAACATTGCTTTGTACCTGGATACGAGATGGAAAACTGGGAAAGATTATTGGAGAACCTAGCAGCAATCAGCCTAGTGCTTATGGAGATATCCTTGTATTTACGCTTAAGAATTCTAAGCTGGAAATAGGCATTTCCCATAAAAAGTTTATCAGACCGGATCAGTACAAGAAAGAAAACATGCTGATACCGGATATCGAAACCTCTGCAGAAAATGCGTATCAACAAGGGATAGAATATCTAAAATCACAAGTATAATATTTATGAAAAATGAGATAAGAGAGCAGAAATTTTCATGTAAAAAGTATTACAAAGGGCGTATATCAATACGCCACTTGTATACTACAATTCTTTCATTTATAAAAATCTAAATCAGATCAAGAAATCCTGGTTATTTTCTATTTGCTAATAAACTGTTTTGCAGGAAAAGGACATTTGACTTTGCAAAAAGTTTATTTTTCGTTTATTATAAATACTTCAAAACAAATATGAAAAGACGTAAATGAATATTTTCTTTTGGAGGACAAATCATGAGAAAGAAACTCTATAAAATAGGAATGATTTTTTGTGTCATGAATTTCATTGGGATTGCAGTGGCATTATTTTTGGCGGCAAATTTAGGGAGTGATTCGATAGGACTTCTGTGTGATGGCTTACATCGGGTTCTCGGAATCAGCTTTGGGAATGCATCATTACTTTATAACTTAGCGATTATTGCCTTGGCATGTTGCATTGCGCGAAATCATCTTGGACTAGGAACGATTGTGTATGCATTGGTTTCCGGATATTTTATTGACTTTTACAGCTTTTTATTTGCGCCATTGCATCTTGCGGAACAAAATCTGTTACTCAGGGTATTGGGGTTTGCAGTAGGGCAGTGCTTTCTCAGCGCTGGCTTGGCAATTCTGATTCAGATGAAGTTAGGAATGAATGCACTGGATGCAGTGATCTATAAAATTCAGGATTCTACAAAAATACCATATGCGGTTATGAGGACGGGGTGCGATATCAGTTATGTTGTCATTGGTACATTGCTAGGAGGAACATTTGGAATAGGAACGATATGTTCCGTGTTGCTGACCGGAACAATGGTGAGCAAGATAACGCAGATACTCAGTAAAACAAACATTGCTTTCCAGCAGGTGATGACATGCGATTGATAGACTTATGGAAATCCTATGAGGTGTATGGAGACTTTAATATTTATTCTTTACCGGATGAATTAATAAAAAAGGGAACTCAGGTGGAATATAAACCAAACAGTATTTTGGTTTCAAGAGGAGAATTTCCGGATAGTATTTATTTCATTCAGGAAGGAATTGTGGCCGGCATACGAGAATATATCAATGGAAATATATATAACTATTTTCAGCTTGATGATAAAAACGGAAGTATCGGATTGTTGGAAATTCTGGCAAAACAAGAAAAGTACATTGCAACGATTATTTCTGTAACAAATGTAAAAGCGCTAAAAATTGATTCGGCTATTGTATATCAGGCGATTATGGAAGATACTGATCTGTTGAGAAAATGTACGAATCTTTTATCCAATGATCTGTATCAGAGGTCAGGTAACGACGGAGTATTGTACTATTTGCCGGGAATAGACCGCATCCGATATTTCTTGATTGCTTATTATGAGAGCCATCAGGATATGGCAAATGAAAAGGGACAGATTACTGTGGATGCGGAATATCAGGTAATAGCAAACGGAATAGGCATGAGTATTCGTACCGTTGGAAGAAATCTACAGAAGTTAAAAATCTCGGAAGAAATAAGATCCAGTAAGAAAAAGATTCTGCTAGGGCGGAAAGAATATGAAAAATTAGTGAAAAACTTATATACATAGCGCACAAAAATGGTGGGGATTTTTTGAAAAGAATCCTCACTTTTTTGTTGATTTTGTCGTAAATAGAAGGAAAGGCCAAATGACCTTTTTTAAAAAATCTTTTGTCAATATAATGAGTGAAAAATAGCAAAAAGAATGCGGAGGTAGAAAAACAATGAAAAGAGGAATAAAATATGATTTTTCTCTCATGGCTTTAGTTCTGATTCCGGTAGGAGTATCAATCAGTGTTGTGGGCTATCAAATGTCGCAGATTTTGAAGCTGCCAATTTTTGTAGACCAGATCGGGACGATTCTTGTGTCCATGATTGCAGGACCGTGGGTTGGAATGGTAACAGGAATGTTAAGTAACATAGTGAATGGAATGATTTTTCCAACATCTTTTGCGTATGCAATCGTATCTATGTTGATCGGATTAGTATCCGGATTTCTTTCAAAATGGAAATGGTATACGAATATTGTGGGGATTGTGCTTGGATGTGTGGTTCTAAACGCAGTATCATCTATGTCTGCTGCTGTAGTGACTGTTTTCATGTTTGGGGGAGTCACAGGAGCCGGAACAGATTTGATCACCGCGGCATTTATAGCTTCCGGAGAAGCTTTATGGAATTCAGTTCTTTCAACGAATCTTATTTCAGGAACGATTAACACAATTGTAATTTCTTAGTTGCATGGATTATAGTGAAGCGAATTCCGGATCGTTTCCTTGTGAAAATGAATTATGGAATGGCATATATAAAGAAGGGGGTAAGAATTCATGGATAGCAGAATCGGAAAATTGTATCCTACAACAAAATTTATGATAATGGTATTGGTTGTGATGATCAGTATTTTTACACCTGGTTATACATTACAATATCTTTTTCTTCCGGTGTTTTTAATCATTAGTTTTGCGGCTGGCACAGGAAAACAGTTTTTAAATACGTTTTTCAAATCTGTATTTATTATTGTACTTTTTGTTTTTGCCATTCAGGTATTTATTATTACAAATGATGACCAGGTTCCGATTTGGGCATTTCTTCATTTTTCCAAGACAGGATTAGAAACCAGTTTGTCAATGACTTCGAAAATTGTTGCGATAAGTTCAGCGATTATGTGCTTTTTCCAGATAACAAAGGTGAAAGACATCATTTATGCTTTGGAAAAAGCAGGAACACCGAGGAAAGTCACATTTCTCATATCCTCGACGATTCAGTTGATCCCGCAAATGACAAGTCTGCAAAAAACAATCACGGATGCCCAGAAGTCAAGGGGAATTGAAACCGAAGGAAGCTTATGGATTCGCATGAAAGCATTTGTGCCAATGATGGGACCATTGGTTCTTTCTTCTATCCAGCAGACAGAAGAAAGAGTATTAGCGCTGGAATCCAGAGCATTTTCTGCGAAAGGTAAGAAAACATCCATTTATGTTTTGGATAAGAGCATATTTGACAAAGTATTAAAAGTGGTAAGTGCAGCAGCTTTGGTTGCTTATATTGTTTGGAGGGTAATGTAATGGCAGTGATTTCGTTAAAAAATGTTAGTTATCAATATCCGTTAGAAGAGAAAAGTGTAATCCAAAATATTTCCTACGAATTTGAGCAAGGGAAAGTATATGGATTAATCGGGGAGAACGAATCCGGAAAAACGACTTTATGCAATATCATACGAGGGTTTATCCCTGACTTATATCGGGGGAATCTGACAGGAGAAGTTTTGCTGAATCAGAAAGCTGTGACAGAATATGACTCCGGTGAATTGTCTGCGATGATCGGGTATTCCTTTCAAAATCCATTTGCGCAGATTTCGGGAGTGAAAGAATCTGTATATGAAGAGATTGCATATGGGATGGAGAACATCGGAGTTCCAAGGCAAGAGATGATAGAAAAGGTGGAAGAACTGATTCGGCTTTTCCATTTAGAAAAATTAAAGGATAAAAATCCTTATGAATTGTCAGGCGGGCAAAAACAAAGAGTAGCTTTGGCGTCTGTGATCGCACTGGATCCGCAAATTATTATTTTAGATGAGCCAACATCGCAGCTTGATCCGAAAAGTACGGAAGACATTTTTGAAATCATAAACATATTAAAGAAACAAGGGAAAACGATCATTCTCATTGAACATAAGATCGATCTGGTAGCAGAATATTGTGACTTTATTCTTCTGATGCAGCATGGAAAGCTGGAATTAGAAGGAACGGTGCAAGAAGTTCTGACAGATCCCAAGGTATTAGAACTTGGCGGGCAGCTTCCTCAAGTGGTTTTATACTTTCTGGAACTTATGAAAAAAACAGGAAAGGTGATGAAAGAAATACCGTTAACTGTTGAACAGGCATATCAGGCGATAAAGGAGGAACAGAAATAATGGCATATTTAGAGTTGAAAAATGTAACATTTCGTTATCCGAATGGCTATACAGCAGTAGAAGATATTAATCTGGCATTTGACAAGGGAGAAAAAGCAGCGATCATTGGGCAAAATGGTGCGGGGAAGACGACAACGGTAAAGCTGATGAACGGGCTTTTAAAACCTTCAGCGGGAGAAGTCTTGGTAGATGGAGAATCGACCAAGAAAAATACAACGGCAACCATTGCGAAAAAAGTCGGATATGTATTTCAAAATCCGGACGATCAGATCTTTCAGGATACTATTTATAAAGAAATTGCTTTTGGGCTGAAAAAGAGCGGACTACATGCATCACAGATCGAAAAAAAAGTTCTGGAAGCAGCACAGATGTGTGGACTGGAAAACGATTTACAGGAACATCCGTACAATTTATCATATTCTAAACGGAAATTCATCACCATTGCAGCTATTGTGGCGATGGATCCTCAAGTTGTGATCCTCGACGAACCAACGGCTGGTCAGGATAGAAAATCTACGGAACTGCTAGGAAAAATCATAGATGATTTGACGGCACAAAATAAAACAGTTATTACAATCACACATGATATGGAATTTGTGGTAAAGGAATTTAAAAGAGTCATCGTTATGGCGGAAAAGAGGAAAAGAAGAGACTCGAATCCAAGAGACATTTTCTGGGATTATGATTTGTTGAAACTTAGTAATTTGAAACAACCATATATCTGTCAACTGGCAGATAAATTAGGGTATGAAAATATTTTGACGATAGAAGATTTGTTAGAGGGAAAAGAATCATGAAACATATATTGATTGACTGTGATCCTGGACATGATGATGCGCTGGCGATTATGACCGCATTTGCCTATCCGGAGCATTTACATATATTAGGAGTCACAACGGTTGGAGGCAACCAGACATTAGAGAAAGTAACAACGAATGCAAAAAATATTCTGGAATTTATCGGAGCGGAAATACCGTTGGCAAAGGGACAAAAAGAACCTTTGGTAAAAGCGTTAAATACAGGAGAACAAGCCCATGGAGACAGTGGAATGGATGGCCCTTATTTTGACGGAAAGGACTATCCTGTTGTATCGGAAAATGCTGTTCGATTCCTGTATGAGAAGATTTTATCCTGTCCGGAGAAAGTGACAATTGTTGCGTTGGCTCCGCTTACCAATATCGCACTTCTTTTGAAAGTGTATCCGGAAATAAAAGAAAAAATCGAGTGTATCAGTATGATGGGCGGCGGAATCAGTCATGGAAACTGTACAGAGCTGGCGGAATTTAATATTTATGTGGATCCGGAAGCGGCCCATATTGTATTTCATTCGGGGATTCCGATTGTAATGAGCGGACTGGATGTGACAGAAAAGGCAGTAATTACAGTACAGGAAATAGAAGAATTGAAAAATAAAGGACGTGTGAGCCATTTGGTTTTTGAACTTTTGAAATTTTATAACGAATCAGGCAAACAGTTCGGTTTCATTGATAGTCCTGTGCATGATCTCTGTGCAATAGAATATCTGCTGGCTCCGGAAATCTTTTCCGGAACGGATTGGTACGTAGATGTAATTACAGATGATGGTTGTGCAAGAGGACAAACATTTGCGGACTTGCGTGCTTTGTCAGGCCATGAACCGAAGTACATGTATTAACGAATGTGGACAGAGCGAGATACGTGGAAATTTTAATGGCTGGTTTGGAAAGACTGGATAGAAAATAAGACAACGTCAATTTGGCGTTTATGACATTAGGAATATGCTCCCTTCTGGGCGACAAGTAAAAAGTAAGAAGACTTGTTACCAAGGAGAGAGCATATTTCCTTTGGAGGATTTTGGAAAATAGAATAATTTGATTTGTATTAGGTATTGCTTTTTAAGATGATGTTTAGTAAAATTATCAGTAGCAATTAGGAGGTTTTAAGATGTCAGAGATTACAAGAGTAGCATTGGATGCTATGGGAGGTGACAATGCACCTCAGGCTATGGTTCAGGGAGCTGTAGATGTTGCTAGGAAGAGAAAGGATATTCAGATATTTCTTGTTGGGCAGGAAGAAGTTGTGAATGCAGAACTTAAGAAATATGATTATCCGAAGGAACGCATCGAAGTGGTGCATGCATCCGAAGTGATTGAAACAGCGGAACCGCCGGTTATGGCGATTCGTAAGAAGAAGGACTCCTCCATTGTTGTGGCGCTGAACATGGTGAAAAAAGGAGAGGCAGATGCTTTTGTTTCAGCAGGAAGCTCCGGAGCAGTATTGGTTGGAGGACAGTTGATCGTCGGAAGGATCAAAGGGGTGGAACGTCCGCCTTTGGCACCGCTTATGCCGACAGAGAAGGGAGTTTCTCTATTGATTGATTGTGGAGCGAATGTAGATGCAAGACCGTCACATCTTGTACAGTTTGCCAAGATGGGTTCTATTTATATGAAGAATGTAGTTGGAATTCAGAATCCGAGAGTTGCGATTGTGAATATCGGTGCAGAAGAAGAGAAGGGAAATGCACTTGTCAAAGAGACATTCCCGCTTCTGAAAGAATGTGAAGATATTCATTTTATCGGCAGCATCGAAGCACGGGAAATTCCGCACGGAGCCGCGGATGTGATTGTTTGTGAAGCATTTGTTGGGAATGTGATATTGAAGCTGTTTGAAGGAGTCGGAGCAGTTCTGATCAGTGAAATTAAAAAAGGGCTCATGGCAACACTTCGAAGCAAGATAGGCGCATTGCTGATCAAACCGGCATTGAAAGAGACAATGAAATCTTTCGATGCAAGTGAGTATGGAGGAGCACCGCTTCTCGGACTCAATGGTCTTGTAGTTAAGACACATGGAAGTTCTACCGCCAAAGAAGTTGCCAATTCCATTGTCCAGTGCGTGACATTTAAAGAGCAGGATATCAGCGGTAAGATTAGAGAAAGTATTCAGATGAACAAAGAAGAGAATATAAAAGAGAGGGAATAACATGGAATTTGAAAAAATCAGAGACATTATTGCAGAAGTATTAAATCTTGATACAGAGGAAATTACAATGGAGTCATCATTTATTGATGATTTAGGCGCGGATTCGCTTGATGTATTTCAGATCATCATGGGAATTGAAGAAACATTCGATATCGAGATCGACAATGAAGAAGCCGAGAAGATTGTAACCGTTGGAGATGCGGTAGAGCAGATTAAAAACGCACTGAACTAGTCGGTAAAATGAAAAAGCCCGTAAGGGCTTTTTCGTTATATAGGAAGTTTATGTTACAAGAGGAAAAGAAATGGAGAAAAAATTAAAAGAGTTAGAGCGAAAAATCGAATATACATTCCGGGACTTTGAACTCCTCAGACGATCCATGAGACACAGTTCTTATGTAAATGAAAAGCACATGAAGAAAACAGAGTGCAATGAGAGATTGGAGTTTCTTGGAGATGCAGTACTGGAGCTTGTTTCCAGTGAATTTCTCTTTTTTGAGAATCAGAATATGCCGGAAGGGGAACTGACGAGAACAAGGGCAAGCATGGTATGCGAGCCGTCCCTTGCTTTCTGTGCCAGAGAGCTGGAACTTGGAGAATATCTTTTGCTTGGAAAGGGAGAAGAACGTACGGGAGGAAGATTGCGGGATTCTGTTACTTCAGACGCACTTGAAGCTTTGATCGGTGCCATCTATTTAGATGGTGGTTTTGCTAGTGCAAAAGAGTTTATTCATAAATTTGTGTTGAATGATCTGGAGAATAAGAAACTCTTTTATGATAGCAAGACTATCCTGCAAGAAATCGTACAGGGACATTTCAGCGAAAAAATAAGTTATAAGCTTCTGAAGGAAGAAGGACCTGATCATAATAAGTCTTTTTCTGTGGTTGTCTATATTGGAGAAGATTTCTATGGCGAAGGGCAGGGAAGAACAAAGAAGGCTGCAGAGCAGCAGGCTGCTTATCAGGCAATATTGGAACTGCGCAGAAGAAAGATAGAATAGGTGATCTATGTATTTAAAAAACATTGAAGTACAGGGGTTCAAATCCTTTGCAAATAAAATCGTATTTGATTTCCACAATGGAATCACCGGTATTGTCGGACCGAACGGAAGTGGAAAAAGTAATGTTGCGGATGCGGTAAGATGGGTACTTGGAGAACAGCGTGTCAAGCAATTGCGTGGAGGAACCATGCAGGATGTTATCTTTTCCGGAACAGAGAATCGCAAGCCTTTGAGTTATGCATCTGTTGCAATTACCCTTGATAACTCCGATCATCAGCTTGCCATTGATTATAATGAAGTGACGGTTACGAGAAAGCTATACCGCTCCGGTGAAAGTGAGTATCTCATCAATGGGAATATATGTCGTTTGAAGGACGTCAATGAACTTTTCTATGATACGGGTATTGGGAAAGAAGGATATTCTATCATCGGTCAGGGTCAGATTGACAAAATTCTAAGTGGAAAGCCGGAAGAAAGAAGAGAGTTGTTTGATGAAGCGGCCGGAATTGTAAAGTTTAAGCGGCGAAAAAATATGTCTCTTAGAAAGTTGGAAGAAGAAAAACAGAACCTTGTCCGTGTGACAGATATTCTATCGGAATTGGAAAAACAGATTGGCCCTCTTGAGAAGCAGTCGGGGATTGCGAAGGAATATTTGAAGAAGAAAGAAGAACTGAAAACATATGACATTAATATGTTTTTGCTGGAAAGTGCAAGAATAAGAGAACAGATGAAAGATCTGGAGGGCAAACTTGCCAATGCCAAAGAAGAGCTGGAGGTATCCGGCATCCGATATGAAGAGACGAAAACGGAATACGGGAAAATCGAACACGAGTTGGAAGTTGTTGATGATTCACTAGAACGTGCAAAGGGACAGTTAAATGAGACACATCTTTTGAGACAACAGTTGGAAGGCCAAATTGAACTTTTAAAAGAACAGATCAACAGTGCTAAGATGAGTGATGAACATTTTGCACAACGTTCACAAGCCATTCGTGAAGCAGTCAAAGAGCGAGAAGAGCAAAGACTTACCTATGAGAAAGAAAAAGAGCATTTGAAGGCAGAGTTTGATGCTGGAAAACAGAGGAGTGATGAAGCACAGGATGTATTGGTTTCTTTGCAGCTTCACATTGCAAGTATGGCTGCAGAGATTGAAAAGTGGAAGAGCGACATTATGGAGCTTCTGAATCGCAGAGCCTCCACGAAAGCACAGATTCAGCATTTTGATACCATGTTGGAACAGATGCAGGTCAGACGTTCGGAAATGAGCAAAAAGCTGATTGAAGCAGGAAGTGATGCCAGTATCCAAGATGAAAAGATTGTGGCGAAAGTTGAAGAATTGGAACATGTTTCGAAAGAAATTATTGGATACACGGATGAGATCAAGGAATTAGAATCCAAAATTCAAAGTCTGCAGACGGAACTTTCCGGGAAGACAGAACAGCTCCGGGCTGGTCAGACAGCATATCACAGAGAAGCCTCACGATTGGAATCTTTAAGAAATATTACGGAACGATATGACGGATATGGAAACAGTATCCGGAAGGTTATGGAGAGGAAAGAACAAGAACCGGGACTTCTTGGAGTTGTGGCAGATATCATCAAAGTAGACAAGTCGTATGAAATCGCTATTGAAACGGCCCTTGGAGGAAGTATTCAGAATATTGTGACGGACAACGAAGGTACTGCAAAGCGGATGATCACATATTTGAAACAGAATAAGTTTGGACGAGCCACCTTTCTGCCACTTACAAGTATGACTGGAAGCCAGGGAATCCGGCAGAAGGAAGCGTTACATGAATCCGGTGTAATCGGTCTGGCCCATACACTCGTAACCGTAGAAGATAAATTTCTCGGACTTGCAGAGAATCTGCTTGGGCGGACAATTGTGGTCAAGCATATTGACGATGGAATTGCTCTTGCGAGAAAATATAAACAGTCATTGAGAATTGTAACGATGGAAGGAGAATTGATCAATCCAGGAGGATCTATGACCGGTGGAGCATTCAAGAATTCCAGCAATCTCTTAAGCAGAAGACGGGAAATCGAAGAATTTGAGAAGACCGTATTGATGTTGAAAAATGAAATGGCGCAGATGGAATTGGAGGTAAATCAGGCGAAAGAAGAGAGGACTTCTTACTATAGAAGGATTGATGAGCTGAATCCAAAACTGCAGGAACTGTACGTAACGCAGAACACAATTAAAATAGGTCTGAATCAGGCAAGGGCGAAGAAGAAAGAAGCAGTGGATGTCATTGCATCACTCCATAAAGAACGAGATACGTATACATCACAGTTTTCGGATATAGAGGAAGAGAAAGAATTGATCCATACAGAGCTTGAGCTATCTGAAAAGCTGGAAAAAGAACTGACCGAAAAGATTGAAAAGCGGCATGCCGAACTTGAAGAGGAAAAGAAACTGGAAAATGATGCGATGCAGAAGGCAGAAACGCAGCGACTTTCACTTGCAAATTATGAGCAGAAGCATAATTTTGTGCGGGAGAATATAGAGCGTGTCAATGAAGAAATTGAAAAATATAAAGATGAGCTTCAGGAACTTGCAAAGAATAAAGAGAATTCTTTCGTAGAGATTGAAACGCGTCAGAACCGAATTGAGGAGATTGCGGAAACTGTTGAACATTCGAAGGAAGTATTTGCTGAAATCGAAGAGAAGATCAAATCGCTAACGGCCGAAAAAGAGGAATTGGTTGAAAAAAATAAGGGATTTTTGAATCAGAGAGAAGAAATTTCCAAGCATATGTCAGAACTTGATAAAGAGTGTTTTCGATTGAACAGCAAGAAAGAAGGATGCGAGGAAGCGTTGGAGAAGAGTGTCAACTATATGTGGGAAGAATATGAGATTACATATAGTCTCGCCAACGAGATGCGGGATGATAGTCTGACAGACCCTGTTATGATCAGGAAACAAATTCAGTCATTGAAAGGGCAGATTAAAGCGCTTGGCTCTGTAAATGTCAATGCGATTGAAGACTATCGGAATGTATCCGAACGCTATGAGTTCTTAAAAACACAGCACAGTGACCTTGTAGAGGCGGAAGCTACACTTGTAGGCATTATTGAGGAACTGGATGCCGCAATGCGGAAACAGTTCGCAGAGCGCTTCAAAGAAATAGCGGAAGAATTTGATAAAGTATTCAAGCAGTTATTCGGAGGAGGAAAAGGAACACTTGAGCTGATGGAAGAGGAAGATATTCTGGAGGCAGGTATCCGAATTATCGCACAGCCGCCGGGAAAGAAGTTGCAGAATATGATGCAGTTATCCGGAGGAGAAAAAGCACTTACGGCAATTTCTCTATTATTTGCCATTCAGAATTTAAAGCCGTCACCTTTTTGCCTTTTGGACGAGATTGAAGCTGCGCTGGATGATTCGAATGTAGGCCGCTTTGCACAATATCTGCATAAACTGACAAAGAATACACAATTTATCGTCATCACCCATAGAAGTGGAACCATGAATGCGGCAGACCGACTGTATGGAATTACAATGCAGGAAAAAGGAGTATCTACCCTTGTTTCTGTAGACTTATTAGAAAAAGATTTAACGAAATAGGAGAGAGATATGAGCGAAGAAAAAAAAGGATTTTTTAAACGGCTTGTTTCCGGCCTGACAAAAACAAGAGACAGTATTGTTTCAAGTATAGACAGTATTTTCAGTGGATTTTCGAAAATTGATGAAGAATTTTATGAAGAGCTGGAAGAAGTACTGATTATGGGAGATCTTGGAGTCAATGCAACGTATGCAGTTTTGGAGGATTTGCGTGAGAAAGTAAAGGCGCAACATATCAAGGAGCCTGCAGACTGTAAGCAAATTCTCATTGACAGTATTAAGGAACAGATGCGAGTAGAAGAAACTGCATATGAATTTGAGAATCGTACTTCGGTTGTCCTCATTATCGGTGTCAATGGAGTAGGCAAAACAACTACGATCGGTAAGCTTGCAGGGAAGCTTCGTGCCCAGAATAAGAAAGTGGTACTTGCGGCTGCAGATACGTTCCGCGCGGCAGCAGGGGAGCAGCTTGTGGAATGGGCGCATAGAGCTGACGCCGAACTAATCGGAGGGCAGGATGGAGCAGATCCGGCGGCTATTGTGTATGATGCGGTACAGGCTGCGAAAGCGAGACATGCAGATGTACTTCTGGTAGATACAGCCGGAAGACTTCACAATAAGAAAAATCTGATGGAAGAATTGAAAAAGATCAATCGTGTACTGGAACGGGAATATCCGGAAGCCTACAGAGAGACTCTGGTCGTTCTGGATGGAACAACAGGACAGAATGCGCTTGCACAGGCGCGAGAATTCAATGATGTGGCAGATATTACAGGAATCGTGTTAACGAAAATGGATGGAAGTGCAAAGGGCGGAATTGCAGTTGCAATCCAGTCAGAACTTAAGATACCGGTAAAATATATCGGTGTAGGTGAAACGATTGATGACTTACAGAAGTTTGACTCGGATGAGTTTGTAAACGCATTGTTTTATACAGAAGATTAACCAGGATTCAGAAGAAAAGAGGGATGAGCCATGTTGACATTAGAAAAATTTGAAGAAGCCAGCGAACTCGTAAAGAAAGTGACCAAGCCGACAAAACTTGTATTCAGTGAGTATTTGAGTGCACAGACCGGAGGAAAGATTTATTTAAAGCCAGAAAATATGCAACATACAGGCGCATATAAGCTGCGGGGAGCTTACTATAAAATCAGTACTATGACACCGGAAGAAAGAGAACGGGGACTTATCACCGCTTCCGCAGGTAATCATGCGCAGGGGGTAGCCTATGCAGCGAAAGCATTTGGCTGTAAGGCGACGATCGTCATGCCTACCGTGACTCCTCTGATTAAGGTGAATCGTACCAAAAGTTATGGTGCAGATGTGATTCTTTATGGAGATGTCTATGATGATGCCTGTGCAAAAGCATATGAACTTGCGGAAGAACAGGGGCTAACATTTGTGCATCCTTTTGATGATTTTGATATTGCAACAGGGCAGGGAACGATCACAATGGAGATCATTCAGGAACTTCCGACTGTGGATTATATTCTTGCTCCGATTGGCGGAGGAGGTTTGATCACCGGTGTATCTACTCTTGCAAAAATGCTGAATCCGAAAATCCGGGTGATTGGTGTGGAACCGGCAGAGGCGGCATCCATGAAAGCGGCTTTTGCGGAAGGAAAGCCTATTACGCTTCCAAGTGCGGATACGATTGCGGATGGTACGGCAGTGAAAAAAGTAGGAGAGAAAATTCTCCCATATGCCATGGAAAATGTTGATGAAATCCTTACCGTGGAAGACGATGAGCTGATCGGCGCATTTCTTGATATGGTAGAGAATCATAAGATGATCGTAGAAAATTCAGGTCTTCTTACTGTGGCAGCACTTCGACAGCTTGATTTAAAGGGCAAGAAAGCAGTAGCAATCTTAAGCGGTGGAAATATGGACGTTATTACTATGTCGTCTATCGTGCAACATGGATTGATCCAAAGAGATAGAATCTTCTCTGTATCCGTCTTACTTCCGGATAAGCCGGGAGAACTTGTACGTGTTGCAGATACCATTGCAAAGGCACAGGGGAACGTGATCAAACTGGAACACAACCAGTTTGTAAGTACGAACCGGAATGCGGCGGTAGAACTCCGAATTACAATGGAATCGTTCGGAACAGAACATAAGAGAGAAATTCTAAAAGCATTGGAAGATAATGGATACAAACCGAAAAAGATCAGTGCGAAATTGTATTAGAATATAGAGTGAAATTTGAAAAGGATGTAGCAGATGAAACGCTGTTATATCCTTTTTTTATAACATATGAGAAACTTCTTCTTGACATAGAATGTATAATTGTATACAATTATACAAAATCAAAACAAAGGAGAGAAATGCATGGAAAACAGAGCAGTATATTTTAATCAGAATACAAATCTTTTGAATTTGGAAGAACATATGTATCCACTTGTGGATGTGGATACACCGAATGTATTTCGTAATTTATTTCCTTATGATGAAGTACCTAAAATTGCATTTAATGATCGTATTGTTCCCCATAATATGCCGAAGGAAATTTGGATTACGGATACCACGTTTCGTGATGGTCAGCAATCCAGAGCACCGTATACAACAGAGCAGATCGTAACGATGTATGACTATTTCCATAGACTTGGAGGACCGAAGGGGAAAATACGCCAATGTGAGTTTTTCCTGTATAGCAAAAAGGACCGGGATGCTGTTTACAAATGTATGGAAAGAGGATATCAGTTCCCGGAAGTTACAAGCTGGATCCGGGCCAACAAGAAGGATTTTCAGTTAGTGAAAGAAATCGGAATGAAAGAAACGGGAATCCTTGTAAGCTGCTCTGATTATCACATTTTCTATAAACTAAAAATGACACGAAGAGAAGCCATGGATCATTATTTATCGATTGTCCGGGATTGTCTGGAAATCGGGGTAAGTCCAAGATGCCATTTGGAAGATGTTACAAGAGCAGATATTTACGGATATGTCATTCCGTTTTGTCTGGAACTTATGAAATTGAAAGAAGAATATCAGATCCCGATCAAAGTTCGTGTATGTGACACCATGGGATATGGAGTGAATTATCCAGGAGCTGTGATCCCCAGATCAATTCCAGGTATTATTTACGGTTTGATGGTGCATGCAGGTGTTCCAAGTGAACTTCTTGAGTTCCATGGACATAATGATTTCTATAAGGCGGTAAGCAATTCCACAACAGCATGGCTATATGGGGCAAGCGGAGTCAACTGTTCACTGTTTGGAATCGGGGAACGTACGGGAAATACACCGCTGGAAGCTATGGTATTTGAATATGCACAGCTTCGCGGAACATTAGATGGAATGGATACGACGGTAATCACAGAATTAGCAGAGTATTATCAGAGGGAGATTGGTTATAGGCTACCGTCAAGAACACCGTTTGTAGGAAGAAATTTCAATGTGACGAGAGCCGGAATTCACGCAGACGGGCTATTGAAAAACGAAGAGATTTATAATATATTTGATACAGGAAAGTTCTTGAATCGTCCAGTACTTGTAGCGGTATCCAATACATCCGGATTGGCCGGTATTGCCCATTGGATCAATACGTATTACAAGCTGACAGGCGAAAGACAGGTAGACAAAAACTCTGATCTTGTGAGAAAAGTAAAAGAATGGGTAGATATAGAGTATGAGTCAGGGCGTGTGACTGTGCTTACCGATGAGGAACTTGTACAAGTGATCACAGATACCTGTCATGAACTTCAGATTATTTTATAAGACAGGAGCAGGATATGGAAGAATATAAAGAATACTCCTTAAGCGGACGGGTATTCCAAAAGCTTAGGGAGGATATTCTGAAAGGAAATTATAAAGAAAACGATGAACTTCGTGAAATCACAATTGGAAAAGAACTTGGAGTGAGCCGTACACCGGTAAGAGAAGCTTTACGTCAATTGGAACTGGAAGGACTTGTGAAGATTATACCGAACAAAGGGACTTATGTCACAGGCATATCCGCCAAGGATGTAGAGGATATTTATAAAATCCGGATTTTATTGGAAGGATTGTGTGCAAGGTGGGCAACGGAACGGATTACGGAGGATTCCTTAGGCAGATTGGAGGAAATCATATTGCTTTCTGAATTCCATTCGCATAAGGATAGCAGCAGTCATGTAGTGCAGCTTGATGGAAAATTTCATGAAGTACTTTACGAGGCATGCAATAGCCGTATTTTGGAGCATGTGTTGAAAGATTTCCATAAGTATGTACAAATGGCCAGAGCATATTCGGTGAGTTCGGAAGAGCGGGCTGCCAAATCTGTTGCAGAACACAAGGCAATTTTAGATGCAATCAAGGCAAAGGATGCAGATCTTGCAGAAAGTCTTGCAGGGGAGCATATGAAACATGCGATGGAGAACTTGAAGAGGAAAAAATATTCAGAAGTTATAGGAGGACAGGAAAATGAGTAAGATCAAAATGACGACACCATTGGTTGAGATGGATGGAGATGAGATGACACGTATTTTGTGGAAGATGATCAAAAAGCATCTTCTGGAACCATATATTGACTTAAATACAGAGTATTATGACCTTGGACTAGAACACCGGAATGCAACAAACGATCAGGTAACAATTGACTCTGCAAATGCTACGAAAAAGTATGGTGTAGCTGTAAAATGTGCGACCATTACGCCAAATGCAGCCCGCATGACAGAATATGATTTAAAAGAAATGTGGAAAAGTCCGAATGGTACTATTCGTGCTATGTTGGATGGGACGGTGTTCCGCGCACCAATCGTGGTAAAGGGAATCGATCCATGTGTGAGAAACTGGAAGAAACCAATTACGATTGCCAGACATGCCTATGGGGATGTTTACAAAAATACAGAAATGGTCATTCCGGGACCGGGGAAAGTAGAACTTGTCTATACGGCAGAAGACGGGACAGAAACAAGAGAACTTGTACACAATTATACAGGATCCGGTGTGGCACAAGGGATGCATAATCTGAACGGCTCCATTGAAAGTTTTGCAAAAAGCTGTTTCAACTACGCGTTGGATACAAAACAGGATCTCTGGTTCGCAACAAAAGATACAATTTCCAAGAAGTACGACCATACATTCAAAGATATTTTTCAGGAAGTTTATGAAAAAGAATATGAAGAAAAATTCAAAGCCGCAGGTATCACCTATTTCTATACGCTAATCGATGATGCGGTGGCCCGTGTTATGAAAGCGGAAGGTGGATTTATCTGGGCATGCAAAAACTATGATGGTGATGTGATGAGCGATATGGTATCTTCTGCCTTTGGCTCTCTTGCTATGATGACATCAGTTCTTGTTTCCCCACAAGGATATTATGAATACGAGGCTGCCCATGGAACAGTGCAGCGCCATTATTATAAACATCTGAATGGTGAAGAGACATCCACCAATTCTGTGGCAACAATCTTTGCATGGACAGGAGCACTTAAAAAACGCGGGGAACTAGATGAGAATAAAGCTTTGATAGAATTTGCCAATCGGCTCGAAAAAGCAACATTAGATACGATCGAGAGTGGGAAAATGACAAAAGATCTTGCACTTATTACAACGATTTCGAACCCGATTGTGCTGAATAGTGAGGAATTTATTGAGGCGATTGCAGAACAATTATAGTTTTCACGAAATGGACACATTTCTTTTAAGATTACTTTAAGGTATCGCTTCTATACTGTTTGAAAATACGTTATGAAAATACGGAAAAACAGCAGGAGGCAGTATATGAAGTTAAGAAAGAAAAATGTGGTACTTTTTGTGTTGGTTGCCGGGTTGGCAGCAGGAAGCGTGACACTGCATCATGCTTCTGCAAGTGAGGAGGTTGCTGAAACAGAAAAATTAGAAACGGAGCGAAAACAGATAAAGTCCATTTATACAAATTCTTATCAGAATAAGGTAGAAGCTCGTTTGGAAACGGCAAAGAGTACCGGGAACTATACAGAAGAAGCGATGTTGATCGAACAGAATCCTTACGGAACGAATACACTTTCTCTTTATGTATACTTTGAAACAGAAGAAAATGCGAAGGTTTCCTATACAGTAAGTGCCGCGGATAAAGACATTGAGGATTTTAGTGCGGTTCCGGAAGGTGAAGAGGAGTATCAGACAGAGCATGAATTTCAGGTCATCGGGCTAGTACCGGATCAGAAAAATACAGTAATATTTACAATTACGACAGAATCAGGAGAAGAAAGATCATATACCTATGAATGCAAGATGGGAAGTCTTGTAGGTGAAGAAGAAAGTCAGCTTGAGGTGACAGAAGACAATACACAAGGTGAAGAAATTGGAAACGGTCTCTATGTCATTCTCGGTAATGATAGTGATGGGTTGGATTTTATGTATTATTATGATAAAAATGGAGTGATACGAGGAGAGATTCCTCTGATCGGCTATCGGAGTCATAGACTTCTTTTCCAAAATGGACTCATGTACTATAGCATTTCCCAAACAAAAATTGCCGCAGTCAATACGCTTGGAAAAGTAGAAAAGATTTACGATACAGGAAAATATGAACTTCATCATGACTATGTGTTTGATGATGATGGCAATCTGCTTGTTCTGGCAAGAGACACAGAGAAAGACAGTGTGGAAGATCAAATAATCCGAATTGATACATCGACAGGAGAGATAACATGTGTGCTTGATCTGGCAGATTTGTTTGGAGACTATAAAGCACAATGTGCAACAGAAGAAGGGGAAGAATTGGATTGGATGCATATCAACACAATTCAATGGCTTGGAGAAGGAACCGTACTTTTAAGTTCCAGGGAGACGTCTTCCATTTTTAAAATATCTGGTTTGTACGATACCCCACAAGTGGATTACATTATAGGAGAAGACAGCTTCTGGGAGGGTAGCGGTTATGAAGAACTGCTGCTCACAAAGGATGAAAGCAGTGGAACATTTTCCGGTCTTGGAGGACAACATTCCATTACCTATGAAGAAAGTACAGATCTTGAGGAGAATGAATATTATATTTATATGTTTAATAATAACTTTGGAGTGAGTGAATCCAATCCGGATTATAACTGGAGTCAGATCGAAGGGATTGAAACCTCTATAAAAGGAGGAGATACATCATACTTCTATCAATATAAGGTCAATGAAAAGACGGGAGAGTATACACTTGCAAAATCTTTTGAAGTTCCGTTCTCCTCTTATGTAAGCAGTGCGCAGAAATATGATGGAAACATTGTGATTGATTCCGGATTTCAAGGATTGTTTGGAGAATATGATTCTGAAGGAAATCTTTTACGGCAGTATAAAATGGACTTGGCAACCAAATACATTTATCGAGTATATAAGTATGACTTTGAAGGATTTTATTTTGCACAGGAATAGAAGAAAGTACTAGATAAATCATCGGGTAGCAGGCAGATATAAACAGATCTGTCTGCTACCCGATTTGTATAGAGTTCACAATATCATCTGCTTTATGAAATCTGCTATTCGGCCAGCTCTTCCCATTTTTCATAGAGTGTTTCGAGTTCTGCTGCAATACCGGCTTTTTCTTTCGCAAGATCCTGACATTTGACGGAATTGGAATAGACATCTTCCTGTGTCATGAGTTCATCGATTTCTGCATCTCGTTCTTCCAAAACTGTGATACGTTCCTCTGTTTTCTTTAAATCATTCTGGCGTTTTCGTTCTTTTGCTTGTGCCTCTTTCTGTGCTTTCCAGTCAAGCTTTGTCTCAGATGTTTCGGACGGAGTATTGGAAACCGCAGAAGAAACGGAGGCTGTAGGAGCAGCAGAAGAATAGGCAGCCGTAAGAATCTCTTTTTTCTCCAGATAATAATCATAGTTACCGATATAATTTACAAATGTGTGATTTACAAGGTCCAAAATACGGCTTGCAGTCTGATTGATAAAGTAACGGTCATGGGACACATAAAGAAGTGTTCCTGTGTAATCATTCAATGCTTTTTCTAGAATCTCTTTGGAAGTAATATCCAAATGGTTTGTCGGTTCGTCGAGGATCAGGAAATTAGCTTCGGAAAGCATTAATTTTGCCAAAGATACACGTCCTCTTTCACCACCGCTTAAATCCTTGATCTGTTTGTATACATCATCTCCGGTAAATAAAAATGCAGCAAGCATATTCCGGATTTCCGTATTGGTAAGGTGCGGATATTCATCGGAAATCTCATCGAAAATCGTTTTTTCCATATGAAGTACATGGTGCTCCTGATCATAATAGCCGATATGTACATTTGTCCCAAGAGTATAGGAGCCGCTATTAGCCGGTTCTACCTCATTTAATATTTTAAGAAGTGTAGTCTTTCCGGTTCCGTTATCGCCAATAATGGCTACGTGTTCTCCGCGTTTGATTTCGAAATTAATATCTTCAAACAACTTAAGGGAACCAAAGGATTTCGATAAATGTTCCACTTTGAGTACGTCATTTCCACTGATGCAGGAAGGCTCTAATGTAAAGCGAAGTTCTGCCGAATCTTCGATGGGTTTGTCTATAAGAACCATTTTATCCAGCATTTTTTCGCGGCTCTCTGCACGACGGATGGATTTTTCACGATTGAAAGAACGGAGCTTATCAATTACCGCCTCCTGGTGTTTGATTTCCTGTTGCTGTTTCAAATATTCCTTTAGTTTTGCTTCGCGGACTAATTTCTTCTTCGCGGCAAAATCAGAATAGTTGCCGTGAAACATCATAAGCCCGCCATGTTCCACTTCCACCACTTTTGTTACCACACGGTCCAGAAAGTATCGGTCATGAGATACGATCAGTACAGCCCCCGTATAATTCATCAGATAAGTTTCAAGCCATGCGATAGAATTCATGTCCAAGTGGTTCGTAGGTTCATCCAGAAGCAGTACATCTGGTTTAGTAAGAAGAAGTTTTCCGAGAGATACTCGGGTCTTCTGACCGCCGGAAAGAGTATCAGTTTTCTTGTCAAAGTCATCTTCTGTGAATCCAAGACCTTTTAATACTCCCACAATCTCACTTTGATATGCATATCCGTTCTCACGCTCAAAGAGAGCGGTAAGGTTATGATAGGTATGCAATCTTTTTTCAAGTTCTTCACCGCTTAAATGTTTCAATTCAAGCTCAATGGAACGAATCTGTTCTTCTATACGGATAATATCGGCTTTGGCCGATTGTACTTCTTCAAAAATTGTATTGCCGCTCATCAGTTCCTGATGCTGAGACAGGTAACCGATAGTTTTTCCTTTTGCAAGAATGATCTCACCATCATCCGCCGGGAGCTCCCCCATGATCATTTTGAGAATGGTGGATTTGCCGGCACCGTTTGGTCCGATCAAAGCTGCTTTTTCATGTTCTTCTATATGAAATGAACCGTTTTTCACGATAACTTGTTCGCCGAATGCTTTATTTAAATTGTGGCATGCCAAAATCATAGTAAACCTCCAAGATCAAATAATCCTTGTTCAATTATACCTTAAATAGAACAAAATACAACAAAAAATTGACTTTACCTGAACAATTCTATATAATATAGCGTAGAAAAGAATGGAAGGTGATACCAATGGAAGAAAGAGAGATTTCCCAGGCAGTAATCAGAAGACTTCCAAGGTACTACAGATATCTTGGAGAACTGATTGAGGAGAATGTGGAACGAATATCATCAAATGAGCTTAGCAGAAGAATGAAGGTAACAGCTTCGCAGATTCGTCAGGATTTGAATAACTTTGGCGGTTTCGGGCAACAAGGATACGGATATAATGTCAGATATCTTTATTCGGAAATTGCCAAGATCCTAGGACTTGATTCTGATCATAATATGGTGATTATTGGTGCCGGTAATTTGGGACAGGCACTTGCAAACTATGCTTCTTTTGAGAAACGTGGATTTATATTAAAAGGAATGTTCGATGTGAATCCCCGTTTGAAAGGAATTGCAATCCGCGGAGTAGAGATCCGTATGATGGATGAGTTAAAAGATTTCATTATTGAAAATGATATAGATATTGCAGTGCTTACCATACCGAAGGCTAAGGCGAAAGAAGTAGCAGCTCTCCTTGCGGAGAACGGTGTACGTGCAATATGGAATTTTGCACACACAGACTTGAATTTGCCGGAGAACATAATTGTTGAAAATGTTCATTTATCAGAGAGCCTTATGAGATTGTCTTACAATCTCAGTCGTTATAACAAAGAACATAAAGAATAGTTAAGAGAAACAACGTACTGTAAGGTTTTGCTACATACGTTGTTTTTTGTAATAGCAACGAGCCAAAGTCCAGGCTTGCCCGGGATCTTGGCGACTGCTTACAATCCGGGAATGTGTCATTTGGCACTTCCGTTGATTCGTAAATCAGGAGGGGAATATGAAAGCGATATTAACCGGGAAACAGATGCGGGATGCAGATGCATATACAATCAAAAAAATGGGGGTTCCGTCATTGGTGCTCATGGAACGTGCAGCGTTAGCCGTTATGGAAGTTTTGGAAGAAGAGAAGATCGATCTTACAAGATCACTTATTGTATGCGGTTCCGGAAATAATGGTGGTGACGGTCTGGCCATTGCACGGTTGTTACACTTAAAAGGATATGAACCGGAAGTCTGGTATATTGGAAACACGGAGCATGCAAGCGAGGAAAATAAGACACAGTATCAGATCGCAGAGAATTATGGTATTTCTGTGAGAAACACATTTGTGGAAAAAGAATATAGTGTTATTATAGACGCGGTTTTTGGAACCGGATTGAAACGGGAAGTAGAAGGACATTACAGAGAAGCAATAGATACTCTGAATATATGTAATGGAACAAAAGTATCTATAGATATTCCATCCGGTGTGTCAGATACTACGGGGAATATATGGGGAACTGCTTTTCGAGCGGACATTACGGTTTGCCTTGCTTATGAGAAAATCGGAGCCGTACTTTATCCGGGAACGGAATATGCAGGAAGACGTATCGTGAAAGATATCGGTATCAAAGCAAATAAAATTTCCGGAGCAGAAAGCGTCTACACGTATGAGAAAAAAGATTTGCCAGGGCTGCTTCCAAAACGCAGACCGGACTCCAATAAAGGAAACTTCGGAAAAGTGCTTATGATCACAGGCTGCAGCGGAATGGCAGGAGCTTCCTACCTCAGTGCAAAAGCAGCATATTGTGCAGGTGCAGGACTTGTGCAAATTTATACGGATGAAACAAACCGGATGATTTTGCAGCAGCTTTTACCGGAAGCAATTATTACAACTTATACGGAGTTCGATAAAATAAAGTTGAAAGAATTATTTGACTGGGCGGATGTCATTTCCATTGGTTCCGGTCTGGGGATATCTGAGACTGCGGAAAAAATACTGACCTATGCAATGCAGTATGCGAAATCACCTTGTGTGATCGATGGAGACGGATTAAATATTCTTGCGGAAGAGATGACTCTTTTGGAACACAAGAAAAATGTGATCCTGACTCCGCACATGAAGGAAATGTCAAGACTTCAGCAATATAGTGTCCAGGAACTGAAAGAAAATGGTATACAGTATTTGCGGGAGTTCGTGGAAGATTATCCGGTTGTGTGCGCCATGAAGGATGCGAGAACGATGGTGGTATCTGATGACGGCGGTATTTATATTAATACAACAGGTAACGAATCCATGGCGAAAGCAGGATCCGGGGATGTACTTGCAGGCATTATTACGGGTCTTCTTGCCCAAGGACTGAGCCGAAGGAATGCTTGTGAAACAGGAGTGTTTCTTCACGGTTTATGTGGGGACCAAGCGAAGAAGCAGAAAGGAAGTTACAGTGTACTGGCAAGTGACTTGATCGACGCGTTAGGAGAAGTACTAAAAGGAGTTGAAAATGAAGACTTATAGCAGAGTATATGCAAGAATTGACCTGGATGCGATTGCATATAACATGGAACAGATGAAACAAAGAATTGACGGGCATACGCAGATTATGGCGGTGATCAAAACGGATGCTTACGGACATGGAGCTGTGCAGGTTGCCCAGATGCTTGAAAAATATGATTATATATGGGGATTTGCAGTTGCAACGCTGGACGAGGCGGTTGTGTTGCGAGTAGAAGGGATTCAAAAGCCCATACTTGTTCTAGGATGTATTTTCCCTGATCAATATATGGAAATGCTGGATAATAACATTCGTATGAATGTATATACAGAGGATATGGCAAAAGAAATCGCCAATATGGCAAGAAGGGAAGGTAAGACGGCATATATTCATATTAAACTGGATACCGGTATGGGAAGACTCGGTTTTTCTATTACGGATGAAAGCATCGAGGCGATTGCGAGAATCAATAAACTTCCAAATGTGAGAATGGAAGGTGTATTTACTCATTTTGCAAAGGCTGATGAGAAAGATAAGACGTTTACGAAAAAACAGATTCGGGAATTCGAATATATGACAAAAATGCTGAAGGAAAATGGTGTGACATTTGAGTATGAACATTGTTCCAACAGTGCAGCGATCATTGATGTTCCGGAAGCAAAATTTGATATTGTAAGAGCCGGAATTTCTACATTTGGTCTGTATCCGTCTGAAGAAGTAGATAAAGAAGCTGTCCATTTGAAACCGGCGCTGGCGCTTAAAAGTCATGTGGCGTTTGTAAAAGAGATCGAGCCGGGGACACCGGTAAGCTATGGCGGGACTTTTGTTGCAGATAAGAAAATGAAAATTGCAACCATTCCGGTTGGTTATGGAGATGGATATCCGAGAGCGCTTTCCGGTGTGGGGCACGTACTGATCCGCGGAAAGAAAGCGCCGATTCTTGGAAGAATCTGCATGGATCAGTTCATGGTGGATGTGACACATATTGAAGATGCAAGCTTTGGAGATAAGGTTACATTGATAGGAAGAGATGGGAACGAATATATCTCCGTAGAAATGCTCGGGGATCTTTCCGGAAGATTCAATTATGAATTTATATGTGATCTTGGGAAAAGAATTCCGAGAGTATATGTGAAAAACGGCAAGATAGCGGAGCAGGTGGATTATTTCGCCTAAGAAGATGACTCTATTCAGAATACATCCGAAAAAGATGGAAATACTGATTTTATCTTAAAGAAATCGGAGTGTGAATAGAAGTGCAGGTTAGACGTGGTGATATATATTATGCAGATTTGAGCCCGGTGGTGGGATCCGAACAAGGTGGTATCCGTCCGGTGCTGATTATACAGAATGATATTGGGAACAGACACAGCCCGACAGTTATATGCGCGGCCATTACATCGCGTATGAACAAGTCAAAACTTCCGACGCATGTGGAAATTGATGCAAAAAGATATCACATTGTAAAGAATTCGGTTGTGCTGCTGGAACAGATCAGAACCATTGACAAACAAAGACTTCGAGAGCTTGTCTGTCATGTGGATAAACAACTGATGTTTAAAATAGATGAGGCCTTGAAGGTAAGCTTTGAGCTTCATACATAGTAAAGGAGAGGGAACATGGAAGAAGGCAGTAGTCTATGGGAAAGGCTGATGCATAATTTCTCAGATGAAAATGAAAACCAGGAGGACGTAGAACGGGAAATCCTAACTCTTGTTCAGGAAGGAAGAGAACGAGGATTCTTCGCAGGGAGTGAAGGAGAACTTATCAGTAATGTATTTACCTATAGTGAGAAAAAGGCAGAAGATATTATGACCCACAGGAAATACATTATTGGAATTGACGGAAATGAAACGCTGGAGAATGCGTTAACATTTATTTTGAAGCAGAATCACTCCCGTTTTCCGGTATATGAGGGGGATATTGATACCGTTCTTGGAATTCTTCATATCCGGGATGCCATGCGGTGTTACTTTGATGAGAAACTGCGGACAAAACCGATCAAAGAGTTAAAAGATCATCTTCACTCTGTAAGCTTTGTGCCGGAAGGGAAACGCATTGATAAATTGTTTAAGGAGATGAAGGTGAAAAAGTCCCAACTGGTTGTCGTATTTGATGAATATGGACAGACCGCCGGCATCATTGCCATGGAAGATATTATAGAACAGATTGTCGGAAATATTCAGGATGAGTACGATACGGAAGAAGAACTAATCAAGAAACTGGCAGACGGTTCCTATCTTGTAAGTGGAGTGACAGAGCTTGAAGATCTTGAGAAGCTTCTTGAAATTGAATTTGACGTAGAGGATTATGGGACGATCAACGGATTTATCGTACATAGCCTGGACAGAATTCCTTCGGAAGATGAAAACTGTGTAGTAGAATATGCAGGATACAAATTTTATATAATCTCCGTACGGAATAATGTGATTCAAAGCGTAAGAATTGAAAAAAACTAATCTTGTCATGATTTGGAAATAATGATAGAATAAAAAAAGCGATTTTAGAAGATAGGAGAGAAATGAAAAATGTCAGGACATTCAAAATTTGCGAATATTAAACATAAAAAAGAAAAGAACGATGCAGCAAAAGGAAAGATTTTTACAATTATTGGTAGAGAAATTGCCGTAGCTGTAAAAGAAGGCGGAGCAGATCCAGCTAACAACAGCAGACTTCGTGATGTTATTGCAAAAGCAAAATCAAATAACATGCCAAATGATACTATCGAGCGTGGAATCAAAAAGGCAGCAGGAGATGCAAACTCTGTAAATTATGAAGTAGTTACATATGAAGGATATGGACCAAGCGGCGTTGCAATTATCGTAGATGCATTAACGGATAATAAGAATCGTACGGCTTCGAATGTTCGTAATGCGTTTACAAAAGGAAACGGAAGCGTAGGAACGCAAGGGTGTGTTTCTTATATGTTTGATAAAAAAGGTCAGATTATCATTGATAAAGAAGAATATGAGGCAGATGCAGATGAGCTTATGATGACTGCGCTAGACGCGGGGGCAGAAGACTTCTCAGAAGAAGAAGATAGCTACGAAATCCTCACTGCACCAGAAGATTTCAGTGAGGTTCGTCTTGCTCTTGAGGAAGCAGGAATTCCAATGGCTTCTGCAGAAGTGACAATGATTCCGCAGACTTGGGTAGAACTTAAAGACGAGACAGATATTAAAAATATTCAGAAGACATTAGATCTTTTGGATGAAGATGATGATGTTCAGGAAGTATACCACAATTGGGATGAGTAGAAATGAAAGAAAAGTTAATTCAGTTATTTGAAGAAGCACAGATATTGATCAAAAATTTCAATAAGCAAAATTATGAAATTGGTTTTAAAAATCAGTATGAAAAGTATACAGAATTGTTAGAAAATGTAGACGCCTTGTTAGAAAATGAGGAAGAAAAGGAAGCGGCTCTTTTAGAAATGGCATCTGTAATTCCGGATTATGTGAGAGAAAAGCTTTCCATAGTCAAGAGTAAACGGAAGGCGGAGAATCTGGTGGTAGATTACAATTATGCGATGGTCACATATGTACTTCCGCTTATTAATTATAATGGAAGCGAGAATTGTAAAGAACTTTCGGATAAAATCTTGGAATTATGGAATCAGGATATTACAAAATCTCCATTGCGTAATACTACATATGAATCCATTCATGAAGGCTTCAGCCAGAGGTTGTGTTATATTACAACTGCGGTTTGCGAAAGTCTCGGTAAACCGGATAACTGTCATGAATTGCAAGTACTTCGAAACTACCGGGACGGATATCTGATGTCCAGTGACGAAGGAAGAAAAATTGTCGAGAGATATTATGATATCGCACCTACAATCGTAAAGCATATCAACCAGACAGACAATGCAAAAGAAGTATATCAGGATATTTACAATGAATATTTAATGCCTTGTATCAATCTGGCAGAAGAACAGAAATTGGAAGAGTGTAAAGAAATCTACAGTGGTATGGTGTGTGAACTTCAGAAGAAATTTTTATATTCATAGGAGGAATGAACATGAGTAATAACTATCAGATTGAAACAAAATGTATTCAGTCAGGTTGGAAACCAAAACAAGGCGAACCGAGAGTACTCCCGATTTACCAGAGCACAACATTTAAATACGACACAAGCGAACAGATGGGGAGACTTTTCGACCTTGAGGATTCCGGATACTTCTATACAAGACTTCAGAACCCGACAAATGATGCTGTTGCTGCAAAAATATGCGATTTAGAAGGGGGATATGCAGCTATGCTGACATCATCCGGTCAGGCGGCAAGTTTCTATGCGATTATGAATATTTGTGAAGCTGGAGACCATATTGTATGCGCTTCTGCACTTTATGGCGGTACATATAACCTTTATGCCCATACGATCAAGAAAATGGGAGTGGAAGCTACGTTTGTGGATCCGGGTGCCAGTGAAGAAGAAATCAGTGCAGCATTTAAGGAAAACACAAAGGCATTGTTCGGAGAGACAATTTCCAATCCGGCACTTGTAGTTCTTGATATTGAGAAATTCGCGAAAGTTGCACATGAACATGGAGTGCCTCTTATTGTGGACAACACATTTGCAACACCGATCAACTGCCGTCCGTTTGAGTGGGGTGCAGATATTGTGACACATTCCACAACAAAATATATGGACGGACACGCAATGAGCGTGGGAGGATGTATTGTGGACAGCGGAAATTTTGACTGGGAAGCACACCATGATAAATTCAAATGTTTAACAGAGCCGGATGAGACGTATCACGGTATTGTATATACAAAGAAATTCGGAAAAGGTGCTTACATTACAAAGGCAACTTCTCAGTTAATGCGTGATCTTGGTTCTATTCAGTCTCCGCAGAATGCATTTTTATTAAATGTTGGTCTTGAGACATTACATCTTCGCGTACCGAGACACTGTGAAAATGCTTTAAAAGTTGCAGAATACTTAAAAGGGCATGAGAAAGTTGCATGGGTACATTATCCAGATCTGGAAGGAGATCAGTATCATGAGCTTGCACAGAAATATATGCCAAATGGTACATGCGGTGTCCTTACATTCGGTATCAAAGGTGGAAGAGATGCATCCGTAACACTTATGGATCATCTGAAGCTTGCTGCGATTGTAACACACGTTGCAGATGCGAGAACATCCGTGCTGCATCCGGCAAGCCATACACACCGTCAGATGAACGAGCAGGAACTGATCGAAGCAGGTGTACAGCCGGATCTGATCCGTTTCAGCGTGGGTATCGAAAATGCGGATGATATTATCGCAGATTTAGAGCAGGCGCTTGAGACGGTGTAGGTGGAGCAAAGGTTTGATATGATTGGTGTTCATCTAAAAAGAATCCGCAAAGAAAGACAACTATCACAAGAACAAGTGGCACAAAGATTGAATATTTCCAGACAGGCAATTTCAAGATGGGAAAATGATTTGGCTATGCCGGATATTGACAATCTTGTAGTGCTTAGTAAATTGTATGAAGTTTCGATCGAGGAGAGAGTATGAAACTTTTTCTGTAAATAATGTTTTAGAAGGTCTTCTATGGTAAAATATTTTATCATAAGGAGGCCT
>JAJBSL010000027.1 GCA_020540725.1 Lachnospiraceae bacterium EP-SM-12S-S03
GAAAGCCGTGTGAGGGAGAACCTCATGCACGGTTTGATGAGGGGAAAGAGGGCAGAAGCCCTCTAACCTACTCTACAGAGTATGAATTTCAAAACATTGAACGCTTAAGAAACATCCAATAAGGATATGAGGAAAACGTATGAGAATATTATTAAAAAGAAAATCTTCCTTTGGTGTTTTTGTATTACAATCTTATTTTTTACAGCATGTTCGGGAAAAAACAAGAAGAGATTATCAAAAATGAGAAAAAGATTTTGACAAGTTATGGACAGAACTCTATGGTTCCTATTTTACAAAAGCAGGAATAGATATACAGTAGTTACAAACTAATCTTGTGGAAATTGTGCACAAATGATAAAAATAATATTTAAGTTGACATGAAAATGTGTAATATATATAATACAAATTAAGAGAAAGAATAGAGGAGTCATTATGGTAATATGATAACACCGATTAAAAGGATTTCTTTGCAGTCAGAGATTATCAAATATATTCAGAAATATATTGAAGAGAATGAACTGCGCCAAGGAGATAAACTTCCGTCTCAAGGACAGTTTATAGAGATGATGCAGGTAAGTCGTACAGCACTCCGTGAAGCTTTTAAAACATTGGAAGCCGAGAATATTGTAGAGGTGAAGAATGGAAAAGGCATTTATGTCGGAAGTGGTGGACAACAAAGTTATTCTATACAATCCATTTTAGGCTTTACGCAGGAAAAGGAAAAACTTTTGGAAGCGTTAGAAGCAAGACGAGCCATGGAGAAAGAATTGCTTGTTATGGTAGTCCATTCTGCAACAGATCAGGAAATGGAAGAACTTGGAAACATTACAGAAAATCTTATGAAAAAGGTTCGGGCCAATTTGCAGGACACGAAAGAAGATAAAGCGTTTCATGAGATGATTTATAGAATGTGTCATAATCAGATTTTTCATGCAATGCTAGATTTGTTGGATAAATATACAGAAAAATTGTGGGAATTTCCTTTGGATATGAAGGATCCATTTAAGGAAAGTATGCCATATCACGAAGAACTGTATAAAGCATTGCGCGATAGGGATTTAAAGAGAGCGCAGAAGATTAATAATAAATTGCTTGATTGTGTTCATGAAGATATTATGAAGCAATTGAAAAAAGTATAAACAATTAAAGATTAATTTGTTTTATAGTTCAACCTATATTATAGCATATAGATGATAGCGTATTGGAAGGAGAAAGAGATGAAGGAAAACATAGGGATGATTTTAGAACATTACGGTGAAGACTACGGAAAGTATTATCATGCAATTGTACCACCGATTTTTATGAATTCGCTTCACGTATTTGATTCTATCGACGACTATTACGATTTAGATGTGACTGATAAACATAGCTATTGTTATGGACGCGTGCAGAATCCGACAGTACGGATTCTGGAAGATAAAATCGCAGCGCTAGAGTCAGGAGAAGTATGCTATACATTTTCATCCGGAATGGCGGCGGCTACAGCAGCAGTGTTAGGTGTATGCACAACTGGAGGACATGTGATCTGCATAAAAAATGCGTATGGACCTTTAAAAAATTTTCTGACAGGATATTGTAGGGAGCATATGCAGATAACAACGACATTTGTGGAAGGTAATCAAGTGCAAGAATTTGAAAATGCGGTACAAGAAAATACACAACTTATTGTATTAGAAAGTCCGTCATCAGTTATATTTTCTGTGCAAGATATTGAAAAAGTTTCAGAAATGGCGAAAGAGAGAGAAATTAAAGTATATATTGACAATACATTTTGTACTCCAATCTATCAAAAACCACTCAAGCTCGGTGCTGATTTAGTGATGCATACAACATCAAAATATTTAGGAGGACATAGTGATTTGATTGGAGGGGCTCTTATCATGAAGGACAGACAGCTTGCTGAGAAGATACGAAACATGAGGGAACAACTTGGAAGTATCATTGGTCCGATGGAAGGCTGGCTGGTTCTGAGAGGACTTCGAACTTTAGAAATTCGAGTAAGAGAACATGGGAAAGTAGCACAGGAAATAGCTGAATGGCTGGAAACACACCCAAGAGTAAAGAAAGTATATTATCCGGGCCTTTCATCCCATCCACAACACGAACTGATTCGTAAACAGCAAAGAGGAAGTACAGGTCTTTTGAGTTTTGAAATTGATGGAACAGTGGAACAAGCGAAGAAGTTCTGCAGTATGTTAAAAGTTTTTAAAATCGGTGTTTCATGGGGAGGATTTGAAAGTCTTGTTATGATGCCGTATGCGAGACAAAGCGAAGAACTTTCCAAGTCTATGGGTGGAACAAGTAATATCATTCGAATTCATTGTGGACTAGAAGGGAAAGAGATATTAGGACAAGATTTAGAAAATGCGCTCAATGCTATTTAAAATAATTGATAGAAAGCGAGATAAATTATGGCGATTATATTTCATGAGGAAACACAAGAATTTCATTTATGCAACAAAGAAATTAGTTACATAATGGCAGTATTGGAAAATGGGCAGCTTGGACAGATTTATTTTGGGAAAAAAGTGCATGACTGCAACAACTTTCGTAAATACATTGAATACGGGAGAAAAGACATGGCACCATGTGCTTTTCGGGGAAACCGGGAGTTTTCTATGGAATATTTACGACAAGAGTATCCATCCTATGGCAGAGGAGATATGAGATATCCTGCATATGAAATACTGCAACAAGATGGAGGTAGAATTTCGGAATTCCAGTATGACAGTTATGAGATTTATCAGGGGAAGAAGAAATTAGAAGGCTTGCCTTCAGTTTACACAGAATCAGATAGAGAGGCTGAAACTTTAGAAATTACTTTGAAGGATAGAGTGATAGGAACAACACTAATTCTTTCTTATACAATTTTTGATAATATGCCGGTTATATGTAGAAATGCGAGATTTGAGCATCACGGTAAGCAGGAAATTTCTTTGGAGCAGGCAATGAGTTTAAGTGTTGATTTCGCAGATGCAGATTATGAAATGCTTACATTAACAGGAGCTTGGGCAAGAGAAAGATATATTAAGACTCAGCAACTTCATGAGGGAGTACAGTCAATCTATAGTATGCGGGGGCACAGTAGCCACCAGTTCAATCCGTTCTTTGCATTGAAGAGAAAAAATACAACTGAAGATATAGGAGAAGTAATCGGATTTAGCCTTGTGTATAGTGGAAACTTTCTTGGACAGGTTAATGTGGATACTTTTCAGGTAGCAAGAGCTATGATAGGAATTCATCCGGAAGGATTTTCCTGGACATTAAAAAAGGGAGAGACATTTCAGACACCGGAAGCAGTTATGGTATATTCTCAAAAGGGAATGAATGGGATGAGTCAGACATTTCATAAACTTTATAGAACAAGGCTGGCAAGAGGAAGCTGGAGAGATAGAGTAAGACCGGTTGTGATAAATAATTGGGAAGCCACATTTATGGATTTCGATGAAGAAAAAATCATGGCTATTGCAAAAACAGCAAAAGACTTAGATGTTGAAATGTTTGTGCTTGATGATGGCTGGTTTGGAAAAAGAGATGACGATACGACATCTTTGGGAGATTGGTATCCGGATTTCAGAAAGCTTCCGAATGGTGTAAAGGGAATTGCAGAGAAGATAGAACAATTGGGAATGAAGTTTGGACTTTGGATTGAACCGGAAATGGTCAGTCAAGAAAGCAATCTTTATCGGGAGCATCCAGATTGGCTAATTGGGACGGAAAATCGACCGATTTGTCATGGAAGAAATCAATATGTATTAGATTTCTCAAAAGAAGAAGTTGTAGATTATATTGGTAATTTGCTTTGTAAAACATTAGGAGATGCTCCAATATCTTACATAAAATGGGATATGAATCGAAGTATTTCCGAAGCCTTTTCCAGAGGAAAAGATAAAAGGGAGCAGGGAAAGCTTTTTCATAGACATATTCTTGGAATCTATCGTTTATATGAACGGTTAACAAAAGAATTTCCTCAAATTTTATTTGAGTCATGTGCCAGTGGCGGAGCACGATTTGATCCGGGAATGCTTTATTATGCTCCTCAATGTTGGACATCTGATAATACAGATGCGATTGAAAGGATTAGGATTCAATATGGTACGAGTATGGTTTATCCACTGAGTTCTATGGGATGTCATGTATCAGAGACGCCAAATCAACAGACGTTTCGAAATACACCGCTTAAAACGAGAGCAGAAGTCGCATATTTTGGATGTTTTGGTTATGAGATGGATTTGAATACATTAACAGAAGAAGAGAAGCATAAGATAAAAGAACAAGTACATTTTTATAAGAAATATAGGAAATTAATTATAGAAGGAACCTTTTATCGTATTTCAAATCCGTTTCATTCAGATGAAGCTGCATGGGAAGTTGTGTCGGAAGATAAAAATACTGTAATAGCAGCCTATTATCGAATGAGGCAGCCTTCCAACGCACCGTATAAGAGGTTTTATTTTAAGGGATTAGATGAGAGTAAACAATATAAATTGAAAGATAGTGGAGAAGTGTATTTTGGAGATGAATTGATGCATATAGGAATGGTTATTTCGGATTATGCATCTGGGGTAGGAAGAGACACATCATTGCAAGGGGATTATCAATCGAGACTTTTCATATTGGAAGCAATTCAGGAGGAAGATTTATGAGAAGAATCACATGTGCAATCGTAGGACTTGGGAACCGGGGAAATGATATCTATGGACATTATGAGTTTGTAAACCCTGAGGAAATGAAAGTTGTGGCGATTGCAGAACCGATAAAAGAAAAAAGGGAATGCGGAAAAGAAACATATCATTTAGACGAGGAACATTGTTTTGAAACAGCAGAAGAATTATTAAATCAACCACAGTTGGCGGATGTGATTGTGATTGCCACTCAGGATCGTCAACATGTGGAGCAGGCGGTAAAAGCATTGAGCTTGGGATATCATGTACTATGCGAAAAACCGATATCTCCATCGGCAGAAGAATGCAGAAGATTACAAAAAGCAGCACATGAATATAACAGAATCGTAGCAGTAGGACATGTGCTTCGGTATACTCCGTTTTATTCAAAGGTAAAAGAACTGGTCGATTCCGGAAGAATTGGAGAGATTGTTTCTATACAGGCAATGGAACATGTTACTTATTGGCATCAGGCACATAGCTATGTAAGAGGAAATTGGAGAAACGCAGATGAGACAAGTCCGATGATTCTTGCAAAAAGCTGTCATGATTGTGATATTTTTTCATGGTTGATTGGTAAGAAGTGTGAGAGAGTATCTTCGTTTGGAAGTTTATCTCACTTTAGAGAAGAACAAGCACCGGAAGGGGCAGCACTTCGATGTTTAGATGGATGTAAAGTAAAAGAAAATTGCCCATATGATGCAGAAAAAATCTATATTACAAATGAAAAAATCGGAGTGAGACACATAGTGAAAGCCGGGAAAACAGGTGATGATGCGTGGCCGATTTGTGTTCTATCTCCAACAGATCTAAGTGAGGAAGCAGTTTATAAAGCACTAAAAACAGGACCGTATGGTCGTTGTGTATACCATTGTGACAATAATGTTGTAGATCATCAGGTAGTAAACATGGAATTTGAGGATGGCATTACTGTGGATTTTCAAATGTGTGCTTTTACAGGACACGGTGGAAGAACAATCCATGTGTGTGGAACAAAAGGTGATATATACGGAAACCTTGGTGAAAATCAGGTGACTTTAGAAGAATTTGGGAAGAATCCGGAAACATTTGATGTCAAAGAAGGTGATATGAGCGGACATGCAGGAGGAGACAATCGTTTGATACATGATTTCCTTGTGGCAGTTGACAAAGGAGCCGATGAAGAATCTCTTAGAACAGGAATCGATGTTTCAATTCAGAGCCATTTGATTGCTTTGGCAGCGGAACAATCAAGATTGGAGGGAGGAATTCCGGTAAAACTTGAAGAAGTTGTCTAAGAATATATCAAGATATCAATGCGCAGAAGCGCTTTGAAAATAAAAAGAAAGAGAGGAAACATTATGAAAAAAAGAATTGCAGCGGCTATTTTAGCTGCAACAATGGCTGTTTCACTGACAGCTTGTGGCGGTTCAGACAAGGCTGATTCGGACAAAGGGGGAAAAAGCGAGTCAAAAGAAGCAAAAGTAACAGCAATCATGACAACGGATCCGGATACGTTAGACCCAGGACGTGCAGATGATTCGCAGAAGAACCAGATTGTACTGGAGTCTCAGGAGACTCTGCTTCGATTAATCGACGGGAAATTAACAGAAGCAGGTGCTGAAAGCTACGAAGTATCTGAGGATGGAATGGTATATACTTTCCATTTGAGAGACAACAAATATTCCGATGGAGAACCTGTAAAAGCACAGGATTATGTAAACTCTATCCGCAGAATCTTTGATCCGGAAGTAAACTGCCACAATGCAGGAATCTTCTACTGCATTAAAGGCGGAGAAGACTTCAATACTGGAAAGGGAGCAAAAGAAGATGTCGGAGCAAAAGCTGTTGATGATAAGACATTAGAAATCACACTTATTGAGCCGCTTCCATATTTCCCACAGTTGTTAACATTCTCCAACGTAACACCTGTACCGGAATCAAAAACAGAGGGTGAGAAGAATTCTTCTTATGGAGCAACAGCAGAAGAACTTGCACAGTCAGGACCGTTCTATGTAAAAGAGTGGACAAGAGGTTCTAAAGTTGTATTAGAGAAAAATCCAAATTACTGGGATGCAGAAAATATTAAACTTGATGAAGTGAAACTTGTACTTGCACAGGACGAAAATACAAGACAGCAGCTTTTTGACCAGAATAAAGTGAATGTCATTGAAGGGGTAAGTACACAGTATCTTGAACAAAAACAGGCTGATGTGGACGCTGGAAAAGTACAGTTGGTTTCTGGACCACAGCCAAGAAACTCATATATCTGCTTTAACAACGAAGATCCAAATGGCGTATTTTCAAACGAAAAGATCCGTAAAGCATTTGCAATTGCATTTGACAGAGAAGCATATGCAGAACAGGTTCTTAGAAAAAACAAAGCAGCATACGGAGAAATTCCGGATGGAACAGCTATCGGTGATGAAATTTTCCGTGATATCTATGAAGAACCAATGAAGAAACTGTTAGATCAGGATGCGAAAGCACTTCTTGAAGAAGGATTAAAAGAAATTGGTAAAGAGGGCGAAACTCTCGAAATCACATTCTTACAGAGAAACGCAGATAACGGAACAAAAGTTGCATCTGAATTCTATCAGGATCAGTGGCAGAAAAAACTTGGTGTAAAAGTAAATATTGAGACAGCATCAGACAACTCATCATTCAACAACCAGGTATCTAAAGGGTTATATCAGGTATGTGAGACTGGTTGGGGAGCTGACTACAACGACCCTATGACATTTATGCAGTGTTATACAACAGGTGATGGAAACAACCCGGCATTCTTCTCTGATGCAGAATATGATGAACTTGTAAATGCATGTAAAGTAGAACAGGATAACAAAGTACGTGGAGAAAAATTTGCACGTGCAGAAGAAATTCTTACAGTAGAGAAATGTGGTATTTCTCCAGTTACAAATGCATACAACAACGTCCTTCTAAGTAAAAACTTAAAAGGTGTTTACATCAACGGAGCAGGTGGACCAGCACTCGAATTCCGTGATGCTTATGTAGAATAAATAAGAAAGAATGCATCTGACAGCGGGAGAATATTTCTCCCGCTGTATTAAAAAGGAGAAGCAGAATGGTAAAATATATTGCAAAAAAAATTTTATATATGATATTTACTCTGTGGATAATTCTGACGGCAACCTTTTTCCTTATGTATACTATGCCGGGTGATCCGACACAGGCAACGACAAAGGTACTTCCGGAGGCAGTACAGAAAAACCTGGAAGAAAAATGGGGACTTGATAAACCAGTACCGGAGCAGTATGTAATTTATCTTAAAAATTTATTACATGGAAATATGGGAGAGTCTTATAAAACACCAGGTCTGCAGGCAAATCAGGTAATTGAAGAAAGATTTCCGGCTTCTTTACGCCTTGGTCTTCAGGCGGTAGTAGTCAGTTTGGTGCTTGGATTAATTCTTGGAATTTTGGCAGCGTTTAATCGTGGAAGATGGATTGATTTTGTTACGATTTTCATTGCGATTCTTGGTGTGTCGATTCCGAGTTTTGTATTTGCAGCATTGCTACAGAAATATGGAGCAGGTGGCTATTTTCCGATTGTCGGTTGGGCAACGGAAGGTATGAGTATTCCGGAAATATTCCAGTATACAGCATTGCCAACATTGGCAGCTTCGATTGGCGGTATTGCTACATATTCCCGTTTTATGAGATCGTCAGTCTTGGATGTGCTTGGAGCTGATTATATTCTTCTTGCGAAAGCAAAAGGATGTTCCAAATTTCAGATTATTAAGAGACATGTAATGAGAAATGCTCTTACACCAATCATTTCTATTGTTGCTCCACAGATTGCAGGAATTGTAACAGGATCGTTTGTCATTGAGCGTATTTTTACAATTCCAGGACTTGGACGCTATTATGTAGAGAGTGTAAATGGAAGAGATTATCCGATGATTCTTGCGACAACATTATTTTTCTCAATGATTTTTATCGTTTGTATGGTAGGAATGGATATTTTATATGCTATCGTTGATCCGAGAGTGCGGAAGAGTATTATTGAAGGTAAGTAGAGGAGGAAACATAAGTGCAAGAAATAAAAGCAAATATGACAGAGGAAATGTTTCAGAGAGTAGGTGTAGATGAACAGTCATCAGAGAACATTGTACGTCCAAGTATTTCTTACTGGCAGGATGCTATAAGACGATTGAAAAAGAATAAAGTGGCAATGATCAGTCTCTTTTTCCTTATATTTATGGTTTTGATGTGCATTTTTGCTCCGTATATTTATCCGCATCCGTATAATGAGCAAAATATTGAGATTACAAACCAAGGACCGACATTAGAGCATATTTTTGGACTAGATGATCTTGGAAGAGACATTTTTGCAAGAATTTGGGTAGGAGGAAGAGTATCTCTTACAATTGGAATTGTTGGAGCCCTTATCTCACTTGTAGTTGGTACATTATATGGTGGAATCAGTGGGTTTTGTGGAGGGATTGTAGATGATATTATGATGCGAATTTTGGAAATTCTTGTTGGAATTCCATATATGGTTGTTGTAATCATTGTATCCGTATATTTAGGAAAGGGAATGACGTCGCTCATGATCGCGCTATGTTTGACAAGCTGGACGGGACTTGCAAGGCTTGTGCGAGGTGAGATTATTGAGTTGAAAGAAAGTGAATATGTCATGGCGGCAAGAGCATTGGGAACATCGCCATTTAAAATTATTACAAGACATTTGATTCCAAATACATTGAGTGTCATTATTATCAATACAACATTCGCAATTCCGAGTTTTATCTTTTCTGAAGCATTTTTAAGTTTTCTCGGAATGGGTATTCAGCCACCAGATACAAGTTGGGGAGCAATGGCATCTCTCGGCCAGCAGCAAATGACATATTACCCACATGAGTTGATTTTTCCGGCACTTGCAATTTCAGTTACAATGTTAGCATTTAACTTATTAGGTGATGGACTTAGAGATGCATTTGATCCAAAACTGCGTCAGTAAGAGAAGGAGGAATTAAAAATGAGTGAACATTTGTTAGATATTAAAGATTTGAAAGTCTCCTTCCATACTTATGCAGGGGAGGTTCAGGCAGTCAGAGGAGTTTCTTTTCATGTGAATCCGGGTGAGTGTATGGCCATCGTAGGAGAGTCCGGTTCCGGAAAAACAGTTTCTTCGAAAGCAGTACTTGGGCTGCTTGCAAAACCACAGGCAGAGGTCAAGGAAGGTAGTCAGATATTATTCGAGGGTAGAGACATTCTTAAGTTTTCGGAGAAAGAATGGGAAAATTTCCGCGGAAAAGAGGCGGCCATGATATTTCAGGATCCGATGACGTCGCTCAATCCAACGATGAAAGTCGGAAAACAAATTATGGAGAGTATTCTTCTGCATAATAAAATTAGCAAAAAAGAGGCGAGGGAGTATGCAATAGAACTTCTGCGCAAAGTAAATATTCCGAACCCGGAAGATAGGTTGAACCAATATCCATATGAATTTTCAGGTGGAATGAGACAGCGAGTTGTGATTGCTATCGCTCTTGCATGTAATCCAAAGCTTATGATTGCGGACGAACCGACAACAGCGTTGGATGTGACAATTCAGGCACAGATTATGAAACTTTTGAAAGAAATTCAGGAAAAGAATAATACAGCCATTATCATGATCACTCATGATCTTGGCGTGGTAGCCGGAATGGCAGAATATATTACGGTTATGTACGCAGGAAATATTGTGGAACAGGGAAGAGTAGAAGAGATATTCAGTAACCCACAGCATCCATATACAGCTGCACTTTTAAAAGCAGTTCCAAACATGGAAAATGAAAACAAAGAGGAACTACAGATTATTCCGGGTACACCTCCGGATCTGATTATGCCCCCGAAGGGATGTGGATTTGCAAGCCGCTGCAAATATTGTATGGGAATTTGTAAAGAAATGGCTCCGGAATATACACAGATTTCAGAATCACATAAAGCAGCCTGTTGGCTGCATCACCCTATGGCAAAAAAAGTACTTGGTACGGACGATATAAGGAGGGTGTTAGAAGATGAGTAAAGAAAACAAAGAAGTATTACTTCATGTAGATCATATGAAAAAGTATTTTTCTATTCGGAATAAAGGTATTTTAAAGGCAGTAGATGACGTTTCCTTCGATATCTATAAAGGTGAAACGCTTGGTCTTGTAGGGGAATCCGGATGTGGGAAAACAACATGCGGTCGTACGGTACTGGGTTTATATCCGATTACGGAAGGTACAGTAGAGTATGAAGGGAAAGATGTAACAAAGCTGCAGAAAAATGATGAAAAGTGGTTCAAAAAAAGAGCTCAGATGATTTTTCAGGATCCGTATGCTTCCTTAAATCCACGTATGACGGTTGGAGACATTATTGCGGAGGGGATGGAGAACTTCGGACTTTATAAAGACCCGGAGGAGAGAAAGGCAAGAATTCATGAACTTCTTCAGATTGTCGGATTGAACAAAGAACATGCGTCAAGATTCCCGCATGAATTCTCGGGTGGTCAGAGACAGCGTATTGGAATTGCAAGAGCACTTGCAGTAGATCCGGAATTTATCGTATGCGATGAACCGATATCGGCATTGGATGTGTCGATTCAGGCGCAGGTTGTAAATCTTCTTGTAAAGCTGCAGAGAGAATTAGGACTTACCTATCTGTTTATTGCTCATGACCTTTCAATGGTAAAACATATTTCCGATCGCGTTGGTGTTATGTACATGGGACATATTGTAGAACTTGCATCTAGTAAGGAGTTGTATGCAAATCCACAGCATCCATATACGAAAGCACTTTTGAGTGCAATTCCGATTCCGAATCCGGAAAAGGAAAAGAACAAGGTTGTTCTTCCTTTGGAAGGGGAAGTTGGAAGTCCGATTAACTGTGGACCTGGATGTCGATTTGCAAGCCGTTGCAAACATGCAACAGAAAAGTGTAAAAATGAAACGCCGGAATTGAAAGAAGTTTCAGAAGGACACTATATGGCATGTCATTTATTTTCATAAATTGCGTTGAAAAATGTTGCACTTGCGTTACAAAATGTTAGTGTGATATTTTGCCATCCTATTGAATAATAAAGTACATGAAGTTTATTCAGGGACGAAATCAGGTAGGATCAGACGAGTGAAAAAGAGAATGAAAGAGGAGGCGAACTCATGAAAAGTATAGAAAACAGCATATATGAGAATCAGAATGAGATTATAGAGGTGATTCGAAAAGGAATTCAGATTCCAAGTGTAAAAGGAGAGGCGCAGGAAAATGCTCCTTACGGAAAAAATGTGAAAAGAATGCTGGAATTTGCACTGGAACTTGGTGAATCATGGGGATTAAAGACAAAAAATGTGAATGGAAGAGCTGGATGGGTAGAGATAGGAGAAGGGGACAGCATGGTAGCGATTCTTGGACATTTGGATGTTGTACCGGAAGGAGCTGGTTGGGAGTATGCGCCTTATGGCGCAGAAATACACGATGGAATACTTTTTGGACGTGGAGTTGCAGATGACAAAGGACCTACTCTGGGAGCAATGTATGCTCTTAAATTAATAAAAGATTCGGGAATTCCATTGAAGAAGCGAATCCGTGTGATTTTCGGCATGGACGAGGAAAACGGATCTTCTTGTATCAAACATTATATAGAATGTGGAGAAGAAATTCCGGAAGCAGGATTTACGCCAGATGCAGAATATCCTCTCATTTTCTTTGAAAAAGGAATTGTAAATATTAAAGTTGGGAAAAGAGGAATTATTGAGAAAGATGATACTGTCCAAAGCATAAAAGCTGGACTGGCAGGCAATATTGTGCCTCCGAAATGTACGATTATGAAAAAGGACGGAGAATGCGTGGAAATCGTGGGAAGAGAAGCGCATGCGAGTACTCCTTGGTTCGGGGAAAGTGCAGTGTTGAATATGGTTCCTGTTTTAAAAGAGATGCAACCGAAAGGCGATGTGGCGAAATTGTTACAGTTTCTTTCTGAAAAAATGGAAAAAGAAGCAAATGGAAAGAATCTTGGAATTTATTATCAGAATGAAGAAACAGGAGTCACAACGGTCAATCTCGGTATGTTGACATATTCTGAAGATAAATTCGAGTTTGACCTTGATATCAGATATCCAAAAAATGGAGATGCAGATACTATTTTACATCAAGTAAAAGAAGCAGTAGAATCATGTGGGCTGGAAATCCTGGCGACAAAAGAGACAGATATGCTGTATGTTCCGAAGGAATCTGATGTGGTGAAAAAATTGATGAATGTATACAAAGAAGTTACGGGAGACGAGAGCGAAGCGTTGGCAATTGGAGGAGGAACTTATGCAAAGATGTTCCCAAATATGGTGGCTTTCGGCCCGATTTTCCCTGGAATGACAGCAAAGATTCATCAGGCGAATGAACAGATGGAGATTACACAAATTATGAAATCAATCGTGATTTCGGCGAAAGGCATATTGGCATTGGCAGAATAGCAACAGGTAGGAGGATGGTATGAGCGTACTGTTTGAATTAGAAAGAATGGAAAGACTCGTGCAGGATATTGAAAAGTTAAGATATCCGATTTCGATTCCGATTACAAATTATAAAATGTATGAAGGAAAACGAAAAGATGGGGAGAAATGTAGTACGGAGGATTGGCAAGATTATGCGATAGATACTCCGTGGAACATATTAGACTCTCACCGTTGGCTTCGGACGACGATTGTGATTCCGGAAGAGATGGATAGGAAACATGTGGAAATGCAATTGATTTCCGGAAGAGAAGGGCAATGGGATGCAACGAATCCTCAGATGCTTTTTTACATAAATCAACAATTGATTCAAGGAGTTGATGTAAATCATAGAGAAGTAACTCTTTCAAAAGAAGCGAAGGCCGGAGAAACTTATGAAATTGCAATGCTGATTTACAGTGGTTCTGTTCCGGGAGATTTGATATTCAGAAGTAATCTGATTACGATTGATGATGAAGTACAGAAATTTTATTATGACTTTTCGGTTCCTGTACAGAGCGCGAGAGTTTTGAAGAAGAGCGATGAAGAAAATTGCAGAAGAATTTTGAAGAAGCTGGATGCAGCAGCAAATGCGATTGATTTAAGAAAACCTTACAGTAAAACTTTTTACGATTCCTTAAAAGCAGCAGATAAATTTCTTGTAAAAGAATTTTATTCGGCGGTGAACCAGGAAGCGCCGATTGTAAGCGCTATCGGACATACACACATCGATATCGCGTGGCTTTGGACTGTGGAGCAGACGAGAGAAAAAGTTTTAAGAAGTTTCTCGACGGTATTACGTTTGATGGAACAATATCCGGATTACAAATTCATGTCAAGCCAACCGATTTTATATCAATTTGTGAAAGAACAAGAACCGGAGATGTATGAGAAAATCAAACAAAGGGTGAAGGAAGGCCGTTGGGAAGTAGACGGAGCGATGTGGCTGGAAGCAGATTGCAATCTGACGGGAGGGGAATCTTTGGTAAGACAGATTCTCAAAGGAGAAAAATTCTTTGAGGAAGAGTTTGGAATTTCCAGCAAATCACTGTGGCTTCCGGATGTATTCGGATATTCTGCAGCGTTGCCTCAGATTTTAAAACGCTCTGGAATCCCATATTTTATGACAACGAAAATTGCATGGAACCAATATAATCAACTTCCGAATGATACATTTATGTGGAAAGGCATCGATGGAAGTGAAGTGTTTGTCTTTATGCCGACAGCGTGTGATTTTGATAAAACATTAGGATTAAATGTATCTTTTACAGATACAAGAAACACGACGACATATACAGGAATCATTAATCCGAACATGGCACTTGGTACATTGAAACGTTTCCAGAATCGCGATTTGACAGAAGATACGATTATGCTATTTGGATTTGGAGACGGAGGCGGAGGACCAACAAAAGAAATGTTGGAAAATGCAGAAAGACTCCGTTATGGTATGCCTGGGATTCCAAGAATCGAGCAGGAATTTGAGAGAGAATTTTTTGATCGCACTTATGAGAAAATTGCAAAGCTTCCGGATATGCCGAAATGGAATGGAGAGTTGTATTTTGAATACCACAGAGGGACATTGACATCGATTGGAAAGAATAAGAGATATAACAGAAAAAGTGAAATCCTTTATACACAACTGGAAACACTGGCCTCTATGTTAAAGGAAAATGGTGTGGAATATCCGAAAGAAGTGATTGAGCGGGGATGGGAGGTTCTTCTTTTGAATCAATTTCATGATATCATTCCGGGAAGTGCGATTGAAGAAGTCTATGTTCAGAGCGATAAAGAATATGAGGAGATACTTGCAAAAGGAAAAGAAACTTTGCAGGCAATTGCAGAAAAAGGCGCAAAGGCAATTAGTACAGGAAATCAGGCAATTGTAGTTTATAACACGCAAGGCTATGTGAGAAACGATGTTATTCTTGTGGAAGGTCTAGAAACCGTAGAGATCGAGAAAATTACAGATGAGGAAGGAACAGAACTTTCATTCCAGAAGACGGCGGACGGTAAGATTGCATTTTATGCGGAAGGAATTCCGAAATTTGGTTGTAAAGTATTTTATTATGCGACGGGTGCAGAAAGAAAAGAAACACACGAATGGAACGGACATTTTGAAAATGCCTTTTATCAGGTTGTATTCGATGAGCAAATGGAGATTACTTCTCTGATTGAAAAGACAACGGGGAAGGAATTTATCCAAGAAGGCAAGAAAGGAAACGAACTTGTAACCTATGAAGACAGACCGATGAACTGGGATAACTGGGATGTGGATGTCTTTTATAAGAAGAAACCGTATTTTGCAGATAAAGTTTCTAATATTCGCATTCTAGAGGATGGAGAAATAAGAAAAACATTGGAGATTACAAAACAGTTTGCGGACTCTATCGTGACACAGAAGATTCATCTTTATCATGATATTCCTAGGATTGATTTTGAGACACATGTAGACTGGAAAGAACATAATGTCTTGTTGAGAGTGAATTTCCCGGTGGATGTGAATACCACAAAGGCAACGTATGAAATTCAATTTGGAAATGTGGAGAGGGAGACAACGAACAATCACAGTTGGGATACAGCAAAATTCGAGGCATGTGGACATAAGTGGGCAGACCTTTCTGAAGATAATAATGGAATCAGTCTTTTGAATGACTGTAAATATGGATATGGAATTAAAGACGGAAATTTATCATTGACGTTAATCAAGGCAGGTACCTATCCAAATGAAAATGCGGATATCGGAGAACATGATTTTACATATTCTATTTATCCGCATGCCGGAAGATGGCAGGAAGCTGAAACAGTGGAAATGGCGTATAACTTAAATGTGCCGCCGGTTGTCGTTTTGCAGAATCAGAATGAAGGCGAAAAAGCAGAAAAGGAATTTTTAACATGCGATGCAGAGAACTGTTTCATTGAAGTGATCAAAGAAGCGGAAGATAAAAATGGCACGATGATCCGTATGTATGAGAATAAGAACAGACATACAAAGACGAGAATTTCTCTTCCGGAATTTGTAAAACAGGTATATGAATGTAATCTTCGTGAGCAAAATGAAAGAGAGCTGGAAGTAAAAGAGCATGAGATAGAAGTTGTATTAAAGCCATATGAGATTAAAACATATAGATTCTTATAGTGTGGGAGGAAAGAGGATGTTAAAAGAATTGGTTGAACTTTGGGGCGTAAGCGGATATGAGAAAAAAGTTTCCGATTATATTGTGGAACAAGTCAAAGACTATGCAGATGAAATTATAAGAGATGCCATTGGAAATCTGATTGTTTTCAAAAGAGGAAATGGTGAAGAGAAAAAGAAAATCATGGTTGCCGCACACATGGATGAAATCGGACTTTGTGTTGTAAAAATTACGGAGGAAGGATTCTTGAAAGTGAAAAAAGTCGGGGGTGTTTCTGCACATTGCTCTTTTATGAATCGTGTAATCTTCCGGAATGGAACCGTGGGAACGGTAGCTTCTTATGCAAAACCGGAAGAGTTTAAGAGTGGAGAAATTGATAAACTCTATATTGATATCGGAGCAGGTTCGAAGGAAGAAGCAGAGAAATACGTACATGTGGGCGATTGTGCAATGTTTGAAGGACAGTATCAGGAGCTTGTAGGTAGAAATGTTATGGCGAAGGCATTTGATGATCGTAGCGCATGCTATATTCAGATAGAAGCATTAAAGGCGATGGAAACGCCATACCATGATGTCTATTTCGTATTTACAGTTCAGGAAGAGGTTGGACTTTTTGGAGCGACAACATCTTCCGAAAGGATCAGACCGGATTTAGGAATTGCAATTGATATTACAGGATCCTTTGATGTTCCGGGAGATGAACATGGAAATGTTGTTTTAGGAAAAGGGGCTGCTATCTGTGTAAGCAATGCGTTAGTTGTATGTGATGAAGAGATGGTAGAGCAGATGGTGGAATGTGCAAAGGAAAACCATATTCCATACCAGATGGATGTATTGACAAACGGTGGAACAGATGCAGGAGCAATTAACAAATCATATCGGGGAGTCAAAGCGGTAGGAATTTCGATTCCGACAAGATACGGACATTCACCAAATAGTATTATTAACTTGGATGATGTAAAGGCTTGCATTGATTTGCTAAAAGCTTATGTGGAACAGCCGCTTCGTATTGTGACAGAAGAAATGTTTAAATAGAGGGAGTCAATAAAATGAAACGTTCAAAAATCAATCAATGTATTAAAGATATGGAGAAACTTGCAAAGGAGCATGGATTTGTTTTGCCGCCGTTTTGCAACTGGACTCCAGAAGAATGGGAAAATAAGTCTGAAGAATATGATGAAATCAGAGATAATATGCTTGGATGGGATATTACAGACTATGGGCTTGGAGATTTTGATAAAGTAGGTTTTGCCCTTGTGACGATTCGTAACGGAAATCAGAACAATCCGAAATATAAGAAGATATATGCGGAAAAACTACTGATGCTAAAAGAAGGTCAGCATTCGCCAATGCATTTCCACTGGCAGAAATCCGAAGATATCATCAACCGAGGAGGGGGAACGCTCATCATTCATCTTTATAATGACAAAGGGGACGGAAGCTTTGATGACAGCGATGTTCTTGTAAACTCGGATGGACGTTCTTACTATGTGAAGGCGGGAACAGGAGTGGAATTAAAACCGGGAGAGAGCATTACGTTGTGGCCGCATCAGTATCATGATTTTGATGTAAAAGAAGGAACAGGGGACGTTCTGATCGGAGAGGTTTCCATGTGTAACGATGACAATGCAGATAATCGGTTCTATGAGGAAATCGGACGTTTCCCGGAAATCGAGGAAGACGAGAAACCGTATAGACTGCTTTGCAATGAGTATCCGAAAAGCAAATAATAAATAAGGTAGTTCAGCTACAGGAATCACGTAGCATTTGAACTACCTTATTTGTCTTTTATGAACTATATTTTATTATGCTTTCGGCATTTCCCATGCATTGTGATCTGTATGAAGAAGCATATGTGCCTTATGGGATAATGGTTTCTCCATAAAGTCAGCATACAATTTCAAAATATCTTTGTTCTCATGAGAAAAACGAAGTTCGTTGTTTCTGTCAAGGAAGTATAAGTTCTGCCCACGGGTAAATGCAAGTTCTTCTCCGTCGTGAATCGGCTGTCCGCCACCACCGGAACATCCGCCCGGACATGCCATAACTTCTACAAAATCATAATGCACATCACCACGTTCAATTGCATCAATTAATTTTCGTGTGTTTCCAAGTCCGCTTACAACGGCAGCCTTTACAAGTGCATCTCCGATTTGAATTTCAGCGGAAATTGCATCCTGCCCGAACTCAGTAGCTCTCACATTTGAGAAAGCGTCAGGATCCGGATTTTTGCCTGTTACAAGATAGTATGCGGAGCGAAGGGCGGCTTCCATAACACCACCTGTTGCACCAAAGATGACTCCGGCACCGCTTCCGTCATGCATCAGCCGGTCGCATTCTACGTCGACGAGAGTAGTTGGATCGATATGTGCGGAGCGGATCATGCGGGTAAGTTCTCTTGTTGTAAGCACGATATCTACATCATGTCCGGCGTATTCTTCATAGAAGAGCTCCATGTTTCTTTCACCCTTTTTCGCAACGCAAGGCATGATGGAAACTGTGCAGATATCCTCAGGAGCTACGCCGATTGATTTTGCAAAATATGTTTTCATCACGGCGCCAAACATCTGCTGCGGTGATTTGGCAGTAGATAGTTGTGGCACCAGATGCGGATACTGCGATTTGATAAACCGAATCCATCCCGGACAGCAGGAAGTAAACATTGGCCTTGTCTTCAACTCACCTTTTGTTAGTCTTTCCAGGAATTCATTGCCTTCTTCCATAATAGTAAGGTCTGCTGAAAATGTGGTATCAAAGACATAATCAAATCCCATCTGACGAAGTGCATCCACAATTTTACCAATGGTAGCCTCCTCACGGGAAAGACCAAGAGCTTCTCCCCATGCGGCACGAACTGCAGGAGCCACCTGAACCACCGTTATTTTTTTCTTATCATCAATTGCTGCCCACGCTTTGTCTGTATCATCACGCTCGCGGAGGGCCCCAACCGGACAGTGTGTAATACACTGACCACATAATGAACAGTTTGCTGCTTCAATATTACGCCCTTTGGAAACCTGGACCGTAGTTCTGGAACCAGTGCTCTCAAGATCCCATACGTGCAGACTCTGTACTTTATCACAAACCTGTACGCAGCGCATACATTTGATACATTTTGCAGAGTCACGGATCAGAGGAAATTCTTTGTTCCAAGGCTGTCTTTCCAGACGTTTTTTAAATGGAACATCAATAATGTTCAGATCATTTGCAATTTTCTGTAAAGAACAGTTTCCGCTTCTTGCACAAGTTGCACACTGACAATCGTGCTGAGATAAGAGAAACTCTACTGTTTTTTTGCGGTTCATACGAACTTTCGGGCTGTTGGTGTGAATCACCATTCCTTCTTCTACCACATTGTTGCAGGATGGGATAAGGCGGTCTTTTCCTTCAAGCTCCACAACACAGACGCGGCAGGCACCGATCACATTCAAATCTTTCAAATAACACAATCTAGGAATCGGGATACCATTTTGTCCGGCTGCTTCCATGATCGTAGTGCCTTCCGGCACGGATATGTTTCTATTATCAATTGTAAGATTTACCATAATGTCTCTCGACCTCCTTTAAATATGCCAAAACCGAAGTGGTCGCAGCGTAAGCATCTTCCGGCTTCCTGTTTTGCTTCGCATTCTGTCATACAGTTTTCTACACCATCAAAGTCGTGTACACGTTCGCAAGCTTCGCGTTCGGTCATGTTCACACGGCCACAAGGTGTTTTATCGTCAAGATTTGGTTCCGGAATTTCCACATCACAGGAAATTTCATGGCGGAATCCTAAGTATTCATCAATGTTGGCAGCAGCTACTTTACCTGCAGCAATGGCACGAATGACAGTGGCAGGGCCTGTTGCACAGTCACCACCCGCGAACACACCAGGAATATTAGCAAATCCACCGTATTTTTCAGACATGATCCGTCCTCTTTCCACCGGGAATCCTGCTTCTTCAAAGTGCTTGAATTCAATATTCTGTCCAATGGCAACGATTAAAGTAGAACATGGGATATAAATGTCTTCTTCCCCGGTAGGTTTGACACTTGCACGTCCGTCTTTGATTTTACTGATCATCTGTGGAGTTACATAGATTCCCTTTACCCGTCCGTTCTCATCTACATCAATGGAAGATGGGGCTTTCAAAGTCTGGAGTTCCACACCTTCTGCAATTGCCCCCTCAATTTCATCTGCAAGAGCTGTCATATCAGCGGTACGACGACGATAAACAATACTTACTTTTTTTGCACCGAGACGCACTGCGGTACGAACTGCGTCCATGGATACGTTACCGCCTCCGATTACGGCAACTTCCTGTCCGGAAAGATCCGGAATTTCATTCTTACCTACTGCACGTAGAAATTGCACTGCGGAAAGTACGCCATCTGCATTCTCACCTTCCAGTCCAAGTTTTTTATCTGTACTTGCACCGATTGTGATCAGTACGGCGTCATACTCTGCACGAAGTTCCTGAATAGTAATATCCTGTCCGATGCGAAGTCCGTGTTTTACTTCTACGCCTGTATCCAGAATTGCCTGGATGTCGTCATCTAACCGTTCTTTTGGAAGACGATAATTCGGGATACCATAACGAAGCATACCGCCAAGTTTCGGCAACATTTCATATACGGTTACCTGATGTCCCATTAGCTGTAAATAGTAAGCGGAAGAAAGTCCTCCGGGACCACCGCCCACGATTGCCACACGCTTTCCGGTAGAAGGAGCACATGGCGGAGGCGGAACTTTACCGGCGTAATCTGCAGCAAAACGTTTCAGACCACGGATATTGAGTGCGTCATCCACCATGTTCCTTCGGCATCTTGCTTCACACGGATGTTCGCAAATAAATCCACATGTAGTTGGGAATGGATTATCTTTTCTGATCAGACGGACTGCATCAGCATAGCGTCCTTCTTTCACAAGGGCGATGTAGCCAGGAATGTCTACTTTTGCAGGACATAAAGCAACACAAGGAACAGGCTGGTTGTATGTACATGTACAGCGGCCCGCAATGATATGCTGTTCAAAATCTTCACGGTATCCGATTACCGCCTTGTAAACCATATGTGCGGCCTCAATCCCGATGGCACAGTCTGCGGACTGCATGATGGAAAGAGCAGTTTCTTCCATCAGATCCAGGATATCTAAAGTAGCTTCTCCGTTCAATACGTCTGTCAGCATGTTTTTCAACTGCCAAAGACCGACACGACAAGGAGTACATTTGCCACATGTCTGTGCGTGACATAATTCCAAAAATGCTCTTGCCATATCAACAGGACAAAGACCAGGAGGGCTTGCTTCAATTCTTCGCTCCAAATCTTTGTATAGACCTTCTACAACCACCTGTGCTTTGTTTGGTGTAGAAATTTCAAGTCTGCTCATAATTTTCACCTCTCTAAAATTTTCAGAATCACTCTATTGGTAATATTGTAATATATAACAAGAAAATAAACAAGAAGAGTTAAAATATAGTCAATGTTTCCAAAAGGTGGTGAAAGTAGGTAGATATAAGAGGGCCATATATGCTATAATGTATGAATTAATATGTACAAAAATTTTGATAAAAGGAGTCAGTGAGATGAGAGAGCAATTGATTGCGCAGTTTAAAGAAATTTTCGGGGATGAGGGAGAAATCAGAACCTATTTTGCTCCGGGGCGCGTGAACCTGATCGGTGAACATACAGATTATAACGGAGGGCATGTGTTTCCGTGCGCCCTTACAATCGGAACATATGCCATTGCAAGAAAACGAGAGGACAATAAGCTAAGGTTTTATTCTGTAAATTTTGAAACGCTTGGTGTAATAGAATCCACTTTAGATGACCTTACTCCATCGCAGCAGGCGGGATGGACCAATTACCCGAAGGGAGTAATGTGGGCTTTTGAAGGAAGAGGTTATAAGCTTCCGACAGGTCTTGATATGTTGATTTATGGAAATATCCCGAATGGTTCTGGACTTTCTTCGTCCGCATCTTTGGAAGTGCTTACGGGAGTGGTGTTGAAGGACATGTTTGGATTTGATGTGTCTATGGTAGATATCGCTTTGATCGGTCAGTACTCTGAAAACAACTTTAACGGATGCAATTGCGGAATTATGGATCAGTTTGCAAGTGCCATGGGTAAGAAAGATCATGCGATTTTCCTGGATACCAATACGTTAAAGTATGAGTATGCTCCGGTAGTTCTGAAGGATGCGAAAATTGTAATCATTAACAGTAAAGTGAAGCATTCGCTTGTGGATTCTGCTTATAACGATAGAAGGAATGAATGCGAGACAGCATTAAAAGAACTTCAGAAAGTTGTAAACATTCAAACTTTGGGAGATCTGACAGAGGAGGAGTTTGAAGCTCATAAGGATGCGATCCAAGATCCGGTCAGGGTTAAAAGGGCGAAACATGCTGTATATGAGAATCAGAGAGCTATCAAGGCAGTGAAAGCATTGAAAGAAAATGACGTGGAGACATTTGGTAAGCTGATGAACGCTTCCCATGTTTCACTGCGGGATGATTATGAAGTGTCTTGTGAAGAAATTGACATTCTCGTTGATCTTGCGTGGGAGACGGAAGGCGTGATCGGTTCCCGTATTACAGGAGGCGGATTCGGCGGATGTACGGTAAGTATTGTGAAAAATGATGCGGTAGATCATTTCATTTCGACAATCGGAAGTACATATAAAGAAAAAGTAGGACACGAAGCAGAATTTTATGTAGTAGATATCGGAGATGGGGCAAGAGTTCTTGCTTAAAACATCTGAGAGAGTATGGGAGGCAATTATGTTAAGTAAAAATATAAAAAGACTGGTAGAGTACGGAATCAGTTCCGGTCTTACGCCAGAGTGTGAACGTCTGTACACAACAAACTTGTTACTGGAGCTGTTTTGCGAAGACAGCTATGAAGATACTTCGATTGAAGGAGAAAGTCTTGAACTGGAAGACATTTTGAAAGAGCTTTTGGACGAAGCCTGTGAAAGAGGAATCATAGAAGACAGCATTGTATACAGAGATTTATTTGATACGAAGGTGATGAACTGTCTCGTACCACGTCCTGCACAGATTCAGGAAACATTTGCGAAGAAATATGAAGTTTCGCCGAAAGAGGCAACAGATTATTATTATAAATTAAGCCAGGACAGCGATTATATTCGTCGGTATCGTGTGAAAAAAGACCGTAAATGGACGGTGGACAGCCCATATGGAGTGATTGATATTACGATCAATTTATCCAAACCGGAGAAAGATCCGAAAGCCATCGCGGCGGCGAAGAATGCGAAGACAAGCAGTTATCCGAAGTGCCAGCTCTGCATGGAAAATGAAGGATATGCAGGACGTGTGAATCATCCGGCAAGAGAAAACCACCGTATTATTCCGATTACGGTAAATGACAGTGCATGGGGATTCCAGTATTCTCCGTATGTATATTATAATGAACACTGTATCGTATTTAACGGACAGCATACACCGATGAAAATCGAAAAGGCAACATTCATGAAGCTGTTTGATTTTGTAAAGTTGTTTCCGCACTACTTCCTCGGTTCCAATGCAGATCTTCCGATTGTAGGAGGTTCCATTTTAAGCCATGACCATTTCCAGGGAGGGAACTATACATTTGCAATGGCGAAAGCACCGATGGAAGAGACATTTACAATCAAAGATTTCGAAGATGTAGAAGTGGGAATTGTACATTGGCCGCTGTCTGTTCTGCGCTTACGAGGAAAAGATGAACAGAGATTGATCGAGCTTGGGGCACATATACTTGACAAATGGCGTAGTTATACAGATGAAGAGGCGTTCATTTTTGCAGAGACAGACGGAGAACCTCATAATACGATTACTCCGATTGCAAGAAAGGTAGAAGATACATTTGAACTGGATCTTGCCCTTCGCAATAACATTACAACAGAGGAACATCCACTAGGCCTGTACCATCCACATGCCCAGTGGCATAATATTAAGAAAGAAAATATCGGATTGATCGAGGTTATGGGACTTGCAGTGCTTCCGGCAAGATTGAAAGAAGAAATGGAAATTCTTGCAGAGTATATTGTAGAAGGCAAGGATATTACTTCGAATGAAAAGATTGAAAAACATGCAGAATGGACGAAAACTTTCCTTCCGAAATATGAGAGCATTACAAGCGAGAATGTAATGGACATGATTCAGAAAGAAGTGGGGATTGTGTTTACTCATGTATTAGAAGATGCAGGTGTGTATAAATGCACAGAAGAAGGAAGAGAAGCGTTTAAGAGATTTATTTCTGTATTGTAATAATATCAGGGTCAAAAGGTCATAAACCACATTGTGCTTGCGCATAAGTGGTTTTATGCCTTTATGCCCTCTATATGAGGATGCCGTCCAAATATGCAGATAATGAACGACTCATATTTCCTTCAAAATCCACTTTGCCATCCCGCATACACCATTCAAATACATTTCCAATGACGATCATACGGATATCCGTTGTAATCTCTTCCAAAGAGTAAGGAAGCGTGATTGTACCTGCTGCTACTGCCTTTTCCAGATATGTTTGTACTGTAATAATCGGATAAGGGCGTTCTGTACGGATGACGGGATTCAATGCCTGATTTTTAGGCGTATAATATCCTGCCATAAATTCCACACCCAGTTCACGACAGTATTTCACATAATTTAAATAAACATGAATGATTGCCTTTTTTGCAGAGGCAACATTTTGCGGTATATCAAGAAGAGACGGATCAATACTTGGCTGATCTTCGATATAATAAGAAAGGAGATCATCTTTTGTTTTAAAGTGATGGTAGAAGCTTCCGTTGGAAACGCCTGCTTCTTCACAAATATTCTTTATCGATAATTGTTCATATCCATCACGCTGCAGAATGCGTTTTGCAGCCTGAAAAATACGTTCTTTTGTTTCTTTTGATTTCTTTTGCTGCTTGGACAGTTCGTTTGTCTGATTCATGTTTGTCACCTCTCTTTTTTACGCTCATTATAGCATGCCTCACTATGAGTTTCAATTAAAAAGAGTGCGCTCTATTTGCATTGATTTCGGAATTCATTTATAATAACATAGATGAAAATGAAGGAAGGATTAACAATATGGACATTAATCAAAAACTGACAGAAGAATTGGGTGTGAAGAAGTGGCAGGTAGAAGCCGCTGTTAAGCTGATTGATGAAGGGAATACGATTCCGTTCATTTCACGATATAGAAAAGAAGTAACCGGATCTTTAAACGATGAGCAACTCCGCCAATTGTTTGAAAGACTTACGTATCTTCGGAATCTGGAAGAGAAGAAAGAGCAGGTTTTGTCAAGCATTGAAGAACAGGGAAAGCTGACGGAAGAATTAAGGAACCAGATTCTTGCCGCAGAAACGCTTGTTGTTGTGGATGATTTGTATCGTCCATACAGACCGAAGAGAAGAACAAGAGCTACCATTGCGAAGGAAAAGGGGCTGGAGCCTTTGGCTGCGCTCATTACGCTGCAGAAAACAACGATGCCGGTTGAAGAAGCCGCGAAGGCTTATATTTCGGAAGAAAAAGACGTGAAAACGGTAGAGGATGCGATTGCAGGGGCGAGAGATATTATTGCGGAATACATTTCAGATGAAGCGGATTATCGAATTTATATTCGTGATCTTACAATAAAACAAGGGAAACTAGTGTCTGTTGCAAAAGATCCGGAAGCACAATCCGTATACGAAATGTATTATGAATTTGAAGAACCGGTAAATAAACTGGCGGGACACCGTGTGCTTGCGTTGAATCGTGGGGAGAAGGAAAAAGTTCTGACAGTAAAGATTGAAGCTCCGGAAGAAAAGATTATACAGTATTTGGAAAAGAAGGTAGTCCATACAGAGAATTCGGATACGGCTCCGATCTTAAAAGAGGCGATTGAAGACAGTTACAAACGCCTTATTGCTCCGGCCATTGAGCGGGAAATCCGAAGTGATCTGACAGAAAAGGCGGAGGACGGGGCGATTACCGTGTTTGGAAAGAACCTGGAACAGCTTCTGATGCAGCCGCCTATCGTAGGGCAGACAGTACTTGGATGGGATCCGGCGTTTCGTACCGGATGCAAATTAGCAGTTGTAGATTCGACAGGAAAAGTACTGGATACAACGGTAATCTATCCGACAGCCCCTACAACACCGCAGAAGATTGCGGCGGCAAAAGAGACACTGAAGAAATTGATTAAGAAATATAATATTACTCTGTTTTCTGTAGGAAACGGAACAGCATCCAGGGAATCAGAGCAGATCATTGTAGAGCTTTTTAAAGAAATTTCGGAGAAAGTGCAGTATATCATTACCAATGAAGCAGGAGCTTCCGTTTATTCCGCAAGCAAGCTTGCGACAGAGGAATTTCCGAATTTTGATGTGGGACAGAGAAGTGCAGCTTCCATTGCGAGACGTCTGCAGGACCCTCTCGCGGAGCTTGTGAAGATCGATCCCAAATCTATCGGAGTCGGTCAATATCAGCATGATATGAATCAGAAGAAATTGAGCGAAGCGCTTTCCGGCGTGGTAGAAGATTGTGTGAATAAAGTCGGGGTAGACTTAAATACCGCATCGGCGCCACTTCTTTCGTATATTTCGGGCATTAGCAGTGCCATTGCGAAAAATATCGTTGCCTATCGTGAAGAAAACGGAAGTTTTACAAGCAGAAAGCAACTTTTAAAAGTTGCCAAATTAGGTCCGAAAGCATTTGAGCAGTGTGCAGGGTTTATGAGAATCCAGGGAGGAAAGAATCCGCTTGACGGCACAAGTGTACATCCGGAATCCTATGAAGCTGCAGAAAAGTTTCTCGAAAAATTAGGCTATACGTTGCAGGATGTAGCAGACAGAAAACTTACCGGACTTGCAAAATCTGTGAAAGATTACAAGAAATTGGCAGCAGAACTTGAGATTGGTGAAATTACACTGCGGGATATTGTAAAGGAATTAGAAAAGCCAGCCCGCGACCCGCGTGATGAGATGCCAAAACCGATTTTAAGAACGGATGTCTTGGAAATGAAAGATTTGACAGAAGGCATGATTCTGAAAGGAACTGTAAGAAATGTCATTGATTTTGGTGTATTTGTGGATATCGGGGTACATCAGGATGGATTGGTGCACATTTCACAGATTACAGATAAGAAATTTATCAAGCATCCGCTGGAAGCCGTGAGCGTAGGTGATATCGTGGATGTAAAAGTGATGAGTGTGGATCTGAAGAAGAAAAGAATCCAGCTTACGATGAAGGGAATAGACAAATAATAGAAGTTGTAACAAAAGTTTGGGTGTGCTATAATTTTATAGCACATCTTTTTTGATATAGGAAAGTTCCAAACGTGTAGTTTACGAAGGAGGAGAAAAATGTCAATTAAATTTGAAGTAAATATGACAGACAAGATCATGTATGATTTCCTGTTGTACCATAGTTATACAAGTGCATCCGGACTTTTCGCCACACTTGTGGGAGTCGGATGTTTTATATTTGCAGTTTATAAAGGAGTGAACGGAGATTCACAATCCGCAATTTTATTTGCGGCTTTGGGAGCAATGCTTCTATTTTCAACTCCGTTTACACTGAAATCTTCAGCCAAAAATCAGGTGAAGAATACGGAGATGTTTCAAAAACCGTTGGAATACGAGGTGACAGAAAAAGGAATTACTGTTACACAGGATGGACAGAGCGCGGAAAATACATGGGATAATATCATGCGAGTGGTATCTACAGGGAAATCGCTTGTAATCTATATTACCCGCGTCAGAGCGATCATTTTGCCGAAAGAATCCATGGGAGACGATTATATGGCGGTTGTGGAACTGATTTCCAAAAATGTGCCGGCTAAAAAAGTGAAAATCAGACATGTAAGTGTAAGATAAAAGAAGGATAAAATTATGATAATAGAAACAAATAGTGCAAAAGAGACGTTTGAACTGGGAGTACGGATCGGACAGAATTGTACTCCGGGAGAGGTGTATACACTGATCGGTGATCTTGGTGTAGGGAAAACGGTATTTACCCAGGGGGTGGCAAAAGGACTTAAAATAGAAGAGCCCATCAGCAGTCCCACATTTACGATTGTACAGGTATACGAGGAGGGACGCCTGCCGTTCTATCATTTTGATGTGTACCGTATCGGAGATGTGGAAGAAATGGAGGAAATCGGATACGAGGACTATATCTATGGACAAGGAGTATGCCTGATCGAGTGGGCCAATCTGATTGAAGAGATTTTACCGAAAGAACGAAAAGAGATTGTAATAGAGAAAGATTTAGAAAAAGGATTTGATTATAGAAAAATTACGATTACGGAAAGGAAGTAGTGTTATGCGAATATTGGCTTTAGACAGTTCCGGGCTTGTAGCGACGGTTGCTATTGTGGAAGAAGAACAGACGATTGCGGAGTACACTGTGAATTATAAGAAAACACACTCCCAGACGTTACTTCCGATGCTGGATGAGATTGTAAAGATGACGGAAATGGACTTGAATACAATTGATGCGATTGCAATTTCCGGAGGACCAGGGTCTTTTACAGGGCTCCGTATTGGATCCGCAACAGCAAAAGGATTGGGGCTTGCTTTACAAAAACCATTGATCCATGTTCCGACAATTGAAGGACTTGCGTACAATTTATACGGAAGTGATGCTTTGATCTGTCCGATTATGGATGCGAGAAGGAATCAGGTGTACACAGGAATTTATCGTTTTGAAAATGAAAAACTCCATATTGTGGAAAAACAGATGGCCATTGATGTGGGAGAATTGGTAGAGAAACTGAATCAGTTAGATGAAAAAGTAGTATTCTTAGGAGATGGAGTTCCGGTATACAAAGGACAATTGGAAGCCGGATTGCGTGTATCATTCACATTCGCGCCGGCCAATATGAATCGGCAGCGTGCATCCTCTGTGGGGGTAGCCGGGATCCAATATCTGAAAGAAGGAAAGACGGAGACGGCGGCAGAACATCAGCCGGATTATTTGCGGGTATCCCAGGCGGAAAGAGAACGGGCAGAGAGGGAACGCGTGAAGGGACAGACGGAGTCATGTTGATTTTGCGTGAAATGAAAGCAGAAGACAGTGGGCAGATTGCAGAATTGGAGCAAGAGATCTTCACGGATGCATGGACGAAAAATGGGATAGAAGAGACGTTTCAACAGAAGCATACCTTTGTGGCAGTGGCGGAAGATGAACAACAGATCAAAGGGTATGGAATACTATATTATGTGCTGGATGAAGCGGAAATTGCCAGAATTGCTGTGCATGAAAGGACAAGGCAGGAAGGGATCGGATCAAGAATTTTGGAATTTTGCGAGGAAATCTGCAGAGAAAAAGGAATTGTGAAATTGCTTCTGGATGTGAGGGAAAGTAATATGCCTGCCAGAAGATTTTACGAGAAATCCGGGTTTCTGATTGATGGAATGAGAAACAAATTTTATGAGAATCCCTGCGAAGATGCGGTGCTTATGAGTAAACAGGTGATTTAAGGGTATTATTACCACTAGGATTGGTGCGTACAACCGTATATAATGAATGTAGCACACATTCATAGGAGGAATTGTATGAAACAATATCAAACAAAAGAAATTCAGGAAATTAGTAAAATTATTTGTAATAAATGTGGGAAAGAAATTGCTGTAGAAAATGGAAGATATTCTGCGGATGTGCTTCAGGTAGAAAAACGATGGAATTATCCTTCGGATAAAGATAATGAAGTACACAGATTTGATTTGTGTGAAGAATGTTATGATGCGTTTGTACAGACATTTTCTATTCCTGTAGAAGTTAGATAAGGAGAATAACATGTTAGATGTTTGTTTGCTTGGCTGCGGAGGCATGATGCCATTGCCATACCGTTGGTTGACTTCGTTGATGACAAGATTCAATGGAAGCAGTCTGTTGATTGACTGTGGAGAAGGAACACAGATTGCGATAAAAGAAAAGGGATGGAGTTTCAAACCGATAGATGTCATTTGCTTTACTCATTATCATGGAGATCATATAAGCGGCCTTCCGGGGCTTCTTCTTACAATGGGGAATGCAGACAGAAGGGAACCGCTTACTCTGATCGGGCCGAAAGGTCTTGTAAAAGTGGTGAATTCGCTTCGCATCATTGCTCCGGAACTTCCCTTTGAGATTCAGTGTATTGAGATTGAGGGGGCAGAACAGACCTTTGAACTGGACGGTTACCGTCTCAAAGCGTTTCGTGTAAACCATAATGTACTTTGTTACGGGTATTCACTGGAGATTGATCGCGCAGGGAAATTTGACGTAAACCGTGCGGAAGCAAATGGGATTCCAAAGCAGTATTGGAAGGTGCTGCAAAAAGGAGAGTGTGTAGAGTTGAATGGCAATCTGTATACACCGGATATGGTTCTTGGGGCACCGAGAAAAGGAATCAAGCTGACGTATACAACGGATACGAGACCGACGGATTCTATTCGAAATAATGCAGAGGGATCGGATCTGTTTATCTGTGAAGGAATGTATGGAGAAAAAGAAAAAGCTGCAAAAGCGGTAGAATATAAACATATGACATTTACAGAAGCAGCAGTTCTTGCAAAGGAAGCGAATGTAAGACAGATGTGGCTTACCCATTACAGCCCGTCGCTTACGAAACCTGAGGAATATATGGATGATGTACGTGCCATATTCCCGAATGCAAAAGCAGGTAAGGATTGCATGTCGGTGGAACTTGATTTCCCGGAAAGTTAGAGGAGAAAACATGAGCGAGACAAAAGATGTTTTAATATTAGCAATTGAAAGTTCCTGTGATGAAACGGCAGCGGCTGTTGTGAGAAATGGAAGAGAAGTGCTGTCGAATATTATTTCATCCCAGATTGAGATTCACAAATTATATGGGGGAGTTGTACCTGAGATTGCCTCCAGGAAACATATTGAAAAAATTAATCAGGTAATCGAAGAAGCGCTGGAAGAGGCAAATGTAACATTGGATGATATCGATGCTATTGGTGTGACTTATGGTCCGGGGCTTGTTGGGGCGCTGCTTGTCGGAGTTGCAGCAGCTAAGGCGATCGCATATGCGAAGAAAATTCCGCTCGTAGGAGTGCATCATATTGAAGGACATATTTCTGCAAATTACATTGAAAATAAGGAATTAGAACCACCGTTTGCCTGCCTGGTAGTATCGGGAGGGCATACACATCTTGTACGTGTGAAAGATTATGGCGAGTATGAAATTTTGGGAAGAACAAGAGATGATGCGGCGGGAGAAGCTTTTGACAAAGTGGCGCGTGCAATCGGTCTCGGATATCCGGGAGGACCCAAAATTGAGAAATTGGCGAAAGAAGGAAACCCGGATGCGATTGCATTTCCACGGGCACACATCGCAGATTCTCAGTATGATTTTAGCTTCAGTGGAGTGAAGTCAGCGGTACTCAATTATATCAATGGTTGTGAAATGAGGAAGGAAGAATACAATTGCGCAGATATTGCGGCCTCATTTCAGAAGGCTGTGACGGATGTTTTGACGGAGAACGCTATGCGTGCAGGCGAGGAATTTGGCATGGACAAATTTGCTATTGCAGGCGGAGTGGCATCTAATGGGACTTTGCGCAATGCAATGAAGGAAGCTTGTGAAAACAAAGGGGTTAAATTCTATCATCCGTCTCCGATTTATTGTACCGACAATGCGGCGATGATCGGAGTTGCAGCTTACTATGAATATATGAAAGGAACACGGCATGGATGGGATTTGAATGCGGTTCCGAATTTGAAATTAGGAGAACGTTAAAATGGAACGGAAACGATGCACAGCTATTGTATTATCGGCGGGCCAAGGGAAACGTATGGGGACGAGTATCCAGAAACAATACATAGAATTGAAAGGGAAACCGATTGTATATTATGCTTTGGAAGCGTTTCAGAACTCGGCGCTTATCGATGAGATCATTATGGTTGTCGGGAAAGGACAGGAAGAATATTGCCGCAAGGAAATTGTAGAAAAATATCATTTGGATAAGGTGCGCGAGATTACAGAAGGAGGAGCAGAGCGTTATGACTCAGTTTATAGTGGTCTGCAAAGGGTGCGTCATGACGGGTATGTGCTTATACATGATGGAGCCCGTCCTTTTGTTACGGAAGCAGTTATTCAAAGAATTTATGATGCGGTTTGCAATTATCCGGCCTGTGTAGTGGGGATGCCTGTGAAAGATACGATTAAAATTGTGGACAAAGAAAAGTATACAAAAGAAACTCCTAACCGGAGTTTTGTATGGCAAATACAAACACCACAGGCATTTGACATATTACTGATTCGTGATGCCTATGAAAAATTCATGCAGTCAGAGCAAAAAAATATTACAGATGATGCCATGGTGGTAGAATCAGTTCTTGGTATGAAATCCAAGCTGGTGGAAGGATCTTATGAGAATATTAAGATTACGACACCGGAGGATTTGGAGATTGCAGAAGTGTTTTTGAAAAGGAGAGAAAAGTAATGGATCGGGAAATTCATGAGATTGCTCCGGTTTTTGATACTCATTCTAAAATTATGATTTTGGGAAGTTTCCCTTCTGTGAAGTCACGGGAAGGGAAATTTTTCTATCATCATCCGCAGAACCGGTTTTGGAAAGTATTGGCAGGTATATTAAAGTGTGAAGTTCCGGATACTATTTCAGAGAAAAGAGAAATGTTGCTGAATCATGGAATTGCGGTTTGGGATGTCGTTGCTTCTTGTGAAATTGAGGGGTCGAGTGACAGCAGCATCAAAAATGTAATTCCCAATGACTTGGAACGCGTTCTTTCAAAAGCGGATATTGCACAAATTTATACAAACGGGGCAACAGCAAGCAGGTTGTATAAAAAATATTGTTATGGAAAGATTCACATGGAGGATATAAAATTGCCGTCAACAAGTCCGGCCAATGCGTCATATTCTTTGGAAAAATTGATGGATGCATGGAAGATAATCTGTGAAACCCTTTAGAGGAAGGGGGAAAAAGTGCCGTGTTTACGGGGAAAAATGAGAAATAGAAACAATTTGCAAAAAAATGAAAAAAGTTGTTGACAGATACAGTGAAGCTATGCTAGAATACATCTTGTCGCGAGGGAAAAGCGATATAAAATAAAAAAGAATATGTGCAGAGGTATCGAAGTGGTCATAACGAGGCGGTCTTGAAAACCGTTTGTCCGAGAGGGCGCGTGGGTTCGAATCCCACCCTCTGCGCTTCAAAAACTATCAAAAGAATTGATAGTTTTTTTGCTGGAAGGCTTGAGAATGAGGAGAAATACCCAAGAGGCTGAAGGGGCTCCCCTGGAAAGGGAGTAGGTCGTTAATAGCGGCGCGAGGGTTCAAATCCCTCTTTCTCCGGTCACAATTTTTGAGATGAAAAACAACGTTGAAAAATGATGGAAAAAGTTGAAAAAAGTTGTTGACAAAGACTTCTGGATATGATAATCTAATAAAGCGCTTGAGAGAGCGAAAACAAAAAAGAACCTTGATAATTAAACAATAGACAACAACACAAACCTGAAAATTCTTAAGAGAATA
>JAJBSL010000028.1 GCA_020540725.1 Lachnospiraceae bacterium EP-SM-12S-S03
GGCTCACTGGCGATTACCGTGACCGGACTTGCACCGGCAAGTGTGATCCAGCTTCGCTGGACGCACATCATAAAAAAGGAACAGGAACAATCAATTCTGCGCTGCATTACCCACGCGCCAAACCAGTTGTTCCTGTTCTTTTTCTATAGAATCCATCAATTCCCCGCCCATCCTTTTGCGGGGCTCTTTCATCATATTCTTACTTTTCTTCTGTCTGCTCCTGTTTCATCGTAACATCAAGCTTTTTGAAACTTACTTTGTTCCATTCATCGTTGTTCACCTTGATCTTCGCATCATCCATAAATCCATCCAGGATTTCCTGATATTTTGTATTCTGACGCTCTGCTACGATATTATCCTTTTCCGTATTGGTAGCATCCTGATCAAACAGACTTGTAAGTTTTGCAACATAATAACCGTTCTCTCCCTCGATCACATCTGTCACTTCGCCTTCTTTCAAAGCATCTGCTGCTTTGATCAGTTCTTCTGACGGGCTTGTGTCTTTGCTGTCGAAAGTCAGTGTACTTGCAGTCTGTTCCTGTTCCTTTGCCAAGGCTTCAAAATCATCTGCCTTTTTTGCCATAGCAGCAAATGCTTCCGCTGTCTTTTTAAGCTCTGCCTTCTCCTCATCATTCATATCCGAAGACTTACCGTCATCGTCCGTCTTTGTAAAAGAGAAGAAAACATACTGCATGCTCTTCTGCGCAGCTTCTTCATCACTCACTTCTGTATCCACATCTGCAACCATAGCCTGTCTCATCTTATTCTGAATTGTTACAAGCTCAAGCACACGGCTTACCGTTTTCTCACTTCCGGATACTTTCTCAAGATTCTCTGCATCGTTTGCCTTTACGAATTCTTTTGCCGCATCCGCAATCTTTGCCTTCTCTTCTTCCGTAAGTTCTACTCCGTAATCGGCCATATGGTCTTCTAACACATACATCTGTTCCAGGCTCTTAAGAATATTCTTCTTTACTTCCTCTTCCATCGTTCCGCTTTCTTCTGAAAGCGATGTCCCCCAGAAATCATCTCCTAAAATAGAACTATACTGCATCTGCGCGATTGCCTGCTGATGTCTTGCAAAGAAATTGGCAACATCCATGGTTACTTTATCGTCTCCTACCGTTAACACCGTTGCCTCGTTATCTATCTTAGTCCCGCATCCTGTCATTGCAGAAAATGCCAGCACCGCTGCTGCAGCAAGCGCTGCCGCTCTTCTTCCTTTATTACCCATAACATCCTCCTTAGTTTTACTAACTAATAAAATATTATACCTTGTTTTTTCTATTCAATCAATCCCTGAATCCCGGTTATCACACTTTTTACACATTCCAGAATATTTTCATCTTTCTCTTTTTTGTTTCTTCCTTTTTTCTCATAGATGAAATACGGATTGGTATCTACTTTAAAGGTCAGATCCCCTTTAAACTGCTGCAAAAGCACAGGAATCTTATCTGCTTTCACTTTTGCTTTCTCATACATGATAAATTTATATTCTTCGCCTTTTTGTTCAATGGCAATAATATAAGCATTGTGAGCAAGAGCCTTCAGAGCCGCAATGTTCAGAAGCTGCTGCACTTTTCTTGGAATATCTCCAAACCGGTCAATCAGCTCTTCGATCATATCATCCATTTCTTCCTCATTTTCAATGCTGGCAATCCTCTTGTAAACATCAAGCTTCTGATATTCATTCGGAATATAAGATGCCGGAATATAAGCATCTACATTCAGATCAATGGTTGTATTGTAAGATTCTTCCTCTTCCATTTCTCCCTTCAAATGCTTCACGGCTTCATTGAGCATTTTGCAGTACAGATCGTATCCTACCGCCTCCATATGTCCATGCTGTTCCGCACCAAGCAGATTTCCTGCCCCACGGATTTCCAGATCACGCATGGCAATCTTGAATCCGGAACCCAGATCTGTAAATTCCCGGATCGCCGCAAGCCGTTTCTCCGCCACTTCTTTCAGAAGCTTATCTCTTTTATAAAGCATAAATGCATACGCCATTCGGTTCGAACGTCCTACACGACCGCGAAGCTGATACAATTGGGAAAGACCGAGTTTATCTGCCTCATGGATGATCATGGTATTTGCGTTGGAAATATCCAGTCCGGTTTCAATGATCGTCGTGGACACAAGCACATCGATCTCCCCGTTAATAAAATCAAACATAATCTGTTCCAACTGATGTTCACTCATTTGGCCATGGGCATAAGCTACTACCGCTTCCGGCACAAGACTTTGGATTCTGTCTGCAACGTCTTCAATGTCTTTTACTTTATTGTATACATAATACACTTGTCCCTGTCGGGAAAGTTCTCTTTGTATCGCCTCTCTTACCATCTCGTCATTGTATTCCATCACATATGTCTGGATCGGCATACGATCCTGCGGCGCCTCTTCCAGAACACTCATATCACGGATTCCAATCAGACTCATATGAAGCGTTCTCGGAATCGGTGTCGCAGTCAGAGTCAGCACATCTACATTTTCTTTCAATTTCTTGATTTTTTCTTTATGCTGCACCCCAAACCGCTGTTCTTCATCTATGATCAAAAGCCCCAGATCCTTAAATTTCAAGTCATCGCTTAACACACGATGGGTTCCGACGATAATATCTACCAATCCCTTTTTCGCATCTTCAATGGTCTTCCTCTGCTGCGCCGGAGTTCGGAATCTGCACATGAGATCCACTCGCACCGGGAAATCTTTCATACGCTGCACAAATGTATTATAGTGTTGCTGTGCCAAAATTGTTGTGGGTACAAGATACACAACCTGTTTGCTCTCCTGTACTGCTTTGAATGCGGCGCGGATCGCAACTTCTGTCTTCCCATAGCCTACATCCCCACAGACAAGCCGGTCCATGATTTTTGTACTCTCCATGTCCTTTTTCACGGCATCAATTGTCACGAGCTGATCTTCCGTTTCTTCAAACGGAAACATTTCCTCAAACTCTTTCTGCCAGACTGTATCCGGTCCATAGACAAACCCTTCTTCTTTCTGCCTTGCTGCATAAAGTTCTACAAGATCTTTCGCAATTTCTTTGACCGCCCCACGAACTCTCGTCTTTGTCTTTGTCCATTCCTGCGTACCAAGCTTATTGAGCTTCGGCTTCTTCGCATCTGCACCTGCGTACTTCTGAATCAAGTCAAGCTGCGTTGCCGGAATGTACAGATTGCTTCCTCCTGCATAGGAAATCTTCATATAATCCTTAGATGTCTTATCGATATCCATCTTCTCAATTCCTTGATAAATACCGAGACCATGATTCTCATGAACAACATAATCTCCTACTTTCAATTCGGAAAAACTTTGGATCTTCTGTCCCTCATAAATCTTACGTTTTCTTTTTTTCTTACCTCGCCCGAAAATATCCGTCTCCGATATCACAGTAAATTTAATCATCGGATATTCATACCCTTCTGTCACATGACCGAAAGTCACCATGATCTCCCCCGGCATGACCACCCGTTCTCTATCTTCACTGTAAAAACTGCTGAGATTATAATCCCTCAAATCCTCTGCCAGACGTCTTGCCCTCGTACGCGACCCCGACAGAAGAACGACCCTGTATCCATTTCGTTTTAACCGTTTTAAATCCCGTGTCAACATCTCAAAACTGTTATTATAAGGGTTCACACTTTTCGTATGAAAACTATACAGGTCATTCGTCTTAAATTCCTTCACCCTCGTTTCAAGGGTGCTGAAACCCACACTGTAATATTCATTCATCTTCTCAATGACTTCTCTTGTATGATAGAGCGGAATCCGGACATCCGTCACTTCCATTCCTGCTTCCAGACGGTTCTTCTGAGCTTCCAGATACTCTTCTTCCACTCCTTCCCCTTTTTCCAAAAGTCTTGCAGGCTCATCCAAAAACAACACACTTTCTTCCTTGTCAAAATAGTCAAGAAAGGACACACGTCTTCCCTCTTCTTCTGGGAAATCCGTTGCCGGATAGATCTCTATTTCTTCCAGATTCTCAATAGACCGCTGACTATCCACATCAAAAGTTCTGATGGAATCAATCTCATCTCCCCAGAACTCAATACGGATCGGCACTTCTTCCGTCAAAGGGAATACGTCCAAAATCCCCCCTCGAACCGCAAACTGTCCCGGCCCTTCAATCTGTACTTCTCTGTCATATCCAAGGAATGCAATTTCTTTTACCAGTTTCTCGAAATCTACTGTATCCCCGTTATTGAGTTTGATCACTCTTTCCCTGATTTTCTCAATTGGAAGCAGTGAATCCATGAAACCATCAAAGCTTGTCACAACTGTAACGTCTTCATCCTCCAAAACGGCCTGGATCACGCTCATTCTCTGTTGGATCAGAACCTTGCCCCGGATATCCGCCTGATAGAACAAAAGATCTTTCGGAGGATAATAATATACATTTTCATCAAGAAATTTATATTCTTCACAAATTTCTTTTGCCTTTCCTTCACTGGAAACAGCGATGATCTTCTTCTTCGAACCATCGCCAAGGGCATACATCAAATGTGTCTTCTGAGAATTGACACATCCGGCAATCTGTATCATTCCCTTCTCTTTTCTCATCTTTCGTTGTATCGTTTCAAATTCCGCCAGTTCCTTCAGCGGTTCCGTAAAACTTCGCATACTTATTTTACCTTCTTGTTATACTCATTCATTGCGGCATCCATTTCTCCGCTCACCATCATTTCCACTGCTTCGGAAGCCTTTCTATATCCTTCTTCCATCACTTCCTGCTCTTCTTTCGTAAAATGTCCCAGAACATAATCTGCAAGATCATATTCTTTCGGTTTTTCTCCTACTCCTACTTTGATACGTGGGAAAACAGAATGTCCAAGATGAGCAATAATATTTTTGATTCCGTTATGTCCTCCCGCACTTCCTTTTTTGCGAATTCTGAGTTGTCCCACATCCAGACTTATATCATCATAAATGACGATCAATTCCTGTTCCTCATCTATTTTGAAATAATCCACAAGACTTCTGACGCTTTCCCCGCTCAAATTCATATATGTCTGCGGCTTTGCAAGAATCACTTTCTGACCTGCGATGATTCCCTTTCCACAAAAAGCCCTGTGTTTTCTTATATCCATTGTTATATTATACTGATCTGCAATCTTATCTATTACATCAAATCCTACATTATGGCGCGTGCCTTCGTACTGCGCTGTCGGATTTCCAAGTCCTACGATAATATACATAATTGTTCTCTCCTTTTCCTGTATTCTTTATATTTTACAAGAACTCTTTCCTTTTGTCACCCATAGACATGAATATTTTTCCTCTTTTCCCCATACATTATATAAAGCTCTTACATAATTACAAATAGATTAGGAGGTCTGCATGAGTTCAAAAACCAAGATCATTGTTCTACACATGAAAGAAATCATTTATACCGCTGTTTTTGCTGTTTTAGGAATTCTGCTCATTCTTTTACTTGTATTCATGTTTTTCCCAAAAGACAAGAAAACAACGGATCCTTCCAAAGAATATATGTCAGGTATCTACACCGACCGCATTACCCTTGGAAGCACAGAGCTTGAAATGGAAGTAACGGTGGATCAGAAGGGGATTAGTTCCATTCGTTGTGTCAACCTAAACGAATCCGTAACTGCCATGTACCCGCTTTTGCAACCGGCCATTGAAGATATGGCTGATCAGATCTGCGAAAAGCAGACCACCGAAGGATTGACTTATCCAAAAGAAAATGCTTATACTTCCCAAATGATCGTCGACGCCATAGAACGAGCACTAAAAAAAGCCGAAGTCAAATGACCTCGGCTTTTCATATGTTCTAACCTTCTACTACAAGGTACTGTCCATTCGGAAGTACAAAAACTTCAGATGCTTCTTCCAGTTCTTCATCAGACATTCCGTCCACATCCGCTCCGCTTTCATCAAAGTACTCTCTCACCTCGCGGATAGAATCGACGATCACTGCCATACAGTCTTCAAGAAATGCTTCCGCTTCTTCAGGTGTCTCTGCAACCGGTTCGTCAAAAAGCTGTCCCTGATTATTTAAGAAAACTTTCAAACACTCCTCATCATACTCATACATCCTAAAAATCCTCCTTCATTCTACATGTATTTTTCATAATTTTCATAAGCTCCTGCGGTGTATCGATAATATGGACCGCACCTGCTTTTTCTAACACATCCCTTGAGCGGAATCCCCATGTCACTCCCACACCGGTCACTCCTGCTCTTCTTGCCGTCTCAACATCCACTTCAGAATCCCCAATGTAAAGGCATTCTTCCTTCTTCACACCCAGAGATTCTAATATTTCATATACTCCTGCCGGATCCGGCTTCCTTGAAATCCCTTCTCTCTGACCAGCGATACATGCAAACTTTTCTTTTCCAAAAATATCTGCCACAACATCCACAGTCTGGTTATGCGGCTTGTTGGAAAGAACTGCGGTCTTGATTCCCTGTTCTCGAAGTGTCTCCAACAATTCAGGTATTCCATCATAAGGTACTACATGATATGTACAATTCTCACCAAATATTCGTTTGTACACCTCAAGCCCCCGGTCCAAAAGAGCCAGTTCTTCATCTCCCGAAGCTGCCAATGCCTTTTCAATCAGCACTTTTGCTCCATTCCCCACAAACTGTCTGCATTGATCCATGGTTATCTTCCGAAGTCCCAGTTCTGTAAGCGTCGCATTCACAGAATATGTCAATGATTCCAACGTATCTGTTAATGTTCCATCCAAGTCGAATATACATACTTTATACATGATTTCTCTCCTTTATACCCAATATAATATTATGGTTTTATGTAAAATTCAACTGTAAATCTTAAAAAGATAAAATTTCAACTATCATCCATGCGGGCAGGATTCTGCCCGCATGCCGGTAGTTCTTTATATTTCCCCTCCTAACAAGCCAGATATTGCCGCATAGTTTTCAGTGCATTTTTCTCAAGTCTGCTTACCTGTGCCTGGGAAATATGAATATCCTCAGCGATTTCCATCTGCGTTCGCCCCTCAAAGAACCGCATTCTGATAATCCTTCTCTCCCGTTCTCCAAGACGTTCCATTGCTGCCGCCAGCGAAAGTTCCTCCACCCACTTTTCTTCCTTGTTCTTCTTATCGCTTAACTGATCCATTACATACAAAGTGTCTCCCCCGTCATTATATACCGGCTCCTGCAGACTCATGGGAATCTGGATCGCATCCAGCGCCTGCACAATATCCTCCTTTGCAATCCCGATTTCTTTTGATATTTCTTCTATCGTTGGCTCCTTCAAATGGTTCTTCATATAGCCTTCTTTCGCATAAATGGCCTTGTAGGCCGTATCGCGAAGGGAACGGCTTACACGTATGGAGTTATTGTCCCGCATATACCGTCTGATTTCTCCTATGATCATGGGAACCGCATAGGTGGAAAACTTCACATTCAGTTCAGTGTTGAAATTATTGATCGCCTTAATCAATCCAATGCATCCGATCTGGAACAAATCATCCGGATTCTCATTGCTGTTTGAAAAACGTTTGATTACACTTAAGACAAGTCTTAAGTTTCCTTTGATATATTCTTCTTTCGCATCTTCATCTCCTTCTTTGATTCGTTCAAATAACGCCTCCTTATCTTCCTCTTTAAGAAGAGGAAGGGTGGACGTATTGACACCGCATATTTCTACTTTACTAAGAGCCATTTCATATCCTCCTTCTCTTTCTAAGAAAAGGATTTACAAAATGGCTCCTTATATTCACGCTCTATTCAATTAAAAATAACTTTTAGCCCTTGACATTTACCTATCCCACTTATCTGCAAGATTCTGAATCTGGGATTCAAACTTTGCAAGTTCCTTATTGGCTACACCTTCGTTCTTCATAATGACACTCATGAGACGTTTACCTGCAGCCACAACTCTTGCAAATGCGTTGGCAGCCCGGGCTGTAGATGCTTTCACCACTTTCTTGCGGACTTTCACTCCTTCCGTAAGAATCTCATTCGTCGCAAGATCTACACATCCTCCTGAATACGGTGCAAACGCTTCATACCCAAACTTCTCATGAATCGTCTGTGCAAATTCATCCGTCACCGCATCTTCTCCATGAACCACAAATACATGTTGAATGTCAGACTTGAAATTAGAAAGCCAGTCCAATAACCCATTCATATCGGCATGACCACTGATTCCTTTTAACGATTCAATGCGGGCTGCAACTTCTATCTCTTCACCGAACAGTTTTACCATCGGCGCTCCTTCTATCAGCTTCCTTCCAAGAGTCCCTTCTGCCTGATATCCTACAAAAAGAATCGTACACTCCTTCCTCCAAAGATTATGTTTCAAATGATGACGGATACGACCCGCTTCACACATACCGGATGCAGAAATGATCACCTTCGGCCTACTGTCGAAATTAATTGCTTTCGAGTCTTCGCTTGTGGTAGATAACTTCAATCCCGGAAATACAAGTGGGTTGATTCCTTGCTGTACTAAATCCATTGCATCTTCATCAAAGCAACCTTTCATATTCTTAGTAAACACATTTGTTGCTTCTATTGCCAATGGACTATCCACATACACATCAAATTCCGGATATTCGGGAATGAGATTCTTCTCCTTGATCTCTCGGATAAAATACAAAAGTTCTTGCGTTCTTCCCACTGCAAAGGAAGGAATCACTACATTACCTCCCTTATCAAAAGTATCTTTTAATATCCTTGAAAACTCTCCTACATAATCCGGCCGCTCAACGCCATGTGCCCGATTACCATATGTGGACTCTATTACAACATAATCTGCTTCTTCCACCCCTCCCGGATCTTTGATGATCGGCTGGTTCGTATTTCCAACATCTCCGGAGAACACTATTTTCTTCGAAATACCTTCTTCTTCAATCCACACTTCGATACATGCCGATCCAAGAAGATGCCCCACATCCGTAAACCGGATCTTAATCCCATCACACAAATCTATGATTTGTCCATAATCGCAAGGCGCCAAACGTTCAATGGCATCTAAAGCATCCTGCATCTCATAGATCGGAACATACAAATCCGCTCCTGCACGTCTTGCTTTACGATTACGCCACTCTGCTTCAAATTCCTGAATGTGGGCACTGTCCCGCAACATAATATTGCAAAGATCTGATGTTGCAAAAGTTGTAATAATCTGTCCGCGAAATCCCTGCCGGCAAAGCAACGGCACAAGACCGGAATGGTCGATGTGCGCATGTGTCAGAAGAACAAAATCAATCTCTCCAGGCATTACCGGAATCTCCTGGTTCTCATAGATATCCTGTCCCTGTTCCATTCCACAATCCACTAAAATTCTTTTCCCACAGGCTTCCAGCAAATGGCAGCTTCCCGTCACTTCGTGGGCTGCACCGATAAATGTCAGCTTCATATATCCAACCCCTTTTTTCTTTCTATTTTACCACTAAACCAAACGAAAATGTGAAAATTAACAATTATTTAATATGTTTTTCAGACTATTCATACTTTACCATTTCCCGTTTCAGTCTTTGCATAATCTTCTTCTCTAAGCGCGATATATATGATTGTGAAATTCCGAGAATATCCGCAACCTCCTTCTGTGTTTTTTCCTCGCCATCACAAGTTCCGATTCCAAACCGCATCTGCACAATCCTCTGCTCTCTCTGGGAAAGTCTGCTAATTGCACGCAAAAGAAGTTTATGCTCCACTTCTGTTTCCAGATCTTTATAAATCGTATCCTCATCTGTCCCTAAAATGTCTGACAATAGCAACTCATTTCCATCCCAATCCACATTCAGAGGTTCATCTATAGACACCTCAAGCTTCGTCTTATTGTTTCTGCGAAGATACATCAGTATTTCATTTTCAATGCATCGCGAAGCATACGTTGCAAGTTTAATATTTTTCGTGGGATTAAATGTATTGATCGCCTTGATCAGACCAATGGTTCCAATTGAAATCAGATCCTCAACTCCAACTCCCGTGTTATCGAATTTTTTAGCTATGTAAACAACGAGGCGTAGATTATGTTCTATCAGCATTTTCTTTGCCTTCTCATCCTCTTCACTACCAAGACTTTCAATGGCTGCCGTTTCTTCCTCCAGCTCAAGAGGCGCCGGAAGAACTTCTGAACCGCCTATATAATGAATATCCTGCTTATCCGGAAACAAAAGCGTCCGGAAATTAGACATTACTTTTAGTTTAAACTGATTTGGTACTCCAATCTTAATGATCATTTTATTTCCTCCTAAAATATATCTGGATTCAGAATCATGCCGTATCCCCCTTTTCCTGAAATACGTTCCCCGCATATTCCGATTACCGGATGCGATATCCGGTATTCCTTCTCCTTATGTATACACATTTTTTCAATCTCTATGACCGGGATCCGGCCGTCACTTTGTCCTACAGAGCAAAAAGGAATTCTTCTAAGTTTTGCAAGTTTCTCATCACTTATGTATGCTTTCACTTTGGACTCTTCCAACACGCAAACCGGACGATCCGTCAACGGATCCCTAAGACAATTTCCGGTATCGATTATGGCATCCACCGTACATTCTCCGCTTTCAAACGAAAGCGTCACCTTGCACCTATAAGATAGAAATCTTTGCAGACACGTAATAAAAGACCAGATTCCCTGTACTCCGTGATAGCTCAATACTGCAATTCCAAAAAAGAGACTTCCGGTTCTCACATATTGATGAAGAAAAGTAAATACGCCGCCGAGCAGGAATCCACCCGTGTAAAGTCCAATGAGTCCGCGAAACATTTCTCTTTTTTCTTTTATACCAAGTCCTGCCCTCAACATAAGAAGACTGATTCCTCCATGAAATATCATCAGTTTTATCAAAGGAGATAGAACCGGTATTACGACTACCAGACATGTAAGACTACTTCCCAGAAGACTTCCGAAACAAATATTGCCATGTGTGGCAGAACATTTTAATATCCGTTTCACGATTAAAAGCAGAAGATAGTCCATCATAAAATTCACACAAAAAAATACATCTATGTATAGTTCATGATACACATCCCACCTTCTTTCTCCCGGTCTTCACTTATTATATATCCGTCTCTCTTCAAATTTTGTCACATACTGAAACTATATTCCTTTATTTTTCCGACAAAATACGATGTGATGTCCCAGGAGTTCAGGTTCTGAATGTTATATCCATAGGGTTTCAAAGGAATTTCTATGTACGCAAAAAGCCACCGCTTTCGCGATGGCTTTCAATCAGCTAAAATATTGTCTTATCTTTTGAAAAAGTCAGGAATCTTAATTGACTGCTCTTTTACTTTGCTCACAGGTGTAACCGGTGTCTGGGAAGCGGAAGCTCCACCAAATGTTCTCGGTTCAGCAGACTGCTCCGGTGCCTGATACTGTGGGCGTGTCATACCCATATCAACTCTCTGTGACTGTTCTGTCGGATATGGATGGATGTTTGACTGGAATCCACTCGGCTGATACGGATTCTGGTATGCTGCCTTCTGTCCTTCTAATCTTGATTTTAATTTAGAAGCTGTACCACCTGCATTGTGTAAACCTGTAGCAATAACTGTAACAGTTGCTTCATCCTGTTTCTCACTGTCGTACATAGCACCAAAGATGATATTAGCTTCTTCTCCGGCAAGTTCCTGTACATATTCAGCCGCATCACTTGCATCCATAAGAGAAATATCTCCGGATACGTTGATGATTACATGGGATGCTCCTGCAATTGTTGTCTCGAGAAGAGGACTTGCAACGGCTTCTTTTACAGCTTCAAGAGCTTTGTCATCGCCTTTTCCTCTACCGATACCGATATGTGCGATTCCCTTATCGATCATGACTGTCTGGATATCTGCAAAGTCAAGGTTGATAAGTGAAGGTACATTAATCAGGTCTGTAATACCCTGAATACCCTGCTGTAACACTTCGTCCGCTTTCTTAAGCGCTTCCGGCATTGTTGTTCTTCTGTCTACAATTTCAAGTAATTTATCATTCGGAATGACGATCAGTGTATCTACGCTTTCTTTTAATTTTTCAATTCCTGCAATCGCATTGTTCATACGTGCTTTGGATTCAAAACGGAAAGGTTTTGTAACTACACCTACTGTAAGTGCACCCATATCTTTTGCAATCTTTGCAACTACAGGAGTGGCACCTGTTCCTGTTCCGCCGCCCATACCGCAAGTTACGAATACCATATCCGCACCTTTGATTGCTGCTGCGATTTCTTCTGAGCTTTCTTCTGCCGCTTTCTCTCCTACTTCCGGTTTCGCCCCTGCGCCAAGTCCTTTTGTAAGCTTATCTCCAATCTGCATAAGTGTTGGAGCCTTACATAACTGTAACGCCTGTTTATCTGTATTGATTGCGATAAATTCCACACCGGCAATCTGCTCATCAATCATTCGGTTCACGGCATTATTACCACCGCCGCCTACACCGATTACAATTATTTTTGCTGCTGCTTCTGATTCATTTGTTTTAATTTCTAACAAGAGTTTCTCCTCCTTTGTGTTCCTTATTTATTTGCTTTATACTTCCCTTTCAGTTGGCGAACTCAGCCATATAGATATATAATATATACTTTTTCGTAAATAATCAATAGCATTTTTCCTATTTTCTCATTTTTTTTACGTCTTATCTATATGAGTCGATTATTCTTCCTCCGTTTTCGGGAATTCTCCTTCTTTAAAGCTGATAATTTCTGTTAATTCATTGTAATATCTAAGATCCAAAGTTCCTTTTTTCCCTTCAAGCTTCGTAAGAATATCCGGGATCTGACTAATCTTCAATTCCATATCTCCGCTTCCAAGCGTCACACATATATCTCCGATATAAACGGTCAAATTTGCTCCGTCACATAGAACCCTATCCGGTGTCACAGAATATTGTTCAAAGGATTCCGAAGCATCTACGATGTTCCGAAAGATTCGTTTTTCTTTAACCGGAAATTCTTTGTTCACTTTCACTTTGTCCGCCTGCATTCCTTCCACGTATAGAACATCTTCCGGCTTTACTGTCGTTTTCCCCAATACCAGTCCATCTTGATCGAACAGAATATATTCATTCTGAATCAAAGTACACCCGATTGCTTCCTTTTCCTTTACCGTTACCTGAATACTCCACGGCGCCTTCATTCGGATCTTTGCAGATTCTACCGACTGGGGATATTTTATCTTGCCAAGCGCGTTCTTTACCATAATATACAATGTGTTTGTCGCATACTTGTCACTTTGGATACTTTTGGCAACTGTACTGCTTTCTACATACTTATTTCCACGGATTTGTATTGTCTGTACATGAAACAAAAGCAGCATCGACATTACAAAGATTGCAATCGCCAGTAGCAGGACTACGATGGCGTAAAGCGTATGCCCTCCGCCTGTCTTTCGTTCTTTTTTCTTCCTTTTTTTTCCCATTGTACTCCTCCTGCTCATTTTTCTATTCTATCAGATTGGACACACTCAGCACAAGCCCCATTTCTAATAAAAGAAACATAACCGATGTTCCTCCATAACTGATAAACGGCAATGTAATTCCGGTATTGGGTATGGAATTCGTCACCACTGCAATATTTAAAATGACCTGGATCATAATGTGCCCCATAGCCCCTGTTGCAATCAGCGCTCCAAACAAATCTTTCGCATGTGTCGCAATGACAAAAAAACGCCATATCAGAATCAAAAAAAGGAAAATGATAAATACCGCCCCTGCAAGCCCCAGTTCCTCACATATAATCGAAAATATCATATCATTCTGGGCTTCCGGGACAAACCCCAACTTTTGGATACTCTCTCCCATTCCTCTTCCGAACAATCCACCGGATCCTATAGCATAGAGTCCCTGCAAGGTCTGATATCCTTTTTCAAACTTCTCCGGATTTCTCCATATTTCCAATCTTTCAAGCCGGTAGCTCTCCAAAGTAAGAAAAATACCCAAAAATCCCGCCGCCAGACCTCCCATTGTCAAAAACTGCATATATTTCGGACTGGAAACAAAAATCAATATGATCGCAATTCCCAAAATAATCACTGCCGTACTCAGGTTATTTGAACCCACAAGCCCAACAATGGGAAGGATTGCCACAATAATTTTCACAAGGGTTCCGATCCGGTCAATGGTTTTCACATTTTTCATAACAATATAGGAAATAAACAAAATCAATGCTATCTTCGCGTATTCCGACGGTTGAAAAGAAAACGGGCCCAAAGACAGCCATCTTTTGGACCCATTATACTCATCACCGATAAACAACACTGCTGTGGATAAAACCAGAGCCACAATGTATCCCATCACTGCAAAGTGCTGCCATATATGGTAATCTATATTTGCCATTACAAACATGAGGATAATTCCCAGTATTGTCGCAAAGGCCTGTTTTTTCAGGTAGTAAAAAGAATCATGAAATTTGACTTCTCCATTATAAGCACTCGTGCTGTAAAGAATCAAAAGTCCTATTCCCACAAGAAGAAAAACGACTACAAGAAGACTGATATCGTATTTCCTCCTTTTTTCCTTTTCCTGCACTCTTAAGACCAACTCCTTATAAGGATTTTACAAGTTCTTTGAATTTATCTCCACGTTCTTCATAATTTCGAAACATTCCCCAACTTGCACATGCCGGCGAAAGTAACACTGCTTCTCCTTCTTTTGCAAGATCTGCACAGACAGCCACTGCTTCTTCCAGACTCTCTGCCAATATCGTGTCTTCAAATCCACACTTTTCAGCAGTTTCCGCGATTTTTTCTTTTGTCTGTCCAATCAAAACCAGCTTCTTCACTTTCCCTTCGAAGCTTTCTATCCATTCCTCATAAGAGGCATTCTTATCATAACCTCCTCCGATCAGATATGTCGGACGGTTCATGGCACAAATTGCTTTTATCGCCGCATCCGGATTCGTTCCTTTAGAATCATTATAATATACGACTCCCCTTTTCTCACATACATATTCAATTCGGTGCGCTACTCCCCCAAACTGTCTGACAGCCTCCCGGATCACTTCTATCGGAGTTCCATAAGCTATGGCCATGGCAACCGCAGCCATCACATTCTCAAAATTGTGAACACCCAGAATCTGAAGTTCATTTGTGCGGCAAACCTCCGTACATACTCCATTCTCCGAATACACGATTATTTCTCCATCCAGATACACACCTGTATTAAGTTTACGCTGACTGCTAAAATATAGAACAGATGCTTTTGTATTTTCTCCAAAAGTTCTCAATTCTTCATCTTCGTAATTGAGAACGCAAGTCTCATTCTCTCCCTGATTCCTTGCAATGGATTCTTTCGCTTCTATGTAAGCTTTCATTGTATGATGCCGATCCAGGTGATCCGGCGTAATATTCAGGATTGCACTTACCTTCGGTTTGAAGGCGTCAATTGTCTCTAACTGAAAGCTGCTGATCTCCGCAACGATTACGGAATCTTCTTTTGTCTCGGCTGCTATGGATGTATACGGAATTCCGATATTGCCAACCACATAGACATTCCCGCCTTTCCATGCTTTCATAATCTCACCGAGAAGTGCTGTCGTTGTTGTCTTACCGTTCGTACCTGTAATAGCAAGTACATCACCTTTCCCAACTGTATAGGCAAGTTCTATCTCACTCCATACGGGCACATTCTTGTTCCGAATGCGTTCTACAATTGGGAGATCCACTGGGACTCCCGGGCTGATTACACAGAGTTCCATCTCTTCCAGAACTTCATCCGGAAGCTCTCCGAGAAGAACCTCTGCTTTCGTTCCCTGACCGATCTTGTTCTGAATCTCTTTTTTATCAAGCGATGTATTCCCATCATACAGAACAACATCCGCACCACTATATTCCAACAGTTTACATGCTCCTATTCCACTGATCCCAGAACCGAATACAAGTACTTTCTTTTTCTCTAATTTCATCACAAGTCCTCCTACATCGCCATCAGCGCAATCAGGCAGAGCAATGCCGTAATAATAGAAAATACCGCAACAACTCTCGTCTCTGACCAGCCGCAAAGTTCAAAATGATGATGAATCGGAGCCATCTTAAAGAATCTCTTGCCGCCTGTCTTTTTAAAATATGTCACCTGAATCATAACCGAAATTACTTCCACCATATAGATAAATCCAACGATCATAATAAAAATCGGCATCTGAAGCATGTAAGCAGTAGAAGCTACAAATCCGCCTAAAGCAAGCGATCCAGTATCTCCCATAAATACACTTGCCGGATACACATTAAACAAAAGGAATCCAAGCAAAGCTCCTACAACCGCACAAGTCACCGGTTCGATTCCACTTTTTGTTCCAATGGCAACTACTGTAAAAAATGTTGCTACAAGAACCGTCACGCTTGAAGCAAGGCCATCCAGACCATCCGTAAAGTTTACGCCGTTTACCGTACCGATCACTGCAAAAAAAAGCAGCGGAATAGCAAGCCATCCGATATCCCATGTTCTTCCTCCTGTAAACGGAATGATCATTTCCAAAGAAACATCTGTAAAGTTCACAAGATAGTATGCAAATACTGCTGTTACAAGAATCTGCAACGCCATCTTCTGTTTCGGAAACAATCCGTCGGAACGTTTCATAACTACTTTCAGATAATCGTCCAAAAATCCGATCAATCCAAAACCAAGCGTCACAAACAGAATCGGAATGATCTTCGGATAATCCTTGATGTATAGCACAGATGTTACTGCCACACTGACCAGAATGATGATTCCTCCCATAGTCGGAGTTCCGGCTTTCTTCAAGTGAGATTTAACCCCTTCTTCTCGTTCCGTCTGTCCCATCTTCAGTTTTCTCAAAAACGGGATCACTACCGGTCCCATTAGTGCACTGAGCGCGAAAGCAATCAGCACCGGTATCATAATTGTATAATCCATATCGCACCTCTTCATCTCTTTTGTTATTTAACTTCATCATTATACCTTAATTCCCCTCTTTTTTCAACTCATCTTCACTCATAAGCCTCTTGTCTTTCTGAATCCCCATATACGGAAGTATGTTCTCAAAAATGTCTTTCACAACCGGCGCCGCAATTGTTCCCCCGTAATAAATTCCTTCCGGATTATGAATCACGACTAAAGCAAGAACCTGCGGATCATCCGCCGGGGCAAACCCAATGAAAGAAGATATATATTTATTGGCACTTCGTGGGAGCGTCTGAGATGTAGCTGTTTTCCCTCCGATTTTATACCCGGAAATATACGCATTTTTCCCAGATCCTTCCGATACCACACTTTCCAGTATAGTACGCATCGAAGCAGATGTTTCCTCTGAAATCACATTTTTCCGCACCGGGTAACGAAATTCTTCCGTCACATCCCCTTTTTCATCCGTAACCTTCACTCCGAAGTGCGGCGTCACTCTTTCGCCCCCATTGATGATACTGCTGACCGTTGCCGCCAGCTGAATAGGCGTAATCTGAAAAGACTGGCCAAAAGACATGGTTGCCAATTCTACCGGTCCGATATTGGACTTCTTATGCATAATTGTTCCCGCTTCTCCCGGAAGATCTACCCCCGTCCGTTCCATAAGCCCAATGTCCTGAAATCCTTTATAAAATTTATCCACACCAAGCCGCAGACCAATATCAATGAACACCGGGTTGCACGAATTCTGCACTCCTTCCACAAAAGTTTCCGATCCATGCCCGCCTACTTTATGGCAGCGGATCCGCCTATCATCCACCACTCTGTACCCGGGACAACTGAAACGATCCGAAAGAGATACTACATTTTCTTCCAGGCAAAGAGAAGAGGTAATGATTTTAAAAGTAGAACCCGGTTCATATGTATCGTTGATACACCCATTTCGCCACATTTGATTCAAGAGTTCCTGTTTCTTCTCCGGTGAAAGATTCCCATCTGCCGAATTCTTTGCAAGAAATGCTTCATTTAAAGTGAACGGATCATTCAAATCAAATTCCGGCACATTTACCATAGAAATGATTTCCCCATTTTTCGGGTTCATAATCAAAATCCCGACTTTATCCGCCTGTTTTTCCTTCCATACTTTTTCCGCTGCCTGTTGTGCATATTTTTGTATATTATAGTCCAAACTGATATGCAAGGTGTTTCCCGGAACCGCTTCCACCCGATCCTCAGCAACTCCGTCAAGTTCCACACCTCTTGCATCTGTAGTTGTAAGAATGGTTCCATTCTTCCCTTTTAAATATTCTTCATATTTCACTTCCAGACCCACGATTCCCTGATTATCTCCACCGGTAAACCCAAGCACCTTGGATGCCAGATCTCCATACGGATAGTATCTCTTAAAATCTTCATCCACTTTGACCCCCTCCAATTCATGCTCCCGGATCCGGTCCCCAATCTCTTTCGGAACATTGGTCTTGACCCTTTCCATTGAGGATACTTTTTCTACTCTTTTACGAACTTCTTCTTCACTGAGGGATAGCTCATCGCAAAGAACCCGTATCACTTTTTCTTTATCCTTTACCTGGCTATGAATTACAGAAATGGTGCATACAGTCTTATTGGTAGCCAGCACCTCTCCCGTTGCATCGACAATCTCCCCTCTTGCCGCCTTAATTTCTCTTTCCCTTTCATGTAATGCCTCCGCTTTTTTCTGATAGTATTCCGCATCAAAGATCATCAAATATACCAGTCTCGCCACAAGAAGCAGTATCACAGTAAATGCACAAAGGAAAACAACCAGAATTTTTTTCTTGTTATATGTCTTATTCCGCACAAAAAAACCTCACAAAGATTATTACTATAACGTATTAAATCTTTTGTGAGGTTATTCTTCTATTCTTGTTCCACCTTTGTAATATTCAAATACGGAAAAGCCTCTGCCATGATTTTTTGTGACAAACTTACCGCAAGTCCGCTATTTGCCTGATTACTTACATTCGGCTCATCGATTACCACATAAACCATAATCTCCGGATTTTCCTGCGGTGCATAGCTTATGAACGAAACAAGATTCTTTCCTTCACTTCGAGGATGCTTCTCTGCTGTACCAGTTTTACCGCCGATGTCATACCCCTCTACCTGTGCATTTTTTCCACTTCCGGTTTTTACAGTCTCATACATATATTCCCGGATTGTTTTACTTGTTTCTTCAGAAATTGTTTTCTTCACGAGAACCGGATCAATATTTTCTACCACATTGCCATTGGCGTCTTTGATCTGTTTTACTACATGTGGTTCATAATAATTTCCGCCATTGATCAAAGAGCAGAAGCCCGCTGCAAGCTGGACCATCGTTACGTTAAAGTTCTGACCAAACGCATTTGTTGCCAAGTCCGTGCTCACCATTTTATCCGGATCAAACAACATATTTGCCGTGGAACCTTCTCCCGGAAGATCAATCCCCGTATACTCTCCAAATCCAAAAATATGCTGATATTTCGAAAATTCCTGCGGTCCAATGGCCGCACCGATTTCCATAAGCGCCACATTGCAAGAATGCGCAATGGCCTCTTTTAATCCCAGTGTCTTGTGCCCTTTTACATTATTACATGCAATATTCCATCCGCCCACGTTCAGACTTCCGCCGCAATAATACGTTTCATCTCCTTTAAGAGTTCCGTCATTTAAGCCGGCAGCCACCGTAAACGGTTTCATTGTAGATCCCGGTTCATATGTATCACTAACACAGAAGTTTCGCCAAAGCTTGTTCATCTCCTCAATTTTATCTTCATCGGACATTGCCTCAAGCTCTTCTTCCGTGAAATACTGACTCAAATCTCTCGGATTATTCAAGTCATAGCTCGGATAACTTGCCATGGCGAGAATCTCGCCTGTATTCGGTCTCATGATCATAACCGCTGTATTCTTACTTCCGAGGCTGGTCGGATCATTCTCGTCTTTATGGGCATCATTGAATTCTTTGATATATTTCTCTACAATAGTCTGCAAGTTCAGATCTATGGAAGTCACCAAAGTCTGTCCATCTGTAGCTTCTTTTACAATTTTTTCTACAGTAGATGTTTCATCCAAATATCCGTACTCTCTTCCATCCGTACCATTCAATACATCGTTATAATATGCTTCCAGTCCGCTGTTTCCAACATTTCCCGAAGCGGTAAAACCAATCAGATCCGCTGCCAGAGAAGAATACGGATATGTTCTTACATAATCCTCTTCCATCCAGACTCCCTTTAAACTTCCATAGTTTTTTTCATCTTCTTCTAACTTTTCAAAGGCCTGTTCCTGTTCATATGTAGCTTGCTTTTTCAAAACAATGTATCTGCTGTTCGGTTTTTCCTCTAAAGCTGTATACAATTCTTCTTTCGTAATCCCAAAACAAAGTTCCAAAGCTTCTGCCGTCTGCTTCTTTGCTTTTTTTACTTCCTTCTCTTTTCCAGAAAGAAGAACCTTCGCATCCAAAATCACATTGTAAACTCTCTCACTCGTTGCAAGCTTTGTTCCGCTTGCATCCAGAATATCTCCTCTCTTAAACGGAATCGTTCTGCTATCATACTGTTGTTGGTCAAGAACCACCTTCGTGTACTTATCCCCTTCCGCCGCATTGAGAAATGTCGCTCTTAGTACTAAAAAAGCAAAAGCCAGTATCGTAAGCATAAATACCAATACTAGCTTTTTTTGCATTTTTTTAGGAAATTTCTGGCGAATGTACTGAAATCTTTTTTTCGTTCTACGTTTCTTTGCCATCTATCCACCTTCTGTTATTTTACCGTGTCAGACTCTGAACTGATCCCACTCTTCGGAATATCCTTATACTGTTTAACAGAGTTGCCTGACGCACTCTTATATGTAACTACCTGATCCGCTTTCGCGTACTCCATTCCAAACTCTTCAATCGCTTTCTTCCGCACTTCCTCTAAGTTCACGGAATCCATCGCATTGTTCAATCTGGTATTATTTGTCTCTTTCTTATCCGCAAGTTCTCTCTGCAACGTCGTAATCTGCTTGGAACGCTGAATAAGATCCGAGCGAAGCTGCAGATAATTCACACATACAACCAGTGCAATGACTGCTGCAACTGTAAGAAAAACTACATAAGATGCATTCATGTGCATTGCCTGGCGACGATTCTGTCTTACCTGCCTGCTTACTTTTTTCGGTTTCTCCGGAACAATCATCTCCCGTCTCGCAGGAACTCTCTCCGGTTTGCGCACAGTATTTCCATAAACGTAAGTCTGTCCACTATACACTTTTCTGTTGTAAGTCGGTCTTCTTCCTGTTACCGCCATAACTTACGCTCCTTCCAAACTTCTATATCTTAACAAGTCCTAGCAACGTTCAAATATACGAAGCTTCGCGCTTTTTGAACGGCTATTATTCTCCAGTTCTTCCTCACTTGGAAGAATTGGTTTTCTCGTAATTACCCTTCCCTTCGAAACATTTCCACATACACATACCGGAAAATCACTTGGACATGTGCACGGATTCTCATTTCTTTTAAAAATACTTTTTACAATTCTGTCTTCCAAAGAATGGAATGTAATAATACATATTCTTCCACCCGGATTCAACAGTTCTATCATTGTATCCAGACTATCTCGTAAAACTTCCAACTCCCGGTTCAGTTCTATACGAATTGCCTGAAATGTTCTTTTTGCAGGATGGCCTGCATTCTTCTGAAACTTCATCGGAATCGACTGTCTGATAATCTCTGTCAGTTGTCCCGTAGTTTCAATGGAACCTTTCGCACGCTCAAGGACAATATGTTTTGCGATATTTTTTGCAAACTTATCTTCCCCATAATCCCTGATAATGCGAAACAGGTCCATCTCACTATAGTCATTGACGATATCTCTGGCCGTCATACTCTGACGTCTGTCCATTCTCATATCCAAAGGTACATCTACACGATAGGAGAATCCCCGCTCTGCCGTATCAAGCTGATATGATGATACGCCCAGATCAAGTACGATCCCATCTACTTTGCCAATGCCTAACTTTTGAAGCTGCGACTTCATATCACAATAGTTGCTTCTGACTATTGTAACTCTCTCCCCGAAGTCACATAACCGGGCGCTCGCCGCTTCAATAGCTGCTGCGTCCTGATCTATTCCTATAAAACTCCCCTTGTCATTTAACCGCGAACAAACTTCCCACGCATGTCCGCCTCCACCAAGCGTTCCATCCACGTAAATGCCATCTGGCTTGATGTTCAGACCATTTACGGTCTCTTCTAACAATACCGATTTGTGTTCGAATGCCATAATATCCTCCCCATAGAATTAGATACTAAGCCCTAAGTCTTCCATGTGAGCCGCAATATCATCCATGTTGTCTTCCACTTCTGTATTATTTTCATCCCATTTTGCTTTATCCCAGATTTCCACGCGATCCAGCACTCCGACTAAAACCACTTCTTTATCCAATCCAGCAAAAGTTCTCAGGGCAGAAGAGATTAATACTCTGCCTTGTTTGTCAAGGCCGCCATCCACTGCACTTCCCAAAAAGAAACGTGTAAATGTTCTGGCATTTTTATTAGTGAGCGGTAAGGTTCTTAGCTTTTCTTCGAAGATTTTCCATTCATTGGCAGGATACAGAAACAAACAGCCATCTAATCCCTTTGTAATAACAAAGTCTTCTCCAAGGATCTCGCGGAACTTGGAGGGAATTATGAGCCTGCCTTTTGCATCTATACTGTGATTAAATTCTCCCGTCAACATCTGGAATCACCTTCTTCCAAATGGGTCTGCCACTTTCGCCCCATTTCGTACCACTATTCACCACTTTCTACCACTTAGATTCATTGTAAACTACTTTTCCACCCATTTCAAGCCCTTTTTTCAATTTTTTTATTTTGTCACAAAATTTACACACTTCTAAAAAACTGCGGTTTTTCAAGGGTTTGTGACACTTCGTACCATATTTTGGATAAAAAAAGAATACATCTCCACTCATGTGGGGATGTATCCCAAATTCTGTTCCATATTTGCTATTTTTTCACGACCCAGTGTTATTATTTTCTTCTACTCAGATGCATACATCTCAGAAAGATAGTTGGACATAGCTGTATAATCTATCTCTGCACTCTCCACAGGTTGATTATTTACATAAGAAGACCAGGCGGAATATCCTACCCATCCGGCCAATCCCACAATAGCTAAACATGCTACTGTATTACGGATCCTCTTCATCCGTTTCTCCTTCTTCATGATCTCTTTTCTATTTGCTTTCTGCGCTTTATAACGATCTACTTTCTCCTGACTCATGTCCCCAAACTCCTTTCATCCGCAACTGATCAAAACCGTCGCGTAATGCAAATTATTACGGATAGTATAACATAATCCGTCATATTATACAACCACGATAATTCCTCCATCATTTGCATACATACTGCTGATTCCCCGCGTATCCAGAATGATCACATCACGAAACGCCGCCTTTTCCAGGAGTCTGTTTTTCACAACTACAGCCCTCTCATAACAATTGCAATGCGCAATGGCAAGAATCTTCTTCTCCGCATCTGTAAGTTCCCCTACAATATTATCTACCATCTTATCCAACGCCTTCTTGATTCCTCTCGCCTGTCCCTTCTGGCAAATTGTTCCTTGCGCAGTGGAACCCATCACCGGCTTAATATTCAGCGCAGAAGCAACCAACGCTTTCACACCGCTTAATCTGCCGTTTTTCTTAAGTGTCTCAAGATTTTCCAACACAAAATAAGTGTTCTGTTCCTGAATATAATTTTCTGTCGTCTGGATCACTTCCTCAAATGTCATCCCCGCTTCTTCACACTCCTGGATCTTAAGGGCGATCAACGTCTCTCCAACAGAAGCTGAACGGGAATTGAATACGTAAATCTCCTTCTCTCCCGATTCTTCCTCATACAAATTCTTTCCCAACACCGCACTATTATAAGAACCACTCAATTCAGAAGAAAGGGTCACGACATATACCCGTTCCTCATCACAGTCAAAATATTCCATATATTTCTCCGGAGACGGACAAGATGACTTCGGACAATCGGGACTTGCAGCTATAAGCTTTAAAAATTCCGCCTGATCAAACGTCTCATCATCTACAATAAATCGATCGTCTACCTGAATACTAAGGGGCGCTGTCACAAAGTGTCCGCTTCTTTTCATCTCTTCTGTCAATTCTCCACAACTATCTACAATGACCTTATAACTCATATCTTTCTTACCTCGCACCAATTCTTGCAACATCTATTTCTATTATACATAGTTTTCAATACCACTTTATAGTTTAGCACATTTTCTTTCATCTGTCATCCGAAAAGCACTTTTATTCTTCGAATTTTATCGTTCTTGAAACTCCCAATGCAATTCCCATCTCTGTCATCAAAAATAAAATGGACGTGCCTCCATAGCTTACAAATGGTAATGTAATTCCTGTTGTCGGTATTACATTCAAGACAACACAGACATTAAAGATCACCTGAATCGCAATATGGGCAAATATACCGGTCACTATCAAAGATCCGTAGAGATCCGGAGCGTTCTGCGCAATAAACATCAGTCGGTATAACAGAAATCCAAACAATCCCAAAATTACAATGAATCCAAAAATGCCAAGTTCTTCACATATAATGGAAAGAATCATATCATTCTGAGCCTCTGGAATAATCAGCTTTTGCGCACTGTTCCCAAGTCCCTTTCCAAAAAAGCCACCAGAACCAATGGCATACAATGCCTGCATAACCTGAAATCCACCGTCTCCCGCATACTGTTCCGGATCTAACCATACAAGGACTCTTCGAAGACGGAAACTCTCACTTGTAGTCATGATCCGTCCAAGTATCTGTGCTCCCACTCCGATTGCCGCAACTCCTGCTGCAATCGCCGCCATAAACGGAGCCGTCTTCGGATGCATGAGAAAAATCATAACGCAGACTATCCCCATTACGATGATTCCTGTACTCATATTATCCGTAAGCCAGTATACTCCAAATGCCCCTATGCCTCCCCATATCAGCGCCGGCGCAAGGTCCTTTACTGTGCGAACTCTCGTACCGATCCGACACAAAATAACCGGAATAAACAAAATCACCGCAATCTTCATCACCTCGGAAGGCTGCATCTGCTGATTAAACGGAAGCTGAAGCCACCTTTTAGAACCATAAGCATCGATTCCGAGAGGTGTGAAATATACAAGAGCCATAAGAAACATCGCTATATAGAATATATATTTTGCAAAAGGTGCATATCTGTGATAGTTAATTCTGGAAACAAACCACATCCACACAAAACTCCCCGCACTGATCATCGCCTGCTTCTTAAAATAGAACATTCCGTCTCCAAACTTCACCTGTGCGCTATATGCGCTCGTACTGTAAAGCATAACAAGTCCGAAACAAACCAGGAAAACCAGCACAGCCAATAAACTATAGTCAAAATATCGAATTGATCTTTTTGTTCTCGTTCTTTTTCTTCTTGCTGCCATTATTATACTCCTATTCTTCTTGACAACTTATTATACTATATTTGCGTATAAAAACAAACACTTTTTCCCATTCCCGGCATAATCTAATACTGTAAAAACCGAGAAAGGAAGTAGAAATATGCAGAATTTTCGCAACAATGTGTCGTTCTACAACCGTGAAAGTTCCTGCGGCTGTGACCGCCAGACAGACCGTTCTCAAAAGCCGGATCGTATGATGGACAGACGGGATTATTTTTCAGAGATGCCATGTAAAAACACATTCTCTCTTGAGAACATGCCCCTCGCCATGGCATACGTTCCATGGCAAAAGTGGCAGAACATCTTTGAAGCCGATAAAGGTTTCCATTGCGGAACCATTTTTCAGGAATTGCACAAACCATTTGAACATGCAGGAGGTGGATGTCGATGAATGGAAGACCGTCAAGGCAAGAACTTTTACACGTAATCAATGTGGCCAGTTTCTCTGTGGATGATGTCAAATTATTTCTCGACACTCACCCGGATAACCAGGAGGCTTTAGCTTATTTTCGCGAATACAGCAACTTAAGAAACCAGTCCTTAGAAGAATATTCTCATTTCTTTGGACCTCTCACTATCGATACCGCCAACGTTTCTTGCAGCGATTATTGGAAATGGATCAACGAGCCATGGCCATGGCAGGAAGGAGGATGTTAGCTTATGTGGAATTATGAAAAGAGATTGCAGTACCCTGTAAAAATCACGCAGACGAACCCTAAAATTGCTCAGGTCATTATCAGTCAATTTGGAGGCCCCGACGGCGAACTTGCTGCTTCCATGCGGTACCTTTCGCAAAGATATACAATGCCATATGCGCAAGTAACCGGTATTTTGACAGATATAGGTACAGAGGAACTCGCCCATATGGAAATGATTTGCGCAATTGTCTACCAGCTTACGAAAGACCTTTCTGTAGAGGAGATTGAAAAATACGGTTTTGATAAATATTATGTGGATCATACACTCGCTCTTTGGCCACAATCTGCAGGTGGAACACCTTGGACAGCAACCTATTTCCAATCCAAGGGGGATCCGATTACAGATCTCCATGAAGATATGGCCGCAGATGGTGCAACTGCATAAGTGCAACATAGAAGTGTTAAGTAGAAGTTCTATATAATCTGGTGTGCCAGACACCAGATTTTACAGAACTTAGAAATTCCAATGTATTTCAATCGGGACATTTCTTGTCCCTGGAATCCGTTTTCCTACTAATATATAATCAATTAGAGTTTCAACGGTTTCTCTGTCTAAATGTTCAAGATTTGTGTATTGCTCAATAAGCTGGCGGCGATTATCGCCTGTCTGGATTTTTCTCTCAATTACATCAAGCTGTTTTTGCGTTTCAATCACCAGCTTTTCAAGCCGTTCTCTGTCATTTGTGAAGTCTTTTGACAAATTCAGGAAATCATTTTCGGAAAGAATCCCTTTTACTTTATCAAGATAAAGTTCTCTGATTACCTTTGCGTCTTCTTCAATCTTTTTTTGATAAGTAGCAAGTTGTGTTTCTAAAGCAGTTTTTTTCTCCTTTACGTTGGAGTGAAATTCCACGTTCTGTTCCAATTCATCTTTATCAAGATATTCTTGTGATAACTTGTTCAGTTCAGAAATAACTGCCTGCTCCAACTTCTTCACAGAAATAAATGAGCCTATGCAAGCGTCCTTTGCAACATGGCGATTTGAACATTGTAAATAATGTCTTCCATCTGTCTGCTTATTAGAACGCATGGTATAGCCACAGTTCATGCAGCGAGCTTTTCTGGCAAACAGCCCTATGGTTCCTACTGTAAATGGTTTTGCTTTTTCAGCTACCATAGATTGTACTCTATCCCAAAGTTCACGGTCAATAATCGGTTCGTGTGTTCCCTCTACTCTGTACCATTCCTCTTTAGGTCTGGGCTTATTTTGTTTTGTCTTATACGAAACACTGCCGTATTTTCCTTGAACCATATTTCCGATATAAATTTCATTTGTCAGCATATCGGAAATAGCAAAATATTTCCATAAGGTACTATTTTTTCTGGTAGGCTGCTTATAGCGTAAACCATGAAGCCGTTTATATTCCGTAGGGTTTGGAATCCCACGGTCATTCAGCATACGGGCAATCGCTGTTTTGCCATATCCCTGTGAAAATAAAGTAAAAACTTCTCTGACAACAGCAGCAGCTTCTTCGTCAATAATCAGGTGTCCCTTTTGTTCGGGGTCTTTTTTATAACCATAAAGAGCAAATGCACCAATATGAAATCCATTCTTCCGGCGGTCAGTCAATACGCTGCGGATGTTTTCTGACATATCCTCTAAATACCACTCATTAACCAGACCATTGATTTGTCTTGATTTTTTGTTTCCTTTATTAGCGGTATCTGCATTATCTACAATACTGATAAAACGAATCCCCCAAATAGGAAACAATCCATGTATGTATTTTTCCACCAACTCTAACTCTCTGGTAAATCTGGATTGTGTTTTACAGAGGATAATATCAAATTTTCGGTGTTCAGCGTCATTTAACAGTTTGTTAAATTCTGGTCTTCGTCTATCTGAACCAGTATAATCGTCATCACTGTATATATTGTAGACTTCCCAACCTTGTTCCAATACATATTGAATCAGCATGGATTTTTGATTTTGAATACTGTTACTATCATCAGTTTCATGTTGTTTGTTTCTATCTTCTTCTGATAAGCGGCAATAAATAGCAACTTTTGACTTTGTGTTCATCATATTTTATCTCCCTTAAAGAGAAGATAAAACAAACATTCCACCTACACTTATTATACCGTGTTGAGAAATGTTTGTCTATCATTTTACAGGTAATACCTGTCCTTTGGATTTTTCTAATTGATTGATGAGTTCTATCCATTTCTGATTGAACTCTTTTTTTAATGCCGACTTATCTTCACACTTAAATACATTTTTGCAGGAAATTTCTGCTTCTTTTGGCATAATTCCACCTCACAGTCTTTACTATGTTTACAGACTATGCAAAAATGCTTGTTCATTATGAAAGAATCATCCTTAGCAAACCGAACAGCTTCCGCTAAAGCTCATGGGAATCTCACCCCTGCATGGTTCTCATCCAGCCGTACCCTTTGCCAGCGGTGCTACATCATCACACGGACTAAGGCTGTACGGAAGTATCATTATCACGATAGAAAGGTCATGGCGGCAGCTATTGCGGTAAGCTGCTTATGGAACGCTGGCAGGAATCGCTATCCGGTTTCATCCCTCCTTTGGTGGGTTACGGCGTGCCAGCCCAACGGCTCTCTTTCTATCGAAACGTATTCGGCTGCTTTATGCTGCGTTGATTAGACGCTTTCTTTTTCAAGGAACAATCTGGCTTTGTCAGCCTGTTAAAATGCACTGGTGATAATGCACTTTAATAGACTGGCAAGCTCTGTCTGGGAAGCATGGGCTTGTCCATGCTTCCACAGGAGAGCGTTATTTTTACTTTGGTTCCCTGATTTCAAAAGATAAAATCTTTGCAATCAGACGTGTTTCCATCCGGCGGCGTAGGGTTTCATCTACAACCATGTGGGTATTGCCATATTCGTCTTTCATGGGACGCATGGAACGGCTGGCAATAAAACCGCTGTAATGGCGTACAATCTGGTTGACTGCTTCAATATCGCCGTCCGCAGCCCTGACAATCACAGGAAACGGAATCATAGGGTGCTTTGCTGTCATGCTTCTTCCTCCATAAATTTTTTGATAAATTCCAGTCCGGCGTGTCTTCTTCTCTGGATGGTAGAACGGTTGACTTCCAGAATTTTTGAAATTTCCGTATCGTCAAATCCGAGGAAATAATATCTCAGGATAACGTCACGTTTCTTTCCATCCAGATTTTCTAATGCTTCTGCTAATAGGCTGTTTTCAATGCGGACAGTAAATCCATCCATTTCAAAAGTATGGAAATGGGAGGGATAGGTGTCTTCGGAAGAAAACAGATTGACGGTGTAATCGTCCATATCACAGAACAGGGTTTCCCGTTTACACTGTCTGGACAACGCTTTGAGATAGTCTTTGCGTTCATCCTCCATAGCGACTTTACAGATATAATCAAACTGGTTCTCTATGGTTGTCTGAAATTCAGATGGCTTCATCATTGCTCACCCCCTTTCCAGCCTTGAAAGGGAGCGAGTTGATAGGAATTTCTGCTTCTTTCCCCCTTTTCGCTCTTAGTCCCGACAGGACAGGGGGTGCAGTTGCGTTTTGAGAAGAAAAATTTAAAAACTTTTTCTTCCAACTAAAAAAGCACGCAAACAGACGATATTTCTGCTTGTGTGCTTCGATAGTTCTTACTATGTATTGTAAAAAACCATATTGCAGGTCAGACTTTTCTAGCGTAGGTGGATGGCTTTTTTTAACGGTTTACCGAATGTAGATATATTTAAGAAAATATTTTGCATAGCGGCTTCCTCCTGTAAGCCGCTGTCTGTATAAAGTAGTAGACTTTAAAAATCATCTATATTTCATGCAAAAAAAGACGGCGGCTTTTGTTAAACCGTCGTCTGGAAAAGATGATGTGATTTTGACGCAGGGAAAGTATGCTGCCAAATAACGGTTTTTTTTATTTCCGTTTCGGCAGCATAGTTTTATCTTTGATACGCATAATAGGAACTGTACAACTATGTAATACGTTTTTCTATACCTGTCGCTATTACAACAGGAACAGTAAAATGTACAGAGGTGGTGTATTATGCGTAAAAAAGAAGATAAATATGATTTCAGGGCGTTTGGGCTTGCCATAAAAGAAGCCCGCAAAAAACAGGGTTTGACCCGTGAACAGGTGGGAGCAATGATTGAAATTGACCCACGCTATTTAACCAATATTGAGAATAAAGGGCAGCACCCAAGTTTACAGGTGCTGTACGACCTTGTATCTCTGCTGAATGTATCAGTGGATGAGTTCTTTTTATCCTCTGATAGTCTGGCAAAAAGCAGCAGACGAAGACAGCTTGAAAGCAAAATTGACAATTTTACAGACGCAGACCTTGTTATCATGGAAAGCGTTGCAGATGGTATTGTCAAATACAAGGAAATGGAAGATAAATAACTTCTATTGCCTGCAAGAATAAGATTGAAACTATAAATGAGCAAGTTCGTGATTTTGCATAAAAGAAAGACACCTCGATTCCATGTGTTGTATAATGAAAGTGCCTA
>JAJBSL010000029.1 GCA_020540725.1 Lachnospiraceae bacterium EP-SM-12S-S03
TGGCTGCATGGATCAATTTTTAGATTCATGGCACAGTTATCGCTTCAGATACTGTTCCGTGAATAATTTAGGATAAATTTTAACCCATTTTTGAATTTGTTCCGTATTAGTAATTGAAAGGGAAAAAATATGAAAGAAGAGAACAGATTTGAAAGAAGCATTCAGGAACTGAAAAAAATAATTGTGGCTGAGAAAGGGGTGGAATTTTATCTGAATATGGAAAAACAGCTAGAAGAGAAAGAACAAAATGATTTTATGAAAGGGTATCGCTATGCCATCCAAATCTTGGAGGAATCCATACTAAGGGAAAAGTAGACAGTCCAGTGAACTGCCTACGAGGTAGAAATGCGGATATCATCAATCAACGCTTGCAAATGAGAAAGTTGCTTGTCGGACAAACCGGTAATTTCTAAATATTTTCGCTGGTCTATTTCCAATAAGACATCAGTACTTACAGAGAAAAAATAGGAAATCTTCACTAACATTTCAATGGAAGGAAGAATATTGTTATTTTCCCAATTAGAGATGGTCTGCTTTGAAACATTTAAATCATTAGCAAGCTGTACCTGATTCAGGTTGTGAGAAAGTCTTAAATTTTTAATTACATCACCGAACATAATAGCCTCCTTATAGTTATAGGGTACTTGTAAAAGAATATATTTACTAAATACTAAAGTATTGCTATAATGGACTATATATATGCAAGGGAGCATATTCAAAAGAAAAAGATTAAGAAATATTTTGAGGAAAGTTGAGGGAAAACAAATGAAAAAGCTAAAAGTATTAGGAATAGTTATAGTGGCAGCCGTTGGATTGGTCGGAATGACAGGATGTGGGAAAAAGAAGGTGGATTTGAATCAATATGTGGAGGTAAATATTTCAGGAGTTGATACAAAAGGGACGGCTAATATTGAATTTGACTACGACAAGTTTGAGGAAGATATAGTAAAGGTTCTGGATGAAAGGGAAAAGAAGAACGATTCTTTAGAAGATATGTTTTCTGCATATGATCAGCTTAGCAAGGCGGAAGAATGCTTTGAATTTGAAGTAAGTCCTGAAAAAGACTTGAAAAACGGAGATAAAGTTGTAGTGAAAGCTATTATTGACGAAAAATTAGCAGAAGAATTGGATTTGAAGTTTAAGTTTAAAGAAATAGAAGAGAAGGTAAGTGGGTTAAAAGAAGCAACTATTATTTCTGAGAAAGAGTTATTTGAAGATGTTGTTATAGAATTTACCGGCGTTTCTCCAAATGCAGAAGTACAGATTCGAAATACTTCAGAAGACGAATATATTTCACAGGTACAGTTTTATGCAGATAAAACAAGCGGATTGAAAAAGGGAGATAAAATTACAGTAACGGCAGAAGGAAACTTTGATGAAGAAGAAGGTATTATTCTTGAGAAAACGGAAAAGGAATACACGGTTGAAGAAACAGATGTTTATATAACTTCTGTTGATGAACTGTCACAGGAACAGATGCAGAAAATTATGAATCAGGCGAAAGATATGGTGGAGGCGCAATTGAGTGGAAGGACTTGCAGTGAGGGATTTTATAAAGGTGATGATTATATATCTTCGGTAGGATCGGCAGATGAAATCAATGAGATCAGTTTGCAGACGTCTTATTTTAGTTCTCTGAAAGAAGGATTAGATAGAGAGTGGGGAGATTCTTATAACCGTTTAGATATTACGTATAAATTTAATGCAATCAAAATGGGTTCTTTTGCTTTTGAAGAGGAAGATTTTACAGATTGTTATATTTCTATTCAATGTGATGATATTGTCATGACAAAAGAAGGAGAGCTTCAGTTTGACATTGACAATATGGAGTTCACAGACGGATTTGCATCGTTTGATACATTTTATCAAAATATCATTACACCGAATAAGGAAAGATATGAAATCGAGGAAGTTGATTTGACAAAATTTCAATAATGTACCATTAGCGTTAGAATCAATTGGAACAGCACGGAAAGAGAATCGTCGAAAAAGGATGATTCTCTTTTTGAGAGAAAATATAAAAAAATAAAAAATTTTTGACCCTTTTATTGAAAAGGAATCGTACAAGTAGATGAAAAGAAAAATACACATATGGAGGAGAAGATGATGAGAACATGTGAGAAGTGTGGTGCAGAGTTTGCAACTGATGTAAACTTCTGTACGAAATGTGGGGAAAAATTTGACAATTATTCAACAAAGGTGATGAGCGACACGAAACAAATGGAAAGGAATGATATATGGAAAATATTGGATAAATGCTATGTGGTAGATTTCCTGAAAAATGTATTCAGAGGATCTAATATTCCGGTGCTGATTTATCTTGCATTAAATGTATTCTTAATCAGTATGGTAGCCATATATATTTCTGATAGGAATGCGATGGTGGGCATTTTGTACGGAATTGTATTATATGCCATATCATTGACGATTGCATTATCGCCACTTGGAGAATGGATTTTACGTTTTCAGACCAGATGTAGAAAACTCAATCATTTTAATGATGCTGATCGTATTGTAAAATTGTATGAGGAAGTTTGCGAAAATGCAAAGAGAAGAGGACAAAAAGTCCCGAAAGATGTAAAATTATATATGAATGAAGATGAAATTCCAAACGCATTTGCGACAGGAAGAAAGACGATTTGTATAACGGCGGGAATGACAAGACTATCAGACGGCGAAATCAAAGCGACGTTGGCCCATGAATTAGGACATCTTTGCCATCATGATACAGATTTGATCCTTGTTATCTCTGTAGGGAACATGATTATTTCAGCTATTATTTTAGGAATTCGTATTATCTGCGAAATGATACATCTTATGATACAGATAGGTCTTCTTTTTCTAGGTGGAAGAGAAGGATTGGTGGGGAGTATCCTGACATTTGTATATAAGATGCTGTTTGATTTTTGTGTTTTAGGATTTATGTGGATATGGACAAAACTAGGAATTCTCTTAGTCATGAAGTCAAGCCGGGAAAATGAATTTGAAGCAGATGGATTTGCGGCTAACCTTGGATATCGGGAAGAATTATGTGTGTTATTGGAAAATATTTCCGGTGAAAATGAAAAGAAAAAGGGATTATTTGCCAATTTGTCAAGTAGTCATCCGGATACAAAGAAAAGGGTGGCAAGACTACGTCAGATAAAATAAAAGAGGAGAGAGTAAAGATGTACTGTGAGAAATGTAAGAAAATCTATTCGTCAGATGAGAATTTCTGTGCGGATTGCGGAAGTAAATTAGTAGACGAACTGGATGTTTATGCGAGGGAACTTCTGAATAAAGATGAAGCTGCATTCGACAAAATTTACGACAATACCAAAACTTGGGTGTCGAGATATGTTTCTATGCATTTGGCAAATCAGGAAGATTGTATGGATTGTACGCAGGAAATCTATTTTAAACTTTTTAATAAGATTGAGTTGTTCCATCCGGAAAATGGGAAATTTCGTCCGTGGTTTAACACACTTGTTAAAAATCAGGTCATTGATTTCGCAAGAAAGAATAGCAAGGAAGTTCTAGTGGAAGATGAAGAAGTTTTTGAGGGTATCGTGGATCCGGAACCAATTGCTGAAATCGAGATGGATCGAAAAGAAAGTTCAAGGTTGTTAAATGAGATTCTGGATACACTTCCGGAAGAACAGAAGCAGTGTATCACAGGATTTTACTTTGAGGGAAGAAAACGTAAAGAAATAGCAGAAATCTTAGGGTTATCAGAAGATACGATTAAAAGCCGTCTTCGTCTTGCGAAACAGAAAATAGAAGAAAAAGTATTAGAATTAGAGCGAGTGCAAGGAACAAGGCTTTACGGTCTTTCGCCATTTGCATTCTTCCTTTTCCTTGGTGCAAACGAAAGAACAAAAGGCTTGAACTTTGTTTTACTTCAAGGAAGAATTTTGAAGCAGAAAGCGATAGCAGAACAGATTAGCAAAGATGCTGGAACTTTGAATGGAGTAGAGGAAACGACCATAGAAGGAACAAAAATGTCTGTAGGTGAAGCAGCAACTACTGTAGGAAAAGCGACAGTGGCGACAGCCGGGAAGTCTGCATTTATGAAAACAATGATTGCTATTGTCGCAACAGCAGTCATCGGAGGAGGAAGTTTCCTTGGGTATACAATCTACCAGAAGCAACATAAAGAACCGAAGCAAGAGACGATCGCTGTGCAAGAAATAGATAAAGAACTGGAAGAACTTCTTAATAATATTGATATGGAATATTTGGAAGGGGCATTGCTTTTGTTGCCGGAATTTACGGAGAAAGAAAGAGTTTCAGATTCGCAGATTTGTGATATGGCATATGTGGCCGGGGTGGCGAAGTATTTTAATGAATATGTAAATCGAGATTTTTATAAAATAGGAAATGTAGTTAGAGATCAGGATGTTGTTAAAATAATTAGCAATGAAGAAATGGAAGAAAATCAATACGAGTATGGATATGTTTTATTGGAGGGAGAAGCATTTGTACCTATTTTTGAAATGCTAGGAAAAACATATAAAGAAAATATACTTTTAAATAGCGAGTCAAGGTTTGTGAAGGACGAAGACAATATAAAGGTATTGACTGATGCAATTATTGAGCCTGGAAGAGAATATAAGATTAAAGAAATACGAACAGAAGCTGATTCTAAGAAGAAAAGAATTGTTATGGAATATACTCGTGAAGAAGCGATATATGTAGGAAGTTTAAGTGAACAGGAGCTAGAATACAAAGAGGAAAAATATTGTGCTGTTCTTTCGCCGTCAGATAATGCCTTGGGATATGTGATTGAAAGTAACACCGTAAAGGAAAAGGACACTTCGGAAATACAGGGGCATGAAGAAGAAATATATGCAGAAACCTTGGAAAAATATCGGACAGGAATGAAAGAAAACTGGAGTATGGAGGAATTCTTGGGTGCTGGTTTAAGCGATTGTTGTGAAGGGGAAAACAGATTAGGGTATTCTATTTTGGATATTAACGGAGATGGCCAAAAGGAACTATTTATAGGGAAGATAGGTGCTGATAGTGGAGAAGTTTTTGATGCATATACAATTAGCAACGGACAACCTGTACTATTGGTACAAAGTAAATTCCGGTATATGTACTATTTGACAGCCGAATTTAATATTTGCTGTTTGAATTTTGGAGCAAATACATACGATTATTATTATGTAGAAAAAAATAACACAGAATTGCAATTAGTTGAATCTATATCTTATGGCGAAAATATGGATGGAGAAAGCTCATGGATGCATAGTGATAAAGAAAAATTGTATCCAGGGGTTTCTACACAATATGACCTTATTACAGAAGAACAAGCAAAGAAGATTCAAGAAAAATATAGTGAACGTTACAAATTTGATTTTAAACCGATTTTAGAAACAGAAAGTGAAACAGGAAATAAGATGGAATCTTCTTTGAAGAAAAGCGAAATGGAAAATGTTGCAAAAGTGGAAGAAGAGTCGGAGCGGTTAGAACAAAATCTTAGCGATACTGCAATCCAAAGTGAAATGAACGAATATAGTGGACAATACTATAAACTGTGGGATGATGAGTTGAATCGTTTGTGGAAAGTTTTGAAAAATGAATTGAATGATGAGACGATGAAAAGTGTATTGGAAGAACAAAGGCAATGGATTAAAGAGAAGGAAACTGCAGTGAGTGAAGCAAAGGCACTTGTATCAGGAGGAAGTGCGGAGATTATGAATGCTAATATGACAGGAGGAGAGCTGACAAGGAGTAGGGTATATGAACTGTTGGAATATCTTCCTTAAATAGTAAAAGAAAGACAAAACAGATATTTTACATGGTACAAATTGTGATAAAAGGAGAATGATAGGTTATGAAAAACGAAAAAGTGAGAAAAATGATTTTGGGTATTATGTTGGCAATGATACTTATAAGTGGTTGTGGTAAAAAAGTGGTGTGTGATTTTTGTGACGAGAAAAAATCATGTACTACCAAGGAAGTTATGGGAGAGAAAATAAATATTTGTGATGCTTGTTTGAAAGAGTTGGAGGAAGAATTATACTAAAGAAGATTTCCTCATATCTGATGTGTTGAAAATCAATCTTGACAATCTGCTTTCGTGTGATAAAATAGTGAATAGATTTGAATATCAAAAGGCTTTGAATGCGTTAAGTAGAGACCCATTTTCTAGCAGAGAGAGGAAATCACCGGCTGAAAGTTTCCTTGAGTTCAGATGGTAATCGAATTTCCCGCAGGAGCCGCAGTTCTGAAGAGCGATTGTGTAGGAACTGACGTATGTGCACGTTACGCAAACTTAAGAGTCTGCTTTTTGAAGCAGGAATTAGGGTGGTACCGCGATTATGTCCTCGTCCCTTTGTGGGGCGAGGATTTTCTTATGTCATAGAGAAGAGTAAGATCAATAAAAAAAGGAGATAAAATCATGAAAGAAAAATTACAGAGCATCAAAGAAGAAGCTTTGGCACAGATTCAGGCAGCAGATGTGCCGGAAAAATTAAATGATGTGCGTGTAAAGTACCTTGGTAAAAAAGGAGAACTTACAGCAGTATTGAAATCTATGAAAGACGTTGCGCCGGAAGACAGACCGAAGGTAGGTCAGATGGTAAATGAGACTCGTGAAGAGATCGAGACAGCTCTCAACAATGCGAAGACAGCAATGGAGAAAGCCATTCGTGAAGCGAAATTAAAAGAGGAAGTCATTGACGTTACACTTCCTTCTAAGAAAAACACAGTAGGCCACCGTCATCCGAACACCATCGCTTTGGAAGAAGTAGAGAGAATCTTCATCGGTATGGGATACGAAGTAGTGGAAGGACCGGAAGTAGAGTATGACGAATACAACTTTGAAAAATTAAATATTCCAGCAGACCATCCGGCAAAAGATGAACAGGATACTTTCTATATCAATAAAAATATTGTGCTTCGTACACAGACATCACCGGTACAGGCACGTGTGATGGAGCAGGGAAAACTTCCGATCCGTATGATCGCACCGGGAAGAGTATTCCGTTCTGACGAAGTGGATGCAACACACTCTCCGTCGTTCCACCAGATTGAAGGACTTGTCATCGACAAAAACATTTCATTCGCAGATTTAAAAGGAACATTAGAAGTGTTCGCAAAAGAGTTATTCGGACCGGAAACAGAGACAAAATTCAGACCGCATCATTTCCCGTTCACGGAGCCGAGCGCGGAAGTGGACGTAACATGTTTCAAATGTGGCGGAAAAGGGTGCCGTTTCTGTAAAGGTTCCGGTTGGATTGAGATTTTAGGATGTGGTATGGTTCATCCACATGTACTGGAAATGTGTGGAATCGATCCGAACGAATACAACGGATTTGCGTTTGGTGTAGGTCTGGAGCGTATTGCATTATTGAAATATGAAATTGACGATATGAGATTGTTATATGAGAATGATATCCGTTTCCTGAAACAGTTCTAATTGTTAAAGGGGACAGGGCAAAGCTCAAAAAGGGACAGGGTAAAACTCAATTCGGGACGTAGTAAAGTGTAAAAAGTGTACGTCCCCAAGAAAGGATAGGAGAAAATGAATACATCATTATCATGGATTAAAGCTTATGTGCCGGACCTTGATGTTACGGCTCAGGAATATACAGATGCAATGACACTTTCAGGAACGAAGGTGGAAGGCTATGAAGAATTAGATAAAGATTTGGAAAAAATTGTGATCGGTCAGATCGAAAAGATCGAGAAACATCCGGATGCAGACAAATTAGTAGTATGCCAGGTAAATGTCGGAACAGAGACTGTACAGATCGTTACAGGTGCAAAAAACGTATTTGAAGGAGCTAAAATTCCGGTTGTATTAGACGGCGGACGTGTGGCAGGAAGTCATGACGGGAAAGTAGTAGAAGGCGGAATCAAAATTAAAAAAGGAAAACTTCGTGGAGTGGAAAGTTTTGGTATGATGTGTTCCATCGAAGAACTTGGTTCTACTACAGAGATGTATCCGGAAGCAGCAGAAAACGGTATTTACATTTTCGGAGAAGATGCAGTAGTAGGAAGCAGCGCGATCGAAGCTCTTGGAAGAAATGACGTTGTGTTTGAATACGAGATTACATCAAATCGTGTAGATTGCTTCAGCGTAGTCGGTATCGCAAGAGAAGCGGCAGCTACATTTAGAAAAGAATTCCATCCGCCGGTTGTGACTGAAACAGGAAATGACGAGGATGTCAATGACTATATTAAAGTAAGAGTGGAAAATACAGATCTTTGCCCACGTTACTGTGCAAGAGTTGTAAAAAATGTAAAAATCGGACCTTCACCGGTGTGGATGCAGAGAAGACTTGCCTCTGTTGGAATCCGTCCGATCAACAACTTAGTGGATATTACAAACTATGTAATGGAAGAATTCGGACAGCCGATGCATGCCTATGATCTGGATACCATTGCAGGAAAAGAAATCGTTGTAAAAACGGCAGAGCCGGGTGAAAAATTCGTGACATTAGACGGTCAGGAAAGAGAAATGGATGAATCTGTTCTTATGATCTGCGACGGCGAAAAAGCAGTGGGTATTGCAGGTATCATGGGTGGAGAAAACTCTATGATCACAGATGACGTGCAGACAATGTTATTTGAAGCAGCATGTTTTGATGGAACAAACATCCGTAAATCAAGCAAAAAAGTAGGACTTCGTACAGATGCTTCCGGTAAGTTTGAAAAAGGACTGGATCCAAACAATGCAAAAGCAGCGATGGATAGAGCATGCCAGTTGATCGAAGAACTTGGAGCAGGCGAAGTAGTTGGAGGAATGGTTGACGTATACGGAAAAGTAAAAGAACCGGTTCGCGTACCGTTTGATGCAGAGCAGATCAACAGAATGCTCGGAACAGATATTTCTGAGGAAGAAATGCTTGGATACTTCAAGAAAATTGATCTTGATTACGATCCGGAGACAAAAGAAGTGATTGCTCCGACATTTAGACATGATTTATTCAGACTTGCAGACCTTGCTGAAGAAGTGGCAAGATTCTACGGATATGATAATATTCCGACAACACTTCCAAGAGGGGAAGCTACAACAGGTAAATTATCCTTCAAGCTTCGTGTAGAGGAAATTGCAAGAAATATTGCAGAATTCTGTGGTTTCAGCCAAGGTATGACTTATTCTTTCGAAAGTCCGAAAGTATTTGATAAATTACTCATTCCGGCAGATTCAGATCTTCGCAGAACAGTAGAGATCATGAATCCATTGGGAGAAGATTATAGTATCATGAGAACAACTTCTTTAAACGGAATGCTGACTTCTCTTGCAACAAACTATAACAGAAGAAATAAAGACGTTCGTCTCTACGAACTTGGAAACATCTATCTTCCAAAACAGGTTCCGGTAACAGAACTTCCGGAAGAGCGTATGCAGTTCACACTTGGAATGTACGGCGAAGGAGATTTCTTCAGCATGAAAGGCGTTGTGGAAGAATTCTTTGAGAAAATAGGTATGCATAAGAAAGAGACTTATGACCCGAACGCAGGAAAATCTTTCTTACATCCGGGACGTCAGGCAAACATCATTTATGATGGAAAAGTAGTAGGATACCTTGGAGAAGTACATCCGGAGGTTGCAGATACTTACGGAATCGGAACGAGAGCATATATTGCTGTGATTGATATGCCGGAAGTGGTAGAACTTGCTACATTTGACAGAAAGTACGAAGGAATTGCAAAATATCCGGCGGTAACCCGTGATATCAGTATGGTAGTTCCGAAAGAAATCTTAGTCGGTCAGATTGAAGAAGTGATCGAGAAGAAGGGCGGAGCTTACCTTGAAAGCTACAAGCTTTTTGATATTTACGAAGGAGCACAGATCAAAGCCGGATTCAAATCCGTTGCTTACTCCATCGTATTCCGCGCAAAAGATAAGACTTTGGAAGAAGCTGATGTATCAGCGGCGATGAAGAAGATTCTCGGTGCGTTGGAAGAAATGGGAATTGAATTGAGACAGTAATAGAATGACAAACAAGCCATCAGCCCAAATTATGGTTGGTGGCTTTGTTTTGTGAAAAATAATTTTTTGACTTTACAAACGAAGTGAAAAAGTTAAAATGAATTTGTAAGGAGGAACGCATGATTTATTACAATAGAGAGAATATTTTAATTCGTACGATGGAAGAGTCTGATGCTAAAATCATCACTGATGAGGAAATTGCACAAGGGTGGAATCAGACAGAGGAAAAATACCAGATGAGAATCCGTGACCATGAAAGTGGAAAATCGATTGCACTTGTTGCAGAATATAAAGGGAATGTGGCAGGCTATATCAATGTGTATCCAAATTGTGAGGCGGGGCCATTCGGAGGTATGGGCTATTGCGAGATTGTGGATTTTGGAGTGCTTGAGAAATACCGGAAGAATGGAATCGGGACAAAACTTATGGACGTGGCAGAACAGATTGCCGGAGAGTATGCAGATACAGTATATCTTGCAGTAGGGCTTTATAGCAGTTATGGAGCGGCACAAAGAATGTATGTAAAGCGTGGATATATTCCGGATGGATCCGGTGTATGGTACGGAGATAAGCCGGCTGTTCCGTATGAATTATATAGAAATGATGATGACTTGAATCTCTATTTGAGTAAGAAATTATAGTTCCATATCATTTGAGTGTGGAAGATACAAAAAGGGGGCTGTGGGGCATTTCATGACTATAAGAGAAGTGAAATGTCCCCTCCAGATTTTATCCCTTCAAAAGCTCATTCAAATCTTTGGCATTCCTTTTCGATGTGTAGTATCCATAAAGATGTGTGGCGCCTATTATGCAGAAGAAGAGGATGGTGTAGGTGCGGATTGTTGCAAAACTAAATGGATCCCATTTGCCGTAATAGATAAAGGCCAATAAAATCGGATAATCCAAGATTACTTCGGTAAAAAAGTGAGTAAGATAGTGGCGGAAGTTTATTTGATCTACCAAAATATCAATCAGGATTGTCACATCGATGTTTCTGATTTTATTTTATAAAAAGGAAGAAGTGATTGCAATAGAAGGACACGGGAAATGCCCTGGTAAAGGCGTAAGAGGTGTGCTTTTCTATAAAACCATAAATAAATTTCTAGTCATTTTCATAGAATGATGTTATACTGTTATCTGAGTTGGAGGTATTCATTGATGAAAAGAAATTGTTATGATGATGAGACCTTTTTCCAGGGGTACAAAAAAATAAGGGAAAATGAGAAAAATTACAATAATATGCTGGAACAGCCGGCAATGCATGAGTTTATGCCGGATGTGAGAGGGAAGAAAATATTAGATATCGGCTGTGGATTTGGAGGCAATTGCCGGGAATTTGCAGAAGGAGGCGCGCTGCGCGTGCTCGGAATTGACAGTTCCATGCGTATGTTAGAAGTAGCAAAGAAAGAGACGGATCACAAAGATATCGAATATTTCAATCTTGAAGCAGAGAAACTGCATGAAATTAAGGAAACATTTGATATCGTTTACAGTTCTCTTACATTTCATTATATAGAAGACTTTGAAAAGTTGATCGTGGATATTTCGGATGTGCTAAAAAAAGATGGAATACTGTTGTTCTCACAGGAACATCCGATTATTACTGCTTCTCCGAATAAAAATCTGGGATGGAATTATGATGAGAAAGGGAGAGAAGTTTCCTATTCTTTTACAAACTATAATGTTCCGGGAATACGGGGATCCCATTGGTTTATCGATGATGTGATTAAATATCACAGAACTATAGGGCAGATTGTGACGACTCTTGCAGAACATGGTTTTCATATTGAGGTACTTCATGAGACTTCACCGAAGCCATTTGCCATTGAAAAATATCCAAGATTGAAAAGAGAGTTTGTAAAACCGCATTTTTTGATTATACGAGCAAGAAAAATATAGGAAGGATTTACATAGATGAGAAAAGAAGATTTTTATTTTGATCTGCCGGAGGAACTGATTGCACAGGATCCACTGGAAGATCGATCAAGCTCTAGACTACTTGTTCTAGATAAAGAAACAGGAAAGACGGAACACCATGTGTTTAAGGAAATAGTGAATTATCTGGAAGAGGGAGACTGCCTTGTAATCAATGATACGAAGGTGCTTCCGGCAAGGCTGATTGGAGCAAAAGTCGGAACAGATGCCAAGATAGAGGTGCTTTTGTTAAAGAGAAAAGAAAACGATGTGTGGGAGACACTTGTGAAACCGGGAAAGAAAGCGAAACCGGGGACAAAGATCAGCTTCGGAGATGGAATTTTAGTCGGAGAAGTGCTTGATATTGTGGAAGAAGGAAACAGATTGATCCAGTTCCAATATGACGGTATTTTTGAGGAAGTGCTGGATCAGTTGGGAGAGATGCCGCTGCCGCCGTATATTACACACCATTTAGAAGATAAGAATCGTTATCAGACGGTATATGCAAAACATACAGGATCAGCAGCAGCGCCGACGGCAGGACTTCATTTTACACCGGAATTGTTGAAACAGATTGAAGAAAAGGGTGTGGATATTGCAAGAGTAACGCTTCATGTAGGACTTGGAACATTTCGTCCGGTGAAGGTAGATAATATCCTGGAACACCATATGCATTCGGAATTCTATCAGATTGATGAAGAAGCAGCAGAGAAGATCAATCGCGCAAAAGACAATGGACACCGTGTAATCTGCGTAGGAACGACAAGCTGTCGAACGATTGAGTCGGCTGCAGAGAATGGAAGGCTGCGGGCAACAAGCGGATGGACAGAGATTTTCATTTATCCGGGATACGAATTTAAGATTCTGGATTGCCTGATCACGAATTTCCATTTGCCGGAATCTACATTGATCATGCTTGTGTCAGCACTTGCAGGAAGAGAACATGTGTTGAATGCATATAAAGAAGCTGTGGAGGAGAGATACCGTTTCTTCAGTTTTGGGGATGCGATGTTTATAAAATAATGAAGCAAAAAGATTTTAAAATTGAAATTATAGAAGATCAGGTACACATCCTCCGCTGTTTTATATTCGGCGGAGGTGTTGTCATTCCAAGGGAAATTGATGGGAAGCAAGTAACACAGATTGCTCCATATGCATTTTCGGCACACAGTGAGGACAAGGATCCGGGGGCGGTCTGCGGAGAAGTGCTTACGGAGATCATTCTGCCGGACACGATTGAAAGGATTGGTCGATATGCGTTTTACGGGTGCGAAAACCTGGAAAGTATCACTTTTTACAGCAATATCAAAGATATTGGGGCAGGAGCGTTTACCGGATGCCATAAGGTGCGAAATCTGGATGTGACAATCGTAAACGGCATGCGTTCCTGTCTGCGTGAACTTTTGATGGAGCTTCGGGAAGAGCAGCATGTCCGGTATCATGATGGAGAAGACGAGGCAAGACTGGTATTTCCCGAATTTTTTGAAGAGGCGGTGGAAAATACACCGGCAAGAATTCTGGAAACACATACGCATGGAAGCGGAATCTTGTATCGAAACTGTTTCGTGCAGACGAATTTGCAGTTTGCGTTATATGACGGGCGTTTTCCGTGGGCGAGGGAAAATGAACATCTGGAGACGGTACTTCGCATTGCGTTCGAAAGACTCCTTTATCCTATGGGACTTGGTGAAGAAGCAAAAGGAAAGTATATGGAGTTTTTGAAAGAACATTTGAAAGAAGCAGGAATCTGGGCATTGCAAAAGTGTGATGACAGGAAATGTATCGAACTCCTTTCGGAACATGTGGTTACCCAAAAGGAAGAACTGAAAGAATTGTTGGAAGCAGCAGAGCAGGAAAAATCCATTGAGACTGTCAGCTATCTCATGGATTATAAGCATAGGAAATTTCCGGAAGCGAAGAAAGCAGACCCTTTTGAACTGTAAGAAAAGATATAAAGAAAAATAGGCAGGTGAGATGCGTGGAGAGAGAAAAGACTCCGATACAGAAACAACAGGAAAAAGAACTGGAAAAGATAGAGATCTGCATGGAGATATGGAAAACCGCAAAGGAAGAATTGTATCTTTCCATGCGATTTTTTGATGTGATTTTAAATAGAATGACATGTACGCCGAATGCGAACATGCATGGTGTGGGAACAGACGGTACATTCGTATACTTTTCTCCGGATGCAGTAATTTCACTATTTCGAAATAACCGTGTGAAGATTAACAGGATGTATTTGCACATGATTTTTCATTGCCTGTTTTTGCATTTTCATATGCCGGGAATGGCAGAAAAACAGAGGGAATATTGGAATCTTGCCTGTGACATAGTGGTGGAATCCATTTTAGATTCTTTGAATTTTCGGAGTGTGCGATCGTATGTACCGCCTTACCGGAAAAATTTATACAAAAAATTACGGGAAGAACATAAAGTTCTGACTGCAAAAGGGGTATACTTTAGTCTTCTTTCCATGGAATTTACCGATGAAGAATTCCGGAAAATGCAGGCGGAATTCTGGGTGGACGATCACAGTTTCTGGAATGAAAATGTTCCGCCGGATAAAAGGGTGGAACGGGAAAGACAGTGGAAAGAAGACAGAGAGAAACTACAGACAGAAATGGAAACATTTGGGAAAGATCCGTCAGAAGATGCCCGGGAAGTATTGGAACAAGTGAGAGTAGAAAATCGCAATCGATATGATTATCGGAAATTTTTGCGGAAATTTGCAGTTTTGAAAGAAGAAATGAAAATAGATGTGGATTCATTTGACTATATTTTCTATTGCTATGGCATGGAACATTATGGGAATATGCCTCTTATTGAGCCGCAGGAAACAAAAGAGGTTCACAAAGTAGAGGATTTTGTTATTGCGATTGATACATCGATGTCCTGCAAAGGGGAACTTGTAAAAAAAATTCTGGAAGAGACGTACAGCGTTCTTTCGGAATCGGAAAGTTTTTTCCGGAAAGTGCATGTCCATATCCTTCAATGCGACGACAAAGTACAATCTGATGTGCTTATCACAAATGAAAATGAGATGAAGTCTTATATGGAAAATTTTGAGATCAAAGGACATGGTGGAACAGATTTTCGTCCGGTTTTTGCTCATGTCAATGAATTGATTCGAAGAAAAGCATTTCATCGGTTGAAAGGATTACTCTACTTTACGGACGGATATGGAATTTATCCGGCAAAACGGCCACTTTACGATACAGCATTTATATTTATGAAAGAAGATTATCAGGATGTAGATGTTCCGGTATGGGCTATGAAACTGATTTTGGAACAAGAGGATTTGGAAAATGCAGACAGGAAGGCGGAGATAACATGGACATAAAACGTGCGAAACAGGAGATTAAGGATGCGGCGGCAGCCTATTTTATGAAAAATGAATTTGGAGAGTATGAGATTCCAACAATAAGACAAAGACCGATATTCCTTCTGGGGGCGCCGGGAATCGGGAAAACACAGATTATGGAACAGATTGCGAAAGAGTGTGCTTTGGGACTTGTTTCTTATACGATCACACATCATACAAGGCAGAGCGCCATCGGTTTGCCGTATATTTCCAAGAACGAATATGATGGAAAAGAATATGAAGTAACGGAATATACGATGAGCGAGATTGTGGCTTCTGTTTATGAGAAGATGAAACAGACGGGTTTGAAGGAAGGAATTTTGTTTATTGATGAGATCAACTGTGTATCGGAAACTTTAGCGCCTGCCATGCTGCAGTTTTTACAGTGTAAGAGTTTTGGGAATCATAAAATTCCGGAAGGATGGATGATCGTGGCAGCCGGAAATCCGCCGGAATATAACAAATCTGTCCGGGAATTTGACGTGGTAACGATGGACAGAGTAAAGAAGATTGAAGTGGAACCGGATTTTTCTGTCTGGAAAGAATATGCATATAAAGAAAATGTACATGCTGCGGTCATTTCATATTTGCGTGCAAAGCCATCCTATTTTTATCAGATGGAAATGACTGTGGATGGGATGCATTTTGCAACACCGAGAGGATGGGAAGATCTGTCCAGGATGATTCAGATGTATGAGAAGCTTGAAAAGACAGTAGACCGTGAAGTTGTGGAGCAGTATGTTCAGTATCCGAAGATTGCAAAGGATTTTGCAAACTATTTGGAACTTTATTATAAATACCGCACAGATTATCAGATTGATGCAGTCTTAAGCGGAAGTATGGATGAAAATCTTTTGAAAAAAATAAAGCATGCTTCTTTTGATGAACGGTTAAGTGTAGTGAGTCTCATTCTTGCAAAACTCACAGGTGAATTCCGGAATGTGTATCGCCTGGAAGCGCAGACACGAGTTCTATTTTCTTGCTTGAAATCTTATAAGAATGGACTTTCCTATGCAGAAGATGGAAGTACATTTTTGGGAACCATTTTAGAAGAGACAAGAGAAGAATATGAAAATAAAAAGAAAGCAGAACTTCTGAATCGGGAAGAGGGATATGCATATCGGACAACTTTAGAAACTTTGGAAATGTACTGGATGAAATTGAAAAAAGAGAGCCTGACAGAAAAAGAAGCCTGCTTTGAGTATGTACGTGAGCTGTTTGCTGCGGATAAAAATGTGTATACAGGTGCAATGGATAAGGCAGGGCAGATGTTGGAGTATGCATTTGATTTTATGGAAGTTCTCTTTGGGGAAAGCCAGGAAATGGTTGCATTTATGACCGAACTCAATGCAAATTTCTATAGTATCCAATTCCTCAAAGAATATGAATGTGAACGTTACTACCAATACAATAAAAATCTCCTGTTCGATGAAAAAGAAAAAACGCTCCTAAGTCGAATTGAGAGACTATAAAAATTGAATAATTATAGAATGTAAAAAAAGGAAGGACAGGATGCGTGGGTAACGCAGCATCAAGTTCTTCCTTTTTTCAGGTTCTATAAATCTGCTTATTCGAATTCTTCATTGATCTCTTCACGCAGCATGGTTTTGGCAGAAATTCCGTTGATTTCTACATGGTCATCAACACCGATCACAAGGCAGCGACGGCCATTTACAGTCATAACTTCTACAAGATCTGTGCGTTCAGGATTTACTTTGACAATCACATCCGGTGTTTTGATTTCGAAAGACCGAGTGTTTGTAATGTTAGTTGCGAGAAGAGTGGACTGTTCTCCGGCAGCAGCTTCATATTGTTTGTCAAAGTTCTCGAGTTTTTCTTCCTGGATCCCGCTTTTGGCAAAAAGGTATTTCACTTCTTCTTTATCGAGTTCGACAGGAACGGGAGATTCTTTCTGTTCTTCGATGAGTTCGTTCAAATTTTCATGAATGTTTCGGACAATATCATAAGAGCACTCTTCGCCCAAAGTTTCTTCGATGAGTGTATGGAAAGTTTCTTTCTGACTTCCAGCGCTCAGAGGAATCCGGCATCCCAGAAGGTGATCGATTAGTTCGAAATGAAGTTCCTCTGGTTTTCTGGCATAATAAAGAGTTTGATGTAAGTCAGTGCTTCTGTCGTTGAAAGCAGGGAAAAGGAATCCAAGGTCCGGCATTTCCACAATCCAGTCACGAATGCGTTCGTGGAAACTATTGAGTTCCACATCATAAGAAAGTCCGGGTTTTGACAGGTTTACCGGACAGATGGTGCACAGTATGTAGTCATAAACTTCATCGGATGCATCGAACATCTCTTCATTGTCAGAAGATTTTCCCGGCACGTCATAAGCAGCATGGATGAGAAGAATGAGATAATGTTCTCCGTAGTCATAGGACTCAATGATGCGGTCATAGAATGTATCGAGAAGTACATCATCTGTCAATCGGCTGTTACGAAGTTTTAACAAAAATTCCTGCGTACCACCGTCCATCTCAGAATCAAGAGGAAATTCCATGTTGATCAGATTTTTCCCGATTGTACCGGAAAGTGATTTGCGGAAGATATCGAAGTATTTAAACATTTCTTCCTCGGGAAGTGAAAGAAATGCCTGCTTGAAGGAAGCTTTTTTCTCTTTTTCCCCGTTCACATAGCATCCGCAAATACGTGTGATCGCGCAATTAGACGGTGTGAATTGTTTCTTTATTTCAGATATTTCTTTTTTATTCATAATGTATCCCCTTTGCAAAGTGTTCGCTTCACTATTATAGCGTAGAATGGAAAGAAAATGCAATATGAATAATTTCTTGTAGATTTCTGTCGAATTATGTTATAATATGCGCAGAACGCATATTATAACATTGCGCATATGTGATTTTTGCGGAACCGAAGAAAGTCACTGTGCATCCGTCAAAGGGAGCGTGGCTCCTTGGCGGTCATGCTATAATAACGTCGATAATGCATATATAAGGAGGGAGAAACTATGCGTTGTAAGAAATGTGGCAATGAAATGAAGATAAAAGCAGTCGAAGTGGGGAAGGATGAACAGGGGAATCCGATTTACAATGACTATGCATTCTGTTATGAATGTAAGATAAAGATTAATCTTGACAAGAAGAAAGGAAAGAAAGGAGAAAAACGGACAGAACCTCAAGAAGATTTGTCGATGACAAGACAGTTTGAGGCGCAGATGGAAGAACTGGTGGGAAGCGAAGCGGAAGAAGAGAATGTATCCGGTTCAACGAGTGTCAGAGAATATACAGAAGAGCAGAGAGAAAGAAGACCTGCCAAACGCAAAGTGGATTCGAAAGAGAAGAAATCAGAGAAGCGTACAAAAGAACAACCAAAGAAAAAGCCGGAAAAGAGACCGGAAAGAGAAAAACAGATTAAAGAATCTCAGAGGGATCACGAGAAGAAATTCAAAGAAATGCCGGAAAAGCGCGTGAAAGAAGTGCGTAAAAAGGCAAAACCTGCAAAGAAAAAAGGAAGAGGTTTCCTGAAGTTTCTTGTATTTGTCTTGATTGTGGCCGGAATTGGTGCGGCGGTATATTTCAATCGTGATACCGTAAAGGGATGGGTTCATTGGGGACTTGAGAAGTTTGACTCCATGTCGGATGGTAAAGATGATAAGAAAGATGATACAAAGTCTGATGTTACAGATGATATTGATGTGAACTCTGATACAACAGGAGGAACAACTACCAACGAACCGACAGACACAACAACCGGTACAGACACAACCAATCCGACGGATAATACAACCAATTCGACAGATACAACAGGTACAACAAATGCAAGCGGAACAACAGATAATACAACAGGAACAGAATAGAAATAGAAAATGAAGGAAAAATTATATACGATACCAATCAACGATGCTTTCCGAGAAGATTGTGAGTGTCCATTATGTGCGATGCACCGTCAATTGGAAGAAGATGCTTTGCGGCTTACTATGGCAGGATATATGGTGGATGACCAGAGAATGGAGAGTAATCAGACAGGATTTTGTGAGAAGCATATTAAGATGCTGCTCACAAGACAGGATAAGCTCGGTGTGGCGCTTATGCTGAATACACATATGGAGACTGTAATCAACCATCTGGAGGGTCATAAACCAGAACCCGTCAAAAAACCGTTGTTCGGGAAAATAAAAGATTCAGGGAATGCGGTTACAGATTATACAGAGCAAGTCAGCGGAAGTTGTTTTGTCTGCAACAAGATAGATGCGATTTTCAAGCAGTATTTGAAGACGATATGCTATTTGTATAAAAAAGAGAGCGATTTTAGGAATACGCTTGTATCGGCGAAAGGATTTTGCACAAAACACTATGGAATGCTTTATCAGGCAGGGATTGAGCAGCTTGGTGGAAATGTGCAGGAAAATTTTCTGACAGATATCACGAAAGTTTATATCGAAAACATGAAGCGTGTCAAGGAGGACTTGGATTGGTATATTCAGAAATATGATTACAGATTCAAAGACGAACCTTGGAAAAATGCAAAAGATGCAGTAGAGAGAAGTTTGATAAAATTAAATAGCATTTATGAAAAGAAAGAGAAGTAAAATGAATGAATAATGTATTAATAGGAATTCTGATTCCGTTTTTTGGGACATTGGCAGGGGCTGCCTGCGTATTTTTCCTGAAAAATGAAATAAAACCTTTGATTCAAAAAGGATTATTGGGATTTGCTTCGGGCGTTATGGTTGCGGCATCTGTATGGTCGCTTCTGATTCCTGCCATGGATATGTCGGAACATATGGGAAAGTTGGCTTTTGTTCCGGCAGCGGTAGGATTGATATTAGGGTTTCTGTTTCTTCTTCTAATGGATAAGTTGATTCCTCATCTTCATCTGGATCAGGAGAAGCCGGAAGGAATACAGCCGAAGCATTCTCTTCGTAAGGTTACCATGCTGATTTTTGCTGTGACCCTTCACAATATACCAGAGGGAATGGCGGTTGGAGTTGTATTCGCAGGTGCCATATCCGGGAATACGAATGTAACGCTTATGGGAGCAATTGCTTTATCAATCGGAATTGCAATTCAGAATTTCCCGGAAGGAGCTATCATTTCTCTTCCACTGAAAAGTGCGGGAAATGTAGGGAGAATGAAAGCTTTTGTCTACGGAACACTTTCCGGTGTTGTGGAGCCGATTGCAGCAGTCATTACAATTTTGCTTTCCGGATTCATTGAACCGGCACTTCCGTATCTGCTTGCTTTGGCTGCAGGTGCTATGCTTTATGTTGTTGTGGAAGAATTAATCCCGGAATCGGCTGAAGGAGAGCATTCCGATGTTGGAACGATTGGATTTGCTTTGGGATTTATGGTAATGATGATTTTAGATGTGGCATTAGGATAAAATAAATAGAAATAAGTGAAGGACGGGAAACCGTCCTTTTTATTATACGTAATCGTATTTTTGATGAAAGGAAGTCTGAGAGAAATACAGTAGCGAAAATGATGATTTTAGTGTGAGAGTATGTGGATTTGTCAAATTAACACTTTAAACCGCAAAAGTAATGTGCTACAATAGATGAAAGCGTTGAGATGCGAGTAAATATAAGGAGGGCATATCCATGATATGGGCGAAGGAAGAGACATTTTCGAGGGAGGAGATTGAGAAGGTCCAGCTTGAGAAACTAAAAAGTACGATGATATATACATATGAAAAATCAGTGCCTTATCGTAAAAAAATGCATGCGGCGGGAGTGAAACCGGAAGATATTCGGACACTGGGGGATTTGAGAAAACTTCCGTTTACATATAAGTCGGATTTTCGGGAGAGTTATCCGATGGGATTGTTTGCAGTAGATAAAAAGGATCTGGTCCGTTTCCATGCAAGTTCGGGAACAACGGGAAAGCCTACTGTGGTAGGGTACACGAAACAGGATTTGGAAGTATGGCTGAATAATGTGACACGCGTTGCTTGTATGGGAGGTGCTACATCGGATGATATCTGTCAGATTTCTTTTGGCTATGGCACATTTACAGGGGCATTAGGGTTGCACGGGGGATTGGAGAATCTAGGAGCTGCGGTGATTCCCATGTCTTCCGGCAATACAAACAAACAGATTATGTTTTTGCAGGATATGGGAGTAACACTTCTTGTAGCAACGCCGTCCTATGCACTGCATCTGGGAGAAGAAATTCGAAGCAGAGGGCTGGATCCGGCGAAGGATCTGAGGGTGAAAACCGGACTTTTTGGAGGCGAAGGTATGACGGAAGCCATGAGAGAGGAGATGCATAAAGTCTGGGGAACACAGTTTGTATGTACACAGAATTATGGTATGAGTGAATTATGTGGGCCGGGTGTTGCAGGAGAGTGTACAGAACTTTGCGGCATGCATATCAATGAAGATTGGTTTATTCCGGAAATCATTGATCCGGAAACGGAAGAAGTACTTCCTCCGGGAGAAAAGGGAGAGCTTGTTATAACTTGTCTTGGGAAAGAAGCGTTGCCGCTTGTGAGATATAGAACCGGTGATCTGACAAGACTGGATTATGCACCGTGTAAATGTGGAAGAACGACTGTAAGGATGGAGAATTTATCAGGCCGTGCAGACGATATGCTTGTTATTCGGGGAGTAAATGTATTCCCGACACAGATAGAAGAAGTTTTGTTTAAAATTCCGGAGATCGGACCACATTATGAGATTCTTGTAGAGAGGAAGAATCGATTGGATGTGATGACGATTACGGTGGAACTGATTGATGACAGATTACTTGATAGTTATACAAAGTTAAGTGAACTGGAAGGAAGAATCAAGTCAAATCTAAAATCTATGCTTGGTCTTGCCACAAATATCAGATTGGTAGCACCGCATTCACTAAAACGTTTTGAAGGGAAAGCAAAGAGGGTAACAGATTTACGAAAGGATGGGCTATAAAATGTCAAATGAGAATCAGAAAGTAATCATGCTTGGGAATGAGGCCATTGCAAGAGGAGCTTATGAAGCAGGAGTGAAAGTGTCAGCGGCATATCCGGGAACACCAAGTACGGAAATTAGTGAGAATCTTGTAAAATATAAAGAAGATATTTATGCAGAATGGTCTCCAAATGAAAAGGTTGCAGCAGAAGTTGCAATTGGGGCGAGCATATCCGGAGTGCGCGCCATGGCATGCATGAAACATGTTGGATTGAATGTGGCATCTGATCCGCTTTATACCGTATCTTATATGGGGGTGAACGGTGGGCTTGTGCTTGTCGTTGCAGATGATCCGGGATTATACAGTTCCCAGAATGAACAGGATACAAGAATGGTGGCAAGGGCGGCGCAAGTTCCTGTTTTGGAACCTTCAGATAGTATGGAAGCGAAAGAATTTATGAAAGAAGCGTTTGAAATCAGTGAACAATTTGACCGCCCGGTGATTTTAAGAACGACAACAAGACTTGCGCATTCCCAGGGGATTGTATCACTCTGCGAGAGAAAAAGAGTGGAAGATAAGACCTATGTGAAAGATGTCAAAAAGACGGTTATGATGCCTGGAAATGCAAAAGCACGCCATATTGTGATTGAGAAGAAGAATTTGGAACTTGCCGAGGCGGCAAATACATTTTCGATGAATAGAGTGGAGATGAATGACACGAAAATCGGTGTGATCACAAGCGGAATCCCGTATCAGTATGTGAAAGAAGCGATTCCAAATGCTTCTGTGCTGAAACTAGGGCTTGTGAATCCACTTCCGAAGAAACTGATTCAGGAATTTGCTGAGAAAGTAGAAACGTTATATATTGTGGAAGAACTGGATCCTGTCATTGAAGAACAGGTAAAATCCTGGGGAATCCATGCTGTTGGAAAAGAAATATTTACTGTACAAGGTGAATACAGTGCCAATATGATCCGGAGAGCAATTTTAGGAGCAACATTGGAGATGAAGGAACCGGCAAAGGCACCGGGAAGACCACCAATTCTTTGTCCGGGATGTCCGCACAGAAGTGTGTATTACGTGTTGAATAAATTGAAAATGCATGCGGCGGGCGATATCGGATGTTATACACTCGGAGCGGTTGCACCGCTTAGTGTGGTAGATACAACCATTTGCATGGGAGCAAGCATTTCCAGCCTTCATGGAATGGAAAAAGCAAAGGGAAAAGAATACGTTAAAAACTGGGTTGCAGTAATCGGTGACTCTACATTTTTACATACAGGGGTTAATTCTTTGATGAATATGATGTACAACAAAGCGACAGGCACTGTTATGATCCTTGACAATTCCACAACAGGAATGACAGGTCATCAGGATCATGCAGCAACCGGAAAGACATTACTCGGCGAGCCGACATATGCAATTGACATTGCGGCACTTTGTCGTGCGATGGGCGTGAAAAATGTCGTTGAAGTCAATGCATTTAATATTGCAGAATTAGAAAAAGTCATAAGGGAAGAGGCTGCAAAAGACGAAGTATCGGTCATCATTACGAAGTCACCTTGTGTACTGCTTGATAAATCAAAAAAACCGTTGTATATTGCACATACAGACCGCTGTAAGAAATGTGGAATGTGTATGAAACCGGGATGCCCGGCCATGACAAGAAATGAAGATGGAACGGTTCATATTGATGATACGATGTGTACGGGATGCGGACTTTGCGCAACTCTTTGTAAATTCGATGCTATTGAATTGGTAAAGGCAGGTGAAAGATAATGGCAACAAAAAATATTATGATCGTTGGAGTGGGAGGGCAAGGAACTCTTCTTACAAGCAGAATTTTAGGAGGGCTTGCCATTGCAGGCGGATATGATGTGAAACTTTCGGAAGTTCACGGAATGGCACAGCGTGGTGGAAGCGTTGTCACTTATGTCCGTTACGGAACAAAGGTTGCAGAACCAATTGTAGAAGAAGGACAGGCGGATGTAATCATTGCATTTGAGAGGCTGGAAGCATTGAGGTATTCCCATTTTTTGAAAAAGGACGGTGTTTTAATTGCCAATGACTGGAGGATCGACCCGATGCCGGTTGTGATCGGGGAGGCGAAATATCCGGAAGGAATACTGGAAAGTCTTGCGAGGGAACATAAGGTTTACAAGGTGAATGCGACAGAAGAAGCGAAAAAACTGGGAAATCCAAGGGTATTTAATATGATTGTTTTGGGAATCGCAGCGCAACATATGGACTTCACGAAAGAGCAGTGGTATGACATGATTGAAAAAACGGTACCAACGAAAACCATTGAAATTAATAAAAAAGCATTTGATGTGGGATATCATTTATAGGAGGAGCATATGATTAAGCAGCTATCAGTATTTGTAGAAAACAGAACCGGGAGCCTTATGGATGTGACAAATGCTCTGACGAAAGCACACATTAATATCCGTGCAATTTCATCTTTTGATAATCCGGAATTTTCCATTCTACGTCTTGTAGTGGATCGGGCAGAAGAAGCGAAAGCATATCTGACATCACAAGGTTTTGTTGTGAGGATTCATCCGGTTGTCGGAGTAGAACTTGTGGATCAGAAAGGGAATCTGAATAATATGCTGAAGATTTTGGCAGATGCACAGATCAGCATTAATTATATTTATTCTTTTGTCATCAGAGAAGAGAAAACACCGGTCATGGTATTTAGTACGGATGATCTGGAAGATGCAGTACGAATTTTGGAAGAGGCAAATGTAAAGATTGTAGATGACAGTGAATTATAAAAGGAACGGAGAGAAAAGTTATGGAATGGCAGGAGAGAATCAGACGGCCGGAAATCGAGTGTATGAGTAGGGATGAGATGCTTACGCTGCAAAGTGAGAGGCTTGTGAAACAGGTGGCAAATGTATATGAGCATGTTCCGTTTTACAACAGAAAAATGAAAGAGATTGGAGTAGAACCGGGGGATATCAAAGGTGTAGAAGATATACACAAACTTCCATTTACGACGAAAGAAGATTTGAGAGAAAATTATCCATTCGGATTGTTGGCAGTCCCGAAATCTCAAGTAGCACGAGTGCAGGGAACATCTGGAACAACAGGAAAGCTGACGCTTGCTTCTTATACAAAGCATGATACGGAAATATGGGGAGAATGTGTTGCCCGGGCGCTTACCATGGCGGGGCTTACGGAAGAAGATATCATACATGTGTGTTATGGATATGGATTGTTTACAGGAGGATTGGGGCTTGACTTTGGAGCAAGAGCGCTTGGAGCTTTGACAATTCCCATGTCGGCAGGAAATACACAAAGACAGATGATGTGTCTGGAAGACTTTGGAGCTACAGCTATGGCATGTACTCCGTCTTATGCATTGCATCTTGCGGAAGCTTTGGAAGAAGCTGGTTTAGTGGATAAACTGAAACTGAAGGCCGGAATTTTCGGGGCAGAGCCGTGGACAGTAGAAATGCAAAAAGAAATCGAAGAGAGATTGAAAATTAATGCATTTGATATTTATGGATTGTGTGAGATCATGGGGCCGGGAGTGGCAATGGAATGTATTCATCATAACGGATTACATATTTTTGAAGACCATTTCCTTCCGGAAATTTTGAACCCGACAACAAATGAAGCGGTGAAAGATGGAGACACAGGAGAACTCGTTTTCACAACGCTTACGAAAGAGGCAATGCCGCTCATCCGTTATCGTACGAAAGATCTGACGAGCATGGATCGTACACAATGTGCTTGTGGAAGAACACTCCCGAGAATTTCAAAATTTAAGGGACGTACGGATGATATGAAGGTAATACGTGGTGTGAACGTATTTCCTACACAAATTGAAACGGCCTTACTTTCTATTCAAGGGGCGTTACCACATTATCTGTTGATCGTAGACAGGGAAAACAATCTGGATGTGCTGACTGTTATGGTGGAAGTGGATGAGCAATATTTTTCGGATGAAATCCGTAAGCTGGATGATTTGAAAAAGAAAATTGGAAATGTGATCAAACAGGCAATCGGTGTTTCGGTACGGGTGAAACTTGTGGAACCGAAGTCGATTGAAAGAAGTGAAGGAAAAGCAAAACGTGTGATTGATAACAGAAATTTATAGGAGGCGGAGAGTATGACGATCAAACAGCTATCTATTTTTTTGGAGAATAGGGAAGGAAGATTAGAAGAAGTGTTGGATACATTGGGACGAAATGACATTAATATTGTGGCATTGAGTCTTGCTGATACGTCAGAGTATGGAATGCTGAGACTGATTGTTTCTGATCCGGTAAAAGGAAAAGAGGTCTTAAAAGAATCTGGAATTGTTGCTATGATAACAGATGTGATTGCGCTTCGTGTGCCACATGCTACGGGATCGTTAGGAAAAGCGATGCACCTTCTGGTGCAAAATGATGTCAATGTGGAATATATGTATGCATTTGCTAACGGAGAAGATGCATCTGCAGTTCTAAAAACAGAAATCCCGGAAAAAGCAATCCGCACACTAAAAGAAGGCGGGTTTGATGTGTGGGAGGAAGAAGAAGCCTATAAAGCAAACAGATAAATGAGACTATGAAGAAAAGTCTGTAAATAAGATCTTCTATGATAATGATAGGCGAAAGGCTTGAGTAAAATCAGCTT
>JAJBSL010000003.1 GCA_020540725.1 Lachnospiraceae bacterium EP-SM-12S-S03
GGAAAGTAATGATTTTGATTCATTTATGAAATTCGCAGTGTAGTTTTGTGCAATTTTTCAAATTTGCTCATTTATAGTTGCCTTAAATAATACTTCTGGATTTCGTTCTTCGATTTTCTTGACATCTTCCGGAATATTACTATAAAGAGCATAATTCAATCTTGCAGGATCGATCAGAGCCGCTTCTGTTGTGGAAATTGTCTTTACATCTTCATAAATATCATTGTATGGATGAATGATCACTCCATCTTCTTCAAATTTCGCTTTCATTTCTTCGTTCAACTTTGTTTCATCCATGTACAAATGCATCTGATCCATCGTTATGATCGCATAGGAAAGTACAAGTGGGAAAAATTCGATATCATTTCCTCGCATGTTCAGTGTCCAGCATATATCATCCAACGAAGTAAGAATATGTACTGTAGCTCCAGAATTTTTCATATATTCCCGGATTCTCGTCAATTTGCTTGTCACTGTTTCTCCTGCATATTTCTGCTCCAAAATCCATGCCGGTTCTTTCGAAAGTTCCGGACGGTCTTCCCAGATTTCATCAATCAGATCATATGCATAAATTACTTTACCATTTTTCTCTGCAGCAATATTTGCATAGGCGATTCCGGATCCCATTGCAACTACTCGTCCGTCAAATCCGATCACTCCACCTTCTTCCAGTGTATCTGCAAGATATTCCTCTATCGTTGGAACACCTGGTTCTGCCATTTTCATCATCTCTACAGTGGTTCCGGCTATCTGTTCTGCTGCCTGTATGAAATATCTTCCGTCAACCCAAAGCTTTGCTTCATGCGCAGTTACAACTGCTGTTCCTGCTGATCCCGAGAAATTAGTAATATATTTTCTCGCTTTAAAATATTCACCTACATATTCCGTCTGATGAAAATCCGCGGTTGGAACGACATAAATGTCAATTCCTTTCTCTTTCATCTGCTCACGCAGTTTTAAAATCCTTTCCTGTATACTCATAATCATCCGACTCCTTTTCGTTTATTTTTGTACACTTTTTTCACTAAACAAATACAATTATAGCTCACATTTGTGCATTTTCAATATAATTGAAATTTTTTTCAAAAATTTCATGTACAAAAAACAGTAGCGCTGAATCCCTTTCCTCCGCAGTTCGATTTCCTCGAAATATTTTTAATTGCATATGATGCAATTTCCTATGAAACAGAAAAGCAGCCGCATCACTGCGACTGCCTTTATCTTTTGTATTGCCCAAAATGCCGGTTTCTGTATTTTGACTCCTAGCTAAAGCTAGGTGGGCGACCGCATCTGCTTTTCTGCCTTCCCCTGCATAATGAGGGCCTGGCATATTACAGAGATATAGGAATCCCGTTTAAAGTAATGTAGGTTCAAAATAACAGAATGATCGAACATCCCAGGTTTTCTAAACTCATTATAGAACATTTACCGCTTTTTTTCAAGTAGCAATAATATCCATCTCACAAATTGATATTCTTCCCTTTTTATCTCATCTTTGCCATAATTGGCACGATAAATGATATCAAGAAGCTTCTTTGTATCCTCCTCCTTTATCTGCGGACAACGCTTTCTAAGCTTCTCTCCAAGCTCGTCCTCAAGTTCCGTTTCATCAGAAATAATCTTTTCCGCTCCTAGCCTTTCATATATTTTATAGAATAACCGTTTTGTCTGCTCGTTATACCCTTCCGTCTCTTCTTTTCTCTCTCTATTCTTTCTTCCAATCCAAATTATCCCGCCTACTGTTATGGATAATATGAGAAAAATAACGAGTATCAACACTCCAGACGGAATCTTTTTGTCAGATTTTTTCGATTTTTTGCCACTTTCTTCTTTTCTTCCAACCTGCGATTTATCTGTTTCTTCCGGTTCTTTTTCTGTGTCTTCTTTTTGATTCAGCTGTTTTTCCGTTTGTCCGTCACCTGCATCACTTTCTGTATCTTCTGGTTCAACAAAATTCTCCTGTTCTTGAGTATTCCATTCCGTCTGATTCTGTTGTTCATCAGATGATGTGTTTTCATTCACATACCCCGGTGTTGTTTCTGCCGGAATCCATCCGGTTCCGGACACATAGATTTCTGCCCATGCATGTGCTTCTTCTCCTGTTATCTCTGCAAGATATGTGCCATCCTTCTGCTTTACAAAATCCTTTGGCCTTGCCACATATCCTCCCACATATCTTGACGGAATTCCTTCCATACGAAACAATAAAACTGCTGTGGTGGCAAAATGCGTACAGTATCCTTCTTTTTTATCAAAGAAGAAATATTCCGCAAAATCTTTCCCCTCGGGTGTCTTTCCGGGATTCAAAGAATATCTTGCGGTATGGGAAAGAAGGTATGCAACTTCGTTCACGACATTTTCCGGTTTTGTCCGCACAATATTCCGGGCAGTTACATCAGCAAATGACTCTTTGATTCGTTCCGGCACTTCCAAATACTTTTTTCGTACAGATTTCTCATATTTCGAGTTTTCTTTTCTCCACTTGTCTGGAATATGTTCTGCATCCGGATAAGTATGATACTGATACTTCCGGTTTGCCTTTACATTTTCAACTTCAAATCCATCATTTTCTGAATCAAATTTTCTTTCACTTCCCCGTTTCCATGACCGTCCGGTGTAATCAGAACCAACAAAACCTCTGATATAAATCGTTTCCTCCGGCTTTTTTTGAGTTTTTACTTTCAAATGTACACTGTGATCCCGGTCTAACCCACTGTACTCTCCAAGCTTTCCGTCATTCACTCCGCCTGTAGCCCGATCCCCGTTTCCTACATTTTGCAAATATTCCCGTACATTTTGATTCCAAAATGCATCCACTTTGCCCTGAAATGCCATCTTATCTTGAAAAAGAGCATCCGCCGTATCCGAAAATAGTGGTATTCCGATCAGAAATGCCAGACCTCCCATGCAGATTCCTAATATTGCTGCCTTAAGTTTTTCCTTTTCCCGTGCCCCTCCTGTTTTTGCAAACACTGCACCCATAATTACCAAAAGAACTAAAACAAGCGTAAACTTTTTAGGAACTCCACCTACGAAAAACGGAAGCCCAAAAGTAAGCCCCATAGTAATGGATAGAAACCAGACTCTCTTACAATATATAATACCCATGGCTGAAATTGTAGCAAAAAGAATTCCCAAAAAGACTAATCCCCATGTTTGCTCCGATCCTTTTATCACCTCTGCATATCTCCCATTTACCAGATATGCGTGAAACTGTACAGATATCGTATCCTTAATATAGGTCAGGCTTTCTATTACTTTCATTCTTCCTATTACCACAAGGACGCTCTCTGCCAGGAAAACCATCTTTGCCATTTGCCACAACCTATTCCCCTTTTGTGCATATAACACCGCTGTTATTAGCAGCGTATAGATACCGGAAACAGAATAGAAAAAAACATTTTCATAGACAATAGAAAACGCATCGCAAACAGAACATATCATAGCAAGCGCTGCTATCCACGTAAAAATGAGCATATACACAAATTCTGTAATCTTTCCTTTGTTCATTTCCTTTTCCTTTTATACAACGATTTCTACAGTTTCAAAAAACTCTTCCAAGTTTTGTGATTCTATATGCATACTTTCTTCTTTATTGATCCGTATTGTCAGATCTGTAGAAATTCTAAGAAGTGTAGAGTAGGTATCACTTTTGTACGCATGTCGATAATATTCCTCCGTATTTACTTCCAAGGAATTTCTATCAAATTGCAAAAGTTCCATAAGAAATTCATGAAAATCTTCTTCCTCTCGTATCAATACCCGGCGTATTTGTTTTTCCTGTTTTTTCTGCCAAACAATATAATGTGGGCATTCCACCCGAAGAAGCGCTGCGGAAACTGAAACAACCACTTCCGTAAAATTTTCCATCTCTTCTCTGTCATTTCTTCCTTCCAGAAGAAGAATCACCGCCGCTCCCAGTGGATAACTGAATTCCTTAATGTACAGTTCATCTTCCTTTGCACTCAATTTCCAATGTACTTTCTGCATCCGGTCTCCAAAGCGATACTCTCTTACTTCATAAATTTCTGCTGTATCATCTCCGCCACGATCCTTGGCATAAGATTCTCCGTCTATTGGAAACCATTTCGTCCGGTTACTCATGACAAGGTTTACCGGATACGGCTTAGGCATCACTGTAATCTCACAACTCTCTTTGCACTTTTTATGAACAGATGTAAATCCCCACCAGTCATATAGCCTCAATTTTCTTGTGGCAATCATAAGTTTTCCGCAATATTCTGCATTGATACAGAGATTCCTTCCTTCACTTTTATGGGGCGGTACATAAATCGTTTCTTCATAATTCTTTTTCTCATTACCGAATATATATCTATGAAAAATCTTAATCTTCACTATTGCCGGAAACTTTCCTTCATTCACAATAGAAAGTCTCACCGGAATTTCTTCTCCTCTTTCCACCGTATCTTTATGTGACTCAATGCGGACCCGAACCTTTCTTCCTGAACTCCAAGCCATTCCCAAACAAAGAAATGGAAAAACAATTTCTCCGGAAAGAAGCCATGCTCCCTCAGGCCAACGATACATAATCCCTAAATAGATTGTAAGAATCACCATTCCCACATATATCAATACTTTCATACTTTCCCTCTGTTCTTTTACTTGCGCTTCGGTGTCGGTTCATGAACTTTATCCAAAATCTCACGGATCAAATCCTGCACCTTCAGATGGTTGATTCTCGCTTTGGAATTCAGTTGTATTCTATGTCTTGCCACATTTTCAAATACATCTTTCACATCCCGGGGAATACAGTACTCCCTACCCGCAAGATATGCCATGGCTTTTGCCATTTTTGAGAGTGCTATCATCCCTCGAGGGCTTACTCCCATCTCGATCATCGGATGGATTCTTGTCTCATTGACTAATTCTCCCATATATTGATAAATGACATCATGAATGTACACATTCTCTACTTCCCTTTGAATGACAAGCAAATTTTCCGCTGTAATCAGAGGATGAATGCTGGAAAGAAGGTTTCCCTTCTGATTTCCTTTTACAATCTCAATTTCATATTTCATATCCGGATATCCAATCGTAATACAGATAAAAAATCTGTCAAGCTGTGACTCCGGCAGCATCTGTGTTCCTGAAGAACCAATGGGATTTTCCGTTGCAATCACCACAAACGGTTTCGGAACCTCCCGGGTTATTTTATCAATTGTAACTGTTCCTTCTTCCATAACTTCCAAAAGTGCAGATTGTGTTTTCGGAGAAGTCCTGTTAATTTCATCTGCCAAAAGAAGATTACACATGGCAGCTCCCGGTTCATAATAAAATTCTCCTCTGTTTTTATCATACATAGAAAACCCTGTAATATCTGCCGGGAGCACGTCCGGTGTAAATTGTATACGGTTCTGTTTCATCCCCATACATTTTGCAAAGGAGAGTGCAAGTGTTGTTTTTCCTACTCCTGGTATGTCTTCTATCAAAATATGGCCTCCAGCCAAGATCGCCGCCAATACTTTTTTGACACAATCATCTTTTCCAATTACCGCTTTTTTCACTTCTTCCATGACAGCCTGCACTGTTTCCATATACTCAGCCATATTCCCCGCCTCCTGCTTTCGTGATTTCTTCTCATATTTAAATTGCTCACGTTGTTGTCTTTATTCTATCATATCAAGCTAACTGTTACCATTACAAAAAACGGGAAATCACATTCCTGTGATTTCCCGTTTTCTATCATCTTTTCTCTATCTCTTAGAGCTGTGGTCCTGCCGGAACTAACGCTTTACCCTGGTCATTACCTTCGTATTTTGCAAAATTCTTAATGAATCTTCCTGCAAGATCTTTTGCTTTTTCTTCCCACTCTGCCGCATCTGCATATGTATCGCGTGGGTCAAGGATTGCAGAATCAACACCCGGAAGTTCTGTAGGAACTTCAAAGTTGAAGTACGGAATCTTCTTTGTAGGTGCATTTAAAATATCTCCATTTAAGATCGCATCAATAATTCCACGTGTGTCCTTAATAGAAATACGTTTTCCTGTTCCGTTCCATCCCGTATTTACCAAGTAAGCTTTTGCTCCACTCATTTCCATTCTCTTCACAAGCTCTTCCGCATACTTTGTTGGATGAAGCTCAAGGAATGCCTGGCCAAAGCATGCCGAGAATGTCGGTGTAGGTTCTGTGATACCACGTTCCGTTCCTGCAAGTTTTGCTGTAAATCCTGATAAGAAGTAGTACTGTGTCTGCTCTGGTGTAAGAACAGATACCGGTGGTAATACTCCGAATGCATCTGCTGATAAGAAAATAACGTTCTTCGCTGCCGGCGCTGCTGAAATAGGACGCACGATCTTCTCGATGTGTTCAATCGGGTAAGATACACGTGTATTCTCTGTCACGCTCTTATCTGCAAAATCTACTTTACCTTCTGCATCTAATGTAACATTCTCAAGAAGTGCATTTCTCTTAATTGCATTGTAAATATCCGGCTCAGATTCCTTATCAAGATTGATAACTTTTGCATAACATCCACCTTCAAAGTTGAAGATTCCATTGTCATCCCATCCATGTTCATCATCACCGATCAGAAGACGTTTCGGGTCTGTGGAAAGTGTTGTCTTTCCTGTTCCTGAGAGTCCGAAGAAAATTGCTGTATTCTCACCATTCATATCAGTATTTGCAGAACAGTGCATAGAAGCAATTCCTTTTAACGGAAGGTAGTAATTCATCATAGAGAACATACCTTTTTTCATCTCTCCGCCATACCATGTGTTCGCAATTACCTGCTCACGTGTTGTAATATTGAACATTACTGCTGTCTCTGAGTTCAATCCTAATTCTTTGTAGTTCTCAACTTTTGCTTTCGAAGCATTGTATACTACAAAATCCGGCTCAAAGTTCTCAAGTTCTTCAACTGTAGGCTCGATAAACATGTTTTTTACAAAGTGTGCCTGCCATGCAACTTCCACGATAAAGCGGATTGCCATACGTGTATCTTCGTTCGCACCGCAGAATGCATCTACTACAAAAAGTCTTTTATTGGAAAGCTCTTTTAAAGCAATTTCTTTCACCGCATCCCATGCTTCTTGTGAAGCCGGATGGTTATCATTTTTGTATTCATCAGATGTCCACCAGACTGTATCTTTGGAATTCTCATCCATTACGATAAATTTGTCTTTTGGTGAACGGCCTGTATAAATACCTGTCATTACGTTAACTGCACCAAGTTCACTTTCCTGTCCTTTTTCAAAACCTTCTAATTCAGGTTTTGTCTCTTCTTCGAATAATAATTCATAAGAAGGGTTGTACACAATCTCTGTAGTTCCAGTGATACCATACTTAGTTAAATCGATTTTTGCCATCTTTATCAACCTCTCTTTTTCAAATTAATGTTTTGCATTCAACATTTGCATTCATTATCACATCTTTTCCCAAATAAGTCAATAGTGAATTTTTTAACAATGACATTCATTCGCTTATTTCTTTCATAAAAGATTTCTTCTGGCACATAAACAGTACATTTTTCTTCGGTTCTATGTCGCCTGCTTTTTGTCTCTTCTAAAAAAAATGAAGCCTAAAGCACTCACTGCCATCAAAATCGGGTAAAACAAATAGGGCATGATCGCAAATGGAGTAATCCCCGTAAGAGATGCCGCTGACAAAAGCTGCGCTCCATAAGGAATGATTCCCTGGCCTACTGAAGTAAATATGTCAAGCAAGGAAGCAGAACGTTTTGCGTCAATGTCAAACTCTTCACAGATTTCCTTAGCGATGGGTCCTGTCATCACAATAGCTACCGTATTATTGGCCGTACACATATCCACAAGAAGAGAAAGCCCTGCAATTCCAAGCTCTCCTCCTCTTTTCCCCCGGATGTTGCTCTTGATAATATTCAAAATAAACTGAATACCTCCATACTCTTTCACCAGCGAAACTATGCATGCAACTACAATGGAAATTACTGTGATATCGTACATTCCGGTCACACCACCGCCGATTGCAGTAAATATTTCACCTGCTGCCAATGCACCCGTTGAAACTCCAACGATTACAGATAGAACAATTCCTACTATCAATACCAGAAATACATTAACTCCGATAAGCGCACCAATCAGAACGACTACATACGGAAGTATCTGCCAGATGTTATACGGCAGTTTTTCTGTAATCTGATAATTTCCATCTATCGTAATCAGCAAAAATATTACAATCGTCAAAATCGCCGCCGGAAGAACAATGAAAAAGTTAGCTTTGAACTTGTCCTTCATTTCACATCCCTGGGTTTTCACCGCTGCGATTGTTGTATCGGAAATCATAGATAAATTGTCTCCGAACATGGCACCGCATACGACCGCACCAATACATACTGCCATCGGAAAATGTGTTTTTTCACTGATTCCTACAGCAATAGGAGCCAATGCCGCTATAGTTCCCATGGATGTCCCCATAGAAACGGAAATGAAGCATCCAATTACAAATAATCCTACAACTGCAATGTTGGACGGAAGAATCGATAGTCCGAAATTCACAGTGCTGTCCACTCCTCCTGCCGCTGTCACTGCACCGGAAAATCCCCCGGCACATAAGAAGATCAGGCACATTGTAATGATATTCTCATCTCCAACACCTTCCGAAATAATCTGAAGTTTCTCTGCAAAGCTCAAACTTCTGTTCTGTAGAAATGCCACAAACAAGGCAATCAAAAATGCCACGATTGCCGGCATCGCATAGAAATCCCCGGTCAGAATTCCTGCACCTAAAAATATCACTAAAAATACGCCTATTGGCAGAAGCGCCACCGCTCTTCCTTTTTTCTGTTCCATCTGCTTCTCCTCATTTTCTTCCTTTTTTGTCTTCCTACCAAGGCTGCATTGCTCCGCCTTCTTCCGCCGGACGGCAGTTTCTCGCAAAGAGATTCAGACAGCCTTTCTGTTCTTTTAATGGTGGGCATACCCACTTTTCTCTACGAACTGCTAATTCTTCATCTGATACACAAAGTGTTGCCTCTCCCTTGATCGTATCCAAAATGATCTCGTCCCCTTCTTCTACAAGGGCGATGACACCTCCGTCGTATGCCTCCGGAGAAACATGTCCTACAATTGCTCCAAAGTTAAATCCGGAAAATCTTGCATCTGTGATCAATCCTACACTTGTATGAAGACCAAGTCCGATCAGTGCATCAATGCTCAACATCAATTCTTTCATTCCTGGTGCACCTTTACATCCTTCATAACGGATTACGATAATATCTCCAGGCACGATTTTTCCAGCCTCAATCGCTTCAAATGCCGCTCTGTCACCATCAAATACTTTCGCTTTTCCTTTGATGTATTTTACAGATTCCGGTACTCCTGTCGGTCTTACAATTGCCCCATTCGGTGCAATATTGCCACGCAGTACTTTTAATCCCGGTTCCTTAAATAACGGTTTTTCCAAACTGTGAATGACTTCGTTTGGTTTTGCTTCCAGTTTTTCTAAAAAGTCTCCAAGCTTGATTCCTGTAATCATCGGTACATCTTTATAAAGTTTGCTCTCTAACATTTTTAACACGTTTGGAACTCCGCCGGCATAATGGAAATCTACTACCGTATACGAGCCGCTTGGAATGACTGCATTGATACAAGGAATTTCTTCTGCATATTTCTCGAAATCTTCCAATGTAATATCAATGCCGAGTTCATATGCCATTGTAAGAATATGAAGCACTGCATTCGTAGATCCCGCCACTGCCATATCGAACATAATAGAGTTCAAAAGTACTTCTTTTGTGATCAGATCTGATGGTTTTCTTCCAGATTTCACAAGTTCCACCGCATATTTTCCTGCTGCTCTTGCCTGACGAAGTTTCTGATTGTCAGAAGCCGGAACTGTTGCGGTTCCCGGCATTACAAGATTAAATACTTCTCCTAACATCTGCATCGTATTGGCTGTTCCCATAGACGGACATGCTCCAAAAGAAGGACATACTGCCTCTTCCAATTCATCCAGGTAATCCTCTCCCGCTCCGGAGAATCTTGCAACATCTAAATCTGCTTCTACAATAGCTTTTCCACAGTGGTGTCCCGGCTGCATAGAACCTCCTGTCACGACCATAGCCGGAATATCAAGTCTTGCTGCAGCCAGATAACATCCTGCAATGATATTATCGCAGGATGCTATCATCACAAGTCCGTCAAAATTATGTACTTTTGTAACAAACTCTACAGACATGGCAACGATATCACGTCCCACCTGCTCATACTTCAATTCTTCAGCTCCATTTGCGATATTACCGCATGTTGCCGGAATTCCAAATTCCACCGGCACTCCTCCGGCTTCCCAGATTCCCTGTTTTACCGCCCCGGCAATCTGTCTTAAATGCGCACTTCCCGGTGAACCTTCCATGAAAGAGTTTGGTACTCCGATATGCGGTTTCTTACGGATATCTTCATCTGAATATCCTGCTGCTTTCATCATTACTCGTCTGTGTGCCGCCTCCGGCCCGTTCCAATATTCCTGTGCCATTTCTCATGTCCTCCTATTAATTCCAGTTTGTTCCTACACCCTGTGCAAGCGCTTTATCGTAGATTTTTTTTGCTGTTACAAGATCCTGTGTTCCAATGCCAACTGTCTTGAACACAATGATTTCCTCATCATTTTCTCTCGCAGTTACTTTTCCTAAAAGAACGTCTCCCAGGTCTCCTGTAAAATCATCTTTTGTAATCGTTCCGTCTTCAAGCGGAATTAAGATATCTCCTGCTTCTGATAATACCGCATCTACAGAATCAAAATAAATCTTGGATGCTCTTGTAAGGATTGCCGGATCCATTTCCTGCATATGTGGCTGATAAGATCCAACACAACTTACTGTCACTCCCTTTTTTACCTTTGTTCCATCAAACACCGGTCTGGAAGACGGTGTAACTGTTACTACAAGATCTGCATCCTCAATGGCATCATCTGAACTTTCTGCTGCAATCACTTTTGTTCCGTATGCGGCAAGTTCTTTATTCATTTGTTCTACAAATGCGTTTAATCTTTCTGCATTTAAATCATACACTTTCACTTCACTAAGATCACGCACTGCCATCATTGCCTCAAGCTGTGTAGCCGCCTGTCCTCCTGTTCCGATCAATGCACCTTTCTTTGCATCTTTTCTTGCCAATACATCAAAGGCTGCGCCGGATGCCGCTCCTGTCCGAAGCTGTGTCACATAAGTTCCGTCGAGTACGGAAACTACGACACCGGTTGTTCCATCAATCAAAAGAACCTGTGCCGGAGTAGTCGGAAGTCCTTTGTCAATATTTTTCGGGAATACATTGACGATTTTGATTGCTGAACATTCCATCTCTTCTACATAGGACGGCATGAATAAAAATGCTCCATCATGCTTTGGAGCGCTGATATTTGTACGAAGCGGTACAACACTTTTCCCTTCGGAAAAGATACGAAATGCTTCTTTGTCCGCCTCTACAGCTTCCTTCATCGTAAATACTTTCTGAATGTCTCCTTTTGATAATAGTAACATCTTTCTCCTCCCTAAAACAAAAGTGCCTCCAATTCAGAGGCACCCTCTATTTTCTTTTATTGCCTTTTACGGTTCGTATAATTTACAAGCCCTCCTGCAGCAATTAATTTCTGCATGAATTCCGGGAAAGGCTGCCCCTGAAATTCAGTCCCTTGCGTATGATTATATATCTTTCCGCTGTCAAAGTCTACCTCAACTTTATCTCCGGCTTCAATTCCTTTTGCCGCTTCCGCACATTCAATGATCGGGAGTCCGATATTGATTGCATTTCTATAAAAAATCCGGGCAAATGTTTCTGCAATCACACAACTTACACCTGCTTCTTTCAGGCATAGCGGCGCATGCTCCCTTGATGAACCGCATCCAAAGTTTTTGTTTGCAACTATCATATCTCCCGGCCGTACCTTCTTCGCAAATTCCGGATCAATATCCACCATAGCATGTGTTGCCAGTTCTTTTCCGTCAAAAGAATTCAGATAGCGGGCCGGAATGATCACATCCGTATCTACGTTATCTCCGTACTTAAAAACATGTCCTTGTGCTTTCATTATCTTTCACCTGCCTTCTCCGGATTTGCAATATATCCTGCGATCGCACTGGCTGCCGCCGTCTCAGGGGAAGCAAGATAAATCAAAGAATCCACATGTCCCATGCGTCCTACAAAATTACGGTTTGTAGTAGAGACGCATTTCTCTTTGGAAGCCAGTACCCCCATATGTCCTCCCATACACGGTCCGCAACTTGGTGTATTGAAAGTACATCCTGCCTCCACAAATATCTTAACAAGTCCTTCTTCCACGCACTGCAGATAAATCTTCTGCGTTGCAGGAATCACCAGTACACGCACATTCGGATTTACTTGATGGCCTTTCAGAACTGCGGCTGCCCGTCTCATATCGTCCATGCGCCCATTGGTACAGGAACCGATGACTACCTGATCAATCTGGATTGGCTCCATAGCCTCTATCTCATCTATCGTCTTTGCATTTCCCGGAAGATGCGGAAAAGCAACTGTCGGACGCACCTTGGATAAGTCCACTTCTATGATCTCATCATATTTTGCATCTTCATCCGCTGTATATATCTTATATTCTTTGTCTGAGTGTTCTTTCATATACTGTTCTGCTTTCGCATCGACCGGGAAAATCCCATTCTTAGCGCCTGCTTCAATGCCCATATTAGCCATTGTAAAACGGTCGTCCATGGAAAGATTCGCAATCCCGTCTCCTACGAATTCCATAGATTTATACAAAGCTCCGTCCACACCGATTCTTCCTATTATATGTAAGATAATATCTTTCCCGCTTACATATTTCCCCGGCTTACCTGTCAGTACAAACTTGATAGCTCCCGGCACTTTAAACCAAAGTTCTCCCGTAGCCATTCCGGTTGCAATGTCCGTTGTTCCTACACCTGTGGAAAATGCTCCAAGCGCCCCATAGGTACATGTATGGGAATCCGCTCCGATGATACACTCGCCTGCCACTACAATTCCTTTTTCCGGAAGAATGGCATGTTCAATTCCCATCTGCCCAATCTCAAAATAATGTTTTAAACACTGGCACTTTGAAAACTCACGGATAGATTTCGCATTTTCTGCGGATTTAATATCCTTATTGGGTGTAAAATGATCCGGCACAAGCACAACCTTAGCCGGATCAAATACCTTATCTGCCATTTTATAAAATACTGGTACTGCCATCGGTCCGGTAATATCATTGGCCATCACAACATCCAGTTTCGCTTCAATCAACTGCCCTGCAACTACAGACTCTAATCCTGCATGATCTGCAAGAATCTTCTGTGTCATTGTCATTCCCATTGCCTTCGACCTCCTCATCACTTTTCTTATTGTATAATAATACCATATTCAAAAAACATATGACAAGGTGCGATATTAACCTCTTTTTCACTATGCGGCAGCAAGTTCTTTATAATATTGGTTTAATTTCTCTGCCTGTCTTCTTACATCGCGTTCCAATGCACGTTCTCTTCCGTTCCATGTAAGCACCGGAACCCTTTTCTCCAAAATATTGCAAATCAATTCCCGGAATTCTCTTTGGTTTTTCCCCTTATACACATCCTTTCGGTCCTCCAGCCAGTCCTCGTATACCGGTATATCCCGAAGAAGTACCGGAATCTCTGTAGAAAGCGCCTCTAAAACAACTATTCCTTCTGTCTCTTCATAGGACGGGAAAAAAAACAAATCACTTCCACTATATGCCTTCATGAGCTCTTCCTTTTGCACATATCCTGCAAAAATCAAATTCGGAAGTTGTGTATGGACTGCCTTCCTTATTTTGGCAGGAATCTGCATATCCGGCGTAAACCCAAACCAAATGAACTTATATTCCGGCATTGTCTTTGCCAGTTCTACAAAATCAAGAATCCCTTTTCTCTCAAAATAAAGTCCTACCGACATGACCACTTTATCTGTGGATTTGAGTCCGTATTTTTCACGGAACTCTTCTCTTACTAAAGAATTCTTGTAAAACAGCTCCGTATCGACTCCGTTAGAGATTGCCCGGATCGGTTTCTTTATTCCATAATTTTCTAATAATTTCTTAGAATAATTTGTTGGCGTTAGAATGAGATCGCCCAAACGGTAGCACTTCATAATCCACCATTTGAATAACGGTGCAATCAGATTCGATCCCGTAAATGAATTTTCAAAATCTTCTTTCGTAGAATGGGCATGATAAATCACTTTTTTCCCTTGCTTTTTCGCCTTTCTTGCCATAAAGTAATCGCTTGGGAAAATTGTATTGATATGTACCACGTCATAATCTTCCGTCGGATTTTCCGTTACTTCTACTCCATAGTTGGACAAAGCTTCTTTTTGCATCGCCATAGCCCTTCCCACACCACTTTTAGATACGATTTGCTGATTTTTCGCATACAGTAACACTTTCATAATCCAATACTCCTTTCCACGATGCCGCTTTATAAATTCCAAAAACTTTCTGTCCGAACATCTCTGTGCCGTAATTCTTCGCAATCCATCTGCTATGCTCTCCTGACGTTTGCAGCCAAGCCTCATCTTTTACATATTCTCTCACATATTTGGCAAAACGGTATATGTCACTATACGAATACCCGTTTCCTCCTTCTTCCAGCACTCCATAAAGACAAGGGTCTTTTCTGCATATCAGTGGTAGTCCGCTTGCTGCTGCTTCAATATAAGTCAATCCCTGGGTTTCACTTGTAGAAGCACATACAAACACATCGCCCACCTGATAGTATTTCTTTACTTCTTTTGGCTCTACCATTCCAGCAAATTTTATAAATTCTTCTAATTCCAGTTCTTTCGTCAAAGCTTCCAGGCTTTCTCTTGCAGGACCTCCTCCTACAATCAGAAGTTTTATATCTTCCTCTGTCTTTACAATCTCTTTCATCCCATAAATAAGTCCGTCAATTCTTTTCTCAAATCCAAGTCTTCCTAGACTTAATAATACTTTATCTTCTTTTTGGATTCCGTATTTTTCTTTCAATGCCGCTATTTCTTTCTCAGATGCGGCTTCCTGAAACTGCTCTAATTCAATACCTGTGGGAATGATTTCGATGTCCTTCATTACTCCATATTCATATAGTGTGTTTTCCACTTTCTTTGTTGGCGCTATAATGGTATCCACATTTTTCAATCTTGCTTTCATCCATTTTGCAAGCGCTGCCCTTCCGATTCGCTTTCCAATCGGAATATACTCTGTATACTGCTCATATAACGTATGGTATGTATGTATAAAACTTGCTCCTGTTGCATCCGCAATTCTTTTGGCAAATCCATAACTGAAGAATTCGCATTGACTATGAATGACATCCGGTCCCCATTCAATAAGTTCTTTCACCATATCATTTGCCCTGGAAAACGGTACCCTTACTTCCGGATAAATATGAGATGGCATAGATTTCACATAATACACATTTTCTTCCTTATAAGAAGTACTATTTGAAGATACTGTAAGAATCCTTACTTCGTGTCCTTGCTTTTCCAATTCTTTCTCTAAATTCATAATGGATGTCACAACTCCGTTAATGGATGGTTTAAATAAATCTGTTGTAATAAGTACTTTCATCGTTAGTCCCTCCTGTTCTTCCTCTAAACTATAAATTCAAACATTCTCTGCAGCCAGCTTCCTGCATAAACAAGTGCCAGACTGTACATTGCAATGGATGCCGGTTTCCCTAACAAAATGATGGCAGTAAATTTCTTCCATGTCATCTTCGTTAATCCGGCGATAAGGCAAAGCGCATCATCCGGTGCACAAGGAAAGAAAATTGCAAACGCAAAAAACTTATCAAATTTCTTCCCTTTTTCCAGCCATCCGACATATTTATCATATGTTTCCTCTTTTACAAAATATTTTACAAAACATTGCCCATATCTTCTTGCCAGGTAGAAATTGATCAGAGACCCTGCCACGATTCCGATATAATTATAGAGAAGTCCATACCAGGCTCCGAAAATAACAACACCAACGCCACAAGTAATTCCTCCCGGTATGATCGGAATCACAACTTGTACCATCTGAATCAGTACAAATAGAAGCGGTCCCCATATTCCACTCTCCTTTACGAGCATTTCCAGTTTCTCTCTGTCTGTCAAAATCCCCGTCCTCACTCCATATATGGTGAGTATCACAATGACGATAAGGCTTACTGCCGTTGCAATATTCAATACCTTTTTGGTCGTTTCTCTGCTCATTTTTCTGCCTCCCTACTTTTAACTCTCACATGAATCTCAGTTCAAATTTTCGATTTCTTCGCATTCTCGCGACTTATATATGAAATGAAGAATCATCTCTTATCTTGATATATTTATCTTATCAGCATATGGTTAAGGCTTTTTAATGACTTTATTAAGACTTTTTGAAGATTAAAAAGGCAAATCTTAAGATGAAGACAACAAAGAGCAGCGAACAAAGACTCCTTTCTGAAAGTCTTGATTCACTGCTCTTTCTTATGTATCGCTCTATTATTTTTTCTTTTTAAAATATGCTTTTTTGAAATACTCTCTTAAATCATCCATAGATTCTTTGTATTTCCCCGAATGCATTCTCGGGAATGCACGCAGAATTCTTCTTACGCTTCTTGCATTTTTAAATTTAATATCATGATATTTTTCTTTCAACTCATCTGCACGTTTTTTCAACTCTTCAGAATATCCCTGCATTCCTTCTGCCAGATCATCTTTGCGTTCTATTGCTCCAAGAATATTTTCCGAAATATTGGCTCCTAGCTCATCTGCAATTTTGCGGAGTTCTGCTGCAATCTCTTCCATTTTTGCCAAATGACGATTCATCCGTAAAATATTCGCAACTGTCACATAAACATCCACAAGTATGATTCCCATTAATATAATCAGCAATGTGGTCCCTAACCATTTCGGTAAAAACGATATTCCCTTAAAAATAAGCGGATGTATCCATTTGACGATAATCACACAGGCAACGCCCCATATCAATGAAAACAGAAGACATACATATCCATTTAGGTTGAGCGGCATATGGGAATAATCCCACCACTTACTATGGAAAAGTTTCTCCAGTATAAACCCCGTTATCCATTCAAGAGCAGTTACTACAATAATAGAAGCTACATAAAGAATCAAAATATTATTCTTATATGGTGTTAGAAGAAGCACAACCGCCATCACACCAACTCCGTAAATCGGACAGATTGGTCCATTTAAAAATCCACGGTTTACAAACCTTTGTTCTTTTGCCGCCGCAAAGGCTACCTCCGTACACCAACCTAAAAATCCGTAAATGAAGAAACAAAGTATTATCTCATATAATTCCATCTAGCTATTTTTCACTCCTTTGATTCTGTTTTATAGCCATGAGCAAAACTCCACACATCCAGTATTTATGCGGGTTTGCGAGGCATGGCAACCTCTTTTATCACTCCAAATTTATAGCAACAACCAGCTCCAAATGGTATAATTAAGTTGTCAAAATCAATTCACCGAAAGGAGCTGATTGTTATCTATCGTCAGGAAATTTTGAAAGACATCCGGCTTTTTACCTCACAGCCAGTTGCAAAGTTTTACGATTCACTTTTTTTGAATCTTGATTTATCCTTTATTCCGGAATTCCCAAAAACCGGTCGAAAAGGCTTTTCTAATCATGCTATGATTTGTGCTTTTATCGTTATGAAATGCGAAAGCTTTTCTATGGTTACAGACCTTGTTGATTATCTTAACAACAACCTTCTTATCTCCCATTACTGTGGCTTTGATATTTCTGCTCCGCTACCTTCTTATTGGACTTTCGACCGTTTTCTAAAGCAGATTGGTAACGATGTACTTTCCTCTATTATGAAGTCTCAGGTACTTTATCTTTCCAAACAAGGGATTATTGATACCTCTTTTATTGGTTTGGACTCAACTCCGATTGCTGCAAATACTTCACAGAATAATCCTAAATCTTTTTTAACCAACAAATTTAAGCCTGATAACCAGCCAAAAGCTGATGCCGATTGTAAACTTGGTGTGCATACTGCTTCTAATCAGACCAATGAGAAGAAATATGAATTCTATTGGGGTTACAAAAATCATGTCCTTGTGGACTGCATTTCCGGTCTTCCCATTTATGAACTTACAACCACTGCAAACACTGCTGATTCCTCTGTCGCTTTGGATATTCTTTCTGATACACATTCTTTTTTATCTATAAAGGAATGTACCTTTCTTGCTGACAAAGGGTATAATGTTAAAAACATCTATAATCAGGTTCATGCGCTTTATGATGGGGAATGTATCATTCCCTTAAACACCCGAAACACAAAAGACACAAAAATTCTGCTGTCCATGCAAGTTGTCTGGCACCTGTCCGGTGGAACATCCAAAATTTTTTAATGGAAAGAAAAACCGCGGATGTACCAAATATATTACCATTCCGAATGACCTAAGACTTTCTATCGACAGGAACAGCCGGTATTTTAAAAATAACTATTCCCTCCGCACAGAATGTGAACGATATAATTCCCGTTTCAAAAATACCGGACAAGAACGTATGTGGGTAAGGAATAAATCATCTGTAGCGAACCTGAATACACTTGCCCATATCAGTCTGTTAGCGGTTGCGGTTGCTGCAATTACCAATCACGAAGGTCAATCTTATCGTAAACTGAAAGCAATAAAACGAACTGCATAATAAAACAAATTTTATAATGCCCTATTTGCGTAGGTTTGGGACTTACGTTAGCTTTGCTATGCCATAAATTCTCATTCTTTCAATTCACAAAAGCTAACTGCCAAGTATATTTTTTAAATCATGTAGTTTTGCTCATCTCTATCTGTTTTATGCAAAATACAGATACATTATATCACTCTAGAAGAAGCATTGCAATTTTATCTAAGTATGTTAGAATATACATTATACATATAAAAACAAACATAGAACAATGAATAGAGGTAATTATGCAGAATACATCAAAAAAGAAACTTGGAATTATCGGCGGTCTCGGACCTGCAGCATCTGTTTTTTTCTATAACCGTATTACAGAACATACAGTGGCTTCCTGTGACCAGGAACATCTGGATATCATTCTTTTGAGCCACGCTACACTGCCGGACAGAACAGCCGTCATTGAAAGTGGTGAAGATGAAGAACTTATAAGACTTTTGGATGAAGATCTGAAGACATTGGAATCTCTCGGAGTTTCTAATATTGCGATTCCCTGCAATACATCCCATTATTTTTATGATCAGATGCAGTCCTGTGTTTCCATTCCAATCATTCATATGATTCACGAAAGTGTACGGTACGCTTCCGAAAACAGACCAAATGTTAAAAAAATAGGGATTATGGCTACAGACGGAACGGTAGAAACCGGACTTTATCATAAGGAATGCGAAGCCTTTGGGATTATCCCTTATAGTCCGTCAGAAGAACGACAAAAAGATGTCATGTCTTTAATCTATGATGACATCAAAAGTGGAAAGGAAGCAGATGTCTCCAAATTTGAGAGAGTAATGGAAGAATTTGTTGCCAATGAATGTGATGTCGTATTACTTGCATGTACAGAACTTTCTGTGTATGCCGAAACACACACAGTCCCTTCCATCTGCCTCGATGCAATGGACGTGCTTGTCCGCATATCTATCGAACGTTCCGGGGCACAATACAAAGATTAATATTTGACATACAGGTGGCGAAGCAGATATTGTTTTGCCACCTTTTCTTTCTGCTTTTTCAAAGAATCCCTTCCAGTGTTTTTATCACAATCGCCCCGACACATAGGAATGGTCCAAATGCAATCTCTTGTCTTTTTGTTTCTTTCCCTGAAATAACTTGATACAATATGAAAATTCCTGACGCAAATACTGCAACCGCAAAACTTCTCAGCCAGTTTTCCATACCAAGATATAATCCGTTTCCTGCGCTCAACTTTATATCTCCGCCTCCAAAAGCTCCCGGAGCACAAAATAAAATCACAAAAAACAAAAGAAGACTTACCCCCATTCCTGCAAAACATAGAAGCATCTCTTCCTTCGTCAAAAAAAGAAGTCTGAAAAATGCACACAATACGACTGCAATCGTCAACATATCCGGTATTCTTTTTTCATGTCCATCCTTCCACGCGGTTATGATCAACACCAGTATCCACACTGCATCAACCACAGATTTTCCATCCACTTTCTATCCCGCTCCCTTTCTTTTCTATATTTTGTTCCGAAAAAATTTCCTTTATAATAGGAGTTTCTTATGACCTAATAAAAGGGGATGCCCTTAAGCACCCCTCACATATTAAAACTCAACTCTTCCTGCTGAATCTCCATTGATCACATAATATACTGAATTTTCTTCCGGTTTTACATATAAAGCCATTGTTTTGATATCCGAAATCTTCTTACCACTCTTTGTCCATGCCTTCTTTACCGATGCGATCATGTCCTTTTCCTGCACCTGTTTGCCGTAATATTCTACGAACAAAGTTGTTTTCATCTCTTTCTTGGCTGCTGCCTTTTTCACTTTTTCCACTGTCTTCTGCGCTTCCGGCGCAACTTTTTCTGCAACTTTTTTCGCTTCAGCCTCTACTTTCGCCGCTGCTTTCTTTGTCTCTGGAACAACTTTTTCTTCTACTACTTTCTTCGCTTCCGGAATTATTTTTTCTACTCTAGTCTTAACTTCTGATGCTGCTTCCTTTGTCTGTTTCTTTATTGCCATAACAGTACCTCCCAACATAAAACTATTAGAAACGTTAATATTATAACACACTTTCAACAGCAAGGCATATATTTTTACCTTCTTACTGCTTTTTCAGTATTTTAACATGTTTTCTATCCGATTTTTAAGTTTTTCATGCCAAACTGCCACTCTTTCTTACCTGAGTTTCTGGCAATATGCACCTTCCAAAATGTCTACAACTCCGTCTATCCCTAAGAGGCTGCTGTTAAGAAGAATCTGGTGTGACTCAATATCTCCCCATTTTCTTCCGGTATGTGCTTCATAATAAAGCTTTCTTTCTTTATCTATTTTTCGGATCTTCTCTTTTGCCTGCCTTTCGTCCAACTTATATATTTTCATAATTCTACGCACCCGGTCTTCAAAATATGCATATATAAAAGCATGAATATAATTAGAATAATCTCCCAGTATATAGTCCGCGCATCTTCCTACAATGATACACGGTCCCCTCTTTGCCAATCTCTTCAAAAGTTCTGTCTGCATTGCATACAAACGGTCGCTGATTGGTTCTATACTCTGCTCACTTGCAGCAAAAGATGTGTAGCTTCCAACGCCGACTACATATGCCGAAAGGAATTTCCCTAACATCGTCTCATCTGCTTCTTTCGCCACATCTTCGTCAAGATGCAGCTCTCTGGCTGCCATTCTGACTAAATTGTGATCGTAAAGAGGAATATCCAGTCTTTCGGACAATCGGTTTCCAATCTCATGTCCACCACTTCCAAATTGTCTGCCAATCGTAATAATAATGTTATCCGTCATCATTGTCAGCCTCCTTTTATTCTGATAATAGTATTTTTCTTTCTAAATTATAACACAATTTATGGTTTTCTGACAACTTTAAAATACAAATAATTTTATATTGAAATATACTTCTTTTCTGCATGCAGTACTGGAAAATCATGGATACAAATTGTATAATATAGATAATATTTATCTTACCTAAGGAGGAAAGGGGATTACTATGAAACATAATAATATGCTAGCTATGATCCTTGCCGGCGGCCGCGGAAGTCGTCTGCACGATTTAACCAACAAAGTAGCCAAACCGGCTGTTTCATATGGAGGCAAATACCGCATTATTGATTTCCCTCTCAGTAACTGTGCAAATAGCCGCATTGACGTTGTCGGCGTTCTCACGCAATATGAATCCGTTCTTCTAAACAGCTATGTTGCTGCCGGAAGAAGATGGGGACTGGATGCCAAAGACAGTGGAGTATATGTTTTACCACCTCGCGAAAAGGCAGATGCCAATCTGGATGTGTACCGCGGAACTGCGGATGCTATTTCTCAGAATATTGATTTCATCGATTCATTTTCTCCGGAATATCTTCTAATTCTCTCAGGAGACCATATTTATAAAATGAACTACGATAAAATGTTAAATCACCATAAATCCTGTAACGCAGATGCTACCATTGCCGTTTTGGAAGTTCCGATGAAAGAAGCCAGCCGTTTCGGGATCATGAATACAGACGAGACAGGACACATCCTTGAATTTGAAGAAAAACCTGAGAATCCCAAAAGTAATCTTGCATCTATGGGAATTTACATTTTTAATTGGAAACTTCTCCGGAAAATGCTTCTTGCTGATATGAAGAATCCGGATTCCAATCACGATTTCGGCAAAGACATTATCCCTGCATTATTAGCAGATCATAAGAACTTATACGCTTACAAATTTAAAGGCTACTGGAAAGACGTAGGCACCATTGACTCCCTTTGGGAAGCCAATATGGATCTTCTGAATCATAGCAACGAGCTTGATCTTAATGATTCTACCTGGAAGATTTATACGGAAGATATCACTACCCTTCCACACTACATCGGTGCAGATGCACACATTCATCGTGCATTTATCACACAGGGATGCGTCATTGACGGATCTATCGATAATTCCGTCCTTTTTACCGGTGTAAAAGTAGGGAAAGGTGCCAAGATTATCGACAGTGTGCTGATGCCCAATTCTATTGTTGAAGATGGCGCTGTTGTAACAAGAGCTCTCGTGGCAGATGGAGTCAAAATCGGCAAACAGGCCATTGTAGGCAATGCGGACAGCGAGCATATAGAACTTGTTGCAAAACGTGTAAAGGGGGTTGAATAACATGAGTAGAGCATTAGGTATTGTGAACTTCGCCGCAAATAATATTTGGGTAGACGGACTCAGTGAGTATCGTCCAATCGGTGCTTTTTCTTTTCTCGGAAGATACCGGATCATAGACTTTCCACTTTCCAATCTAAGTAACAGCGGCATTGATCAGATTCAGGTTTACGTAAGACGGAAAGCCCGCTCTCTCGCGGAACACTTAGGAACCGGACGCCATTATAACATCAACTCCAAACGCGGCAAAGTACATCTTTTATTTTCCGAAACAGAAGTGTTGGACGATATGTACAACACAGACATTTCTGCATTTTTAGATAACATGGAAATTATTGAACGCATACACTGCCCATATGTGGTAATCGCGCCAAGCTATATGGTTTACACAATGAATTTTGATTCTCTTCTTCAGACACATATTGATTCCGGCGCAGAAGTTACTTTGCTCTATCACGCTGTTGATAATGCAAAAGAACATTTCCTGTTCTGCGATACTTTGAATCTGAATAAGCAAAAAGGAGTTCTTTCCATAGAACCAAACCGTGGAACTGCCAAAAACAGAAATATCTTTATGGATACTTATGTAATGTCCAAAGAATTATTCATGAATCTTGTTAAAAAGGCTAAAAAAACTTCTTCTGTGTTCACGTTCGCTGATATTGTAGATGCAGAATGCAGTGAACTTGATATTCGGGGTGTTGCCCATCGCGGATACTTTGCAGCTATTACCGACTTCAAAAGTTACTATGATGCAAATATTTCTCTGATCGACTATAAAAGCACCTCAAGTCTGTTTGATGAAGAATGGCCGATTTACACCAAAACAAATGATTCTTGCCCAACACATTATGTCGACGGCGCTGACGTAAAGGCTTCTGTTGTCTCAAACGGTTGTCTTATTGAAGGTACAATTGAAAATTCTGTGATTGGACGAGGCTGTACCATCAAAAAAGGGGCCGTAATAAAAAACAGCGTTCTTCTTCCTGATGTAATCATTACAGAAGATGCTCATATCGAAAATATGGTAATTGACAAACATGCAAAAGTCACTCATATAAAAGATATCATTGCTTCACCAGAAAAACCGGGATATGTAAAGCGCAGTGATACACTTTAATATTACAAAAAGGCGGAACCTTCCTCACATGACTGGTTCCGCCTTTTCATATATTTTGATGTTATTCGAGTTCAAACGCTCCCGTATATAACTGATAATACTTTCCTTTTTGTTCTATCAACATATCATGCGTACCGCGCTCGATAATACGGCCTTTTTCCAAAACCATAATGACATCAGAATTGCGTACTGTTGACAAGCGATGCGCTATAACAAATACAGTTCTGCCGTGCATAAGCGCATCCATACCCTTTTGAACAATGGCTTCTGTTCGTGTATCGATGGATGATGTTGCCTCGTCCATGATCATAACCGGAGGGTCTAAAACCGCTGCTCTCGCAATAGACAAAAGCTGTCGCTGGCCTTGTGAAAGATTCGCTCCATTTTCTGTAAGAGGTGTGTTGTATCCTTCCGGAAGACGTGTAATAAAATCGTGAGCTCCCGCCAGTTTTGCCGCAGCAATACATTCTTCATCCGTAGCATCCAATCGTCCATAACGGATATTATCCATAACTGTTCCTGTAAAAAGGTTTGTCTCCTGGAGTATGACACCTAATGATCTTCTGAGATCAGATTTTCGAATCTTATTAATATTGATTCCATCATATCGAATCTTACCATCCTGTATATCATAGAAACGATTAATCAAATTGGTGATCGTTGTTTTACCCGCACCTGTTGCTCCAACAAAAGCAACTTTCTGTCCTGGCTCTGCATACAGTGTAATATCATGAAGGACTGTTTTGTCCGGTTCATATCCGAAATCCACATCAACCATTCGGACATCCCCTTTCAGCCTCTCATATGTAACTGTTCCGTCTGCCTTATGCGGATGTTTCCATGCCCACATACCTGTACGTTCTTTGCACTCTTTCAATTCACCATTTTCTTCTTTCACATTTACAAGTGTAACGTAACCTTCATCTTCTTCCGGTTTCTCATCCAGCAACTCAAAAATTCGTTCCGCACCGGCAATACCCATAACAACTGCATTGACCTGGTTTGATACCTGGCTGATATTTCCACAGAACTGCTTTGTCATATTCAGAAACGGAACTACAATACTGATACCAATGGCCATACCAGATAAACTAATATTCGGTACATTGGCAAGGAGAAGAATTCCTCCTGCAAGAGCAACAACCACATACATCACATTTCCGATATTAGAAAGAATCGGCATCAACATGTTTGCATATTTATTTGCATTTTCAGAATTATGAAACAACTCTTCATTAATTTTATCGAAATCTTCCTCACATTCTCTTTCATGGCAGAATACCTGAACAACTTTCTGACCATTCATAATTTCTTCAATATATCCTTCTGCCTTACCGATAGACATCTGCTGACGTACAAAATATTTCGCAGAATTTCCTCCTACTTTCTTTGTAACCCAGATACTTCCCACAACACCAAGCAGAACAATCAAAGTCATCCAGACACTGAAATATATCATAATGGAAAAAATTGTAATTACAGTTACCGAAGAAATCAAAAGCTGCGGAATACTTTGTGATACCATCTGACGTAATGTATCGATATCATTCGTATAATAACTCATGATATCACCGTGATTATGTGTATCAAAATATTTGATTGGCAGATTCTGCATTCCATTAAACATTTTCACACGTAATTTCTTTAAGAATCCTTGGGTGATTCCTGCCATCATTCTCGTATACGCAAATGCGGAAATAAGCGACAGAATATAAAGGACAAGAAGAATTCCAACAAACTCGACAATCTGACCGGAAACCGCTTCCCAATCCCCACTCTTCCAGCTCTTCTCTACAATAGCAATGATGTTCTGCATAAAAACAGACGGAATGGAACTTACTACCGCACTAAATATGATACCAAAAAGCACAAGCGGCATTTGCACCGGATAGAACTCAAACAACATTTTGATCAGACGTTTCACAGTTCCTTTTTTCGTTTTCTTTACTCCGTTCTTATTCATTACTATCACCTGCCTTATTCTGAGATGTATATACTTCTTGATAAATTTCATTATTTTTAAGAAGCTCTTCGTGTGTTCCGATCGCATGAATTGTTCCTTTATCCATTACGATAATTCTATCAGCATCTTCCACAGAAGAAGTTCTCTGCGCAATAATAATTTTTGTTGTCTCAGGAATGAATTCTTTAAACGCTTTACGAATAAGCGCATCTGTCTTTGTATCCACCGCACTTGTAGAATCATCCAAAATCAAAATTTTCGGTTTCTTGAGAAGTGCTCGTGCAATACAAAGTCTCTGCTTCTGTCCACCAGATACATTTGTTCCTCCCTGCTCGATATGAGTATCATACCCTGCCGGGAACTGATGAATAAATTCATCCGCCTGGGCAAGCTTGCACGCTTCTATTAATTCTTCATCTGTTGCTTCTTTATTTCCCCAACGCAGATTTTCTTTTATGGAACCAGAGAACAGGATATTCTTCTGCAATACGACAGACACTTGATTTCTGAGTGTCTCCAAGTCATACTCACGAACGTCTACTCCTCCAACCTTCACACATCCCTCTGTTGTATCATAAAGTCTGGAAATCAACTGAATCAAGGAAGATTTTGAAGAACCGGTTCCTCCTATAATACCAATGGTTTCCCCCGATTTGATATGTAAATCAATATTTGCCAAAGCCATCTTCTCGGCTTTCTCTGAATATTTGAAATTCACGTTATCAAAATCAATAGATCCGTCTTTCACTTCATAAACCGGATGCTCCGGATCATGAATCGTGCTCTCTTCCCGAAGTACTTCCACGATACGTTTTGAAGATTCTCCTGCCATTGTAATCATAACAAATACCATAGAAATCATCATAAGACTCTGGAGAATCTGGAAACTGTAAGTCAAAAGCGCTGAAAATTGTCCCACATCCAAATCAAGTCCTCTTGAAGTAATGATTGTATAGGATCCAAAATATAATACAAAAATCATGACTGTATACATACAAAACTGCATGATCGGATTATTTAAAGCAAGGATTTTCTCTGCTTTTGTAAAGTCTCCGCATATATCTTCTGCTGCATTCTTAAACTTCTCTTTTTCAAACTCTTCACGCACATAAGATTTTACAACACGCATTCCTTTTACATTTTCCTGAATGGAATTATTCAGTTTATCGTACTTTTTAAATACTTTTTTAAACAATGGCATAACCTTGAAAATAATCGCAAACAGGGCAATCCCCAGAACCGGTGCAACAAATACGAAAATCACGGCCATTTTTCCACCCATAATAAATGCCATTGCAAATGAAAATACAAGCATGAACGGGCAGCGTACTGCTGTTCTTATGATCATCATATATGCCATCTGCACGTTCGTTACATCTGTCGTAAGTCTCGTTACAAGCGAAGAAGTCGAGAATTTATCAATGTTCGTAAAGGAATATGTCTGTATTTTATAGAACAAATCCTTCCTGATATTCTTTGCAAATCCACATGCTCCTGTCGCACAATAAGAACCTGCCAACGCTCCAAATGTTAATGATAATGCTGCCATCAAAACAAGAACCAATCCGTATTTTGCAATAACGGAAAATTCACAGCCCGCCTTAATCTGGTTGACCAACTGTGCAATAATAAATGGAATAATACATTCCATGATTACTTCAAAGGATACAAATACCGGTGACAGAATTGACGGTTTCTTGTATTCTCTGATACATTTCGAAAGTTCTTTAATCAATTTTTATCTCCTCCTTTTTTCGTCCATTTTCCTACAAGCTTATCGAGCAAATAAAATAATTGTTGTTCTTCTTCCAGGGAAAGATCACCGAGAAGTTCTTCTGCCGTCCGGTCATTCTCTGCCTCAATGCCCTGCGCTTCCGCTCTTCCTTCCTCCGTAAGAATCAGTGAAATCTGTCGTTTATCTACATCACTTTTAACTCTTTGGATAAAACCTTCCGACTCGATCTTTGCCAGTATTTCACTTAGAGATGCTGATTTTATCTCCAAAATGCCCTGAAGTTCCCTCTGTGTCATATTCCCTTGCTTAAATAATGTCATCAAAATTCTTTTCTGTCCGGATTTTTCCCCGGACCGAAAGCAAAGATGATGTCCACAGACACGAATTCTATGTAGTAATTCCCTCTTTAATTCAATCTCTTCCTTCTCATTCACCAGGCACACTCCTTTCATTTTCAAAATTTCTTGCAATAAAATAGAATGTGCAAAATCACATTCAACTTTCATCCCATAATCTATACAATGTCCTCATTCACAAGGTACCTTGCATATTTGTATTCTAACATATAATTCCAACAATTGCAAGGTACCTTTTAATTTTTTTATACTCTACAAATATTCTTCTATCGATTCCATAATCTTTTGCACAGTTCCTTCTTTCAACGGGTTGCTCAGATTTCCGATCTTCAAAAGTTCCGGATAACTTTTACTTCCACCTGCGCAACAAAGATGATAATAATCTTTCCATGCTTCCTCAAAATCTTGCATCATGTGTCCATAGTATTCTAAAGAACCGAACCGCGCCAATGCATAATCGATATAATAAAACGGATCCATAAAAATATGTTGTTTCTGCATCCAGAATCCACCTTGCTCAAGAAATTTATTTCCGTCATAATCACGCCACGGCAAATATTTTTTCTCAAGTTCACTCCAAACTTTTCGTCTCTTTATTCCATCAAACATTTTTTCTTCGTATACACGGTGCTGAAATTCATCTACACAGGCCATATACGGAATACATTCCAACGCAGACCATGTATGTGATTTCCGATATTTATCTGCATTTTCTCCAAAGAATAACTCCATCCAAGGGTATGTGAAGAACTCCATAGACATGGAATGTATCTCCGCAACTTCCGATGTAGAAAAAGTCTGTTCGGTCAAAGGGATTCTTCTCATTGCTTCAAACGCTTCAAAAGAATGTCCTGCTTCATGTGTCAAAACGTCAATGTCTGCATCTGTTCCATTAAAGTTTGAAAAGATAAACGGGGCCTGATATTCCGGAAATGTTGTGCAATATCCACCCTGATGTTTTCCTGGTCTTGTTTCAAGATCAAACAACTCGTATTTCAGCATAAAATCAAAAAATATTCCGGTTTCTTTGGATAGTTCATGATACATTTTCCCGGCTTTTTCGAGCAGTTCATTTGTTGTTCCTATCGGCATTGCATTTCCATCTGCAAACACAATTGCCTCATCATAGTAATGCAACTTTGGAATACCCAGACGTTCTTTCTGCTCTTCAAATAGTTTTTGGCAAACCGGAACTACATAATCGCACACTTGTTTTCGAAACACCTTTAAATCCTCCGGCGTATAGGTATATCTCCCCATTTTCACGAATATCATTTCTTCATAGCTTGAGAATCCAAGGTTTTCTGCCATTTGAAGACGAATTTTCATTAATTTTGAATAAATATCGTCTAGTTTTTCGGAAATGGATTCATACATATCCGCCCATGCGCCTAACGCTTCCTTTCGGATTTTCCTATCATGGCTTTGCATCTTTTTTAACAATCCGTAAAAATTAAGTTCTTCTCCATAAAATTCGGTTATCGGTGCAGCTGCTATCTTACTATATTCCTGTGTCAGCATACTTTCCTTAATTTGTAATTCCACATTACATTCATCTGTCAATCGAATATTTCCACGAATCTGCTGTAGATAAAGACTCCCCAATTCCTGTCGGAAATCATCTGAAAACTTCGATTCAAGAAGTGCTTCATGAACCTTTTTCATTTCCACCTGAATCTTCGGCTGTACTCTGAAAAAATATTCCATCTCCCGTTCATAAAAATCATCCTGGGTATCCATTGTATTTCGAACATGCGCCAAAGATGCCATCGTTTCAAAACGCTTTTTTTCTTCCTGAATCTTCCAGAACACTGCTTTTGCTTCTTCGAAATTTTTGCTTTCGTGCAGTTTCTCTGCCCCTTTACATATAGAGCTGATCAACTGTTCCCCATCCGGACGTACATATTTGATTTCCGAAAACTTTTCCATCCCAAGTTCCTCCATTTTTATTCTTTTATTTTGCCATCGATCGTAATCGTAAGAACCTGCCACGGGATAAACTTCCCGCTCTCCTGAAGCGCCTTTTTGGCTGCGTATTCAATGCCTCCACAACACGGAACCTCCATGCGTACAATTGTAACACTTTGAATATCATTCTCAGAAAAAATCGTAGTCAGTTTCTCACTATAGTCCACTTGATCCAACTTCGGACATCCTACAATCGTCACTCTCCCTTTCATAAAATCACGATGCATATTTGCATATGCATATGCCGTGCAGTCTGCTGCTATTAGAAGGTTTGCCCCTTTTAAATATGGAGCTGTCACCGGAATAAGCTTGATCTGGCAAGGCCACTGTGCAAGCTGTGACTCAGTTTGAGCCGGAACCTGCGGGGCATTCTTCTCTTGCTGCATTTTTTGTTTTCTTTTATTCTCCAAAACTGCCGCTTCATCATATTGTGCCGCTTCACGTTCCACAAATGTAATTGCATTTGTCGGGCAAGTCGGAAGACAATCACCTAAGCCATCACAATAATCATCTCTCAAAAGCTTCGCCTTTCCATCCACCATTCCAATAGCTCCTTCATGACAGGCTGAAGCACATGCTCCACATCCATTACATTTTTCTTCATCAATCTGTATAATTTTACGAATCATTTTCATTCTCCTTTCGAGTTTCTTAACACTATAATCGGATTATACGATAACTTTATCCAAAAAACTGTTGTCATAACAACATTCAAAGAAAATTAAAAACAAATTTATAAAAACAGATTTTCACCAAACAGAAGAATCAGACTTGTTACTTTTATTATACCTCTGCCAAAAATGTATGTAACGGCTGATTAATTGTGATGGTATAACCCGCTTCAAATTCTTTCCCCGGTTCTAACTCATTTCCCCATTCCCGTTCTTCCAGATTCCCTGAAAAATCGCTTCTGTCACATCTTCCATACCACGGCTCAATACAAATGAAAGGAGCATGTTTTCCTTTAGGCGACCAGATTCCAAACAATGGCGCATCAAATTCAACCGTAAGGTATTCCTCTTTGGAAGGTGTCACAAGCGCCACTTTCTGTGCCTGATGATTTTCTATAATCAACGCGTCCTGGTCAAACATGTGCTCTGTAATGTCCAGCTTCCCGTCTGAAAGTTTCCACTCCTCTTTCTCATCTGACAAAAGTCCATCTTCTCCAATGACACTGCATACAATACTTTCTTCTCGATCAAATGCAATCTTATATGCCGTCTGATTCTCATCTGCACGAATCGGGCAATTAAATGCAGGATGTCCTCCGATAGAAAAATACATTACCTTCTTATCCGTATTTTCCACTTTCCAGATCACTTCAACGCTTCTGCCCTTCAAACGATATCCCACCGCCAAACAGAAATGAAACGGGTATATTTGCAATGTTTCTTCTGATGAAGTTAATGCAAACCAGATTTCCTGTTCTGTCTGGGAAATAAAATCAAATTCCATATCTCGCGCAAATCCATGCTGAGACATGGTATAGGTTTCTCCTTCAAAAGTACTTTTCTTATTTTTATAATTCCCCACAAGCGGGAAAAGAATCGGGGCTGTTCTTCCCCAGTATGCCGCATCTGCATGCCAAAGATATTCCTGCCCTGTTTTTTTATTCACAAGAGATTTCATCTCGGCTCCAAGGGATGTCACTTTCAAAAGTAATGTTTCATTTTCTATCTGATACATATAATACTCCTGCTATTTTAATAATTTTGAATAATACGAGTCTGCCTGATAAAGCGCTGCTGCCGGATTATGTCCCAACACTCTGTCCTTTGTCACCAGCGTTGTGCAAAGCGCCTCTGAATATTTATAGAACATGCTGTCATGCCCGACACAGAGTCCTATTACAACATTAAAATCCGTTTTCTCCTTGTTCAAGATCTTTGCCTGCAAAATCGGATTACACATATTTGGTCCGATCTTCTCGCACTCTTTTGGAATTCCCGCATTTGCTTTTGGCTGCGCTCCTGCTTTACATGCCACCCCATACACTTCAAATCCTTTATGCCGGAAAATTTTTGCTGCTGTTCTTGCTTCCGAAAGAAGTCCTACACATGTTGCAATTCCGATTTTCTTATATCCCATGCGTTTTGCAAATTCTGCAATTTCCTCCACTCTTGTCATCTGACAGTAATATTCTGCCTCTACCATGGCCGCAGAAACAGTTACTTTGTGATTTTCTTCGTCCATATAAAGTTCCATTGCTTTATTTAACACTTCTGTGTCCATATTCGTTGTAAGACAGAATTCAGGAAATGACTTATCCATCTTATCGCAATTTTTTACTGCACAGTCTATGCAGCTTAACTTCATGCTCATAATCTTGCTCTCCTTCATCAATCATTCTTTTCCTCTATTATAGCATTCTTCCTACCTTACCGCACGTCCGAAATACGATTCTTTTTCCCCCACTCACACATTTCATCAAGGATCGGCATCAAGGATTTTCCTCGTTCAGTCAAACTGTATTCTACCTTGGGAGGAATTTGCGGATATTCCTCTCTATGTACCAATAAATCTGCCTCTAGTTCTTTCAAAGTGATACTCAACGTTTTATAAGAAATACTCCCAATATATTTTTTCATTTCATTAAAACGAACAACTTTAAACTTCATAAGTGTATATAAAATTATCATTTTATATTTTCCATTTATCAATGATAAAGTATAACTAAATCCTGTTTCTCCTATATGTTCTGCCGAAATACATTGTTTATCCATTCCACACTCTCCTTTAGGTAAGTATATAACACAAATGTGCGTACTTGATTTGTAAATAGTTCTTGTTAAAATCATAATATGAGCATTGGAAAAAGTCAATGTGCTCGCAAATTACATTTTTTGTTATTTAATAATTATATTGAGGAGGAAGATTTATGGGTAAAATTTTGCTGATCAACGGAAGTCCGCATGAGCACGGATGTACCTATACCGCTTTGAAGGAAATAGCTGACACACTTTCTAAAAATTCAGTTGAAACTGAATTTTTCCATATTGGAAAAAAGCCAGTTGCGGGGTGTATTGCTTGCGGAAAATGTTCCACAACCGGTAAATGTATATTCGATGATTCTGTAAATAAAATTTTAGAAAAATTAGATGATTATGATGGGATTATCGTCGGTTCTCCAGTCTATTATGCCGGTCCTTCCGGACAGCTTTGTGCTTTTCTCGACCGTTTATTTTATTGCAGTCAAGGTCGAATGGCAGGAAAACTGGCTGCTTCTGTTGTCTCTTGCCGCCGCGGAGGAGCAAGTGCAGCTTTCGATCGTCTGAATAAATATTTTGGTATTTCTAATATGCATATTGTAGGTTCTCAATATTGGAATCAAGTGCATGGTTTTACCCCTGAAGATGTGTACCGGGATAAGGAGGGATTGCAGACAATGAGGACATTAGCACAAAATATGGCATGGCTGCTGCAAAATATTCAAAATGGAAAACTCCAGGGAATACAGCTGCCTCAATATGAAAAAAGAATTGCCACACACTTTATCGAATAATTTAGCCATACAAATTTTATCATCGGATGCAGTTGCCATATACTTTTGACAACTGCATCCGAGTCTGATTTTGGTCTGTTTCACAGAGGCTTATATTTCCCATCAATCTCTACTCACATCCAAACTCAATCTTGATACCAAACCACTCACCTTCCACTTCCGCATGAATCTCCCCATGCATTTTCTCAACAAATCCTTTCGCTATTGATAATCCCAATCCGGTTGAATTCTTGCTTCTCGCTTCGTCCGCTTTATAAAATCGTTCAAAGACTCTTGTAACATCGATTGCTTTCGGACTACTTACTTTATTCCGAAACATAAGCTCTGCTACACACCCATTTTTTCTAAGATAAATCTCAATTTCTTTGTTCCCATGATCCAAACCATTCTTGATGATATTCTGCATAGTCCGCCGAAGCGCCTGAGCATTTCCCTGTACGAAAACTACTTCTTCTGTTATCTCAAACTTCGGCGCAATTTTGCATTTCCTCCAACTGTCATAATAAGAAAACACCGTTTCCTTTAAAATATGATTCAAATTCTGCCGCTCCATCTTCAGTTCATAATTTTCATTCTGAAGCTTTGTATAAGTAAAAAGTTCCTCCAGCATTTCTTTCAGACTTTCAATTCTCTCCTGAATGATATGAAGGTATCGTTTTCTATCTTCTTCGTCTTTTGCTTCTTCCAAAAGTTGAAAATATCCATCCAGAGATGTAAGCGGTGTCCGGATATCATGAGACAAATTTGTATATGTATCTGCTATCATCTGCTCTTTTCTTATGGAATCCGTCTTTTCCTTTTTTCGTTCTTTTAAAATGTCATTCAGAAGCTCTGTAAGTTCTGCAATGTTTCCTCCATCTATATTTCTTGTAATGAGCATATTGCTTTCATGTTCTTTCAAAAAACGCAACTGGCGGCAGATATCTTTTACCTGCCGCTGATAGCTTACCAATATGCAAATGAGTCCGATCACAATTCCCATTAATATTCCAATCGCCAAATACATATCCCTTTCCTCTTACTATATATCTCTTTTCTGAAATACGGTACTGCATATCGTCAATGTTACAATGGTAAATGCTGCTGCTATGAAAAGAGCATTTCCCATATCTTTTGTTGACATATTCATTGCGAGTTCCAGTATTTTCCCGCCTACAGTATAATCAATCACATGGAAATTCTTCACTCCAAACCTTGAAATCATTTTATCCAGAAAACTGTAAAAAATTGTAAGTGTATTCATACACATACACACTGCAAATACCATACTCAGCACATTATTGCGCAATACGATGGCAATACACATAGCAACCATCACAAATGCAAAGTGAAGCAAAATCTGCACTGCTATATATGCAAAGAATTCTTTCCACGGGCCGAAAACAACCTTTTCAAAAAAGATTCCGTTGCTGACTGTCTGAATTCCAATATACAAAAAGATTGTCAAAATCGCATAGACAAATAATGCTACTGCTTTTGCAAGGATTAGTCCTCTTCTGTCTTTGACTTGTCCGCCAATATTTTTCACAAAACCGCTCGTTAAATCCGCAGTAGAATATAACACCGCAAATATAACCATAAAAAGCGCAATAAACTTTCCTTTTATATTTGCATAAAACAGATCAAATACACTTACGTCATCTCCTGGTTTTGTCGGGATCGTGACGCTCATTCCAAAATTCGCCTGATCCCCCTCTCTCTGCCCGGTTGCATATTCGTATTGTTCCTGCTTTTCTTCCATCGTATAATCTTTCCACTCTTCTGCTCCTAAATAAGTCGTAAAGATAATTCCTGCTGTAAGAATGATCCAGATCACATACAGGCTTTTGGTTTTGAACATCCGATAAAGTTCCATTCGAATCATATTAAGCATTGCGGGCACCTCCTGTCAGATTTAAGAAATAATTTTCCAGTTCTTCACTTGTGATTCCAATTCCTCTTACAAGAATACCGGCTTTGGAAAGTTCCATATTCACATCTGCGCTTTCTGTCAAACGTTCATAAACATGGATCGTATTCTTGTCAACAACCTGATAGTTGGTAAATCCCATCTGGTCCAATACCGGAATTGCCTGATTGGGATTCTCCAAAATAATCTCCATCCGTTCACTACACCGGAGCATTAATTCTTCCCGTGTTAATTCCTGAATTAAATTCCCCCCATGAATAATGCCGTAGTGCGTGGCAATTTTTGACAATTCTTCTAAAATGTGGCTGGATATAATAATGGTCATGTTCTGCTCTTCTCTTAATTTCAAAATCATGTCCCGGATTTCTGCAATTCCCTGCGGATCAAGTCCGTTGATCGGCTCATCCAAAACGAGAAGATCCGGTTCTCCTACAAGCGCAAGACCAATACCGAGTCTCTGCTTCATGCCAAGTGAAAAATGCTTTACTTTCTTTTTCCCTGTTTCGGAAAGTCCTACCGTATCCAGTATTGACTCCACATACTTCCTGTCATTCATTCCGAAAAGTCTGCATTTGACTGCCAGATTTTCATAAGCTGACATATTCCCATATAAGCCCGGCGCCTCAATGAGACAACTGATACGGGAACGTACATTTTTTAACTCTTCATTTTTATAGCCAAACATCTCGATCTCACCATAGGTTGGTTTTGACAATCCGCTTATCATTTTTAAGAAGGTTGTTTTCCCGGCTCCATTTCTGCCGATGAATCCGTAAATTGCGCCTTTCTTCACATGAAGATTCACATGGTTTACTGCTTTATGCTTCCCAAACTGTTTGGTTAGTCCGTTGGTACTTAATAGATACTCACTCATCTTTCATCTCTCCTTTTCTTGTTCTGATTTTATTCTACAAATGAATCACTAATCATTCGCAAATAAAAAGTAAAAAAAGAGTAAAGATTACGGATGGAGCCGATAGCCAATGCCCCACACGGTCTCAATGTATTCCCGTTCTGTGACCTTCTTGATCTTCTTGCGGATATTGCTGATATGTACGTCCAGAGTTTTCGTTTCACCCATATAATTTTCTTCCCATGCATACTCAAATATTTCTTCTTTGCTGAAGACTTTCTTCGGATGTTTCATAAGCAGCTCTAAAATCGCAAATTCCTGTTTCGTAATTTTGGAAAGTCCGGTTCCATTCACACTGACACGAAACCTCTCTCTGTCCAGTGTCAATCCTTCATATTCCAATTCCTTTTTCTTCATTTCTTTGCTTCCCTGAAATCTGCGGATCTGTACTTCTACCCTGGCAAGAATCTCCTTAATTTCAAAAGGTTTCGTTACATAATCATCTGCTCCGCCCCGTAAGACATCCACTTTATCGTCAATTGTATCTTTCGCAGTCAGAACAATTACAGGCATGTTCCCCCGTGTACGCACTTCCTTCAACACTTCTTCCCCACTGATCCCCGGAAGCATCAGATCCAGAAGTACAACAGAATATTGATTCATGGCAAGCAGCATTCTTGCCTCTGTCCCTGAAAATGCCTGTGTGCAAAGATAGTTTTCCTTCGTGAATGCTTCTTTTAAAAGCTCGTTTATATTCACATCATCTTCTACAATCAAAATAGAATGCATCTTATTCTTGTCCTTTCTTTTTGCGTTTCTTCATTCATTCTACAACCTTCCTCATTCTTTTTCAACGAAAAAGATTCCTGGCATTTACTCTACCAGGAACCCTCTTTTTTTCAAATCGTCTTCTATCAGGTTCAGCGTTCGTTCGCTGTCTGCGCTTACTTTATGATAATGGTAATTGGATGTAATATTCTTTAGAGGACTGGATTTTCCACTTTTGATGTCCTCCATGAACTCTGTCACATTTCTCCGTGATCGTATCATAATGTTTGCTTCCATCTGACCATACACCCTGTGATTGACCATCACAGTATCCACAGATCCACCCAAATCTACAATGGCACAAAGCTCTTCTTCAATCTGTTCATCTGTATGCTGTACCTTAAACACTCTGCTTACCGTCTTTGGTTCATTGAGAATATACCCTCTGTTAGTAGAAATGATATCATATCCCGAAGCCCTTATGAGTGCAATATCCTGCACAATGACCTGACGGCTCACATGATAATCCGCCGCGAGTTTTTTCGCCGGAATCGGATATCTTCCTTCCTGAATCTGCTTCACAATCTCTTTTCTTCTATCTTCACCTGTCATAGGCATGTTCTTCCTCCTTTACTCTACAGCATGAAGGTTTTTCAGAGAAATGTCAAGGATTGGTGCAGAATGTGTCAGTGCGCCACTGGAAATATAGTCCACTCCTACCGATGTCACATGGCTGATATTTTCCTTCGTTACATTTCCAGAACATTCAGTCTCAGCACGTCCGTCAATAATCTCCACTGCCTGCCTCATTTCTTCCGGAGACATATTATCTAGCATGATGATATCTGCTCCTGCTTCTACCGCTTCCCTGACCATATCCAGATTCTCTACTTCAATCTCAATCTTACGGACAAAGGGTGCATAGTCCTTCGCCATCTGCACTGCCTTTGTTACGCTTCCTGCTGCTCCGATATGATTGTCTTTCAAGAGCACACCATCAGACAGATTGTATCTGTGATTGTATCCTCCACCTACGCGTACCGCATATTTTTCAAAAATTCTCATATTCGGAGTCGTTTTTCTTGTATCTAGAAGTTTTGTCTTTGTTCCCTCAAGAAGAGCTGCTACCGAATGTGTATAGGTTGCAATACCGCTCATACGCTGCAAATAGTTTAATGCCACACGTTCACCGGATAGCAGCACCCGAATATCCCCGATCACTTTCCCCATCAACTGTTGATTCTTAACTGCTTCTCCGTCTTTGCAATATAATTCCACTTCCACAGTTTCATCCAGAAGTTCAAATACTCTTTTAAATACGTCCAGTCCTGCAATAATACCGTCCTGCTTACAGATCAGTTCTACTTCCCCCTTTACAGCCTCTTTCATAACAGAATTTGTCGTAACATCTTCACTGGAAATGTCTTCTCGAAGCGCTTGCCTGATCAACTCATCTGCCTGTAATTCCATAGTAATTTTATTCATAATTTAAACTCCTTTTCTATTCCTCTTCCTGAATCTTCGCCGCCGCCCGTTTGGCGAACACAAGGCTTTCCAATAATGAATTACTTGCCAGCCTGTTCTTCCCATGCACTCCGTTACAACTTGTCTCCCCTGCCGCGTAGAGATGTTCCATGGAAGTTCTACTGTCTGCATTCACCCAAATGCCTCCCATAAAATAATGTTGTGCCGGGACAACCGGAATATATTCTTTGGTCACATCATAGCCTTCTTCCAGACACTTTTTATAAATATTCGGGAAATGGCTTAGAATCGTCTCTTTCGGAATATGCTCCATAGAAAGCCACACATACTCTGTTCCATCCTTTTTCATTTCTTCATGAATCGCCTCTGACACCACATCTCTTGGAAGCAACTCATTGACAAAACGTTCCTTATTCTTATTATAAAGCACTGCGCCTTCGCCTCTTACAGACTCAGAGATCAGAAATCTTCTTCCCGGATTTTTCGAATAAAGCGTGGTTGGATGAATCTGCACATAATCCAAATGTTCCAGACGGATTCCATGTTCCTTGGCAATATCTAAAGCATCTCCTGTCAGATGTGGAAAATTCGTAGAGTGTGTATATCTTCCTCCGATGCCTCCCGTTGCCAACACGGTATTCTTTGCATGAATGCATAAAGTTCCTTCTGCATTTTCTGCCTGAATTCCGGTACAGACTCCGTTTTCTTCTAAGATGTCTTTCATTGTTGTATATTCATAGATTGTGATGTTGGATCGCTCTTTTACTCTTGCAAGCAGTTTACTTGTAATCTCACGCCCGGTAATGTCTTTATGAAATAAAATTCTCGCTTTCGAATGCGCACCCTCTTTCGTATAAGCAAGTTCCCCGTTCTTTTTATCAAATTCCACTCCATACCCAATCAGATCATGAATCACATCTCTTGAACTGCGGATCATAATATCCACGGATTCTCTCCGGTTTTCATAATGTCCTGCTTTCATGGTATCTTCCATAAAATCATCATAATCTTTCTCATCTCTTAAAACACAGATTCCTCCTTGTGCGAGAAAAGAATCACTGCTCTCCAAATCAGATTTTGTCAGCATGATAATCCTTGTATCTCCCGGTAGTGACAACGCAGTAAATAATCCTGCCACTCCTGTCCCTACAATCACGACGTCCGTTTCTAATTCCATTTTCCCATTCCTCCAAAAATTATTTCGCAAGTTCCAACATCTTTGACAATGCTTTCTCAGATTCAATTCGCAGCTCTTCTGTCACATGTACCTCATTTTCTCCGGTTTCCAGTACATGTGCAATCTTCTCCAGTGTTACAAGTTTCATATCACGGCACACCGGTTCTGTCTTTGTAAAATAAAATTTCTTATCCGGATTTTCCTTTTCCAGTTGGAATCTTACTCCGCTCTCCGTACATATAATAAATTCCTTCTTCTCACTCGTTCCTGCATAACGAATAATTCCAGATGTACTTCCAATATAATCGGAAATCTTGCATATTGCTTCCGGGCATTCCGGATGTGTCAGAACTTCCGCTTCCGGATGTTCTTCCTTTGCTTTTAACACTTCCTCTAAACACATATTCTCATGTACCGGGCAGAATCCTTTGTTGAATACGAAGTGTTTCTCCGGTACTTGCTCTGCCACATAATGTGCAAGATTCTTATCCGGAATGAAGAAAATGTTTTTATTCGGGAGTGCTTTTACAATTTTCACGGCATTTGCAGATGTGACGCAAACATCTGAATGCTGCTTCAGTTCTGCTGTAGAGTTAATATAACACACCACCGCAAGATCTTCATATGTATCACGCATTTTACGAATCGTCTCAACATCTGCCATATGTGCCATAGCACAATCTGCCGACATGTCCGGCATCAGAACTGTCTTTTGCGGATTTAAAATCTTGGCACTCTCTCCCATAAAGGATACACCACAAAACACAATGGTCTGCTCTTGAAGTCCTACTGCAATTTTACTTAAGTAAAAGGAATCTCCAATATAATCTGCAATTTCCTGCACCTTAGGTTCCACATAATAATGCGCCAAAATCACAGCATTTTTTTTTTCCTTTAGCTTTTTTATCTTTTCTATGATATCCATCTTTTCTCTCTCCTTGTCTCAATTGACACAATTATAACACCTTGTTTTACATGTGACAAGACACATGTTTTTACAAAAAGAAAAAGGTTTGGACACTATTTTTATTCACAATGCCAAACCTTTTCTCTATTTATATTTCTAGTTTGCTGCCGTTTCGCTTCTTTTCAAAAGACTTCCCGCATTACAAATCAAGAAGAATACAGTTCCTACTAAAAGAAGAGCTGCTCCAATATAAAATCCAAGTTCACCGGAACCTGTTACGTCCATAATCTGACCGGTAAGCGCCGGAGCGATTACGGATGAAGACATTCCAAAGAAATTGAATACTCCAAGTGTCGTGGCAACATTTTTCGGATCTGCATTATCCGATACATGGGAAATAAGAACCGGATCTACTGCCATTTTCCCGAGGAATCCATATAACAAGAGTACCAATGATAACAGTGCCGCATTTGGAACAAGCATGGAAACTGCAACCAGTACAAATGCTGCTATTTCAAGTCCTGTAATGATACTTGCTTTTTTATCACGCTTTTTGTCGGAAAGGTGAGCGAAATAAAGCGCACCTGGAACGGCTGTTACAGAAATCATGGATACAACAACACCTACGAGTCCGCCAGAAATACCTCTTTCCGATTCCAAAAATGACGGAAGCCATGTCACGATCAAATAGTATGCATAACATGTTGTAAAGTAAAGCAGGTAACAAGAAATCAGTTTCAGACTGAAAAGCTTTCCTTTACCTCCTGCCTTCTCAGTCTTTTTCGTATCCTCTGACTGCTTCTGCTTCATTGCTTGTTTTTCGGCCATGTTATCTTTGATTGCAAAAGCAACCCATACAACAAGCAGAAGAATGATCGCTCCTGAAACACATACCATAACCTGCCACGGAAGATTCAACTGTTTTACAAGGAAGCTAGAACCAGTCATTCCAAGAATCATACCAAGTGCAGATCCACTGTTTACAATGGCCGTTCCGATTCCTTTTTTCTCTGCCGGCACATGCTCTGTTGTCAATGAGAAGGCTGCTCCGTAATATGTACCACATCCCATTCCTGCAAGAACACTTCCCACATAAATCGCAGTTAAACTATGTGCAGTCGCCACACTGAACGCTCCTGCTGCGAAAATCAGAAATCCGGGAATCAAAACCCTTTTCTGTCCAAATTTATCTACAAGAAATCCGGATGGAATCTGAAGTGCTGTGTAACCAAAAAAATAACAGCTTGAAATCAATCCCATGGCTGCGTTTGTCTGAAGACCTATCGTCTGCTGAATCTCTGTGTAGACCGGTGAAAGCATAGACCGATAAATCCAAATAACTGCCCATCCGAGACAGAATGTGAATACGATCGTCTTCCAGTAATTTTTGTTTTCAGTTTTGCTCATAATAAATACTGTCTCCTTTTCATACTATTACCGTCCCATTTTACAATTTGTACTATGTTTTTCAATGTTTTCTGCATAAACTGTCGTTTTCACTGTTTGAAATGTGCTTGCATTTGTATGAAAAAGAGTGGAACCATGTTTTTACGCTCTTCTACCAACCCAGGAGCTGACGAAGCATTTTCGTCTTGTCTCTTGCCACCGGAAGAATGTCAGCTTCATATCCCTGCATCCTGATTCCAAAAGCATTATTTTTCCATGGAAATATTTCCTTGACTCTGTCCAAATTGATGAGATAGCTTTTTTGGCATCGGAAAAATTTACATCCCTCCAGTTTCTTCTCATATTCACCGAGCATCTTTCCCTCATAATATTCATTTCCTACCGTATGGATCGTGCATCCACGGTTACACGTCTCAATATAGACGATATTCTTAATATTTTCAAAAACTGTTTTTCCCTCACAACTGATAGCGAGTTTTTTTACCACTCTTTCCATGGAAGCCGTTTCTTCTTTTTCCTCCTTTGGAAGCCACTTATCCAATACTCTTTTCAGCCTTTTCTGACTGAATGGCTTCATAATATAATCTTCAACTTCCAGTTCAAAAGCTTCTGCCGCATATTCAGAATAGGCCGTTACAAATATGATCCGCATATCCGGTCTCATGCTTTTCAGCGCCTTTATAAGCATTGTACCTTGTATATCACCGAGATTGATATCTAAAAACAATAAATCAAAGGATTGATCTGCTACAAGATTCAAAACCCCGGCTCCACTGTCAGCCTCCTGAATCTCTACATTTGCAATCAGTTCCTGAAGCTGATGGATCAGTTCGCTTCTTGCCGGACGTTCATCATCTGCTATCACTATTTTTATCGCCATTCTTTTTCTACCGTTCCTTTCATAAAATGCATTGTCACACAGCTTCCTCCGTCCTTCATATTTTCAATCTGAAGTCCGTTCTTTTCCCCGTATATGTTTTTCATTCGCTTGTGGACATTCGTAAGACCAATACTTTTCCCGATTTCTTCCTCATTTTCCAGTTTCTTTAAAATGTGAGGGGCGAATCCCGGCCCTTTATCCCGGACTTTCACTATATAACCATCCACTCTTTCTTTTACCGAAATATGTACAACCCTCATTCCATCTGCACTTCTTCCATGACGAACAGCATTTTCCACGATCGGTTGTAAAATCAATGTCGGGATCAAAAGATTCATATTATCTTCCAGTTCATATGTTACAGATAGCTTCTCTTCAAACCTTGCCTTTTCAATCTCCAGATAGTCCTGAACATGTTCGATTTCCTCCTGCATAGGAACCATATAAGATCCGCTTCCCAGATTATATCGGAAATAATCGGCCAGTATCAGAAGAAGTTCTCTTGCTCTTTCCTTATTTTCCCTGCATACACTGGAAATTGTATTCAGTGCATTGAAAAGAAAATGTGGGTTCACCTGAAACTGCAGCGCCTTAAATTCCGCCTTCTGCCTCATCTGTTCCTGCTTTTTCAGTTTCTCCATGGCAAGTTGGGAAGACGCCAGCATCCCAAAATTATGCAGAAGTTCAATGTCACTTTGGTGAAACACAAATTGCTTCTTTACCCATACGAGAAGGCATCCTACCGCTGTATCTTTGATCATAAAAGGCTCTGCCAGAATCGAATATTCCCCAATCCAATCATACCACGGATCACTACTCGGTACACTGTAAAGCATTTCCATTTTTCCATTTGCCATTGCTTTTTTCGCCACATCCGGAAACACAATCTCTTCTTTCGGTTGGAATTTCATATCCTTTTGCTGCCACTGCAGTACACTTGCTTCATCTGTAATCATAACTCCTACCCAATCCGTTTCTTTCATGATAGCAGACGCCATAGCGGCAATATTTTCCTTATTATGAAGCCCCTCCCGTAAAAGCGGAAGACTCTTCTTGGCAAGCTGCGAAGCAATCTGCAACTGCTTTGCACTCTCCAATTTTTGATATACAAATACCGTATTAAAACTGGAAATAAATATAAGCATTCCCAACGAATTTAAGAGAATCATAGGAAGACTGATCTCTAAAACCGTTTCCATCGCCATCTGTACAGAAGCCGTCTGTACAGATACGGATGATCTGAGTAAACAGATCATTTCTACTACCTCAGCAAAACATGCCAAAAGAAACAAGTCTTTATATTTCCATTTTCCTCTTTGGAAATAAGGGTAAAATCCTCCCCCAAGCATCCCGATCAGAAGAAGTGAATACGCAGACGGAAGGGCAAATATCGGAGACGGTGAACAAAAGTACACATAAATACATCCGATCAAAGATGAATAAATTCCCACAAGCGGACCTCCCAGAAGTCCCGCTGCAAGTGCACCTATCACTTTCGTATTCATATTGTATTCCCCGATCATGGTTCCGGTATAGGTTGCAATCGTAATAATTCCCCCAAACACCAGGGAAAGAAGTATATCACTTTTGAAACTTCTCTTTTCCTGCAAAATCAGTTCCTGCACAAATTTCACTTTGGAAAGTGTTGCTGCAATCATGGATAAAAGACAAATATTCATTGCAATATTAAATACAAGCTCTTTGATTTCCATCTTTCATTCCTCCGTACATAATTTCTATATTTTATCACATTTTGTATCTTTACGCAAAAGTCTTCCCCTATTGATAGGATTCTATAGGAGGCATTCTCATAAAGGAAGAGGGATGCCCGATACCGGGCATCCCTCAAGAGTTATGTATGATTTATTTTACTGATTGTCTGATTAATATGTAACGGTTTTATTCTCGTTGTACACTTCTCTGTCAAATTCACCAATCTTATTCGCTACAAGCATAGCCACCATAACGTCTACATCTACGTTCATCAATGTTCTGAACATACCTGCAAACCAGTCGATACCGATCAACACTGCAAGACTGTCTAATGGAAGTCCCAATGTAGATGCAAGGAATGTATAAACGATGATTGATCCGCCTGGTACGGAAATAGTTCCCATACACATCAAGCATGATAATAAGATTGCCATTCCCATCTGGAATGCTGATAATTCAATTCCTGTTGCCTGTGCCATGAAGAAAATTGCTACTACATAGCACTGTGCAGCACCACAACTGTTCATGGACATGGTAATCGGTCCTGTAAAGTCGGCCACTTTGCGGCTTACACCGAATTTTGTAACTGCATCTTCCATTTTAGTCGGAAGACAGATTGCACCGGAAGTTGTTGTAAGAGCCATGATAGACATCTTCATAAACTTCTTAGGCATCTTTGCAACATTGACTTTACAAAGCGCTGCTGTAAGCGGTCCATAAAGAACAAACTGAATGATATCGCCAATCAAAAGTACAAGTAAGAATGCTCCCATGGACCGAATAACTTTAAATCCGATACGTCCGGAAACATCTGCCAATAAGCAGAAGATACCGATTGGAGCAACATTCATTACGATTTTAATAATGTTTGTTACAATCGCATTGATTCCTTTTACCCAATCAACCATGTTTGTGTTGCCTGTCTGTTTCGTGTATGCCCCCATTGCAACACCAAAGAATAAAGAGAATACAATACAAGGTACCATAGAACTCTCAGCCATAGATGCAATGATATTCGTCGGTACAAATCCAAGAAGCGTACTCTGAAGAGACGTCTCTACAACTTCTGTTGTCTCAATCGTTTCTGAACCGAGTGGAACACCTGCTCCCGGCTGTACGAGCATTGCAAGTGCAACACCAAGTAAAGCGGAAACTACTGTAAATAAAATGATCCATTTGAATGTATGGAATCCCATTTTTCCAACATCTTTTCCATCTCCACCGCCTACTGCCGCAGCAACTGATGACATAACAAGAAGTACAACTGACATCTGAATCAACCGGATAAAGATATCTCCGATAAATTTCAAGTTACCTGCCCATTCTCCGACCACACTTCCGAAAACAATACCGCCAATGGTAGCAAGCAGAATCTGTGTTGTCAGAGACATAGAAAATCTTTTTTTCTTTTCCATTTTTTCACCTTTCCCTCTCTGCTTTCATTCCCCCATGGAATGTCCGTTTCATATACGAATATCATACTTCTTTTCAGACAAAATACAACATTTTTCGTTTAAACTGTTGTTTTCTTTGTGTGAACCGTTGTTTTTCCCGTTTTTAACAACGCATTTTTCCTTTTTGTCAACGCACATGTTCTTGCAAATTTTCATCCTCGTAATCGAATACACACCTCTCATATGCATTAATCACATGGGTGTTCTGGTATTTGTCATATCTTTTGTGATTTCTTCCATATGAAAGATGCACATGTCCGTGCAGGAACAATCTCGGGTTATATTTGTCTATCAGTTTTATAAATGTCCGGAATCCCTGATGAGGCAGATCCCGCCCGTCATTCAGTTGATATGCCGGAGCATGCGTTACAAGAATATCAAATCCTTGTCGTTTGAATAGTTTAAACCAAAGTTTCCGTATCCGTTTTTTCATTTCCCGTTCCGTATACTGATAATCCCCCGGTTTGTATCTCATCGAGCCTCCAAGCCCCAGTATCCGTACTCCTTGATACACATAAATATCATCATCAATACAAATGCACCCATCCGGGCTGATCGTATCATACTTCATATCATGATTTCCATGTACATACAATACCGGTGCTGAAGTAAATGTTGCCAAAAATGACAAATAGCGCGGGTCTAAATCTCCGCAAGAGATGATGAGATCTATCCCTTCTAACTTGCTTTTCTCAAAATGATCCCAATAATACGGTGATTCCTGATCCGCTATCGCTAGTATCCTCATAGTTCTATCTACCTTTCACCTGATCGACTCCCTGTTGGGAAAATACAGGTCTGTAGTATTCCTTCAGTTCCTCTGCTTTCGGAATACTGCCGATCACATTATCTGCAAGCCAATCCATCGTAATCACTTCTTCCGGTGTCAGACTACGATGCGGATCGTCCTGCACGATCCCATCCTGAGAATAGAGAATTCCGTAAAACGGAGTAAATTCTCCGGAAGCTATGGACTTTTTCAAGAAATCTACAAGACGTTTTGTTCCACTCGGAAGATTCTGGGAACAAATGACATCTATGACACCGGATGACATTCCCCACCAGTAATTAATTGCCTGCATATCAGAAAGATCATCATCATACTTCCATGTTCCGTTCATAATCGTACGGATCAACTGTTCATAAAATTTTCCCCAGTGCCAAAGCGGCATCGCCAAATTTCTTGGCTGACCATCTACCATACTGAACACTCCGAAATGCCGGGATCCTTCCTCCGGTATTACCATATCTTTTCCAGAAATGTAGTCCGGTCCTATTTTCTCCATCTTCTCCTGTATATCCGTATCCTTCTTGCTTGACCATTCCAGATAAACTTTTGCCCTTGGATTGATCATCTTTGCCCCGAGTGCAAATGCGTTGATATTTGCAATGGAACCATAGATCGGATAATCTTCAATATAAGCAAGCTTATTATTCTCTGCCATAGCTCCCGCCAAAGCGCCCATCAGAAATTTCGCTTCATGCATCCTCGCGTAATAAGTACGGATATATCTGTGCGAAGTATTCAAAGAACAGTTCAATATACGGATCGTAGGATGGGCAATGGCTGCCTTTACACTCGCCTGCACAAATGCCGGTGTTGTGGTACACACAATATTGCATCCGGAACGGATTGCTTTTTCGATATATTCCTCTACCGTGCTGACCGTTACGTTATCGTAATAGCAGGTTTTCACCTCTTCCGGGAATGTCTGTTCCAGATGAAGCCGTCCCAATTCATGCGAATACGTCCATGCAGAAGAGGTAGCGGTTTTCTCATAAATAAATCCGATCTTAAGTCTCTGATTGTTTCCTGGAAGAAGTTTACTAAGAAGCGGTGTCTTTTCAGTATTTGGATTCATCTTAAGTGCGATCACATCTTCTTTTTCCAAGAGTTCAAATTCTTCCCAACTTTTTGTGATCAAGGTTTTCAGTTCCTTTGTTGTCTTGTTACAAACTTTCTCATAACCATACAAAGTAATGAATGCCAGAAATGCATCCCCCACCGTAATCGAAAGTTTATCTCCTCCTTTTGCCCGGTATTCTGCTGTAAATCGTGCAAAAATGGAACTGAACTCTAATTTTTCCTCACTGGTCCATTTTTCCTTCGGTTTCTTTCCTACAACCCGCTGAAGCTTACGGAAACTTCCTTCTTTGGAGAAGTAAATGTAATTGATCTGTGCCACATCATAAAAATCAAGAAATTCATAATAAATCTTATTTTCCTTCTCATTCGTTCGTTTCGGAATGATTCGTGTTACGTTTCCCGGAACAGACACAACTCCATAGTATTTCATAACACTAACGCGCTTATTTCCTTCCTCAACATAGAACTTATTCATATACTCATACGCCTTAATAGGATCTCTGATTCCTTCTGTAATGTGTGCCTCATTCAATTTCGACCACTTTAATGCAAATTCCGAATGGTCATCCAGAATCGGCATAAAATTCCCGGCAAAAGCAGAACTTCTTCCTCCGTTTTTCGTTCCTACAATCTGATCAATAGGAATCTGTACAAGCCCGAGTGGGACCTCGGAATAGGATCCCTTTGAAGGAAGGATATCATCCAACACTTGTAATGTAGGCTGCATACCATGAAGCAAACGGTATTGATAATCCTTCTTCCCCATTTTATACGCTTTCGCATAATCTTCCAAAGTCATAATCTCTCTCCTCTATCCGATTTTTTCTAAATATTTATACCATTATAGTAACAGAGTAACAGAAACGGCACAATACCTTTTCGTATTGTGCCGCTATCTTTATCTATAACGATATCTCTTTTTAGATTTTGCAAGGTGACTGCTCATTGCTTCTCTCGACGCATCCGCATCATGAGTCAGAATAGATCCGTAAATTTTCTGATGTTCATCATAAATTTCCCGCACCTGCTCTTCATAAATCATGCCTGTTCCACTTACATTCCGCATCAGATTACTGATTGTCTGAATCATAGTATAAATCACATCATTTCCCGAGCATCTGGCAATACAGCTATGAAAATCCAAATCGCCTTCCAGAAAATCATTGTGATTGCCTTCCATCAATGCTTTTTGCATTTTATGAGAAATCAAAGATAACTCGTGCAGGCAATTGACATCCTGACAATGTGCTGCAAGTTCAGCCGCTTTTGTCTCCAAAAGATTCCGAACGGTAATAATGTTTTCAATCTGACTTCCGTTTAAGAACAGTGACCACGACAGCGGAATAATGAAAAAGTCCGCTTCATTACTGCTGATATAAGTTCCCTGACCGGGTCTGATATCTACCATTCCAAGAACATCCAGTACTTTCATAGCTTCACGTATAGCAGAACGCCCTACATTTAACATTGCTGCAAGTTCTCTGTCAGATTCAATCTTATCACCTTTTTTCAATTCCCCATCCATCACCTGTTGTGCGAAATGCATGGTTAACTGATTGATCAAATGATTGATTCCGTTTTTCTTGGCTCCCTGCTTCTGAATCTGCTGTATATCTTTCTCATTCGGGAGAAGGGAACTTAATTGTCCTGCGAATTCCTGCGAATCCATTGCAAATATCATAGGATCCACAGAAATCTTATTCGCTGTTTTAAGAATGACCTGGTTGAGTCTTGCGCCGCCTTTCACCTCAAGATTTGAAAAAGTTGCAATACTCATAGGCTTATCTTCCTCTTCACTTAAGAAATTGTTGATAAACTCCTTCTGTGTCAGTCCAAGATGTCTTCTTAAAATACGAAGGTTTTCTTTCTTATATATTGAACTCAAAAGCTTTCCCTCCAATTGTTCCGATTATCACGGCATGATTCCCTACCTTATTTCTCTATTTTACTCCTCTAAAAGCTTTGTTGCAAGCTCTGTCATAATCACAGTTGCTTTTGCAAACTCACTGTATTTTGTAAACTCTACCGGACAGTGACTTCTTCCGTCTTTACTTGGAACAAATAACATCACTGTAGGAATTACCTGACCGATCTCAAGAGCATCATGTCCTGCACCGCTTGGAAGATATTTATAGCTGAATCCGTGTTTCTTGCATCCTTCTTCCATAACACCTAACATTTCCTTTGACAAGAATACCGGTGTGATCACAAGTTTTGTATCGATCTCATAACTTCCACCCATCGCTTTTACTTCACGCTCTAAAGCAGCACGGATTCTGTTTGCAATATCATTGATATTATCATTGTTCATAGAACGGATATCCACTGTAAATTCCACACGCTCCGCAACAATATTCATTCCACCCGGCACTGTCTTTATGTAACCTGTTGTGGCAACGGTTCCGTCTGCTTTCTCTCTTGCCCAATCCGGAATCTTAGAAATTACTTTTGTTGCTGCATCCACAGCATCCATACGCATATCCATCGGTGTTGTTCCTGCATGGTCAGCTCTTCCGTGTACTGTTACCTGATATCTCTGGATACCAACAATACCTTCTACAAGTCCCAGTTCAATGTTCTCTGCATCAAGAACAGGTCCCTGCTCAATGTGAGCCTCAAGAAAATGTCCAATGGAACCTTCCGGCCATTTTGCTTCTTCAACCTTCTCCGGAACAAGTCCATATCCAACCATTGCATCGTAAATAGAAACTCCATCTTTATCTTTGAAGTTTTTACAATACTCTACATCACGGTTTCCGAGCATAGCTCCTGATCCAAAGTAACCTGTTCCGAAACGCATTCCTTCCTCATCACAGAAACCAACGACAACGAAATTACGTTTTGGAGCAACTCCGTTCTCTTTTAACTGTCTTGCAACTTCGATTGCACATACAACACCTGCAATTCCGTCAAAATCTCCACCGTTTACAACTGAATCATAGTGTGAACCCATCATAACACATGGAGCGTCCGGATTCTCACCTTTCATAATACCGATTACGTTTCCTGCTGCATCTTCATGCACTTCCATACCTGCTTCTTCCATTACTTTTGTCAGGTAGTTCACAGCATCTCTTGCTTCTTTCGTAAATGGCAGACGTGTACATCCGTCTCCAGGTGTAGCTGTGTACTGTTTTAAATGTTCTAAGTTCGTTGCAACTCTTCCAATGATTTCATCAATTCCGATTCCCATATGAATTCCCTTTCTCAATTTCAAATTGATCTGATATTTTTTCTGCCATTATTTCTTCCGGTCAATGATATATACTTTCACCGGTGAATACAGCATGGCTACAACAATCATAATAAATCCAATCATACATAACACATCGCTTGACATTCCAAGTCCTGCCATGATCACTGCAAATGCAATCATGATCACGATGAACGCAAGAGTCAGTCCGCCTGCTTTTGTTTTAAAAAAACTCTGTTTTTCCATTTTATCTCTCCTATCCGCTCATTTCTACAATGCAACCAGTACATATAAGATTGCACCGATTACGATCGTGGCCGGTACTGTAATCGAGATGATCTTCTTAAGAACTTCACCTTCACTTCCAAGAATATTGGCTGTTGTTGTTCCTAAGATGATCTTACTCGGGCTTACTGCGCTTCCGATCGCTCCTCCGGCTGACTGTGCACCCAAAATCGCTGCCGAATTTACGTCCAGTAAGTTCGCCGTCTGCAATTGGAAATCTCCGAACAAGATATTGGAGCTCATATTACTTCCTGTCATAAATGTACCCAGAAGTCCTACAAACGGAGCAAAAACAACATATACTTTTCCAAGTACATTTGCAATACCGTTGGCAAGAACTACCGTCTGCCCTGTTCCACTCATGATCTTTGACATGATCACAAGTCCGATAACCGCAATACCGGATGGCATTGTCATCGTAACAGATTTCGCAAAAATTCTCTTCACTCCACCTTCCTTGATCCAACCTTTGTGCTTATAATACACAAGGCCGATGATAGAAGAAACAAATAAAAACATACTTGCATGAGTAAATGGCTGGAACGGTGAAAAACAGTCTGATGCCGCATTTACAAATCCGTACCCTGTGGATGTCTCCGGGAAAGGAAGCCCAAACTCCACCCGACTTAATATTGTATTCACCGGCTTTACGAGCAACACGATCAGTGTAAGCGCTGACAAAAGGAAGTATGGCACAAACGCCTGTACAAGTGTCATATCTGACGGTCCTTCCTCTGTATTTTGTTCTGTAAATTCACGGTTCATAAGTGCGCTGTCTTCAATACTCCACTCATCTTTATACATCTTCATTTTCCCAAGAAGTAATAATACAACGAGAGAGATGCAAGATGGTAAGAAGCAAGAAAGGGTTGTGTTTACTTGTGTTAAGAGAAGTTCTCCACCTCCCTGGATTACGGACATGATGACAACTGCCAAGAATCCTTTCTTAATTGCCTTCCCTTTTCCGTAAAACCAGCACATTGCAAATCCGGTAATCGCATTCCAAAACCAGATGAAGGCTGCTGTCCAAAGCGCTGTCACGAGGTATTCTTTGCTTCCTGCCGCCACATTTGCAGACATCGCAAGAGAGTCCCATGCCGCTGCCAATGTACCGAATGTATTTCCCCATGCCTGACCGAGAAGCGGCAAAATAACTGCCCACATCGGTTTCACGCCAATTCCGATGAGAAGTGGCGCTCCTACTGCAACCGGAACTCCAAAACCTGTAATTCCCTGCAGAAAGCTCTCAAAAATCCAACCCATTGCAAGCACAAGCAAAAGTTCATTTGGAAGAAGCTTTCTCATTCCATTTTTTATGACAACGAATGCCTTTGCCTCTTCACCTACCTGATACATCAAAATAGCGGTCCACACGATAATCAAAATAATAAGCGCGCTCCATATTCCTTTTGCACTTTCAGCAGCAATCAGCTTAATGTCTGCCTTGTAAAACACCATGCCTGTGATAATCGTAATTAATAGTCCGATCGGTGCGGCCTCTGTTGCTCCCCACTGAAATTTTATCATTAATACTAATAGTACGATAATCGGCAGAAATGCCATTATCCACATAAATAGATTTGTTGGTATATTCATGTTCCATCTCCTAATTACTCATTCCTTTTAAGCTTAATAAGCCGGCTATAGGCCGCGGGCCGAAAGAGCCCGCAAGAACACTATACCCGGCATTGCTTTTAAGAATGTATTACTGTACCTGTCTTGCCGGCGATACCGTCTGCAGCTTTGTCCAGTAATGTAATAAGTGTGTGACGTCCAGGAGCGGACCCGGCAAAACGTATCGCTGCTTCTACTTTCGGAAGCATAGAACCTTTCGCAAACTGATCCTGTGCAATATACTCTTTTGCCTGTTCTACTGTAATATCAGAAAGCCATTCCTGATTTTCTTTGCCCCAGTTAATTGCAACCTTCTCTACAGCAGTCAGAATGACAAGGTAATCTGCTCCAAGCTGCGCAGCTAAAAGGCTGCTTGCATTATCTTTGTCGATTACGGCATTTGTTCCTACCAGTCTGCCGTCTTTATCACTTACAACCGGAATTCCGCCTCCGCCACATGTAATGACAATGTGTCCGGCATTTACCAGCGTCTTAATTGTTTCCAATTCACGAATCTTCATTGGCATCGGAGAAGCTACAACCACGCGGTATCCTCTTCCTGCATCTTCCATGCATTTTACACCATTTGCTTCGTTCTTTTCCGCTTCTTCTTTTGTTAAGAATCTTCCAATTGGTTTTGTTGGATTTTCAAAAGCTTCATCCTTTGGATCCACTTCTACTTGCGATAGAATTGTGGATACTTTTCCATCGATCTTTCTGTTATGCAGTTCGTATTTGATTGCATTTTGCAAATCAATCCCAATATATCCCTGGCTCATTGCAACCGATGTCGGAAGCGGAATCTGTTTATCCGTCTCTCCTGCCACAACAAGGTTATCCATGGCATTTTGGATCATACCCACCTGTGGGCCGTTTCCATGTGTCACGATAATATCAAGTCCCTGCTCTGCAAGATCAACAATGACTTTCGCAGTTTTTGCAACTGCCTCTTTCTGCTCTTCAATATCTTTTCCTAACGCGTTACCGCCAAGAGCAATGACAACTTTCTTTTTGTCCATAGCTGCCTCCTGTTTTCTTATTCTTATGCCTCGAATCCAAGTTTCTTAGCGTAAGCTACGATCGCTTTTTCGAAACACTCGATTGGAGGATGAACTGTACCTGCACCGATCTGTCCTTTTCCTGCTACTTTGTTCGCGATACCTGTATTGATTACCGGTGTGATACCTTTTTCAACTACTAATCTTGCATCGATACCTAAGCAGATTCCCTGGAAATTCCATGTCGGAACTGTAAAGTTCGGGTTTCTGTCAATGACGATTTCCATCATCTCATTACTTGTTCTAAGAGCATCTTCATATCCGCCTGCTCCAACGAATCTTGTAACAGCCGGAGCTGCGATCATTGCCATACCACCGACACCAAATGTCTCTGTGATCGCACTGTCACCCATATCCGGGCACGCATCTTCTGCATCATATCCTGTAAAGTAAAGTCCCTGTGGTGTGTTAACAGGTCCTGTGAACCACTCATCACCCATACCTGCGATACGGATACCGAATTCATATCCGTTACGGCACATAGCTGTGACAATTGTTCCGTCTGTATCTTTTCTTGCTGCATCCATAACAGCTTTGCCTGTTGCCATCATGATGTTCAAGAAGAACTGATCTGTATCAGAAAGGAACTTAATTACGTCATAACGGTCTTTCTCGTCCATATCCATTGCTGTGATAATTGGCGCAACTTCTTTTAAGAATGCAAGGGAAGCTGCAATATTTCTCTGGTGGAACTCATCACCCATTGCAATTGCTTTTGCAACAAGCGGGTTAACTGCAAGTCCATTTTCCATAGAACGAAGTGCTTTACCAAGTGTTGGTCCTAACACGTCTCTCATCCAACGGAGTCTGTTTACAACTTCTTCATCATAAGCTCCGAAACGAAGTACTTTACCGATACCTTCATTCATTGTACAGTATGCTTTATTGCCATCTGTTGCATTTTCTACAACAAATACTGCCATATTCGGAGATGTGATACCTCCCATCGGTCCTACTGCATTGCAGTGGTGACATGGAATGAATTTGATTTCTCCGTTTTCTAACATTCTTCTTGCTTCTTCTTCTGTGTCAGCCCATTCTTCGAACATAACAGCACCAACACATGATCCCTGCATTGGATCCGGCATGTTTTTGTAGTCTACCGGAGGACCAGCATGAAGGATTACTTTTCCATTGTTTTCAGCAAACTGTGGAATTACTTCTTTTGCACGAACGTTATCTCTTAAGATTGGCTGGCTTCCTACTACTTTTGCGATTACTTCTCGGTTCTTCTCATCGATTCCTTCGTAATTTCTTAAGAAGTTTAATGTTTTGATCAATTTTACGTTACCGCCTGCTGGTGGCATCCAATCATACTGAACCACTTCACATCCGAACTGCTCTACTACTTCTGCGAAGCTCTTTAATCCGATGTTGATGATTCTCGGTTTCTGTGAAAGTAATTCACGAAGTTTCTCAGAAGGAGCTGCTTTCTCGCATGCAACCACTTCTTTTGCACGAATTTCTTTCGCCGGCTCTTCGAAATCTCTTCCGATTGCACGGATTGCCGTACGGCAGGCAAGCTTGTTATTTTCACAAACAATTACGCCAACTTCTTTTAATTTATTTACTGCCTCGTCATATCCCTGGAAGTCTCTTCTTGTACCACATACCGTTGCGATAAAGAATACTTTTCTTCCTGCTTTTTCAGCTTTTTCTTTCAACTCCACGATTGTTGGAAGTAAAGAACCAGCCATATCTGCGTGTGAACCGTATCCAAGCATGATATCGAGAAGAACAACACCTGTTGTCTCATCATCTACTGCTTCCTGCATACATTCGATACGTTTTGCAGGATCGATCATTGGATGTGGTTTTCCCTGTGTATAGGCATCATCTCCAAGGTCAACTACTACGTTGCCATCTAACTGAAGCATATATCCTTCAATATCCTCCGGCGGAACTTTACATCCCATTGCATCTTTGATGAGCATTGCTGCTTCATTCGCAAGTGTTCCTCCTGAGTAGTAAGCTTTGATCGTTTTTCCATCTTCTGCTTTGAAGAATGTGGAAGCATCTACATCTGCTACTGCTTCTGGAACTTCCTGTCCTCTTACAAGACCTACGGCAAGACGAGCCGCTTCATCTAATGTGTAAGCGTGATAGAAGTTCTCCTCGTGGTATTCCGGTTTCTCACCTACAAATAATGTAACAACCGGTTTGCTGAAGTTAGAAAGTCTTGCAGAAATTCTGTCTCTTACTTCTTTTGCTGGTGGTTTAGAAACGATTACAAGTACTTTCACTGCATCGTCATCTTCCATTGCATCGATCATATCCATCATTGTGATTCCACCGATGGCTGCATTTAAGTCACGTCCACCGATTCCGATGGCGTTTGTTACACCTTCGCCTAATCTGTCAATGATCGTTGTAAGTTCCTGGATACCTGTTCCGGAAGCACCGATGATTCCGATAGAACCTGGTGTTACATTATTTGTAAATGCAACCGGAACTCCCTGAATGATACCTGTACCACAGTCAGGTCCCATTACTGCAAGTCCTTTTTCATGAGCTTTTTCTTTTAATTTCTTCTCATCTTCGATGGTCACGTTATCACTGAACATGAATACATTTAATCCTTCATCAAGAGCACGGTCAGCTTCTAACGCTGCGTATGCACCCGGGATAGAAATCACTGCAAGGTTTGCTTCCGGCATTTTCTGAAGAGCCTTATCCCATGATTTTACGCTTTCTGCACCTTTTTTGTCTCCGTTTGCTGCAGACTGTTTTTTGAAGAACTCTTCACACTCATCCATGATTGTGTTAAGAAGAGCATCATCATCGATATCAGCAACAACAACCATATCGTTTGCTGTTGCAGCCATTAATTCTTCTGTATCTAAGCCGCTCTGTTTAAAAATATCCTTGTTCGCAGGTGTTGCCATCATAATGGATACTTTCTTCACACCTTCGATCGCTGAAATATGATTTGTAAGAAGCATTAATACAACCGAATCGTGGTAACTTCCTTTTTTAACAACTGTTTTTAACATATCTTCCTCTCCTTAATCGGCAAATCTGTTTTTGTGATCATATCTATTGTAGTGTAGATCGTCGCTCTTTAAATATTCAACAATTTCATCTACCACTTCAATTCCGCCTTCTGCATAAGCTTTGTCTCTTCTCATAACAGCTCTTTCACCCGGGTAATAAACTTTACCAAATCCCGGAGCTGCTTTCATCTCTCCAAGCTCATCGCATGACTGAGACATGTTCTTCATGAACTGTTCTGCACCGCAGAATTTCTCCGGATCCATAACGATGATCATCTGTCCAAGTTCACGTCCTTTGGAACAATCATGGTACATAGAACTTACGTGTTTACCAAATGGTACTCCGAGAAGAATTCCGGAGAACACGTCTACCATCATCATAAGTCCATATCCTTTTGCACCGGCAATCGGTACAAGCGCATTTACTTTGTGAGGATCTGTCACAGGCATTCCTTCTTTATCTACGGCCCAGTCTGCAGGAATTTCTGCTCCCTGGGATCTCTTATCAAGAATCTTGCCCCAAGCTTGTACTGTTGTAGCCATATCAAATACAACAGTTCTGTCATCTGCTGTCGGCGCAGCAAAGGAAATCGGATTTGTTCCATAATATGGTTCTGTTCCTCCATATGGCACTGCCATCGGGTCTGACTGACAGAATGTGATTGCAAGGAGTCCCTGCTTTGCACACATTTCTGTATAATATCCGATAGATCCTGTATGAGATACATTCGCCATACCTACAACTGCAACACCATTCTCTTTTGCAATCTCAATTGCCTTCTCTGTCGCTTTTGTAGCCACATAGTAACCGATTCCATTGTCTCCGTCCATAATACCGGAACAAGGGCCTGTCTGTCTCCATGTGATGTTTGGATTGTGTGTAATTCCTCCCTTGGCAATTCTTTCTGTATAGTATTCTACACGAACTGCCCCATGGGAAGCGTATCCTCTTTCATGTGCCCATGTAAGGATTTCAGCAGTCTGCTCTGCATGCTCTTCACATAAGCCCCCCTGCATCATTTTATGTTTCATCAAGTCTTTTAACTCTTGACGTGCCAGTTTCATAACTTTAATACCTTCCTTTTTCTTATATTTCTTATAACTGAACTTCTCTGTTACAGTCCTTTGAGTAGAGGTATACAAGATCTTCTCCACGTCCTACACCGTAGCAAGCCTGTGGGCAATATGCATCTAAGAACATGTAATCACCTTTTTTCACCGGTACCCATTCGTCATCTACACGGTACATTCCTTTTCCTGATAAGAAATACATTCCGTGTTCCTGAATGTGTGTTTCAATATATCCATGAGAAGCACCTAATTTGAATTTTAAAATGTGGAAGTTCATATCGAATCCGAAATCTCCTGCTGCCGGAAGTAAATCTTTTACATGGCAATTGTCCATTCCTTCATACTCAATCCATTCCATATCATTTGTATTCGCAACTACTGTATGTGCAGCGTAGCCTTCAATCGCATCATATCTACGTCTGTAAACGAATAATTTTGCTTCCTCACCGCTTACATTCTCAAAGCAGATGTCATTTCCTGCAGGTGAGAACATATATCCACCTTCTGTAAGTTCAGCTTCCTGATCTGCATTCTTCACAGTTACTTTTCCGGAAAGTACATATAATAATGTCTCGATACCTTCTCCACCGATTCCTCTTAAGTTCTTTCCACCTTCATGTACTGTTACAAGATAATCAGCAAAAGTAGCTCCCATAGCTGGTGAAGCAAGAATTGTAACATCACAGTTTTCATATCCAGGGATTGCATTCTTTACAAGTCCGTCCGGCTCAAGAAGTACCCAGTTGTCTTTTTTGATTACTGAACGTGTTTCTAATAATTCCTCTCTGTATCCTGTTTGATTGTTTAAGTAACTCATGATTCGTTCCTCTCTTTCTTAATTATTTTGTTAAATTTTTATCTTGTGGTCAACCAGATTTTATATTCTTATTATCACTCTGATATATAGATTTTGCAATAGACATTTTTAACAAATTACTGTAATTTATTTTGTATATTATGTATTTTTTTGCTTTTTTCTACAAAACACCTTTCCTTTCATAAGCTTCATGATATAATACATATAGTTAAAATTTAATTTATTTTTCAACCACATTTTACTTATCATTCACATTAGGAGGTTCACATGCTTCAATTTAAAGAACTCAAGATAAATCAAAGCGATTATTTCAAAAAAGCAATTATCTATTCCGATACAGAACATACTCCCAAGGCTGTCATTTTATATTTTCACGGCGGCGGACTTCTTTATGGAGACAAAGCCGATCTGCCGGATTATCATATCAAACGTATGACAGAGGCTGGATACACTATCATCTCCTTTGATTACCCCTTATCTCCGGCCGCAAAACTCCCTATTATAATGGAAGATATCTGCGCATCCATCAATCATTATCTTGCACATGCCGACTTGTATACCGGAACTCTTCTTCCTTATTTCCTTTGGGGACGCTCCGCCGGCGCTTATCTTTGTCTGATCGCAGCGGCACATGGCAATCTGAGCATCATGCCCGAAGGGATCTTATCATATTATGGATATGGATTTTTATGCGACGGCTGGTTTCATACGCCAAGTACCTTCTACCGCACACTGCCTCCGGTAAGTGATTCCTGCCTTTCCGCTATCCCAGAAGAAATCCACACAACGGGAGATCTGGAAACACATTACAGCGTCTATGTCTACGCAAGGCAAACTGGCTGTTGGAAAGACTTAATCTATGAGGGCCGCGAAAAATTCTTCTTTCTAGATTATTCTCTCCGTACATGCGACAAACTTCCTTGTCCGCTTTTTTGTGCACACAGTATGGGGGATACAGACGTTCCTTACGAAGAATTCCTTGCATTATGCTCTAAATATAATGCCCAACGTTATATTGTTTCATGCAACGAACATGATTTTGACCGAAACACTTCGATTCCGGCAACAATTTCTCTTTTGGATTCGTCGGTTGAATTTCTTGACCGGATTATGGAGAAATGGAATAAATAATGTAAAAGGACAACAGAATAGGGAGAATTGAATTTATAATTTTTCTGTTCTTTTTTTATATTTTTACCTCATCGTACAGTTCTCTTTACACTTGATTTTTCTTGCCGTATAATAGGCTCGTTGTAAAAAGCAACAATCTTTTTGATCATAAACATAACTCAAAGAAGCTGCCGTTTTAACGATTAAAAAATCGGAACGACAGTTTCTTTTTCCTTTAAAACAGTGTAGAGCTTACAGGTAAGGGTCTCGATTACTTTTTTAATGGTAATCTAAATCAGGACTAACCGTCTAGCATCTTATCCAAATCTTCCGTTTTAAACACATAGTAACCTTCATAGTAGTAACTGTGATCAATTCCTTTCATATAGATTTCCCGATCATTAACATTATCAGTAAGAGCATTTCTCAGAAGAAATTTGATTTCTATATCTTTGATGGGGCTACGTTCCATAGCAAGCAAATAATCCTCTTTATCAACCTTACTCCAATCAACCACATAGCCAATCTCTTTTTTTAACATCAAATCAAGCCATATCCTTGTACTTCTTCCGTTTCCTTCTCTAAGCGGATGTGCCACATTCATCTCCACGTATTTTTCAACAATTTCGTCAAATGTTGACTGAGGCATTTTATCAATACTCTGAAGCGCTACATCCAGATACATTAGCGGAGCAAACCGAAAATTTCCTTTCGAGATATTGACTTTGCGTAGTTCGCCTGCAAACTCATAAATTTCATCGAAAAGATATTTATGAATCATTGCAAGATTTTTATAAGTTCCAGGTTCCAACTTTTCAAAAAAAACATTTTCGAACATCTCAATGGCTTTTTGCTTGCTTATTCTTTCCTCTGCTCTAGCCAATTCTGTTGAATCCGTAATACCCAATTTATTTTCAAACATAATTTCCCCCACATTCTTCATGCAATTTGTTTATCTAGCACAAATTTATTAGTATAATATATAGCATATTACCAATATGTAATGAAACGCAAATTTTACACAAGTTGCGGACTTCAGTTTTATAATTTCTATGTTCTTTTCTAATATTTTTACCTCATTGCCCGGTTCCCTTTACGCTTACTTTTTCTTACCTTATAATGAAGAATAGAATTATAAGAAGTACAAAAAGGAGACTTATTTTTATATGGAACAACAACATACAACCGCTTCCGATACCCTTGCTTCTGTTTGGATTGCAGACAACGAAGACGGAACATATACAAACAACGTACTACGAGCAGATTTTCCTGATACAGATGTCATACGGGTAGAAGACACTTATTATCTGATATCCACAAGTATGCACTTATTCCCAGGAGGTCCTATTTTAAGCTCCAAAGACTTAGTTCACTGGCATTTTGAAAGCTATGCACCCCCTTATGACCAACTTCTTGCACTTGCAAACCCGGGACAGACAATGGATCTGAAAAATGGTCACATTTACGATATGGGTGCATGGGCCGGAAGTATCCGCTATAATCAAAAATTGCAGAAATTTTATTATCTTGTAAATATACAGGATGGAACTCCAGAAGAATATGCCGTATTAAGCGTCTCTGACAGTGCATCTGGTCCTTGGAAACTTTATCGACTATGCCAAAGACTTTATGATCCAGGGCTTCTCTTTGAAGATGACGGAACTGCCTATGTCATTCACGGGCAAGGTCAGCTTTATCTTACCCGTTTAAAATTGGTGGATGAACAGAGTGGAGAATATGCCATTGACGAAACATTTATCGAAGCCAATGAAAGCGGTTTCCACGATAAGCCTTTTTTCAATTACACGGACGGACATTTCAACGAAGGTTCCCACGCTTATAAGATAAGTGACACATACTATGTACTTACCACTCCAACCTGGGGTAAAACCGGTACCAAAAAAGAAATATGTATTCAGACAAAAGATCTGCTCAATGGGCCTTATGTTGTAAAAGATATTCATTCCAGCTTTATGAATTTCGGTGAAAACGGTGTTCATCAGGGCGGTATTGTGGATGTTCCTTTGAAAAACGGAAAGTTTGAATGGTGGTCTATCATCTTCCAGGATTGTCACAAATTAGGACGAACACCTACATTACAGCCAGTCTTTTGGGAATCAGATGAAACCGGACTCTTGTGGCCTATGATTGGCGCAAAAAACAAAAACGGATGTCTTGCCGTTTCTACGTTCCAGAAACCTTCTATAAAAATTAAGGATACACAGACTTACACAAAACAAATCCTGTATTTGGATGATTTTGAATCCGACACTTTGGATTTGTGCTGGCAATGGAATCACATTCCGGATGACAGTAAATGGAGCCTTACAGAGCGCCCTGGACATCTCCGTCTGCATACCGCTACTGTAACCGGCAATCTTTCCAAAGCAAGAAACACCTTACGGCAACGCGTGATCGGCTCCGCAAGTTCCGCTACAATCAAGCTGGATATTTCTCACATGACAGATGGTGATATTGCAGGACTTGCCGTTCACCAACAAGATTATAACTATATTGCTGTAAAATGTGTTTCTAATACCGGTGAAAAACAGTTACAAATAAATGATAACGGTATAGAAATAATTTCCGAAGAACTGCCTGCAAAAACAACAACCATTTGGCTTCGCGCTGTAGCCGTAAAAATGGAATATCGTAGCAAATTTTATTATAGTTTAAACAGCATTGATTACAAACCTCTTGGCGATACATATGAAATGCATTACGGGGATTATGTAGGAATGGGATACGGTGCATTCCATTTTACCACAAAAGCACTTGGCGGATATGTGGATATGGATTTTTTTGAAATAGATACTCAAACACCGAACCACAATTTAAAACCACTTGGCAAAAAGATCGAAGCCGAACATTATGACAACCAAAAATATGAACTTTATCCAAATATGGAACCACAATATCAAAATAACCCTCTGACTACATGGACTTCTGATGTACATCAAACGGCTCTTCTTACAAAATGGGGAAGTGCTTATGATCTGGCCGTCTCTAACCTACACGATGGCGATTGGGTAGAATACAATAGAATTGATCTTGGTTCCGGAGCAAAAAGAGTAACTGTGAGAGCTTCCTCTACTTGTGATACTGGCAGATTAGAATTCCATGCAGATACTCCGGATGGCATATTGGTTGCTTCCATTGCTCTTACAAATACAGGCTACGAAGAATGTTTCCAGGATTTCTGTGCCGAAACCGCTTCTTCTTTTACTGGTATTCAAAAGCTTGTTTTAGTTTATCATGGTCCGAAAAAAACATGCCGTATCAACTGGTTTTTATTCCAATAGAAAGGACGTATATCCGTTATGAAAAATATTTTTAATATCGACAATAAATTTTTCACTTTTATGAGTAAAGTTGCGGACGTTATGATATTAAATCTGCTTTTTATCATTACGTCTATTCCAATCATCACCATTGGAACTTCTCTCACAGCTTTATATTCCGTATCACTAAAGCAAAGTGCCGGAACGTCCAGCTACATTGTGAAAGAATATTTCCATGCATGGAAAATCAATTTTAGACAAGGTACAATTTTATGGGGATTCTCTTTGCTCGCTTTCTTATTGTTATTTGCGAACCTGACATTAAACACAGATGGTATTATCCACCTTGTGATACGTTTTGTCATGATTCTTTCGTTGATTTTATATATCATGGTGACTTTATACGCATTTCCATTGCTTGCTAAATTTGATAACACACTCAAACATACGATTGTAAATGCGTTTTTGATGTCAATACGACATTTTTTAACAACTTGTACATTATTTGGAACTGCAGCGTTCTTTGCATTAATCACAATTGCTTATCCGCCTATGATTGAATTCACCACTATGGCATGGTTTTTGTTCTTCTTTGCAATCATCGCACGGATTCAGGCAACGTTTTTAAACAAGATTTTTGATCGTTATATTCCAGAAACAATCTAATAACAGTAAACATAACACATGGGACTGTCTAAAAAACAGTCCCAACTCTCCAAAAGCTCTTTTCGCAGTATAATCATTTACAAATTATAACTCCGTTTTTCATTTTTACCTCTCATATTTCCCCTTGCTATTCACACCATATTTCTATTCGATTTCTTTCCTCTTCAATTTGCTGGAACGGACCTGCTAAGATTTTTTCCTGTCGTACATTTCCTGCATAATCATGATCCGACACATATTCCTTCCCTTTTAGAGTGAAAAACGGTTCTTCTACAATTCTTCCGGTTCCCAATCGTTCTGAATTGATAAGATCTTCCGAAAAATCAACCACTTCTTTCGGAACTGTCATTTCTAGATATACTTTCCCATTCTCTTCCAGAATTTCCACCTGCGGATCATCATTCAAAATCAATGCATCCTCTCCGTTACACGGATTCGCTCCATTTAAATACACATTTCCACCAAGATATATTGGCTGTTTCACTTCCACATATGCTTCTGTATTTCCGCGACCTTTGGACGCTTTATCAATTCTTTCAAAATATTCCGCAAGAGAAACGGGACAATCCGAATATCCTACCGTACCGACAAACGTATGCTTTCTTCCTTCTTCTCCGAAAATCGTATATTCCGAAATTTCTTTTTCTCCTCCAACAAAAATGTTATTGTAAAATCGATCATCCCCACCATATACAAACGCGTACCCTCTTACCGCAGTAGAATGTGCAAAATGATACGGTGTCACACGTTCAAGTTCCGGCAACTGGCATATCACTCCACAAAACAGATTATGTACATACGCACCACCTTGGGCAATATTATCCAAATTGTAATCCGATGCAAAAATATTATTTTCGATCAAATGCGGACCATGCGTCACTTCTATCATCAAATCCCGTCCGTTTTTTTGGTAGAGATTTCTGTGCACATAGACTCCCTGGGCCTCCCAGTCCAGCCATGTACCGAGAGTACAATGATGAATTCTGTTCTCTGTAATTTCCACATCAATTGCAGTATGCAACTTAATACCTGCGATTTCATGTCCAAAAAACTCACATTTTGTACCAATATTATAAATTTGATTATGCGAAATCTTGCTGAAAATGCATCCAAGATTTCCTCCAATTCCATTTTGTCCACAATTATAAATCGTATTATCGCAAATAATATGTGAACCAATATGTTCTTTGGACCATCCCATGCTCCCTGCTTCAAAGATTAGTTCCAATTGTCTCTGATGGCCGGATTTTCGAAAACGTTCCTTCTCCAGATCTACAACAAACAAATCATCCCGACCAATACTGATTCCCATACATTTTGAATCGTGAATGATATTATTTTGGATAATCCAGCCCTTGCTCCAACGAGGTCCCACCATTCCTTGCTGTTTTGCGCTCGGCGGTGCCCAACGCGTTGCGCCATGCGCTATTTCAAACCCTTTCACGGTAATAAAGTCAATCCCACGTTTTTCTGGATAAAAGCAACTCTCCCGAACATTAATTTCTACCTCTTGTTCATTCGGATTATATTCCTGAAAGTTTGCATAAATGGTCGTATCTTCCTTACCTACGACAGACCACCACTGATAGATGGTATCTTCTGGGTAAAGAATCGTTTCTGTACATCTTGGATAATAAGCTCCAACACCTTTTTTTCGCATCTTAGGCTGGCGCACATCTTCCAAAGAAGCTGCTTCATACATTGCCTTTCCATTCAGATAAACTTCACCCGTATGTAACGGATAGTCTGGATGTAAATACCAATCGCCTTTCATTCGTTCTGCATATGGATTATAATCACCAAATAATGCATTCGGAATCTTTGCTTTCCATACAGTTCCCTCATCATTTTCCCAATCAGAAATCACTTCAGATCCTTTCATTACAACTTTTTCTCCCGGTACAGCTTCGTATGTAATACGACACAAGTCATTCTTTCCTCCCCGTGCCGGTTTTACCCATTCACGATACACACCTTCATGTACAAGAACCCGATCCCCTGCTCTCATAATTTCAGCAGCTTTTGATATCGTCCGAAACGGACACTCTTTTCCCCCGGGATTTTGGTCATTTCCATAGATTGAAACATGATATTCCATTTTCACCCACTCCTTTATCCTATTTCTTTTTCAAAATGAAAAGTGGCAAGTTCACAAATGTATTCTTCCGTTTTGCTTTCAAATTGTAAATAAATCGTATGTACACCTACGATATCCTTCAAATCTTTTCGAACAGCTATCCATTCTTTTCCCGAACCGGATTCAATTGGAACAATTCCAACTTCCTCTCCTTTCGGAGTATCTAAAAGAATCTTTATATTTCCTCCTGCCATCGGGCAAATTTCCATAATGACGGATAGCTTACCTTTCTGCATTCCAAAATCAAAATCCTTATACTCCACACAATTTCCATTTGTAATATGTACAAGCGGATGTAAATCCTTCTCAGACTCTTCCAAATAACATCCCGGCCTAAATCCGTCCAGTCTGACATGTGTGGCATAAGCCGCCTCAATTCTGTCATACGGAGAAAGCGGACCTCCAAACCCGTTATTTGTCATATCAACCTGACCGATATTTCCTTCCTCATCAATGAAAATAGGCTCCACGCACACTTTTCTTCGCATATTACTATTTCCAAACCCTCTGTGATAAAAAATGTACCACTGACCGTTTACCTCACACAAAGATCCATGGTTATTTCCACTTTCTAAGTCGCATCCATCATTATCCAGGATATTTCCCCGAAATGTATAAGGATCTAGCGGATGTTCCGCTGTCGCATAGGACATCATATGAACTCCTTTTCCCTTATCTGAAGGATAAAGTAAGTAATATTTATCTCTGATTTTTCTTATAGATGGACCCTCATAAAATCCAAAACCTTGATCTGGATTCTCGGCGTCTCCGAATAAATAATGTTTTGTACTGCGATCGGCGATTGCATACATCCCCTCCGCATCCTGTCTAAGTTCCACCCCAACTAGTCCTTCCCCGCCAAACGATTGTCTCTGTCCCCAGATCATGTACATCGTATCATTTTCTTCATAGAGCGTAGGGTCAATACTTCCAAGCGGTTCCCCATCCTCATATATAATCTGTGTTGCAGGAGAAAACGGTCCTTCCGGATTATCGCTTACCGACATTCCAAGACCTCCCCCGCTAAAACAACTTGCAAGCCAGTATTTCCCATCTTTATCAATTACATCTGGTGCATAAAGGATGGCGTCCGTCCACGAAACGCCATCCTCTTCCTTTCCATCCCACATATATCCTTCCCCTTTTCTAGACGCAAACGAAACACCATGATCTGTCCAGTCAGACAAATCTGTTAAAGGAGCGGAATATACATGATATTGATGCGAACACCATGTCCCTTGCTGATATTCATCATGGGATCCGTATAGAAACAATCTCTTTTTACCATCACTGCCGGCAAATACTCTTGCCTCCACATCCGGAATAAATTCATCCAGTGGGAGAAGCGGATTTACACTTCTTTTCATGGTATTCCTCCTGATTTATCCTAATTTCGGTTCGTCCACAAGGCTGATTGTGTCTGTTGCTTTTCCGTCTGTTTCGAAGATTATGATTTCATTCACACCTTCTTTTAACATCGGTCCCGGAATGTAAAGTCTCTTCTGTGGTCCGATTTCCCAGAAACGTCCGATATTTCTTCCGTTTACAAAGGCACAGCCTTTTCCAAATCCGTCCACGTCAAGGAATGTATCTCCTACTTCATCTACCTGGAATGTGAATTTGTAGAATGCCGGCAATCCTTCTTCATATCCCTTTGAGTAGTCTACTTTTGATATATCATCTAGCGGAAGAGAATACATATCCCATCCCATATGAAATACTCCATTGATTTGAACGCCGTGTGTGATTCCTTTCTTCTGTAGATCAATTTCCGGTCCATAGTTTACTCTTCCTCTGTTTTCCATAAGGATATCTAACACACCTTGTTCTTCTTTGAATGTGAAACCATTTTTTCTGTGCATTTCATCATCATTGCGGATTTCAACCTGTTTTCCATCTGCAAAAATAATTGCACGGTCCATTCCACCACGAATTTTACAAGATTCAATTTCTTTTCCTCTTGTAATTGTACTTCTATAAAGTACATAGCCATAGTTCTGTCCTAATTCTTCCATAGATAATGGCATAGATTCTCTTACCGGAGTACTCAATGTATCCAATGTATCGAATAATCCAACCTTTTCTTCTAACTGTAATGTTCCGTAAGCTTTTCTTTGAATCTTTGTTGTAAATTCTACTTTCGGAATTTCGCGGAACTTAGAAATCACCTTCTGGAACTCTAGATATTTTTCTGTAATCTGTCCATCTTCAGTAAGCGGTGCATCATAATCGTAAGATGTGACATCAGCTCCTACTTTATCATCATAGTTGGAACCATTCATAAATCCGAAGTTTGTTCCGCCATGGAACATATAGAAGTTTACATGACCTCTCTCTAACATATCTTCTAATGATTTCTTGTGTTCTGTATAATCTACCACACTATGTTCTTTCATTCCCCAATGATCAAACCATCCTACCCAGTATTCCATACACATAAGCGGCTGATCTCCGATGATCTTTTTCACTGCTTCAAAACGCTCTGCTCCCTTGGATCCAAAGTTTGCTGTTCTCCATGCACCATCCACACACCCATCATCCATATACTGTTTTCCAGGTCCGTCTGATGTAACAAAAGGAACTGTAACTCCTCTTTCGACCATCATGTCTTTTAATGCGTTCAGATAGTCTTTGTCGTTTCCATAAGAACCGTATTCATTTTCAATCTGCATCATGAGGATTGGTCCGCCATTTGTAATCTGATATGGCGCTACAAGCGGAATTAATTTGTCATAATAACGTGCTACGCAGTCAAGATATACTTTATTGTAGCAACGGAGACGAATGCCGTGTTTTGTCAAAAGCCATGCCGGGAAACCACCGAATTCCCACTCTGCACAAATGTACGGAGATGGTCTTAAAATTACATACAAACCAAGTTCCTGTGCAATATCAAGGAATCTACAAAGATCTGCATCGCCTTCAAAGCAGAATTCTCCTTCTTTTGGCTCATGAACATTCCATGCCACATAAGTTTCTACTGTATTACATCCCATTGCTTTTAATTTTTCCAGACGGTCTCTCCAATACTCCGGCACTACACGGAAGTAATGGATACTTCCTGAAATAATTTGAAATTTCTCACCATTCATATAAATATCGCCTTTAATTTCAAGTATACTCGGCATCTTCATTCTCCTGTCAAACCTAAATTTATCTTGTGATCCATGCACCCTTTGTGAAGTCCGGAATCATAACCGGTTTTCCACCAAGGGCGATTGATTCTTCTGTAAGCGCTGTAATACACATCCATGCTGCTGTGTCATACACATCGATCGGACATGGTGTTCCATTTAAAATACTGTCAAAAAATTCTCTAAATACAAGCCAATCCATTCCATCGTGAGAACCACGTACACCTTCTTCTTTGTATGCCTTCCACATCGGATGCTCATATTCTTCACTATATTTTTCTGCATTTCCCCACTGTTCTTTCCATTTGAAGTCATATTCTTCGTGTACTTTATCCAAAAAGACAGAATCTGTAGCTTCTTCGTACATTCCTTTTGTTCCGCGTACTGTAAAGTCACGACTATAGAATCTCGGAAGTGTTGTGTCCAATGTTAATGTAATCGTCTCTCCACCTGCACATTTAATCACTGTCGTTACAACATCTCCCTGTGCAAATTCTGCATTTGCAAGCGAATGTTCCGCTCCGAGACGATCATTCACATATTCATGCAATCCTACTGCTTTGGATGACGTTGATGTTAAGGATACCATCCGGTTTCCTCTGTTGATATGTAAAAGTTGGGCAATCGGTCCCAATTCATGTGTCGGATAGTTCTCACAATTACGATTCAGATAGTTACGCAGACGGTAATGTCTGTATTTCTCCCCACCACTTACTTCATCCCGAAGATCATGGTGATATCCCCCCTTACAATGTACAATCGTACCAAGCACACCCAACTCTGCCATATGCATTGCCATCATTTCACGGCGTCCGTAACAACAATTCTCTAACATCATGATCGGAACTTTTGTTTCTTCATATGCACGAACAAGATCCCAACACTGCTCTACAGTATATGCACCGCCAACTTCCATTCCGACTGCTTTTCCTGCACGTATCGCCTCAATCGCAATTTTAATGTGATCTTCCCAAGCACAAGTAATAATAATTGTATCTACATTCGGATTAGAAATCACTTTTTTATAATCAAGTGTTACATCTGGTCTTTTGCCCTGTACTCTTTCTACTGTCTCGGCAGCCTGCTCTGCGCGATCTTCATAACTATCGCACACAGCTGTAACATTAACTTTTTCCAATGCCAAAATAACACTCTCCAAAAGCCCCAATCCTCGCGAACCATAACCAATTATTCCCACATTTAATTTATCTCGTTTCATTTTTATGTCTCCTTATTTTATTAGCGTCGATTCTTTTCTTCACATTAAAAAATCACAATTATCCTTTTACACTTCCTAATACAAGCCCTTTTGTAAAATATTTTTGTAAAAATGGATAAATCAACATAACCGGAATTGCTCCCAAGAAAAGTTGAGCAGCCCTTCCTGTTCTTGCATTCATTTGTCCCAAAAGTGCTTGAATATCTTGTGAACCTTGTGTTCGCATTAACTGTTCAAAATTCTGTAATAAAGACTGTAGATATGTTTGGAGCGGGTAATTTTCTGGATTATTCATATAAATCATTCCACTAAACCAATCGTTCCAATGTCCTACGACACAAAATAGTCCTACTGTTGCTAAAGCTGGTTTTAAAACTGGAAGAATTACTTTGATCAAAGTTTGCATCGGGCTAGCTCCATCAATTGCCGCTGCTTCTTCAATCTCTTCTGGAATTCCTCTAATAAAGTTCATGAGAATAATCATATTATAAACCGGAAGAGCTCCTGGAAGGATCAATGCCCAAATCGTATCCTTTAACCCTAATCTTGTAATTACTAAATATGTAGGAATTAATCCACCTGAAACCAACATTGTAATCACAAAAAATACCATATAGACATTTCTTCCACTCACCTTTTTCTTACTTTTTGATAATGGGTATGCCGTCAACACCATAAGAATCAGGTTCAATCCAACTCCAATAAAAACTCTCTCTAATGAAATCATGAGTGATCTCATAAACTTTCCACCTTTGAGCGCAAATTCATATGCGCTCAAAGTAAAGTCTACCGGAACAAATCCCACTTTTCCTGCTGATACTGCTGCTGCATCACTAAACGAAATTGCCAACAGGTTCACAAACGGTAATACACATGTCAAAGATACTACTGTAAGTATGATAATATTTACTACGTTAAAAATTTTATTTCCCTTTGTTTTATAATGCATCTTATTGCCTCCTAGAAAATCCGATAACCAGCACATTTATCCGCAAGAACATAAGAAATCAATACAAGTACAGCAGAAACCGCTGACTTAAACAATCCTATAGCTGCACCAACTGAATATTGCGCCTGTTGGATACCAAGTCGGTATACATATGTATCTATAATGTCACCTGTCTCATATACAATCGGAGAATACAAGTTGAAAATTTGATCAAATCCCGCATTCAAGACACTTCCAAGCGATAAAACTAACATCAAAATGATTGTCGGCATTAAAAGTGGTAATGTGATATAACGAATTTGTTGCCACCGTGTTGCTCCGTCTAAAATTGCAGATTCATATAGTCCTGGATCAATGCTCGTCAACGCCGCCAAATAAACTACTGTTCCGAACCCAAAGCTTTTCCATATATCAGTCACAATCATTGTCCACGGAAAATTTTTTGTACTTCCCAAGAAATTGATAGGTTCAATTCCGAACGTTCCTAAAAATTGATTTACAATTCCGTTATGAGCTAAAATATCCATTAAAACACCCGCCATGATAACCCATGACAAAAAATTCGGAATGTAAACTAATGTCTGAAAAATCCGTTTTAATTTTGTTGAAACTAATTCATTCAATAGCACCGCAAATGTTACTGGTACAATAATACCTCCGATTAATTTAAATACTGCGATGTAAAATGTATTCCATATCGTTTTTACAAATGCCGGTTGACTGAATATATATCTGAAATTTTCAAGTCCTACCCATGGTGAAGAAAATCCAAGTGCAGGATTGTAATCCTGAAATGCAATAATAACTCCGTAAAGAGGAATATACGCAAATATAAATATTAGTATTACCCCTGGCAGCATCATCAAGTGATACTGCCATTGCCTTTTAAGTTTTTTCATTTTAACATCCTCTTATTTATTTCCATATGTCGTATTGATTTCTTCTGTTGCTTTTTCTCCACCTGCTTTTTCCCAATCTGCAACAAGTGTATCAAAAAAATCAATATCTTTTTCACCTACAATGATTTTTGTAAATCCTTCTGTTAAAATATCATCTAACGTACTTCCGGATTTCAATAAAGTTTCTGTAGATGGTCCCCACATAGCATCTTTAATATATTCTTCATTATCAATCATTTCTTTGGCAATACCATATGCTGATTTCGGTCCTCCTTGTTGCAAATAGTCTCCAACACCTTTTGCATCTCCATTTTTAATAAAATCTACACTATTCTGGTATTTCACACCATCTTTTCCAAGTGTTGCTGGATCTACTTCCGTTCCTTCTTTTAAAGCCTCTGTTACTTTTACATACTGATTATAATCCGTATTTGGATTTAAAACACGTAATGTACATGGAATATCTGAATATGCATCTTTAAACAATTCATCTATAAATTGAGGATCTTCCTGATCAGATTCATCCATAACGTGAGCAAAGAAATTAAGAAGTTTCAATACCGCTTCCGGATTCTTGCAGTTTTTACTTACTACAATATATCCAAAGTTATTAAATGGAACACTTGCTTTTACCTCTTCTCCGGTTACTGATGGGATTTTATATGGTTCTAAAATAGAATCTTTCCCATTATTTGCAACCATATCTTGTCCCGGATTATACCCCCACCATTGATAATAAGGGCTAACACCAACCGCATTTCCTAATACCCCTTGATTCATTTTTTCAAAATCTTTTGTTGCAAATTCTGGGTCAATAATCCCCTCTTTATACCACTCTGAATATGTTTTTAATACCTCTTTCATTTCCGGCTGTACAGAACCGTATTCAAAATTCCCATTATCTGTTTCTACCCAGATGCCTGGATGAGCCCCCCATGCCGGTGCCAAAATATTTAAACTTGAAAGTCCTTGATTTTCAGCTAATCCATATCCACCGTATTCTTTTTGGAAAGCTTTAGCAATACTAAGCACATCATCCATTGTCTTTGGATCTTCTAGCTTTAACTTTTCTTTCCAATCCTTACGAATCCAAATATAATTCGGTTGATCGATAATTCCATAAGAAAGTTGCGGAATTCCATATAATTTTCCATCTAATTTTCCTGTTTCAAAGGTAGCATTTTCCTGTTCCATATACCCCTTCAATAAATCTGACGCATATTTGTCATAAACCTCTGTCAAATCCCAAATCATATCTGCTTCTTGTAATTCTCTGAGTTGCTGAGATCCTACATAAAATACATCTGGGATACTTCCATCTGCAATTGCTAAATTTAATTTTGTATTATAATCATTGCTAATCCAATCATTTACCACTTTAATGTTGAAACGATCTTTGTATGCCCTAGTCCAAGGATTATTATCATAATCATCTCCTTCTCGCCATCTAACTGCTCCCAATTCTGGTCCTGCCGTTGTAATTGTTACAGTTTCTTCATATGGATCCCATAATTCTTCCGGCACCTCTACTGCCTTTCTGTCCTTCTTTTCTTTTACACTTGTTCCGTTTCCTCCACTCTTCATACACCCAGTCATACCTACCACCATGCAAGCTGATAGTAAAACTGCAATAATTCTTTTTGCTTTCATTTTTCTCCTCCTATATTTGACTTCGTCTTTTATGAAATCCATTATTATAATTTTTTTACAATAAGTCTATTTAATTTTTTCATTTTTTTATAATTTTTTTACTCAGATTATATGTTTCCTTAAAATTTTATAAATAACAAAAAACTTTATAATTCTCATGATTGAATTTTTTATTTTCAAACGCTATACTAGTTTTATAAAATACTTATCCAAAAGGAATTTACTATGAACGCGAAAAACACATTATTAAAAAAAATCGTCACACTTTTTATAGTTCTCCTACTCCCTTTATTATTGATTGGATTTATTTCACTTTACTATGGAAATCAAACTTTAAAAAAACAAATTCTTTCTTCTGTTAACTCAAATAGTACAACTTATATTTCTCATTTGGACAACTCTATGTATACAATTTATACAACAGGATTTAACTTGTGCCACCAGTCAAATCTCCAAAAATTTGCCACAAATTATTTTGGCTTATCGCGTTATGAACAAGGCTTTCAAGCCAATCTTTTAAGAGAACAATTGTCTACCGCACAATTTTCACTCCCTTTCTGTGAATCTGCTCACATTTATTTTGGAGATTTAGGTATCGTGTATCATTCTTCTGGTTATAAACTCGGAAGTTTTTCCGAATTATCGCAAGAAGATTTTCATCAATTTCAAATAGCTGTACAGGAAAGGGGAATCTTACACAATTATCAAAACACCTTAACCAACCAAATGGAACTTTCCTACTTGTTTATGCCCTCTTCGAACGCTGGTTATGGTGTAAATTTTGTTTTGTCCCAAGAAGAACTCACACAATACTTGGAAGATAACATTTCATATCCCAATGAACGTTATCTTTTCACAAATGAGAGGAATTTCCTTCTTACAAACTTTGAAGAAAAAGATCGCACGTTCTATGAACATTTTATCCACAAGACCTTGAAAAAAACCGATACTTTTTTAGGCTATCCAGTTGTAAAAGTAGATGACACTGAGTACTATGCTTTCTCATATGAATTACCTCATACATCATTGCGGTATATTCGTCTCATCCCAACAAGCGTAATTCTAAATAGTACGCGCACTCTTCCAACTTTTATGCTTGTGTTTATTGTTGTATTGTCGCTTACATGCATCATATTCTTTATTGCCATTTATAAAATGATTCACAAGCCATACGTCCGACTTTTAAACGCATTCAGAGACGTAGAACAAGGAAATTTCGACAGTAAAATTACCGACTTTGATAGTCCAGATTTCACCTACTTGTATCATTCTTTTAACACGATGACCTCGAAACTAAATCGTCTGATTGAACAGGATTACAACCAAAAAATGTTGCTGCAGAAAGCAGAATTAAAACAATTGCAGGCTCAGATTAATCCACACTTTCTATATAACAGCTTTTTCATGCTGCAACGTATGATCAAAATGGAGTTATCCGAAGAATCACAGGAAATGGCAAGTGCACTCGGAAAATATTTCCGCTATCTCACACGAAACAGTATGGATAACGTTACACTGGAAACGGAATATGAGCACGCCAAAACTTACGCATATATTCAAGGATTGCGCTTTGCCGGGCGAATTCAGATTGAATTTGAAGACCTCCCTGCCGAATATAAAAATTTGCCGGTTCCAAAACTGATCCTTCAGCCACTGCTTGAAAACGCTTTCAATTATGGGCTGAATAATAAGATGGAAAACGGACTTTTAAAAATACATTTTCTGCATTCCAAAGAGTCTTTGACTATTATTGTAGAAGATAACGGGGAGGAACTGACCGATGAATTACTCCAGTCATTGGAAGAAAAACTAAATACTGCAAAGGATACATCAACAGACTACGAAATGACCGGACTTCTAAATATTCAAAGAAGACTTGCCATTTTCTCAGACTATACTTATTCACTCAACATTTCCCGTTCAGACATGGGAGGCCTTTGTGTTTCCATATGTCTGAAACACTAATTTTAGGAGGTGCCATATGCGCTTACTCATAGTAGATGACGAACATTATATTGTAAATTATCTAACTGATCTGATCGAAGAACAACACATTCCGGAATTGGAGATTTACAAATGCTATTCCGGCAAAGAGGCTATCGCTCTGATACAAACATCACTTATTGACCTTATGTTGTTGGATATTCATATGCCGGGAATGTCTGGACTTGAAGTTGCTTCCCAGGTCACAGAACTACTTCCACGCTGCCGCATCATTTTCCTTACAGCTTATGACAATTTTAGTCACATTTATGAATCCAACAAATTAGAACACACCCGTTATCTTCTGAAAACAGAAGATGACGAAGTAATTCTAAAAGAGATTTCCCATGCTTTGGAAGAATTAGAGGCGGAAAATGACAATCTCCTTCTTCTCTCAGAAGCTCAACAAAAGTCTTTTCTGCTCTCACACCTGCTTCAGCAGAACATACTGAAAGGAATCGTAGCCGGTCATCCAATCGAAAAACTGGAACGTGAACTAAGTATTGCCGGTTCTGATTTCACGCTGAATTTACATCAGCCTGTCTATCTGATGTATACACAGATTCATTACAAAACACTGGATGAAACCAATATTACAAATTCGGCATATACCCTTCAGTATCTTCAATTGATCAAAAAGTTACTGGAAGGAAAGTTTCAGTTTTCTATGCTGGATTTTGGGAAAGGAACTTTACTGCTATTTTTTCAGCCAATAAATGTCTTTCCTTCTGTATTTGAATTTTTACAGTCTGTTGCAAATGACTTTGGCGATTATTATTTCACGAAATACAGAAGGCGTGTCACAACTGTCCTCTATCCGGAAATTTCCGAATGGAACGAGGTCTGTAGTCATTTTCATATGATGCAGCAATATGCAGAATCCTCTGGACATGCCGTCCCACTCATCTACTCTTCTGCCAATGTGCCGGAAGATGAGATTTCCAAAACTTTACTCGCCGGAGTTTCCATAGACCGAATTTCTCTCGAGAAAAAGCTTCAGGAACTTTCCTTCTATCTTTACCAAGGTTCTGAAAAAGATTACCTGTACACTCTGAGATGTTTGTGCTCTGAATGCATTCGCATCCGAAGTATGCATAGTATATCTGCCATTAAAATATATACTTCTGTTTCACTCATGCTGATGCAGTACATTGATTTATATCAGTTACAAGAAAAAATAATTTCCAAAATTGCACTCTATCCGCTATATTACATACATGATTTTTCATCCTGGAAAGAGGCATTTCATTATCTGGAGAAACTTTCCAGACAGATTTTTGACATCCTGAATTCGAAGAAACTGGATCGAAACGAACAGCTTGTCCAAAAAATCAAAACTTACATTCGTGACCATGTTGCAGAATCACTTACACTCACTACCATTTCGCGAATTGTAAATTATAATGAAGCATATATTTCCCGGCTTTTCAAACAGATCAACGGTATGGGGATTTCTGAATACATTTCCCTGGAACGTATTAACAAAGCCAAGGATCTGCTTGTAACAACATCTGACTCTATGCAAAATATCGCAACTGCTACCGGTTTTGATACGGCACAGTATTTTTCGCTTGTGTTTAAGAAAACTACCGGTGTATCCCCGAGTGAATATCGCAGGTCACATATGTAATGCGTTTTTAAATATAGCGAAACAAAAAGATAGGCATCGTAATGGTTTCATTCCTTTACGATCCTATCTTTTTTACACTACCTCTACAATTACGTCCAGTATTCTTCTATGTACTTCTCAGCATCTTCTTGCGTTAGAGCAAATTCTTTTTTGATCTTCTCCAATGTTTCTTCTTTTGAAACTCCGAACTCTTTACATACTTTAATGATTCCCTTAATTCCGGTCTCCATTCCAATTTTCTTTCCGGCTTCGTGTCCTTCATTCCATGACTCTTCTTTCAGAAACTCCCGAAATTCATTTTCATCCCATTCTTCTAAAATCATTTCTATGACCTCATTTCTATTTTTCCGAAGCACATCTTCCATCGTTGTGATTTCCAAATCATCCGGATTCGTATAATTACTTTCATTCACCGCATTATATAAGTCTAACAGTTCCTTTTTCTCGTTGAAAATAAGACGGAATAATCTGTCTTTATGCTTCGTATTCAATTTATAAAATATCATATAGTTTCTCTCCTTTATTGTATCAAAAGATAAGGTTACAGACAAGCTAGACATTACTTCTTAAAGGCAACTTTCCCCATAAAATCACCATCTTTCTTATACTATTTTCAAATCTGATTTTACTTGCGACGAACGCCGCAGATTCTTTCTGTGATATAGATCTTTTGAACTCTTTATTTGTAGAACAATTTTAGCATAGTCACACATTGTGTGCAATACTTTCCTTATAATTTTATAACTTTCCTATATCAGGAAAAAAGAAGACACCAACTATTTCGGTTGATGTCTTCTTCCCTATTCGATATAAGATTTTTTCTTATTTCTCAAAAATCGTTCCTTTACAGAATGGTTTTGATGATGGCATTACTTTCATCAGGAAGTAATAAGCCACACCAGATGGAATCAAGCTAATGTACCATGATAATTCCATAATGAACAATGAGCATACAGAACCGATCAAAATTGCAATGATTGCTGCCCAGTTAATTCCTTTAAACGTACCCTTTTTATCATACATATCATTGATATTCAATTTCTTCTTACGAAGAATAAAGAAGTCTACTGCCATGACCGCAAAGATTGGTCCAAGGAATGCAGAGTAGAACTGTGTAAAAAAGTTCAGGCCTGCTGCAGAATCTGCTGTAACTAATTTCCAAGGCATTACACACGCTGAAAGAATACCTACTAAAATAGTTGCGTGTGTCCATTTCATCTTGAAAGATTCCATAAGTACATATGCCGGAGGCACGATATTGTTAAGTACATTTGTTGTAACCTGTGCAAATGCAATGAAAAGTAATGTTACAATTGTAAGGAACTTACTGTCCATCGTTGTAGAGAATACTGCTACCGGGTCACTGTTTCCTGTTGCTGCTGTAACAAGAAGACCAATGAGTCCCATGAATAATGTTACAGGAAGGATTGCAATTGTGTAAATGCTTGTTGCTTTTACCGGTTTGATATCATCTGTTGCATTTCTTGAATAATCAGATGCATTGATAATCATTGTAGAGTAAATACCAAGGAATGAAGTTGTTGCTGCCCAGAATGGCATTCCCCATGTTCCTTTGATTCCAGAGAATACATCTCCAATCTCTGTAGAAAACTGTGTATTTACAACATAAAGCATATAGATCAAAATCGCAATGATAAATACGCATGAGATGTTTTCCATCCATTTGATCCCTTCAAATCCTTTGATTGCAAGCGCAACCTGAAGAAGTGTAAAAAGTGCATATACTACCGGAAGGTTATCAAATCCAAATAAAATCTTACAACAGCTATTGATTGCACCTGCACCTACCCAACTTTGGAAACCGAACCACACAATTGCCGGAAGTCCACGAAGGATACCTGGAATTTTTACACCAGTAGTACCAAAACTGCTTCGAAGCTGCACTGTAAATGGAATGCCGTAAATATGTCCTGCCTCGCCGATAATAGCAAGGGCTACTGCAATTACTAAGCATCCGATACACATAGCAATAATTGCCTGCGGCACGGTAAGCACTCCTATAAGTCCTGCCCCCATAGAGAATGTACCAACCGATACACATCCCCCCATGAAACTCGCTGCATAAGACAACGGTCCCATAATACGTTTTTTGGTCGGTTGTAAGTCCGGATCCACATCTTTAGCCAGCTCCGGGCTCAAATTCTTATTTTCAACTATATTACTCACTCTCTCTATCTCCTTTCCAACAAATGCTTTACTTTAACTTCTTCACCAATTCTCCGCATCCTTTTGCCGCAACAATTTTGCCGTCTTCTGCAATTACATTTCCACGAACCATTGTAAGAACCGGAAGTCCTTTTCCTTTTAATCCTACAAAAGCAGAAATCTTATTCACATAGAGAAGAGAATCACTTGTAATCTCCCATTCTTTCTCTGGGTCTACAATCAGTAGATCGGCATCAAATCCAACTTTGATATCTCCTTTTTTACCGTAAATACCAAACGCTTTTGCCGGAAGGACTGACATTGCATTTGCGATCACAGTCGGACATACACCACGTTTTACAACACCTTCACTGAATGTTGCCTGGAAACCGCTCTGAATTCCGGAACATCCGCCCCACACGTCAAATACTGTTTCAATCTTATTTCCAAGGATCTCGTTGTACTTTTCATCGTAAGAACATGGTGAGTGGTCAGAAGCAATTCCGCTGAAGACGCCTGCTTTTACATATTCCCACATCTCTTCTACCGCTTCTTTCGGCTGAAGAATCGGTGCACATTTGTAAAGAGGGCCTTTCTCGATCACATCATCACTTGTAAATGTCAGATAATGTGTACATGTCTCCGCTGTAATGTCATATCCTTCATCCTGCGCTGCTTTGATCTTCTTTGCAACTGCCGGATGGGATACATGGCAAATGTGTGCTTTGCATCCTGTTGCTTTTGCAATTTCGATGATTGCATCTGTCGCAACGATTTCTGCAACAACCGGACGTGACTCAAGAAATGCCTTCCAATCATTGCGTCCTGCTTCTTTCATTCTCTTTTCCTGATTTTTGATGATTGCATAGTCCTCGCAATGAAATCCTGCCCGGCCATCAAACTGTTTGATGATATCCATGGCTTCCATAGCCTGTCCATAATTCAAAGATTCGTAATCCGGAGATACCGGACCGATGAATGATTTGAAAGAAACGCATCCTTTCTCATCCAGTTCTTTTAAATCATCAAAGTTGTAGCTGGTAAGGCCACCCCAGAAGCAATAGTCTACATACGCATTCGGAGATACTTTGTTTTCTTTAAAGTCAAATGCTTCTGCATTTGTCATACATGGATCATTTTGAAGAGGCATATCAATAACTGTCGTATATCCTCCAAGGGCTGCCGCCGCTGTTCCATGTTCATAATCTTCACGCCATTCAAAACCAGGATCATTTAAATGTGCGTGTGTATCGATTGCTCCAGGGAACACATAGTTCCCTTTCGCATCAATTACTTTTTTCGCTTCCGGTTCCACTCCTGCTTCCAAAACAGCAGCAATTTTCCCGTCTTTTACTGCAATATTTCCTTCCGAAATATAATCAGCCGTAACAATTTTTCCATTTTTAATCAAAACATCAAACATAATGAATCCCTCCTATTTTTATTCCAATGTTGTTCCCTTTCTAAAACGCGCACATGACGGCATCTTTTTCATACAGAAATAGTAGACGAGTCCTGTAGGGATTGTTGCTGTAAAGAATGAAATATCTACATTGATCAAACCAATCACGGCACCTACTGCAATCGCAATGATCGCTGCCCAGTTCACACCGGCATGATCTCCATTCTCATTGTATAAATCCGCAAGCGCTTCTTCTGTGTAATTTCTCTTATGAAGAATGAAGAAATCTGTGATCAATACTGCAAAAATCGGTCCGAAGAATGCAGTATAAATCTTAACGAATACGTCAAGTCCTGCTGCTGAGCTATCACTTGTCAAAATCCAAGGACATGTTGCTACCGCAAGCACACCTACAAGGATAACTGCTGTTCTATGTTTCATCTTGAATGCATCCATAAATGCATATGCCGGTGGAATAACATTACTTGCAAGGTTTGTAGATAACTGTGCAAAAATAATGAATCCTAATGTTACGACAAGAACAAACTTATTATCTACCATCTGTGCAAACGCATTGATCGGATTTGCGATTCCTGTTGCTGTGGAAGCCATAGCTCCAATCAATCCAAGCAATACCGTTGCCGGAACCATTGCAAGGAAGTAAGATGCTCCACGTTTTGTTGCAGAATATCCGCCCTTCATCTCACGCGAATAATCCCCGGCATTTAACATAACTGTTGTACTATTTCCAAAGAATGCAATGACTGCTGCGATAAACGGCATTCCCCATGTTCCTTCTTTGTTAAGAAGCTTGGTGCCAATTGTATCACCATACTGTGAAATACAAATGTATAACAGGTAGAACATAGCAATGGAAATTACGACACCTCCGATGTTACCAACCCATTTTGCTCCCTGGAATCCTTTGATAGAAAGAAGGATCTGCACAAGCTGGAACAAAATGAAGAACAACCAGATATTATCATATCCGAAGAATGCAATGGAAATGTTGTTAAGCGCGGCTCCACCTAACCATGTTTGGAATCCATACCACACAATACCAGGTAAACCACGGATCATAACAGGTACAATACTTCCCTTTGTACCGAATGCACTCTTTAACTGTACAGCATAAGGTGCACCCGTTTTATAACTGAACTGGTCATTCATTGCAATACCGATTACAAGGATCAGCGAACCGATAAGCACTGCCGCAAATAACTGTACCAAATTCAGACCTTTTTCAAGCTGCGCAGAACCCATTGTCAAAGTACCAATGGAAATACATCCACCTAACCATAACATCGTATTTGAGCCCCAACCCATAATACGGTCTTTTTCTTTAATCGGGGCCAGCGAGCTGGCTTCTTTTTTTACTTCACTATTTTTTACTTCACTCATAACTCTCTCCTGTTTTTCTCTGATAGTCTTTTATTTTACCGGTGTAATGTATTCTCCGTATCCGATTGCTTCTTCTTTATACATACCATCTTCGGCAACTACTTTACCTCTGATGATCGTGCATACCGGAGCACCTTTTCCTTCTAATCCATCAAAGCAGGATACATGTCCTTTCGTCAACAGTTTTTCCTGCTCACATTTCCATGCTTTTTCAGGATCAAGGATTACGATATCCCCATCAAATCCAAGTTCAAAAGCACCTTTTCGTCCGTAAAGACCGAACACTTTTGCCGGATTGTAATCCATTACTTTTGCAATGAGAGTCGGGCATAACCCTTTTTTGTGGACCACCATGTCAAACATCATCGGGAGGAAGAACTGAATTGCATTCAATCCGCCCCATGCATGCCAGATATCTTTTGTGGCATTGTCTTTCTCATCATCTGCTGCAGGTGAGTGATCACTTCCTACACAGGATAATGTTCCATCTAAAACGTAATCCCACAGTTTTTCCATATCCTCTTTCTTTCTCATCGGAGGTGTACATTTTGCAGGTGCACCTTTCTCGAATACGAAATCCTCGGTAAATCCAAGGTAATGTGGGCATGTCTCAGCCGTAATCGGAAGTCCTTCGTGGATTGCATCTTTTACAACCTGCGCAACCATCGGATGGCTTACATGGCAGATATGAACACGTCCACCTGTTGCCCGTGCCATATCAATTACATTCTTTGTTGCAACATATTCTGTCCATACATCATGGGAATCTAAGAAGTCACGAATCTTCTCTTCGTTTGTGCGTCCTTCTTTGGCTTTGGCTTCTTTTTCTCTTTCGTAAACCTGTCCCCATTCTTCACAGTGGAATCCGCAAAGTGCATTGTATGGTTTTAAAATCTCCAATGCTTTTCGCACATTTCCCATATTAACTGTCGGGAATAAGTCGCCATTCGGACATGTAAATCCTTTAAATGCTGCAACTCCACAATTGTGAAGATCTACCAGATCATTCATATTGTTCTTCACAGAACCCTGCTGTTCATCATAATCTCCTACAATACCACCCCATAATGCGTAGTCGATTACGGAATGCTTGCTGATCAGACCCATTTTCAGATCAAAGATCTCTTTATTCATTAAGGATGGGTCATTGTTAAGCGGCATATCAATCAGTGTTGTACATCCTGCCACTGCTGCTGCACGGGATCCAGTCTCAAAATCTTCACGATATTCAAATCCCGGTTCGTTTAAATGCGCATGGCAATCGATAATACCAGGAAATACATAATTTCCTTTCGCATCAATCACTTCTTTTGCTTCCGCTTCTGCCCCTGGGGCAAGGAATGCTGCATATTTGCCGTCCTTGATCGCTACAGTTGCCTCGTAAATACGATCCGGTGTAACCAGCTTTCCATTCTGAATCAATAAATCATACATAACTCTTTTTCCTCCTTTTCGTCTTATGTTGCGGTTTTTTTCATTTTCTGCTACCATAATATACACTACAAGCGGATCATCCCCAGGAGGTATTATATTATGAATTGCAAAATTATACAAATGTCAGATTTGACATTGCACATATTAAAAACTAAACAAAACGGATATGTACATTCCGTTTACCGCAAAACAATCAACATCAATCTGGGTGGAGTTCTTCTGGCTCTACAGGCTTTTCAGTCTCCTCTGTCACCAATCAGTCTTTTAACCGAACTGAATGAAGACTCCATGAAAAAACTTAACATCCAAGCAGGCGCCCCTGTCAAAATAACTGAATCTTCTGTGATGATCGAGTCTTTATGCTTTTCTTTCCGTTCCGCAGAAATCATTCCTACGGAATTAAAGAAAAGCCTGCCTCTTTCCTGCATTCAGAAATTGAAAGAACATCTGGAAACCGTGATTTTTTCCTCTCATACAGGAGGATTCGATACGATTTTCCACAATTACCGGGATGCGTCCATCCCTCTGCCTTCCCTTATATTAGAAGGTGCCCGCAGCTTTTTGTCCAAAGCCTATTATTCCATCCTGAGCGAAGATTATACATCTGCTTCCCTTTCCTTGTGCCATCTGATCGGACTCGGTACCGGCCTTACGCCTTCTGGAGACGATTTTCTCTGCGGAGTACTTGCCGGTCTTACACTTTCCGGAAAGGAAAATTGTACATTGGCTAACATTCTGAAAAAAGATATTGCAAAGCATTTGAGCAATACAAACGACATCAGTCAGGCTTTTCTTCACTGTGCACTGCAAAACAGATTCAGCCTTGCTGTCAACTCTCTTGCGGAGCTTCCTGACGCATTTTCTATTCGTTCTTCTTTTGAAAAAATCGGCCATTCTTCAGGAATCGATACTCTATGCGGCATCTTTTTTATCCTAAATGTATAATTACAAAAACGGACAGGTGTAAAAGCACCTGCCCGTTTACTTTCTAGTAATTATGTACAGTTATTTCGCTCCACCGTCATACTTCTTATGTATATTGCTAATTATAATATATTCTACACATTTATTCATTGGCTTAAAGCGATAAATCAGAAGGTGGATTCTATCCATTTTGGATAATTTCCGTTTCTTCCTATTATTTGCCCAAATACTTTGCCAGGATCTCATTCAAATCCCCGACAATGCCGTAGTCTGCAATATTGAAGATCGGCGCATCTTCATCTTTATTCACAGCAATCATCAGTTTTGTATCTTTGATACCCTCCGTATGCTGAATTGCTCCGGACACGCCGAGAGAAATGCAGATACGTGGTCTGATTGTATAACCAGTCTGACCGATCTGATGCTCGAACGGAATAAACCCTGTATCTACAAGAGGTCTTGTTCCTCCAATTGCCGCATCTAAACTGTCCGCAAACTCTTTCAGAAGGCTGAAACTTTCTTCTTCCTCGGTTCCTCTTCCACCTACAACTACAATCTCTGCTGCAAGAATGCTATCTGCATTGGAAGCCGCAGGACGTTTCTCTACTACTTTAATTTTAGACTCCGGAATCTGTACATCAAGATATTTTACTTCCGGTTCTTTTCCTTCTTCAGACTCATATGGTGTATATACACCCGGTCTTACCGTCATCATCTGTGGATAAACATTTTCCTTTGTTACAATCGTTACAAACACATTTTCTCCAAAAGACGGTTTATTCTGTTTGATATAGTAAGAACCATCTTCCTTTGTCCCTACTAGCAATTCTGTGCAGTCTGCTGTCAGACCACAGCCAAGTTTTGCAGCTACGCGCGAGAAAATAGAACGTCCTGTCATTGTTGCAGGCACCAGCACACTCGAAGGATCGATTGTACGGATCATATCTGCTACAACCTGGCTTACTGCATCATCCTGAAATGCATAATCTTTGTCTGTCTTCACTGCGTACACTTCATCCAGATCCAAGCCCTTTAACTGTCCGATGATTGCATCACAGTCGTTTGAAACAACGATTGCGGAAATCTTCTCTCCTGTCGTTTTCTGAATGAAATGTGCTGCGGAAACAAGTTCTGCTACAACAGTTTCTACATTTCCGTTATAGTGTTCTGTAAAAACACAAATTCCATTAGCCATTTAATTCTTTCCTTTCTCAATCTCGATCAATTCTCGAATCTTCGCCGCCATCTCTTCCGGTGTTCCCTTAAGCATCGTAGCCTTTCTTGTTCTCTCAGGCGAGAACGAATCTGTTACGATTGTCGGAGAACCTAAAAGACCAATTTCATCTTCGGCAAACTGAAGTTCTGCATTTGTATATAATTCAAGTGGTTTATTTTTCGCTGCACGTTTTGTACGAAGTGTTGCAAGACGTGGCTCGTTACACCCGAAACATACTGTCATCAGTGCCGGAAGTTCTGCCTCGATTACAACTTCCTCTCCCTGGTACTTTTTCACAGCCTGAATCGTTTCTCCACCTGCATACTCTACTGCCGACACTTCTGAAACATGCGGTACATTCAGGTATTCAGCAACCATAGCTCCAACCTGTCCCGTTGCACCATCTGAGGAAAGCGCTCCACTTAAAATCAAATCAAATTTCCCATATTTCTCAATTGCTCTTGCAAGTGGTTTTGCTGTTGCAATCGTGTCCGCTCCTCCAAGACATCGGTCAGAAAGCAGTACACTTTCATCACATCCTAATGCCATGGCGTCTCTCAATGATTTCTCAGCATCCGGAGGTCCCATTGTAAATACGACAACTTTTCCTTCAGTCTGTTCTTTTAAGACCATTGCAGTCTCAATCGCGTTCAAGTCAGCCGGATTGATCATTCCCTCGGAACTCGCACGCACAAGTGCATGCGTTTCCGGGTCAACTGATACATCATTAGAAACAGGAACCTGTTTAATAAGAACTGCTATATTCATACTATTCTCCTATCTAACTCAATCAATGATTTATGTGAGATTCTTATTTCTCAATTAAACGTTTGAATGCCCAGTTTTCAAGTAATGGTGTAGACTCTCCTACCATGATCAGTTTTGCAAGATCACGGCTTGCTGCCGGCGCTTCAATGACACCGTTTCCGCCGTATCCTGTTGCAAGCATATAACCTTCAACCGGTGTTTCTCCGAGGATTGGCCAGAAATCCTTCGGCTCTGCTCTATAGGATAACCATGAGGATACAAGACCACTGTCCACGATACCAGGTACTTTTGCATCCAACTGATCTAATAAGAAGTCAATGAAGTAATCATCTGTTCCACCTGTTGCCGGTAATTTGTCCGGATCCCACTGTCCTGCATGCATTGGGTTGCTTAAATCCATAGAAAGGTGGGATTTACAAATAAAGATGTTATCTCCTGCTCTTAATGCGTAGAACTCTGGGTATTTTAATACCGGGAATGTGTATCCAAGTTTCTTTCCCGGAGGACATAAGAAGAATGCTTCTGCTTTTGTATGCCAGATCGGCACGTCTACTCCTACCATTTCTCCTGTAAATTTACTCCATGGACCTGTACAGTCAACAACAACATCAAAGTCATAGTCGATTCCTTCACTTGTCTTAAGTCCTGTCACTTTATTATCTACGACTTTTACTTCTGTTACTTCAACGCCTGTTTTTACAGTTCCGCCGTTTGCCTGAAGTTTCTTTGCATATGTATTGGAAATCATAGTTCCGTCAAAGTATCCGTCATCCTGTGTGTATCCTGCTCCAAGGATATTATCTGTAGAAATATCCGGAAGAATTTCTTTGATTCTGTCTTTATCTGTAATGTATTCTCCTGTGTATCCTGCAGCTTTTGCAAGTGCAATACCTGTTTTGATCACCTTTTCTACTTCTTCATTTGTAGCAACTACAAGTGTACCTGTTTTGTCAAATCCTGCAGAACCTTTTTCTTCTTCTTCCATTTTCAAATAAGATTCAAATCCGTAAAGTCTTACATCCCAGTATCTGTTCTTTAAAGAGTCATCGAACAAGCACACAGTTCCTGCTGATTTCGCTGTAGAAGCTCCTCCAATCGTATTTTTTTCAAATACAGTAATTTCTGCGTTATCATAAAGACTTAAATGATATCCGAGACATGTTCCTGAGATACCTCCACCAATAATACCAATTCGTTTCTTTTCCATTTGTTATACCTTCCTTTCTCTTTATGCCTAACATGAATTATTTCATGCTATCTACGTTTAAAACAGTTTTTAATAATACTTCGCAGCCTTTTCTGATATCTTCTTTTTCTGTAAATTCATATCTGGAATGGCTGATTCCTCCCTTACTTGGAACAAAAATCATTCCTGTCGGAAATACCGGTGCCATGGTAAGTGAATCGTGAAATGCGCCGCTTGGGATGACCGCGTAATCATAGCCAAGTTCTTTTACCGATGCTTCAATCGTATCTTTTACCCAATCAGCCATCGGTTCCGGTGCGTGGTCAGATATTTTCTTAAAAGTAAAATCAAATCCACCTTCTTTACATATTCTTTGCAAATATGCCAATGCCTGCTCTTCCACAGCGTCCATAACGGCTTGATTCTGATCCCGGATTTCCAGATGGAACATACATGTTCCCGGAATGACATTCACGGAGTTTGGTGTCACCTTTATCGTTCCTACCGTAGCAACTGTGAATTCTGTGCCGTTTTCTTTTACAATTTCCGGAATCTTCGCAATGAACGATGATGCCGCTACAAGTGCATCTTTCCTGTCGCTCATAGCCGTACTTCCCGCATGGTTCGCTTCTCCTTTGATCTCTATTTCAAATCTTGTCACACCTGCAATAGAGGAAACAACTCCTACAGATCTGCCCGTCTTATCCAGACGTGCGCCCTGTTCTACATGAAGCTCGAGGAAACATTTGAGAGAATCTTTTGCTTTTTTTGCTTTCATAAAATCTTCTACATGAATCCCGTAGCTTTTCACCACTTCTTTTCTTTCCATCCCGTACATATCCACATCTGTCCCGGATGCATGCGTATCCACTCCGCAGATTGCACTGCTTCCCAGTAGCCCGCTTCCGAACCGAAAGCCTTCTTCGTCTGTAAATACAATCACTTCAATGGGATGATTCGGAACATAGCCTGCGTCTTTCATTGCCTCGCATACCGCAAGACCTCCCACACAACCTACAACACCATCATATTTTCCTCCATCCGGAACCGTATCCAGATGGGATCCCATTGCAATCGCCGGAAGTGTTGGATCTTTCCCTTCCATTCTGGCAATCACATTCCCTGCTTCATCCACTCTTGTCGGGATTCCGATACTTTCGAACCAACTTCTGAAAAGTTCCCGTCCTTTTACATCTTCCTTTGAATACGCGATTCTGGAAAACGTTCCGTCCGGCTGTTCTCCGCATTTGTAAATCTCCTCTAAATGGATAATTACTTTTTCTGCGTCAATTACCATTTTCCCTTCCTCCTTGACAAAATCCATAAAAACAAACCTTATTTTTTGTATAACTTGCTCAGACAACTCTTAACTTCATATATCATCTTGTCTATATTTGACATTATAGTTTATTTTTTAACAATTTGCATCTGCACATTGTGACAAAAATAACAAAAGCATTTTATCCAGTTAAGATAAAATTCTCCTTGCTTATTCATATTCTTCATTTAACTTATCTAACATTTTACATACGATAATCCCAATTCTGACGCTCAACATCTCTCTTGCATCATCAAACCGCATACCGGTAATATCTGCAATCTTCTCAATTCGGTATGCCACCGTTTTATAATGAACATGCAATTCCTGTGCTGTCTTCATCAGGTTCTGATTGTAGTCCAGATACGTGCGAAGCGTTAATAACAAATCACCTTTTTGGCTTTTTTTATCCGCATAAAGCTTCTGCAGGCTCTCCGGAATATATTCCTGCAATTCTTCTTTCGTCTTAAGGCCTGATAAAAGTTTCAGAATTCCCATATCTGAAAACATCAAAATATTAGCCCCTTCTTTCCCGAATACATCTCCTGCAATATCAAGAAATTCCAACGCATCGCTGGCTTCCCGGTAACTATGTTTTAAGTTCACAACTCCTTCTGCTTTTTTCCCGACTCCTACTTTGATATCAAAATTCTTTTTCTGTTCTTGTACGAATCCCTGTAATTTCTCTACGGAAGACTTCATAAATTCCCGAAACGCGTTTTCCTGTACATCTGTATCCGTCGCTTCTACGACAATTACTTTATCAAGGTCATTCAAGATCACAGCTTTCGGAAAGCATCTCCTTGTTCCTTCCTTCAGAATATTGACATCGCTCACTTTAATATTAATATCCTTTGGTTCTTTTCCCTTCCTGTAATCCATCCCGAACACAACGGCGCGGTAAACTCCTCCGAACGACATTCCAAGGAGACTTACATTTTTCTTCATCTCTTCTATGGAATGCGTCTCACCATTCAGAATATTATGGAGAATATCATTCTGATACTTTTTCTCCAGTTCCAGTACTGCATATCTTCTGGATAATTCGTACTGCAAAGCAGATACGGCACTTTCAATTGCGATATAATCCATAACATCCAGCCTCTCTCCTGCTTCTGTTACGATCAGATACATTCTCGTGCCAAACATCTTCTTCAAATGAATCATATACTGATCCACCGTACGTCCCTCGCCATATATACGAACTTTTCTCCGCATATACTGATAGTTCGATGCCGTCTGTGGCTCCACATCACATGGTTCTTCCAAAATCTCTATATCTCTCGGCATTGTCTTCGTTTCTCCCATACAGACGCCATTCTGGTCATATACTCCTGTCGGATTCCCGATCAGTTTGCTCAGAACAGTAAGGAGTTTCACAATCCCGTCTTCTTCCGGCTTTAAAGATAGCATCAATGCTTCAAAATTATCACGGGTTGTCTTGAAATACTTCAGTCTCTTCACCTCATCACTGAAAAGCTGTTCCATAATTACTTTCATAACATCTTTAAACGACATATCAAATGCTATGGAAAGGCATGGAGTCCCGCTTCTTTCTGCATATTCTTGAAAAAGTTCTATCTTCTCATCCGCAAGATCCACATTTCTTCCTTTTTTCAAGATCACCGCACTGATTTTCTTACGTTCCAGTTCACGAATACAATCTTCCACTTCCGAAAGTGTACAAGACTTAAATGCATATAGTCCTGTAAGCAAAACTTCTCCACCGTTGATAAATTTTACAATATCCGGAGCCTCAATGATGGTAACACCTTCAATCTCATTGTCCAGGTACTGTTCTCCTGCAATTACTTTGATTCCGTCTATATTTCCCTTTTCAATCAAATCTCTTACACAATACTTCATAGTTTTCCCCTTTGTATCCGAATTCTGTATATCTTAGTCATTATAACACTTTTTCACGGAAATAACTATAAAAAGGCTCCATCTAAGAATTATAATTTCTCAGACAGAGCCTTTATTGTTTATTTCCTATGATTCTTTGGAAAGACTTCCTTTTTTAGAACGTGTTTTGCTATATAATACAAGCAAAATAGAACCAATCACACCTGCTGAAATCGCATTTGTAATTGCAGCCACAATACCTTGTGTAAATACAAGGTTCACCGGTTCAGCATATACTACGATATCAAGTATCGGTGCAACAACAACCCATGAGATCACATTGGCAGCAATCTGGAAGACATTAAACATGATAATATCTTTCTTTCCAAATTCTCCTTCCTCTACACGAAGTCTCGGATATACAAATCCTGTAATAAAGCAGGTTAAACCACTTGCAATTACCCAACTCCACCAGGCAGATCCATACTGGATCGAATCAGAAAGCGCATGTCCGATGAATGAGATCAATCCTCCTGCAATCGGCCCGAATAATGCTGCAAAGAATGCACCAATGCCGTATGCTGTCTGGATATCAGTCTCCGGAATACCTGTCGGAATCTTTACATACATAAAAAGTAATGTAAATAACGCCGCTCCCAAGCCTGTTGCAACAATTGTTTTTGTTTTGAATTCAAAAAGTTTTTTCTCCATGCCCTTGTCCTCCTCATTCTTTCGTAGAAAATTTTTTCATTTATTTTGTAAATTCTATCGTCCACTCCGGACCATAGCTTAAATGATACTGTTCACAGAAACTTCCCTGGCTTACTGCCATTGCAACCTTCATCATTTCGTTGTTGTAGATCATTGGCGCACCTTTTTGAGCAAATCCGAAGCTCTGATGGAACAGCACATTCTCCTCAAATACTTTCTCACCCTCATGTCTAACAACTACATTGATATGATCTCCGTATGCAAATCCTGCCTCCTGGAATTTTTTTAATGGAATGTTTGTCCAAAGGTTTCCGAAGTTCGGGTCATTGATCTCAAAAATTCCCTGTGCTTTTCCAGGTTCTACTGTCGGTTCTAAGATTTCATGCTCTACAATCTCTTCTACCGGATATTCCGGTCCGACACCTTCAAAATCAATGATTCCACTTGCAAGACGGGCTGCTGTATATCCAAACAGATCTCTTCCATGGAAAATAGCAACTCCTTCTGTTCCTTTGCCACGCAGACGATTCACAGATTCATCAATCTCACGTACTGCCTCAATTCCAATGAAGCGTTTTACATGAGTTAAACTTCCGTTATCCGGTGTCACAATATAGTATCCGTCTACTGTTTTTGCTACACAGGCACGACGACTTGTTCCAACCCCCGGGTCTACAACTGACACATAGATTGTTCCTTCCGGCCAGAACTGAAGGCTCTGGTACAAACGATAACTGGCACTCCAAGTATCATACTGTGGAAGTTCATGTGTTCCATCCATGATTTCAAGTTCGCGGTCAACGGTTTTCACAACACCGTACATTGAGCTTACCGCACCCTCTTTGTAAGTAAAATCTGTCTGAAAAACTAAAATTGGTTTCATATTGTTTCCTCCTTGAAAATATTATACAAACGGGTTCCAGAATCTTGAACCATTCACCAAAAACGTAAGTATCAGCGAACCTGCCAGCACTAAAAGCCCGAATAGCATTGAAATGTAATCACCTTTTTTCAAAGGTTTTGCTACGTACCATGTACGTTTTTTATGTTTTCCGAATCCACGAAGATCCATAGCATTACTAATCAGTTCAATTCGATCTAATGTCGAAAAAATCAAAGGCACGCAGATATTCATCATATTTTTTACCCGGGTACCAAATTTTTCTTTCTTGGACAAATCCAACCCTCTGCTTTGTTGTGCCAATGCAATATTCTGATAGTCACGAATCATATCCGGAAAATACCGAAGGGTCAAAGACAGTGCATATGCCCCCTTGTAGTTACAGCCTACTCTGTTGATCGATGCAGCAAACTCACTCGGATTTGTTGTCAAAAGGAAAATCATTCCCATCGGAACAACCGATGCATATTTTGTTATCTTTGTAATCTGATATAAAAGTTGTTCCTGTGTCACAATATATCTTGTACTGAATCGGAAAAGTTCGTGCTTGGTTCCATATATTTCTACCCCGTACTGAGGGCTGAAAAGATATGTCAGTACAAAGTTCATAATAAGAAATATAATCACATAAATCGTCATCAACTTAATCTGCTTAAATTGTAATCCTGATATTTTGAAAAAAATAACAGAAAGAAACATGACAAATAAGATATATCGGATGTCATAAGAAAACATGACCGCAAATGTCATACAAATAAAACATACAAGTTTTGTAAGTCCTGATAGATTAAATATAAAATTGTCTCTATCAATATAATCAAATAACTTCGCTTTCATTATCGGCATGTCCCCCTTTCGTAATCGATGAAATTCTGCACAAATGCAGACGGATCCTCGATTCCTGACTTCACTGCCAGTTCATAGAGGGATGTTGTCTTTAAATTTGCCGCATCGGCAATTTCTTCATTTGTCAGGATATCCACTGCTCTCGCATCGCCGATCTTCTCTCCCCCGGAAATTACGATGGCATGCGGTGTATATTCCAACATCAGGTGCATATCATGTGTGATCATAATGATCGTAACCCCATCTTCATTCAACCGCTTCAAAAATTCCATGATTTCTGTATAATGGTGATAATCCTGACCTGCAGTAGGCTCGTCCAGAATCAGAATCTGCGGTTCCAATGTAAGCATAGATGCAATTGTAACACGTTTTTTCTGTCCGAAACTTAATGCTGATATCGGCCACTTTTTAAACGGAGCAAGTCCGCAAATCTTTAATGCCTTGTCAACCTTCTTCTCAATCTCTTCTTCCGCGACACCACGAATGCGAAGTCCCAAAGCAACTTCATCATAGATCATCGGCTTACAGATCATCTGGTTTGGATTCTGCATTACGTATCCAATTTTGTAAGACCGTTCTTTGATTGTCTGTCCTTTCAGATCTTCTCCTTGAAAACGAATCTTTCCATCATCTTCCGTTACAAACCCACAGATGACTTTGGCAAGAGTACTTTTCCCCGCACCGTTCGTACCAACGATACTGACCATTTCCCCCTCGCGGATTTTGAAGCTTACATCTTTTAGAATTTTACGTTTCTTTGTATACTGAAAGCTTAAATGCTCCGCCTCCAGAATCGTCGGACGTTCCTCTGTCTGCTTTTTCGGAGCCTGCTCCCTGTTCCATTTTTGAATCTGCTCTTTAATCTCATCTATTTCAAGCGTTTCAAGACGTCCGGCATGCAACTTCGGAGTGACAGTAATCCCTGCATATTTCATAGCTGTTACATGAAGCGGTTCACGGATGCCAAGTTTTGGCAAAATGTTTGCTGCCATCAGTTCATCCGGACTCATATCCGCAGCGATTCGTCCCTCGCTGACTACAATAATACGATCCACCTCCCGATACAGCACATCTTCCAATCGATGTTCCACAATCACTACTGTTTTTTTCGATTGTTTCCACACGCGGTCTATCAGATCAATTGCCGTCTTTCCTGTGGAAGGATCTAAGTTTGCAAGCGGTTCATCAAAAAGCAGAATATCTACATCATCCACAAGTACACCTGCAAAAGAAACCCGTTGTTTCTGCCCTCCGGATAATTCAAACGGCGACGATTTCAAAAGGTTCCCCATATCCACCATTTCGGCAACTTTCTGCACAGTTTCTTTCATCTTCGACTGTTCTACACAATCATTTTCCAGGGCAAACGCAATATCCTCTCCAACCGTCAACCCGATGAACTGTCCGTCTGCATCCTGAAGCACAGTTCCAACCTTCTTAGACAGTTCGAAGATATTCATTTCACGTGTTTCTTTTCCGCATATTTTCAAACTTCCGTGAATCTCCCCTTTATATGCAAACGGAATCAATCCGTTCAGGCAATGTCCAAGGGTACTTTTCCCACTTCCACTCGGTCCTACGATCAGTACTTTCTCCCCCTCATAAATACGCAGGTTAATATCATGCAGTGTTGGTTCTGCCTGACTAAAATACTGAAAGTTAAAATCCTCAAACTCAATTACAGGGTTACGTTCTCTCTCACTCATCTTTTCCTCCTGTCCCTACCATCTGCACTCGATCTGATATTTTCCGGAAGAAAAATAGTATTTGATCCGCGCAATCGGTCTGTGATGTTTATCAAAAAGCAGTTGTTCAAAGTGTAATAATGGTGTTCCCCGTTCTACTTGCAAAAACGGAATGACCTGATCGTCAGCTTCCATAAGCTGCGCCATAAGTTTACATGAATCTGCTAGGCAATACACACCTTTATCCATGAATTTTACGAGCTGCTCTTCTGATCCCGGATCGATCTGATTTTCTTTCAGAACTTTCACCGGAACTTGCAGAAAACTCTGCCCGATCGGTCCATCCACACTCTCATACACATTATTGCTTGCCAGTACTTCTTCCCCCTCAGAAAGCTCCAGCTTAATTTGTGCTATCCTGGTTGGTTTTCCAAAATTATATTCTGGTTTAATACGGACAATCTCTTCCAGCGCATCTTCTGAAAGAAAGTTATATATTTTATCTTTCTGCTTTTTCTCACTATCGTAGGAAACAAAAGTTCCCTTCCCCTGTCTTTTATAAATATACCCATCCTGATTTAATATGGTCAGCGCCTGTCTCAGGGTATTTCTGCTGACTTTATATTTTTCGGAAAGAACATTCTCCGAAGGGAGAAGACTTCCCGTCTTGTAAATACCATTTATGATATCTTCATATAACTGGTTATAAATCGGAATATAACTCGGAAGTTCCTTTGCCTCATGTTCAGATGGAATCTCCGCTTTCTTCCCGGCCGGCTTTGTAAGCGTTCCCCATACTCCTGCTTTTTTGAAACCAATCCGTTTGTAAAGGCTATGCGCCTCTTCCTGCATACTGAACAGACACGGACGTTTCCCTTCAGCAAAAATATCTCTGCAAAGCCTGCTTACAATTCTTCCTCCAAGTCCCTGTTTCCGATACTTCGGCGCAACACCGACGCCACCAATCATCATGGTCACTTCACATCCCGCCGCACTGTTGGCATGGGCAATGATTTCCCCATCTTTTCTTATAATGTAATGTACGCCACATTTCTTTTCAATACGATCGGCAATCATTTGCCTGGATGTGTAAAGGCCTTTCAGTTCATCAATGCTCTGAAGGAAAGCGAAGATATCATCTACGTCTTTGCTTTCTGCTCTGCAGATGTCCCCGCAGCCCTTCACAGCATGTTCCCCTTCCACCGTTTCATCTTCCAGTTCCTCTTTATGATCCAGAAGATACAAATTTCTTGCATCCAAAGCGTATTCCTGCAAAACTTCTTTTAACTCCTGCACAGTTTCATATTTTCCCATGATCACATCAGGAGTATATGTTGCAAACAACTGCTTCAAAAACGGAATATTTACCCGGTTTTCTTTTGAGTATAAAAGGAAGTTCTGATAGAAACAAAGGTATACACCCCTGATCTCTCCTTCATCCTCATCTGCATAAACTGTCTGAAATGGCTCTTCAAATCCAAAATCATCAATGTCAGCCAATAAAAAAGTATTGTAGACAGCCTCCTCTTTGAGATAGGATGTCAGTCTGTCTCTATCTTCTACGGTACATTTTCTAACCATACCGTCTCCTTTCCGATACTAATCCTCATAAATAAGCTTCGGAGCTTTTCGAATAGTAATCCGCCATTTTGTTCCTGTCCCGATGTTATAGGCACGGGCAAAACTTCCCTGGTTGATCGCCACAGCCATGCAATCCAGACTGTTGACATACACAAGCGGTTCTCCTACATATACGTCCGCAAAGCTCTTCGCATATACAAGAATATTCTTATATAATGTTCTTGTTTCATTCTCTATACTGATTTCCACTCTTCCGCCGTGTTTCACACCAAGTTTCATAAACATCTCTCTGGAAATGTTCGTCCACAGGCTTCCGAAACGCACATCAAGCACATCGATGGTTCCGCTCACTTTCTCTCCGTCATAGACAGGCTCTACGATTGGTAATTCAATCACACTGTCTATCTCGACTGCAGGACCCACTTCTTCGAAAGTGATAATGCCGGATGCCAGCCTTGCGCCGGTGTATGCATAAATATCTCTTCCATGGAATGTGTAACTCTCACCGGAATTCGGTAGTCTGTTCACAGATTCATCAATCACTCTTGCTTCCGCAAGTCCGATAATACGTTTCACATGAGTCAGCGTTCCATTGTCCGGAGAGACAATATACTGTCCTCCCTTTGTCTTTACAACGATGCTTCTTCTCGTAGATCCGACTCCCGGATCCACCACACTCACAAACACAGAACCTTCCGGCCAGTAACCTACTGTCTGAATCAGGCGATAAGATGCCTCCCAAATATCATACTGTGGGATATCATGCGTCAGATCTGAGATCCGAAGCTCCTGATCTACTCCGCAGGCAACTCCATACATTGCACTTACGGCTCCGTCTGCTGTTCCAAAATCCGATTGCAAAATAAGTGGTTTTTTCATATTCTTTTCTTTCCTTTTCGGCTAAGGGTTTTCGAGAATGCCCTTGCAATTTTTAGTATAATTCGACAATCTTCTCACGTCAAGAACAACTTGTTCAACAAGTTGGTTTTTTTAGAATACAAAAAAATCCACACTCACCGGATTCCGGTAAGTGTGGAATATATTAATCTTCAAATGTCTCTTTCAATTTATCCATGAAACCTTTTTTCTTCTTTTTCTTCTCTCCCTCAATCGGTTCTTCTGGTGTGTTGAGTGAATTTCCGGTAAGTTCATCAAACCTTCTAAGCGCCTCTTTCGCCTCTGCACTTAGTTTTTCCGGTGTCTGAATCACCAGTGTTACATAGTGATCTCCCCGAGCTTGCGGGTTGCGAAGAGATGGAACACCTTTTCCTTTTAATCTTACTTTCGTATCCGTCTTTGTTCCCGGTTTTACATTATAGAGGACTTCTCCATCCACCGTCTTGATACGCACTTCAGCTCCAAGAGCAGCCTGGGCAAACGTAATAGGTGCCGTAGAGAAAATATGTACATCTTGTCTTTGGAAAATCGGATGTCTGGAAACTGTAACCTCGACAAGCAAATCTCCCCTCGGTCCGCCGTTGACTCCCGGTTCGCCTTTATCACGTATGCGGACACTCTGCCCGTTATCAATACCCGCCGGAATGGATACAGAAATTTTCTTCTTCGTAGAAACATAACCTGTTCCGCCACAGTCCGAACATTTTTCTTTAATGATCTTACCTGTTCCATGGCAATCCGGACATGTCTGGACATTCTGAACAGTTCCAAAGAAAGACTGCTGTGTATATACAACCTGACCTTTTCCACCACATTTCGGACAAGTTTCAGGGGAAGTTCCCGGTTTTGCTCCGGTTCCATTACATTTCGGGCATGGATCTTTGATTATGACTTCTAACTCCTTTTCACAGCCAAACACCGCTTCTTCAAATGTAATACGAACTCCTTTGCGGATATTAGCGCCTTTCATCGGTCCGTTATTGGCACGTCCCCCACGGCGTCCTCCTCCAAACAAGTCTCCGAAAATATCTCCGAAAATGTCGCTGAAATCGGCTCCGTCAAAACCTCCAAATCCTCCAAATCCACTTGCGCCTCCTGCGCCTCCGTCAAACGCTGCATGTCCAAACTGATCATACTGACGGCGCTTTTCCGGATCACTCAGTACAGCGTACGCTTCGGAAGCTTCTTTGAACTTTTTCTCTGCTTCTTTGTCACCCGGATTCATATCTGGATGATATTTTTTGGCTAAAGCTCTGTACGCTTTCTTCAGTGCTGCTTCATCGGCATTTTTATCTACCCCGAGCACTTCATAATAATCTCTCTTTGTCTCAGCCATAATTGTATTCCTCTCTGTTTTCAGATATCATTCTTATAATGTTCACATTTTTACGTACAAGTTCTGCGGGACCTGATTTCTCAGATTCCGCAGAACATAATTTTTATTATAGCGTCTCGTCAAACACTCTTTACTTAGACTTCTTTGTAGTCTCCATCCACTACATCATCACCGTTGAATCCTTCCGGTGCCGGTCCTGCTTCCGGTGCTGGTCCTGCCTGTGGGCCTGCTCCTGCTGCCGCTCCGGCCTGCTCATACATTTTTGTAAATAATTTCTGAGCGCTTTCCATTAATTTTTCTTTTGCAGCTTTGATTTCTTCAACCTGAGCATCTGTCATTGTTTCCGGTGTTGATTTTGCAAGGATATCTTTTAATGACTGAATATCTGCTTCTACTGCACCTTTTTCTGTTGCATCAATCTTATCTCCCACTTCTGAGAGTGCTTTCTCTGTCTGGAAAATCATTGCATCTGCATCATTTCTTGCATCAATCGCTTCTTTACGTTTCTTATCCTGTGCTTCAAACTCTGCTGCTTCTTTTACAGCTTTTTCGATATCGCTGTCAGACATGTTCGAACCTGCTGTAATTGTAATGTGCTGTTCTTTTCCTGTTCCAAGGTCTTTTGCAGATACATTTACAATACCGTTGGCATCAATATCGAATGTAACTTCGATCTGAGGGATTCCACGTGGAGCCGGTGCAATTCCATCTAATCTGAACTGTCCAAGGGACTTATTATCTCTTGCAAACTGTCTCTCACCCTGTACAACGTTGATATCTACTGCTGATTGATTATCTGCCGCTGTAGAGAAAATCTGACTCTTCTTTGTAGGAATTGTTGTGTTTCTCTCAATCAATCTTGTAGCAACACCACCTAATGTCTCGATTGCAAGTGAAAGCGGAGTAACATCAAGTAATAAGATGTCGCCTGCGCCCGCATCTCCTGCTAATTTACCACCCTGAACGGAAGCTCCTAAAGCAACACACTCATCTGGGTTCAATGTTTTACTTGGCTCATGTCCTGTTAACTGTTTTACTTTATCCTGTACTGCAGGAATACGTGTGGAACCACCTACTAATAAGACTTTACCAAGTTCTGAAGCAGTGATACCTGCATCGGATAACGCTCTTGTTACAGGCTCTGCTGTCTTCTCTACAAGATCGTGTGTTAATTCATCAAATTTTGCTTTTGTAAGGTTCATATCAAGATGAAGCGGTCCGCTTGCATTCATGCTGATGAATGGAAGGTTGATATTAGTTGTAGTAGCGGAAGAAAGTTCTTTTTTCGCTTTCTCTGCTGCTTCTTTTACTCTCTGAAGAGCCATCTTATCTGCGGAAAGATCTACTCCGTTTGCCGCTTTAAAATCACTGATAATGTAATCTACGATTTTCTGGTCGAAGTCATCACCACCGAGTCTGTTGTTACCTGCTGTTGATAATACTTCGATAACGCCATCACCGATTTCGATAACAGATACATCGAATGTACCGCCACCAAGGTCGTATACCATGATCTTCTGTTCTTTTTCATTGTCTAGTCCGTATGCAAGAGCTGCTGCTGTAGGCTCGTTGATGATACGTTTTACTTCAAGTCCTGCAATCTTACCTGCATCTTTTGTTGCCTGACGCTGCGCATCATTGAAATAAGCCGGAACTGTAATAACAGCTTCTGTTACTTTCTCACCAAGGTAAGCTTCCGCGTCGGATTTTAATTTCTGAAGAATCATAGCAGAAATCTCCTGCGGAGAATATTTCTTATCATCAATTGTTACTTTGTAATCAGAACCCATCTCTCTTTTGATAGAAGAAATTGTCTTATCTGCATTTGTAACTGCCTGACGTTTTGCAGGTTCTCCGACTAAACGTTCTCCTGTTTTTGTAAATGCTACAACAGATGGTGTTGTTCTTGCACCTTCTGTATTAGCGATTACTGTTGGCTGTCCACCTTCCATAACTGCCACACAGCTATTTGTTGTTCCTAAATCAATACCAATAATTTTTCCCATGATAAATTTCCTCCTGAATTTATATATATTTTACTAGCTACTAAATTGCTTGTTTTATAAGCAAGTTGCTTTCGGCCTAATTTGCCACTTTGACCATACTATAGCGAACTACGGTGTCCCTATATGTGTATCCTTTTTGGAACTCCTCCGCCACAATATTTTCTCCAAGTTCTTCATCTTCTATGTGCATCACTGCATTGTGAAGATCCGGATTAAATTCCTTTCCAACTGCCTCAATTGGTTTCACACCGATTCCTTCGAGAGTTGTCATCATTTGTTTATAAATCATCTCCATTCCTGTTACGAATGAATCTTCTTTTTGTTCTTCCAAAACTGCCGCAAGTCCTCTTTCAAAATTATCAATAACCGGAAGAATTTTCTCGATCACATCCTTAGCACCGATTTCATACATTCCTGTTTTTTCTTTCTCTGTACGCTTGCGGTAGTTATCAAACTCAGCCATCTGTCTTGTCAGCTTATCGGTAAGCTCTTCGATTTTCTCATCTTTTTTGTCTTTCTTTGGCTTACGCTTGAAAAGTCCTTTTTTCTCGACCTCTTCCGTTTCCTCGGATTCAGTCTCTTCTTTTACTTCTTCTGCTTCTTCCGTTTCCTTCGTTTCTGACTCAACTTCTTCACCGGAAACTTCAGCCGCTTCTTTTTCAGCCGCTTTCTTTGCTTCTTCTACAGCTTCTTTTACCATTTCTTCATTACTCATCTTATTATCCAACGGGCAGGCCACCTTTCTAATGTTCTTTGTGGAATATCGCATCCAACTCCGCCATGAGAGTCTTAAGCGTTGTCATTACATGTTCATAATCCATTCGTTTCGGTCCGACAATTCCTATCGTTCCCTGCATTCCCTCTCCAAGTTCATATGTTGCAGTTACAACACTGCAATCTTTCATGTTCTGTATCGGAGTTTCATTTCCGATATAGACCTGAATTCCTTTATTCTCTTCCTCAGAAAGCGTCTGGGTCACGAGGCTTGCAAGTTGTTGCTTTTCTTCAAAGGCACTGATAATTTCCTGCGCGCTTTGCTTATCCGATAATTCCGGATATTTGAAAATATTTGTCGCACCGCTTGTGTAAATCTCCAGGTCATCTACCTGAATCACATTTGCCACAGCATCCAGAACATCGCTGATCACTTCGCTGTGAATTCCAGCCTGTTCCTTCAATCTTGCAATCATTCCCAAATTAATCTCTTCGATCGACATTCCGTTTAGATTCGTATTCAGCAACATATTCAGCTTCAAAAGCGTCTCATTGCCAAGGTTCTCACCGACTGTCACGATCTTATTCTTGATGATATTTCCTTCCATCACGATCACCGCAATGATCTGGTTCTCATCTACCTGAGATAACTGGATGAATTTCAACTTGTTTCTATTGTAAGTCGGAGCAGAAATCATTGTCGCGTAATTGGTGTTGGCTGCCAAAACCTTGGCTGCCTGCTTCAGCAACTGGTCCATCTTATCAGCCTTCTGAAGCATCTGTTCTCTAATCTCCGTCACTTCCTGCTCTTTTTCTTCCATCAGCGTATCTACATACCATCTGTAACCCTTATCAGAAGGAATACGTCCTGCCGATGTGTGAGGCTGTATGATGTAACCCAAATCTTCCAGATCCGCCATCTCATTGCGGATGGTGGCCGAACTTAAATTCAAGTCCGCATACTTGGAAATCGTTCTCGATCCAACCGGCTCTCCTGTCTCTAAGTAAGTCTTGATGATGGTCTGAAGTATCTTCATCTTCCGCTCATCTAATTCTTGATTCGACTTCATCTTTAGCCTCCCTTCTTCCTATTAGCACTCATCACTTTTGAGTGCTAACACCTTACGATTAATAAGATAGCACCTGCATTTTCGTTTGTCAACAGTGTTTATGGTTTTTTTATATTTTATTATCCAGAAGACCAAAGACCCGGTCATGTCCATGACACAACCGGGTCTTTTCTTGATGATATAGGAAATTCCTTCAGAATCCTATATCATAAAAAACACACTTCGTGTGGGGATGCGCAACTCGCGGCAAGGAGTTTATTACTTCGTAACCGCTCGCGCGCAGATTGCACAGTTGTGCAATCTTTTTTATTTTCACACAATTCGATATTTTTCTTTTCTCTGGCTTTCAACTAGATTTTCCAAAACTCCGCCACATCTACAACGAATACGATCGCTCCGCCAGCTTCTACCTTAATCGGTGTATATGTGTAATTGGAAACATGGTGCATTCCCTCATTCAAATACGGAGTAATGATCTCAATCTCTTCACGCTTTGCGCAAGTTTGTTTTAAAATATCCATAACCGCTCCTATTTTGTCATCATCCGTTCCGATCATAAGCGTACAGTTATCTTTTCGTAAGAATCCACCGGAACTCGAAAGCTTTGTTACTCCGAATTCATTCTTGTTCAATTCTTTCACCGCACTCTTCGCATCCTCATCATGTACCACTGCAAATATCAGTTTCATATTATCAAGCCCCTTCCTGTCAGCTTTATTAAATGTTACTTCAAATATACCACGTTATGGTTAAAAAGTCATCTCTGATTTTTTCCAATTTTGATATTGTTTTTTCCTTGAAAAAAAGCGATAATAAAGGAAGAAAAACAGATGGAAAGAAGGAATACACATGACATATGAAGAATTATTAGCAAATGCACGTCCAGAGATTGGGAAATTCTGCAAAGTCTGCCCTGTCTGCAATGGCAAGGCATGCAGAAATCAGATACCGGGACCCGGAGCAAAGGGCGTCGGAGATACAGCCATCCGCAACTATGATAAGTGGCAGGAGATCCGCATTAATATGGATACATTAAGTTCCAATCAGGACGTGGATACTACATTCAAAATCTTCGGCAGGGAATTTAAGTATCCGTTCTTCGCAGGTCCTGTCGGTGCAGTAAACTTACATTATGGTGAAAAATACAATGATGCTTCTTACAATGATGTTCTTGTATCCGCCTGCGCTGAAGCCGGAATTGCGGCTATGACAGGAGACGGTGTCAACGCCGAGGTAATGAAAGCCGCCACAGAAGCTGTCAAGAAAGCCAACGGACTTGGAATTCCAACCGTAAAACCTTGGAATCTCGAAACAGTTCAGGAGAAAATGAAACAGGTACACGATGCCGGCGCTTTTGCCGTTGCAATGGATGTGGATGCTGCTGGTCTTCCATTCCTGAAGAACATGACTCCTCCGGCAGGCAGAAAATCTGTCGAGGAACTTCATGACATCGTGGAATCTTCTCCTGTCCCATTTATCGTCAAAGGAGTAATGACTGTAAAAGGCGCATTGAAGGCACAAAAAGCAGGTGCTTCTGCGATTATCGTATCTAACCACGGTGGCCGCGTTCTTGATCAGTGCCCGGCAACTGCGGAAGTATTGGAAGATATCGTAAAGGCAGTAAATGGCAGCATGAAGATCTTCGTAGACGGAGGAATCCGTTCTGGTGTTGATGTATTCAAAGCTCTTTCGCTTGGCGCTGATGGTGTCATTATCGCACGTCCATTTGTAACTGCCGTATATGGCGGTGGTGCTGAAGGAGTCAAACTCTATATAGAAAAACTCGGTGCTGAACTTGCTGATACCATGGCAATGTGCGGCGCAAACTCATTGGACGAGATTACAAGAGACATGATCTGGAAATAAGAGGCTACAGTACATACTGCGCCTGGCACAAGAGGCAGCTTACCGCTGCCTCTTTCCTCTGATTACAATTCCGGCAATCATACAGATTACACCGACTGCAAATAACACATATTTCGTTTCATAATCGGTTGTCATGGCAAAAGGATAGAACTTTTTCAAATATTTTTCTCCTCCTCCGTAGGCAATTACATAATAGATAATCGGTGCCATATAGCCAATGATGAGATTATCACTCAATGCATAGGCTAAAATCCCAATTCCTCCAAAAGCAAGGAACTCTGCCAAAACTCCAAAAAAATATTTACCCATTTCCATTTCGCAATTCCCATATCGCATCACTTCCATATATATAAGAAGGAGAATCCCTCCGATCAACATACTCAAAATCACCCGTATCCCGTAGATGAATACAATACTTGTATATTTCGAAGAAATCAGATTCCGTAAATCCTGATTCTGTTCCGGTTGAAATACAGGTACAAACAAAATGATCCCTATTAAAGCCACGTACATTTCCAAAACTTTTGCCGATTGGACCATATCCAGATTGCGAATCCCGAGAATCCACGGAGAAAACAGAAGAAATGCAATACTGATCACTGTCTGCCATGTGAGATTATGCCTTAGCTGTTCTTTTACGATTCCACAATATCTTTCCATTTCGTCGCAGATGCCCCTTTCTCTTTTTCTCATAGACCCATACGGTTGCTGTTACCAGAATAAGCGCCAACACTGCATAAAATACGCGATTCATCAATAACTGTTGAAATCCATTTATAAATCCGGTGTAGTTCATCTCTGTGTTATGTCTTGGAACAAGATTCCATCCATATTGACCGCCACCCATTTCAGACACGCCAAGCTGAAGACTTGCAAACCACCAAATTCCCTGTATCAAAACTGCAAGGGCACTTTCCGTCAGCTCCGTTACAAAGAGCCCTACCGCCGTTACTACCATTACCGTTGGAAGAAGCCATCCTAGATCGTATTTTAAAAATGCGAGATAATCCAAATGAATACCGCTTCCTTTTGTAAACGTCATGCAATCGATCATCGGAGCAAGCGAAAGAACCATCACGGGAACCATCATCATAGTCACCATAGCCATATATCTGCTGCTAATCAAAGTAAAGGAAGAGACTCTTCTTGTAAATACCAGATCCTGCATCTGCGCTCTTTTGTCTCTTAAAATTCTTGTAGCCGCCACAAATACCGGAAGAATTCCAAGCATAATTCCCATATAATCACAAAATAATCTTAGATATCCGCCTGTATATCCATCTTTTTCCACCAGATTCTGATATGCTTCCATAGCTCCTTTATAGTCTAATGGAAGTTCCACCGATGTTTTCATCATCTCTTCTGTAAAATCAGAACCCGGACCGAGAATCCTCGCCACCTGATCCATTTTCTTTAGGAATACTTCATAAGTTAATCCTTCCTTCGGCTCTGCCGTATAAGGAGCATAGTCGAATTCCGGATCATGCTCTTCAAAATGTTTTTCAATATCGTCTCCGACAGCATCTCCTTTTAATCCGGTTGTCTCCTCTAAAATCTTTTCCAGTTCTGCTTTTTCCCCATCACTCAAAGTTACACTTTTCGCAAATCCTACCGGGTAAGTTTCAAAGTGATCATACCAAATACCCCAGGCGAGGTTTCCAAGTGCCGCACGCATAATATCCTGCTCATCTTCGCTTGTCTTCATTCCATAATCCGCATAGCTTTCCTGACCTTTTTCCGGCTTTTGAATCATCTCTTCCTTCAGACTTCCAAGCTGACTTAAGAAAAAGATTGCAAGTACGATAATATAAAGCCAGTAAATCAGGCTATTTGCAATCTGTTTGCATTCTTTTTCCCATACTCTTAAGAACATAGAAGATCACCTCTTCCCTGCATCAGATACATATAGGCATCTTCTACTCCCGGCTCACAATGTTCCGCACCACTAAATGGAGTCTGATCTGCAATCATACGAATCATGACATTGTTTCCAAGTGTAAGGATACTTGTCACAATATATTGTTTCTTTACTGCTTCCAACTCATGTCTGCTGATTTCCGCTTTATACACTTTGCCTTCCACAGTCTTCAAAAGCGCAGTTACCGTACCCCGGAATAATACTTTCCCCGCATCTAAAACCGCAATGTTTTCACAAGTTGCTTCAATATCACCTACAATATGCGTAGACAGAATCACAATTCTTTCTTCTGCAATCTCACACAAAAGATTTCGGAATCTCACTCTTTCTTCCGGATCAAGTCCTGCTGTGGGTTCATCTACAATTAAAACTTTCGGATTATGAAGAATTGCCTGTGCAATTCCAAGCCTTCTTTTCATTCCACCAGATAATGCCTTCACCTTTGTCTTGTAATTATCTTGCAAATTTACTTTCTTAAGAAGTTTCGGAATTCTCTTTTTTCGCTCTTCTTTACTAAGTCCTGACAAAATGCCCAGATAATCCATAGATTCATACACCGTCATATTCGGATACATCGAAAAATCTTGCGGAAGATATCCCGTGATTTCCCGGATCTGAGCCGCCTTTTCCACCGGGATCCCACAGATTTTCACACTTCCGTCCTGCTTTTCCAGCAAAGTAGCAAGCACCTTCATCAATGTGGTCTTCCCTGCACCGTTTCTTCCAAGCAGTCCAAACATCCCTTCTTCTATTGTCAGATTCACATCAGACAATGCCTTTTTCTTCCCATAAAACTTATCCAGATGCTTAATCTCGATTTTCGTTTTCATCTTGTTCATCCTCTCTCTTTGTTGATAAAAATAGGATACATCCAATTTTCCTATATTTTTCCTACAAAGTTTTAAGATTTTTTATAAGAAAACGAAACACTTGCGAAAGCACCTCCATAAATACTATTGGCTAATTCCAAAGTCCCCCCACACTTTTTACATAGTACGGACGCAATATGAAGTCCGATTCCAAAATGTTCTCCTTCATCTTTCACTTCCTTCTCATAATGATACGGCCCTTTTGCCTGTTCCATTTTTCCATCTGAAAATCCTTCTCCGTCATCCTTCACATAAATGCGAAGTAACTTTTCTTGCTTTTCCGTTTGGATGATAATTTCTACTTTTGTCTTCGCATAGCGGATTGCATTCGACAGAAGATTATCCACAACTTCCAGCACCATTTCTTCATCAACCCATAAAGATTGGGTAAGTTCTTCTTCACAGGACATCTGAAGTTGTACATCCCCAATCCTGTTCAGAGCATGGATCGTGTCACTGATTTTCCCTGTAAGATCCGAAAGTTTCAGTTCCTCCTTCTCCACTTTTCTCTCTTCAAAATTTCGGATATCTTTCATTGTGTAGCTATATCTCTCCAGCCTTCCAATGTGTTCCGACATCAACTTCAATGTAGAAACCAGCTTTTCTTCACTGATTTTACCTTCCGGTATAAAGCGGTACAGAAAATCGGAGTATCCTTTTAAAACCGTCAGCGGTGTCCGCAGATCGTGGGCAAATGCTGCATTGACTTTCTTCTGCTCTTCGATCAGATCCCACATTTTCTCTTTATTATCAGAAAGTTCCCGCTTCATTTCCTCAAAAGCATTACACAATTCTCCCATTTCATCTTTGCAGTCATATGCTAATGTAAAGTCCAGATTATTCTTCTGTATTTCCTTCGCCGCCTTCGTCAGCATACCAGATGGACGTTTGATTCTGCTATAATAGAAGCGGGTCCCCATAATCGCTGTAAACAGAAGCATATATACATATCCGGAATATTCTCTTACAATTTCCAACACCATTAACGACTGCTGCTCAGAATCCGTCAATTCCCCGTACATTTCGGATAGATTCAGAAACTGGTAAAGGTTCTGTCCCGGTACTTTTGCAATCATAATATGATGTCTGTCATAAATAATTTCTATCTGTCTTTGGCAGAGCACTTGTGTCCCCCAGAAGCATAAGAAACTCAGGAAAATTCCAAATGCCAAATATGCAAGCAGACTCTCTTTGAGCGAAAATGTCCGAATTTTCTTTTGTATATTTTCTATTTTTTCATTTATCCAATCCATCGATATCCCACTCCCCACACAGTCTCAATCGGAGTTTTCTCTGTATACTCTGAAATCTTTCCACGGATTCGTCTGATATGCTCTGCCACAATCTGACCATCGCCCTCAGCATCATACCCCCGGATCCTCTCGTATATATTTTCTTTTCCAAAAATCTGCCCCGGATTCATAGAAAGGAGTTCTAAAATATCATACTCTGTTTTTGTAAGATTCACACTGTTTCCATTGCAATATACCATCCGCTCTCCGTAACGGATCACAATGTCACCTGTAACCTTAATCGGAGCCTTCTCATGGTTTCTTTCCTCTCTCCGCAAATGTGCCAACACCCTGGCGCCAAGTTCATCAATACTAAACGGTTTCATAATGTAATCATCCCCGCCCATCATAAGACCGTTAATCCTATCCTGCTCTTCTATCTTGGCTGTCAGAAATACAATCGGGCAGTTCACATATTCTCTGATTCTTCTGCACACTTCAAACCCATCCAGATCCGGCATATTGATATCCAACAAAATGATATCCGGAAGTTTTTCTGTTTTTTCAACTGCCTCCACTCCGCCTCTTGCCGTAATGACTTCGTACCCTTGCATTTCAAAATAATCCTGCAAAAGGCGAATGATCCCTTCTTCGTCATCTACCACTAAAATCTTCTGCGCCATTCTTTTCTCCATTTCTAGTCTTCAGACAATATTTCTGCAAAAACATAATTACTCACATCAATACCTTTTTTCGTCAGCCTTAAATAACCATTTTCCTGCTCCAATAATCCGTTTTGTATCACTCTCCGAATATTTTTTCCATAGCACTCCCAAATATCCGTTCCAAATGCCTCGGCAAATTCTGTCTCCGCAATTCCTTTCATCTTCCGCAATCCGAGAAAAATGAACTCCTCCATCTGCTCCTGCACTTTCAGGTGTTCTATCTCCTCATGAATATTTTCATGTTCTTTAGCATTTTTCAGGTATCTCTCCATATCTTCTGTATTATGAAATCTCGTTTGATTAAGAAACGAAGAAGCGCCAAGCCCCAACCCCAGATATTCCGTTCTATCCCAATATCCCAAATTATGCCTGCACTCATAGCCTCTTTTCGCATAATTGGAGATTTCATACCGATGATATCCTGCCCTCTGAAGCATTTCCTCCGTCTTCCGATACATGTTTCTCTCTTCCTCTTCATCCGGAAGCATTTCTTCCCACTTTCCGTCCTCTCCATAAAGCTCCGCAAACGGAGTTCCCTCTTCCACAATCAGGCTATATGCAGAAATATGCTCTGGTTCCAGTTCGATGATCGTGGTAAGCGTCTCTTCCCAACTTTCCAATGTCTGCTTCGGAATCGCTGAGATCAGATCCACATTGATATTTGAAAAGCCCGCTTTTCGCGCAATTTCATAGCTTTCCAGAAATTCCTCAAATGTATGAATCCGTCCTAATATTGTTAACTCCTCGTTCTTTGCGGATTGCAGCCCAAAACTGAGCCGGTTTATTTCCGCTTTTTTATAGGCTTTTAAACGCTCTTCCGTAACCGTTCCCGGGTTCGCTTCCATCGTAATCTCTGCATTTTCCTGAAGTAAAAATATATGCTTTATAGCACCCATAATCATTTCCATCTGCTCACCGCTTAATAAAGATGGAGTTCCGCCACCGAAAAAGACCGTTGATACCTCGTAATCTTCTGCAAACTTCCTATAGGACTCTATTTCCTTTTTCAAAGCCTGAATATATTCCTCAATCCGCCCTCTGCTTGCCGGGCCTGATAAAAAATCACAGTAAGCACACTTTTTCACACAAAACGGGATATGAATATACAACTCTAACTTTCGCCTCATACTTGCACCTCTCACATAGGGGACACCCTAAAACTTAATTCGGGACGTAGCATTTTTACATTTTACTACGTCCCCAATCAGTTATTTTTTATCATCTAATTTTAACACACTCATGAATGCTTTCTGCGGAATTTCTACATTTCCGATCTGACGCATTCTTTTTTTGCCTTCTTTTTGTTTTTCCAGCAGCTTACGTTTACGTGAAATATCACCGCCGTAACATTTCGCAAGCACATCTTTACGCATGGCTTTTACAGTCTCACGGGCAATAATCTTACTTCCGACAGCCGCCTGGATTGGTATTTCAAAAAGATGTCTTGGAATTTCTTCTTTCAGTTTCTCGCACATCTTACGTCCTCTTTCGTAAGCAGAACCTTCAAATACAATAAATGAAAGTGCATCCACTTCTTCACGATTGATGAGAATATCCAGTTTTACAAGAGAGGATTTCTCATATCCAAGCATCTCATAATCAAAGGATGCATAGCCTCTGGAGCGTGATTTCAGTGCATCAAAGAAATCATAAATAATCTCATTCAGTGGCAAATGATACCGGAGCACCGCCCTTGTTTCCTCAATATATTCCATTCCTTGATACACACCCCGGCGTTCCTGGCAAAGATCCATAATTGCTCCGATAAATTCGGATGTCACCATGATTTCCGCTTTTACCATCGGTTCTTCCATATAATCAATCTCAGCCGGATCCGGTAGGTTGGATGGATTTGTCAAATCAATGACATCCCCGTTCGTCTTATGTACTTTATAAATAACTCCCGGCGCTGTTGTTACAAGATCTAAATTATATTCTCTTTCCAGTCTCTCCTGAATGATTTCTAAGTGCAGAAGTCCAAGGAAACCACACCGGAAACCGAATCCAAGCGCAATGGATGTCTCCGGCTCAAATTGAAGCGCTGCATCGTTTAACTGCAATTTTTCCAACGCATCCCTTAGATCCTGATATTTTGCACCATCCGCCGGATACATACCGCAATAAACCATCGGCTGTACTTTCTTGTATCCCGGAAGCGGTTCTTTACATGGATTTACCGCATCTGTGATCGTATCACCCACTCGGGTATCTTTGACGTTTTTCAGGCTGGCCGTTATATATCCTACCATGCCTGCGCTTAACTCATCACATGGAATAAACTGTCCGGCTCCGAAATATCCAACTTCTACAACTTCAGCACTTGCTCCCGTTGCCATCATCCGAATCGACGTTCCTTTTTTGACGGTTCCCTCTTTAATACGGCAAAACACGATGACTCCTTTATAAGAATCATAAACCGAATCAAAAATCAATGCCTGCAAAGGCGCCGAAGCATCTCCTTCCGGCGCCGGAATTTTCTGTACGATCTGTTCCAGCACCTCATCAATATTCAGTCCTGTTTTCGCAGAAATCCGAGGTGCATCCTGAGCTTCAATTCCAATGACGTCTTCAATTTCCTCAATAACTCTGTCCGGCTCCGCACTTGGAAGGTCAATCTTATTGATTACCGGCATAACATCCAAATCATGGTCCAAAGCAAGATATACATTGGCAAGTGTCTGGGCCTCTACCCCCTGCGCTGCATCCACAACCAAAATTGCACCATCACACGCTGCAAGGCTTCTCGACACCTCATAGTTAAAATCCACATGTCCTGGTGTATCGATTAAGTTAAAAATATATTCTTCCCCATCTTGCGCTTTATAGACGGTACGGACTGTCTGGGCTTTGATCGTGATTCCACGTTCACGCTCAAGTTCCATGTTATCCAAAACCTGAGACTGCATCTCCCTGCTTGTAAGCAATCCTGTTTTCTCAATAATACGGTCAGCCAATGTAGACTTTCCATGATCTATATGTGCAATAATACAAAAATTTCTAATTTTACTCTGATCTATTCCTGCCACGTTTCTTCCTCCAAATCTTTACTTTAACTGTACTATTATAACCTATCCGCCGAGTATTTGACAATGAAAAGTTCCACACCCAATACATCTCCAAGAAGCCCTGTCTTTACTCTTTCCTCAATCTCCACACTTTCTTCTAGAATTCCCCGCAATTCCTTCATACGAAATGCTTTCGCCTGTTCGATATATTTCCCCGCAACATAAGGGTGTAAACCGGCTGTAGCCGCAATATCCTTCTTTCCATATCCGTTCTCAGCCAATCCTTTCACTTCCATCAGCAACCGAAATTGTCTGGAAAGAAGATAGAGAATCCGCATAGGCGGCTCTTTTAGCGCCAAAAGATCATAGTAGAGATCTAACGCCTTTTTCTGCTTTTTTTCTGCCACAGCGCTGACCATCTCAAAAATCTGGTTTGTAATCTGTGTCGTACAGATTTCTTCAATATCCGCAATTTCAATGACATCTTTTTCCAGTGTATAGCAAAACAGTTTTTCCATTTCTTTCTGTAGATTTTCCATATCCGTTCCGCATTTCGATAACAGATACCGTACTGTAGACTCGGTCGTCTTCTTCCCTTCTTTCTTAATATTCCCCAAAATCCAACGAAGAAGTGTATGCTCGTCCTGCTTTGAAAGTTCCACTACTCTCCCCCGGTCTTTTACAGCTTTATACAATTTCCCCCGCTTATCGATCTCGGATTCCACAAAAATGAAATTCGTTGTCTCCGGAATGTCTTTCATATATTCTGCCAGTTCAGGAGATGCATTTTTGAAAAATCCGGAATTCTCAATTACGATAAGTCTCCGCTCTCCAAAAAAAGGCATGGTTTCCGAAAGATCAATCACTTCCTTCACATTGATCCCTTTTCCTTCGTAATACGCGTAATTCATGGTATCCCCCTCCGGGATCATAGCTTTCGTCAATTTATCCTTATACTGTTTTTTCAAATAACTTTCTTCTCCGTAAAGCAGATATATCTGTTTAAACTGCCCTGTCTTCAAATCTTCATTCAAACTTTTCATGCTGTTCTCCTCGCATTTCATCTTCTCTAAGTATAAACAAATCTCATTTTTTCTGCAACATTTTTACCTTCCGTAATGTTGACATTCTTATACTTTTGATAAATACTTATAGTATCAATACTCTAGGAGGAAATGATTATGTCACTTGTAACTTATGTTGACCGCAGAAATACAGACTGCTGCAAATGGGATGCACAAAGCCCGATGTTTGGTGAGGAAGGACTTCATGCAATGTGGGTTGCCGATATGGATTTTCAGGCTCCGTCCTGCGTAACGGATGCCCTTGACGAATATGTAAGAAAAGGTGTTTTCGGATATTATGTTGCACCAGACAGTTATTACGAGTCTTTCATAAACTGGGAAAAAGAACATGGCTATGTTGTGAAGAAAGACTGGCTGAGATTCTCACCAGGAGTTGTTTCCGGTTTTAACTGGATCGTGCAGATGATGACAAAGCCAAAAGACTCTATCATCGTTCTCACCCCGGTATACTATCCGTTTCTTTATGCCGTTACGAACAATGACCGTACATTGATTACTTCCGATCTGATCAACGAACACGGGATCTATTCCATCGATTTTGCAGACTTTGAGGAAAAGATTGTGAAAAACAACGTAAAACTTTTCATTCTTTGTTCTCCTCACAATCCGGTAGGACGTGTATGGAAAAGAGAAGAATTAGAAAAACTCGTCTCTATTTGTAAAAGACATCATGTATTCATCATCTCCGATGAAATTCACCATGATCTTCTTGCTCCGGGACAAGTCCATACACCGATTGCTTCCATTGCAGATTATGATCAAAAGTTGATCACAATCACCGCTCCATCCAAAACCTTTAACCTTGCAGGATGCCAAAACTCCATTGTCGTCATCCCGGATGAAACGCTACGAGCCCAGTGGGATGCCTTCACCACAAGTATCCGCGTCACAGACGGAAATCCTTTCGGATACATTGCTGCAAGAGCCGCATACACAGACGGAAGGCCTTGGCTGAATGAAGTGAACGAAATTGTCCACAATAATTATATATATGTCAAGGAAACTTTCGCAAAAGAACTTCCAAATATTGTGGTTTCTCCTTTGGAGGGTACCTATCTTCTTTGGATTGACTTTGAGTCTTACTTATCGAAGGATGCGCTGAAAGACTTCATGCAAAAAAAATGTCATCTCGCTTTCGATTACGGAGATTGGTTTGGCGGCGAACGCTTTGGTACCCATATCCGTATGAATCTTGCCACATCCAAAGAAAATGTGGAAAAAGCGGTAAAGGCCATTGTAGAAAATTTGAAATAAATAAAAACGAGTATATAACTGTATACGCGCTGGAAAGTACATGCTTTCCGGCGCGTTCTTTTGATTTACGGAATATATTCCTCTATCCGCATTCTTTTTCCATCCGTCTCAATCGTTACTGCCCCCGCTTCCTGTGTATTATAAATCCGGACTCCATATTCCTGCAGCCTCTTTAACGTTTCCTTATGCGGATGTCCATAAGAATTTTTCTGTCCGGCTGAAATCAAAGCAACCTTCGGCTTTGCAAGATCTAGAAATTCTTTTGTCGTGGAATTTTTCGATCCATGATGGGCAACTTTCAGCACATCGATTTTTCCCACGCTTTTGTTTTTGGTAAGAATTTCTTCTCCCTTCCCTTCTACGTCTCCGGTTGAAAGCAGATCAAATTCCTTATACTGTACTTTCAGAACCATGGACGCTGCATTTCCGGATTCTTCCACAAAACTTGTCCCGGGCTGCAGACAGATTATTCTAAGATTTTCCTCTGTAAGTTCCTGCCCGGCTCCTATAGTTACAACCTTCGTCCCGTTCTCTAATGCTGTCTGTGCAAGTTTTATAAGTCCTTCATCCCACACATTTTCTACGGGAAGTACAAGATTTTGAATCCGAATTCCAACCTTCTGTCTCACAAGCATTTCCTGAATCCCGCTGATATGGTCTGCATCCCCATGTGAAAGGAACACATAATCCAATCGCCCCACTCCCTGGGACTTTAGAAAAGACTCCACACGATACTTTCCCACCTCTTTCACATCACTGCTTCCTCCGTCGATAAAATAATCCATCCCCGATGGCCCTCGCATATAAATTCCATCTCCTTGCCCCACATCCAGCATGGTAATCTGCATACTTTCCTGTTTCTGCCTCCAGGGAATCGAAATCCCCAATATCATAGTCAAAACCAGCACCCTTGCACATCTTTTCCAATTGTTCTTCCTGTTTTCTTCCTTTTCCTTCCATTTTCCTATACAAATAAGAAATATCAACATAGCTCCATAGCAAATCACCACTTGCTGCCACTTTGGTTTTCCGATTACAAGTCTGGAAAATGGAAGTCTCATACACCACTCGCACAAAAAATCATACAATTTAAAAATAATTCCGGTTCCTCTTAAAATGTTTTCTCCAAACCACGGGGACATACAATATACTACCGACCCAATCAGTCCCACCCCGAGAATCAAGGACATCAGCGGAATCACCACAAGATTTAAAATGACGGAATAGCTCGGGATCTCAAAGAAGAAATATAAAGTAACCGGAAAAAGAAACATTTGAACCGCCATACTGGCATATACCCCTTCCAAAAGCCGTATCCGGCATTCCGGTAAACTTTGCAAAACAGGAAGTAACAGAAGAATCCCCAAAATGGCTCCAAAGGAAAGTAAAAATCCCGCATCCAGAATATATAGAGGGTTCCGGCAAAGGATCAGCACCCCAGACAAAAGAAGCGCTGTCATCATATCATAGACTCTGCCGCACATATCCGCTCCGATCCGGATCAGAAACATAAGCATCGCCCGCATAGTGGATACACTCAGCCCCGTCATCACAGCATATAAAACAAGAAAAATACCGCCAATCATTCCCGCAGTTTTGTAAGACAATCCGATTTTCCGAAGCCCTTGGTAAAAAGTCAGTCCAATGAAGGAAAGATGCAAGCCCGAGATAGCAAGAAGATGTCCGATTCCATTCACCTGATATACTTCCTTCCATTCGCGGTCAAGATCCCTTTTCTCTCCGGTCATCATGGCACTCAGCATACCGCCATTTTTCTCCCCCAATGTTTCAATCAATACTTTGTGCCATCGCTCCCGGAGTTTGGATAAACTTTCCCGTATTCTCCACACATCATCTTGTACCACTCTTACTTTGTCTGCAAAGGCCATCATTGCGATGTTTTGCTTATCATAATAGAACTTCTGGTTGTAATTTCCCGGATTACGTGGTTCTTGAAAAAAGGTACACGATCCGGTTATCAGAACAAGATTTCCTACACAAACCTTTTCAAACTCCTTGTCATATATGATCGTATTTCGTTTTATTGTTTCATTATTTTGATACGAGACTTCCGTATCTTTCAGATATAAGATTTGATAATCCGGGCGTATATCTCTTCGATACACACGCCCAAGCATAGAAATATTTTCTCCCTCTTTCCATGTAGCAGGAATGGGGGAAGGCCCCCACATCCCTGCCACTACCATTAAGACCTGTATAAACGCTACAAGAACACAAATCGTTCCAAGCGGTCTTTGTTTCATATTATTCGTTCTCTACCAACTCGATGTTCCGCTCAAACGGCTCCTCAAAACTAATTTTCTCCATAAACTTCACAGTGGAATCGCCTTCTACTGAAAATTGCACCCTGCTCACATCACAATTACTTACGATGGAATTAACAATCCCGTAAATCACCGTTTCCGGTCCCGCATCATATGCGTAAGTAAGAAACTCCTTCCCGAAGTTCACATAACAAATTCCATCTTTCACGGATGTGTTCAATACTCGAATGTTTGAAGGAAGAATCCCCTTCATTTCTCCGGACTCGGGTCCTTTCATCAATTGCTCCAAAACTAATTTTTCCGTAGAAACATTACTGAAATAATGAACCTCTCTCTTTTCCTGCGAAAGTTTATCTCCCTTTTTGTTTGCAAAAAATAATGTCAGTGTTGTCTTCTGAAATGATTTAAAAGCCGTTCCTGTATTTTTCACAAAAGAATTTTCATTCATGAGCCCTACTGTTTTTCCACTTTTTGTAGTTAACGGCTTGTTGTCCACATAAATATCAACCGCATCCACTCCATCAATCTGAATCAGGGATTGTACAAGTGCCGCCCGTAAAAGTACTTCTTGCACTTCATCAAGCTGCGCATAAAATCGATTCATATACAAATGTAATACCCCGTTTTCCAAGGCCGTGTTTTCTACTTTCACATCTTTGGGAATCACAGACGTCATCCCGACAGAACCTGGATTTTTCGCAAGCTTTTTCAGCATCGCCGCAATTGCATCTTCTGCCTTTTCTTCCTTTATGGTATATTCCACCATGGTAAGTCCTGTACCGTCCGTATTTTGATAATACAAATACGGACCTTTCTTCGGAATCTCTTCCTTCGTCTTACAACCGGCCAGAAACAGGATAAGTATCAATCCTGCCAGACATAGCACTTTCTGCCTCTTCATCTTATCCTCTCCTTACACTACATAGGTCAATGGAACACGAACAGTAAATGTAGTTCCTTCCCCTTCCTCACTATATACTTTGATTGCCCCACGATGCATGATAATCGCATTACGCGTAATAGAAAGACCCAGACCCGTACCTCCGATTTCTCTGGAATGCGACTTATCCACCCGATAAAAACGTTCAAAAATATTTTCGGTATCCTGTTTTGGAATTCCGATTCCGGAATCCGCCACTTTCACATAGAAATATTTGTGGTCTGCGTTTAGGGAAACATGAACCCACCCGTTTTCTTTATTGTATTTGATAGCATTTTCCACCAGATTCGAAAGAGCCAGACTCATCTTTACTTCGTCCACTTCAGCCATCACCGGACGGAAGGATTCAAATACCACCTCTATATTGTGCTGCTTTGCAATCGGCCTGAGCCGTTTTAAAATACGTTCCAAAAGTTCATTGATGTTCTCGGACTGTATATTGATATTCGCGGATGTCTTGTCCATCTTTACAAGAGAAAGCAGGTCATTGATGATCTTATTCTCGCGTTCGATTTCTTCCGTAATATCACCCATAAATTCTTTATACAATTCTACCGGCACATCTTCCTGGGCAAGAAGTGAATCCGCTAATACTTTCATAGAAGTCAGCGGTGTCTTCAGCTCATGCGACACATTGGATACAAATTCCTCTCTGGACTTATCTACCACCCGCATTCTTCCTAGCATTTTGTTAAAGGCATCGGAAATAAGCGCTGTTTCCGTATATGTATTTTCACAAAGATCTTCCGACTCATATCCCTCATTTACTGCTTCAATGGCTTTCGTGATCCTTCCAAACGGACGTACCATAAGCGTAGACAACAATACTGCAATGATCAGAATAATAATCGCCATTGTCCCAATGATCAGATCACATATATTTTTCAGGTCTCCCCCACTTTCCATAATATTGTCTGTGGAAACGCTCATGAGTACCACACCGATGACTTGTTTGTTGCTTTTTACCGGTGTTGTCACTTCAAAAAATCGATTTTTTTCATCATAGATGACTGTCCCTTTTCCACGGTAACATCGAATCACATCTTCAGAAACCACCGTTTTACTTTCATCTAATTCATATGTATCCTTTACAATACGAAATTCATCATTGATCACAAGAATCCGGCCGTTATATACATTCGAAAGCTGTGTAAGCTCTGCGTCAACTACCTTAGAATCGTTGCTGCTTAGATAACTGTAACTTTCCAATTGATTCGAAAGGATCGTACACTGATTCTGAATCTGGGAAATATACCGTTCAATGCTCTTCTCTTGATGACTATGGAGTATTGTACTCCCAAGTACGATGCACGGTACAATTCCTACCACAACAAGAAGAAGCAGTATACGCGCCCGCAGACTCTTCATAAATTTGATTTTTAATCGCTTTTTAACCTCTAAAATAGTAACCAACTCCCCACTTTGTATATACGTACATCGGATCACTTGGATTTGGTTCTATTTTTTCACGAAGCCTTCTTACGTGAACATCCACAGTTCTCGCATCTCCCGGATACTCATATCCCCACACAATATTTAAAAGTTCTTCTCTTGAATACACTTTGTCCGGATTCATAGCAAGAAGTTCCAAAAGATCGAACTCTTTTGCCGTCAGATTGATTTCTTTTTCCTTCACATACACTCTTCGGCTCTGACGATCAATTCTCATATCATTTTTTGAAATAACATTTTCGTTGTCTTTCTCAGTTTTTTGTTTACCGATACGCCTTAAAATAGCCTTAATACGTGCCTTAACTTCCAATATATTAAATGGTTTTGTTATGTAATCATCTGCCCCGTATTCAAGTCCAAGAATTTTGTCCATGTCATCACCTTTTGCAGTCAGCATAATCACCGGCACATCTGAAAATTCGCGTATCATCTGGCATATTTCAAAACCTGTATATTTCGGCAGCATCACATCCAAAAGGATCAGATCATATTTCTGTTCCTTCACCATATTAAATGCTTCCTCACCGTCATACGCGCAATCCACTTCCATGCCGTCCTGTTCCAGACTAAATCGGATTCCTTTTACAATGAGCTTCTCATCATCAACAACCAATATCTTCTTTCCCATTTTTTTCTCCCTTATTATACTGTAATCTGTTCTTTTATCTTATTGAATACGCCGCTTTTTATTCCTTCAATTTTCATAAGATCCTCCGGATTTTGAAATCCCCCATTTTCTTCCCGGTACCTTATGATGCTATCTGCTTTTGCCTCTCCGATTCCGGTAAGAGTCATAAGTTCTTCCTTTGAAGCCGTATTCAAATTCACTTTTTTGCTTCCCTCTTCCTTTATCTCTTCCGGCTTCCCCGGTATCTTCTCTTCTGCTTCTATCTCTTCCTTGGAAGGAACATAAATCTGCTGACCGTCATTTAACACTTCTGCCTGATTCAGATAATACTCATCTGCCGCCTCTGTCATACCGCCCGCTGCCCGGACCGCCTCATAAATGCGGCTTCCCGGCTCAAGTTCATAGACACCCGGACTCTTCACTTCACCACATACATAAACATACAGCTTCTCTTCCGTGATTTCAGTCTGTCCTTTCTCTTTGACGGCTTCTTTTTCTCCATTTTCTTTTGTATTTTCTTTTCTGCTTTCTTCTGTGTTTACTTTTGTAACTTCTTCCAAGGTTAATGTTTCTTTCTCTTTACAGCCTGCAGTAAAGCAAAAAAGCAGGCATATTCCCAAACAACACATTTTTTTCATCGTGCCTTGCATAAATTCCTCCTTGTAACTTCATGGTTGAAATTACATACCCCTCTATGCTAGACATTAATATTGTAACGAATTTCATTTTAAAATGCAACTACTTCCACTGGAAGATTGCCACGCCCACAAGGGCTATCCCCATCCCAATCACTTTTCTCCACTCCAAAGTTTCTTTTTCTACTCCGAAAAGTCCAAACAGTTCAATGACATAAGCAATGATCAATTGCGAAAACACAATGAGAAGTGCGGCTTTTGCCGGCCCGAGCATCTCCATGCTTTTGATCACTGTCCATGTAATACCGGCACCGATCACACCTCCAAGAAGTACGTATTTCGGCTCCACCTTTGCAATAGCCATCACACTGTCTCTTCCCGTGAATAACCATGCAGTCACACATACAAGAAATGCGGTCAGTTGAACCCAACCGTTCGACACCCACATTCCGGCTGTCTTTGTCACCTGTGTATTAAAAACTCCCTGTACACTCATAAGCGCCCCGGAAATCAGGGCAATAATAAATCCAATCATCGGTATCCCTCCCAGAATTCATCTTCTAAGATAAGAATATCCAATGATTGGATTTTTATGCATTGTTTAAGCGGCAAGCGCTTTCTTCAGTTTTTCGATCATCTCATCCACATGCTCTTTTTCAATGATAAGAGGCGGGACCATCCGCAAGACATTTCCTCCTGCTGAAATCACAAGCAGCCCTTCCTTCTGTGCATTCGATATCACTTCTCCCACCGGTCTTTCCAACACAAGTCCTTGCATCAAACCTTTTCCACGTCTTTCTTTTACCGTTTCAAATTCTTCCACAAGTTCCTCTAATTTTCCTTCTAGATATGGTGTGATTTCCTTCACGTGTTCCACAATCTTCTCTTCTTCGAAAATATCCAACACTTTGCTGACTGCCGCACAGACAAACGGGTTTCCCCCGTAAGTTGTTCCATGATCTCCCGGCTTTAAAGAATATTCTGCCACTTTCTCTGTCATGGCGAAGGCTCCCACGGGCACCCCATTTCCGATAGCTTTTGCCATACACATCAGATCCGGTTTCACCTCGTAGTCTTGCCATGCAAACATGGATCCTGTTCTTCCCATTCCGCATTGAATTTCATCAAAAATGAGCAGAATATCCTGTTCATCACAGATTTTCCTAAGTCCTTCCAAAAATATCGGTTCCGCCGGATAAATGCCGCCTTCTCCCTGCAATGTTTCCAAAATAATGGCACACGTCTTGTCTGTGATCTGCGCTTTCACACTTTCCAGATCATTGTACCGGGCAAATCGCACACCGGACACAAGAGGTTCAAACGGCGTTCGGTAACTTTCTGTTCCCGTTACTGATACCGCTCCCATACTTCTTCCGTGGAAGGAATGATTCATTGCCACAAACTCAAATCTTCCGGATTGTTTTGTATACGCATATTTTCTAGCCGCTTTTAACGCTCCCTCAATTGCTTCGGTTCCGCTGTTTGTGAAAAACACACGATCCATCCCGGATGCTTTTTTTAATTTTTCCGCAGCATCCGCCGTAGGTGCCGTATAGAATAAATTGGATACATGAAGAAGTTTCTCTGCTTGTTCCTTCAAGGCATTTTTATATCCTTCATGGCTGTAGCCGAGGGAACACACAGCAATTCCCGCTGCAAAATCAAGATATTTTTCCCCGTTTCTATCATAAAGATACACACCCTCTCCGTGATCTAAAACAATCGGATAACGATTGTATGTGTGCACAAGAAACTGTTCCGCTTTCTCTATATAGTTTTTGTTCCCTTGATTATTCTCCATAATAAAACCTGCTTCCGTCATTTTTCAAAATCGCCGTACCAATTCCCTTGTGTGTAAAGATTTCTAATAGGAGACAATGCGGAATCCGTCCATCCAGAATGTGGACTCTTTCTACACCATTCTCAATCGCTTCGATACAATTTTGAATCTTCGGAATCATACCGCCATTGATACTTCCATTGTCGATCAATCCCCTCGCTTCCTCTACTGTAATTTCCGCAATGATCGTATCCGGATCCTCCGCATCCTTATACACACCTTCAATATCACTTAAGAAAGCAAGCTTTTCTGCTCCCATCGCCTTTGCAATCGCGCTGGCTACATCATCCGCATTGATATTATATGTATGGTAGTCTTCATCCAGTCCCACAGAACACACAACAGGCAGAAAATCTTTCTCAAGAAGATCATAGAGGATCGACGCATTGACTTCTTTTACATCACCTACAAACCCAATATCTTCCCCACAGGAATATTTCTTTTCTACTTTCAGAAGTCCCCCATCTTTCCCGCTGATCCCAATGGCACGCACACCGAGGGATTCCACAAGTTGTACAAGACTTTTGTTTACTCTTCCAAGTACCATCTCGGCAATCTCCATCGTCTCTGCATCCGTCACGCGGAGTCCATTCTTGAATTCCGGCTCTTTTCCTACTTTTTCCAGCCATTTGTTAATGTCTTTTCCTCCGCCATGTACAATGATGGGTTTGAATCCTACCAGTTTTAAAAGAGTTACATCTTCAATGACATTTCTTTTCAGCTCTTCATCCAGCATCGCACTTCCGCCATACTTGACAACAATGATCTTCCGGTTAAACTTTTGGATATAAGGCAGTGCTTCTATGAGCACTTCTGCTTTATCCAGATATTTCTGCATATTCGCCTTCATATTGCTCCTTCTTTCCAATCTCATGCACGTTTCCCCCCGTCTGCCTTACTAGGAACGATAATCTGCATTGATTTCAATATAACCATGTGTCAGATCACATCCCCATGCTGTCGCTTCCTCTTCTCCCATCTTCACATTGGCAGTAGCCGTAACAACGGACTGTGATAAAATCTCTGTTGCCTTCTCTTCACTGAAATCAAGGGCAACCCCGTTTTCCGCAATCTGGATTTTTCCGGCTTTACTTTCAAAGAATAAGTCTACTTTCTCAGGATCAAACTGCGCACCGGAATACCCCATGGCACAGATGATACGCCCCCAGTTCGCATCATGTCCTGCTATTGCTGTCTTTGTCAGGTTGGAGCATGCAACGGATTTGGACAGTTTCACAGCATCTTCCTTTGTCCCTGCCCCTACAACATGCACTTCAAACAATGCAGTTGCACCTTCTCCGTCTCCTGCAATCTTCTTTGCAAGATATTCATTGATCGTGTGAAGTGCTTTTTTAAATGTCTCGTACGCTTCTGTTCCTTCCTGGATTTCTTCATTTCCGGCCATTCCGTTGGCAAGAACGAGTACGGTATCGTTTGTAGAGGTATCTCCGTCTACGGAAATCATATTATACGTATCGTTCACATCTTCACGCAATACTTTCTCAAGAGCAGATTTCGCAATCTTCGCATCTGTTGTGATAAAGCTCAACATCGTACACATATTCGGATGGATCATCCCGGAACCTTTGGCCATACCGCCGATTGTCACAGTTTTCCCGCTGATCTCAATCTCTACCGCCAATTCCTTTTCACAAGTATCCGTTGTCATGATTGCTTTTGCCGCATCATTTCCCGCCTCTAATGTGTCTTTTTTTGCCTTCGCCAGCATGGCAACCCCTTTTTTGATCCGATCCATTGGGAGCTGTTTTCCAATGACCCCGGTAGAACCTAGCAGTATGCTGTCTGCCGGAATGGATAGTTCTTCTGCCGCAGCCTCTGCCGTTTCTTTACAATAACTGTAACCTTCCTGTCCTGTACACGCATTTGCAATTCCGGAATTCACAATGACTGCCTGTACATACGGACTTTCTTTTACAAGCTTCTGATCCCATGTAACCGGTGCTGCTTTCGCCACATTTGTAGTAAATGTACCTGCAGCCACACATGGTTTCTGACTATACACGATTGCCATATCGGTACGTCCTTTGTATTTAATCTCCGCGGCAACTCCCGCAGCCTCAAATCCTTTTGCGGCAGTTACGCCTCCTTGAATTTCTTTCATGTTCCTGTTCTCCTTTTTCTGCTTTCTACTTATTAAATGCTGTAATATTCTCCTCGTTGAGCGTGAAGTCATAATAGTTCAGATCCAAACGTTTTGTCCATCCGATCTCATTCCAAAATGCATTTCCAATATCATTCTCTGCAAATGCGATGAGACAGACTTTATTAATCTCTTCTTCTTTCAAAGCCTCCATTGCTTTTACCACCATGGTGCGTCCGATTCCTCTCATACGATAGTCCGGATCCACACATACATGATAGAAACATCCTCTTCTTCCGTCATGTCCGCAAAGAATGCTTCCTACGATTTTCCCATCTTCTACAGCCACAATACTCGTTGTTGGATTCCGTCTCAAAAAACGGTCAATTCCTTCTCTGGAATCGTCTACACTGCGGATTCCAAATCCCTTGATCTTCATCCACAAGGCAAATATTTCATCATAATCTTCTATTGTCATTACACGTATCATATGCGTTTTCTCTGTTACGGAAACATCGGTACAAGTTCCAAGCCTTCCGATTCCGGAAGTCCGAACATTAGGTTCATATTTTGTACCGCCTGTCCTGCTGCTCCTTTCACAAGATTATCCATAGCTCCCATCATGATCACGCGGTTTGTTCTCGGATCAATCTTGAAGTTCACATCCACATAATTACTTCCTTCCACCCATTTTGTCTGTGGGCAGATATCTTTCGAAAGTACGCGGACAAATCTTTCCTTATTATAATAACGTTCGTAAATTTCCTTCATTTCTTCGTATGTCACAGCCTTTTTTAAAGAGGCATACGCCGTCACAAGAATTCCACGGTTCATCGGTACCAGATGCGGTGTGAAATTCAGCGTTACCTTTTCCCCCGAAGCATAGCCTAACTGCTCCTCAATCTCAGGCGTATGTCTGTGTGATGCTACCCCATACGCTTTGATATTCTCATTTACCTCACAGTAAAGGTTATCCACTTTCGCGCCACGTCCCGCTCCGGAGGTTCCCGATTTTGCATCGATGATGATCGTACTCATATCAATCAGGCCTTCTTTGGCAAGCGGATATATAGATAGAAAAGAACATGTCGGATAGCATCCCGGATTTGCAACTAGTCTTGCCTTTTTCACTGCTTGCCGATTCACTTCACAAAGTCCATATACTGCCTCTTCTATAAATTGTGGTGACGGATGTTTCATCTTATACCATTCTTCATATGTATCCACATCTTTGATACGGAAATCCGCACTCAAGTCAATGACTTTCGTTTTCGATAATATTTCTTCATTCACAAGAGATGCGCAAAGTCCTTGAGGCGTTGCTGTAAAGATCACATCGACCTTCTCTGCCAGTTCTTCCATATTATCATCCATGCAGACTGCATCTACAATCTGAAACATATTCTGATACACTTCTGCATATTTCTTATCTATATAACTTCTAGAACCAAACCATTTGATTTCTACATCTTTGTGTCCCATCAATATTCTTACAAGTTCTCCTCCGGCATATCCGGTAGAGCCGATAATTCCTACTTTAATCATCCTGCTTACCACCTCTCACGTTCTTTTTCCATTCTTCAAAATGCTCTCACGCTTTATTTTACACCCTCCCATGGATTTGTCAAGTATAAGCCGTATTTTTATGCATTTTATACACACATAAATAATAATTATGCACATTACAAATGATATTTTTACATATTTCCATTTTATTATTGCATATTTATTCCTTTTGTTGTATATTGTCATTATCGAATTTCAAAAACATGTTACAGGAGGTATACAAATGAAAGAAAAAGTTGTTTTAGCATATTCCGGCGGACTTGATACAACTGCCATTATCCCTTGGTTAAAAGAAAATTTTGATTACGAAGTCATCTGCTGTTGCATCGATTGCGGACAGGGCGAAGAATTAGATGGATTAGAAGAAAGAGCCAAATTATCCGGTGCTTCTAAATTATATATCGAAAATATCATCGATGAGTTCTGTGATGATTATATCGTTCCATGCGTACAGGCAAATGCCATTTACGAAAACAAATATTTACTCGGAACTTCCATGGCTCGTCCGGGAATTGCCAAACGTCTTGTAGAAGTGGCAAGAAAGGAAGGAGCAACTGCAATCTGTCACGGTGCAACCGGAAAAGGAAATGACCAGATCCGTTTTGAGCTTGGCATCAAAGCTCTTGCTCCGGACATTAAAATTATTGCCCCTTGGAGAATGACAGATATCTGGACGATGCAGTCCCGTGAAGAAGAAATCGAATACTGTAAACAACACGGAATCGATCTTCCCTTTGATGCAAGCCAAAGCTACAGCCGTGACCGTAACTTATGGCACATCAGCCATGAAGGGCTTGAACTGGAAGATCCTGCTTTGGAGCCAAACTACGAGCATCTTCTCGTACTCGGTGTGACACCGGAACATGCACCGGACGAAGGAGAATATGTAACTATGACTTTTGAAAAAGGTGTTCCTGTAAGTGTTAACGGAGAAAAAATGAAAGTCTCCGAAATTATTACAAAGCTCAACGAACTAGGCGGAAAACATGGTGTTGGCATTGTAGATATTGTTGAAAACCGTGTTGTCGGAATGAAATCCCGTGGTGTATATGAAACTCCAGGTGGAACAATTCTCATGGAAGCACATCAGCAATTAGAAGAACTTGTACTAGACCGGGCAACTTACGAAATGAAAAAAGACATGGGAAATAAACTGGCACAGATTGTATATGAGGGCAAATGGTTCACACCACTTCGGGAGGCTGTTCAGGCATTCATCGAGTCAACCCAGGAATACGTAACCGGTGAAGTGAAATTCAAGCTTTACAAAGGAAATATCATCAAGGCCGGAACAACTTCTCCGTATTCTTTATATAGCGAATCTCTCGCAAGTTTTACAACCGGTGACCTCTATGATCATCATGACGCTGAAGGATTCATCAATCTGTTTGGATTGCCACTAAAAGTTCGCGCAATGAAAATGGCGGAAGCGAAGAACAATAATTAAACGAAAATACTAAGAAAAAGAGACCGAAGGAGCATCGCAGTTTAAAGCCTGCTCCTTCGGTCCCTATTTTAAAATGAGAAATATTTTACTCCTAATTCCAGTTTTTGTCCTTTCGCTTCCGCCATTTCACTTACAGTCACAAGCTGGAAGCCTTTTTCAATCAATTTCGGGATTGCTTCAATTGCCGCATCTACAGATGTCGTATGTATATCATGAAGCAAAATGATATCTCCATCCTTGGCAGTCATGATACTTTCTACCGTCTTCGGCGTACTTTTTGTTTTCCAATCCAATGTATCAACAGACCATAAAATCATCGGAAGCCCTACATTCTGTTTTACTGTAGCGTTCACCGCTCCATACGGTGGGCGCATAACTGTCGGTCCTACTCCCGCTGCATTTTTAATATATTCAGAAGTTGTCTGTATCTCCTTTTTAATTGCCTCTGCACTCAACTTGGTAAGCTGCGCATGTGTGGTAGAATGGTTTCCTAGTTCACAGTTCATGTCTTTCATTTTCTTAATGACACTGCCGTAATTTTTTGCATTATTACCGAGCATGAAAAATGTAGCTCTTGCATTATATTTCTTGAGTGCCTCCAGAAGACGATCCGTATCTTTTCCCGGTCCATCATCAAAAGTTAATGCCACCATCGGTTTTGTAGGATCCAGACCGATAAACTTCTCGGACTCCAAAACTCCTGTATCAGAGAATACATACTCCTTATTGCCCTGTTTCATCTCACCGGTAACCATATTGCCTTCTTCATCAAAATAATACTTCTTGTCTCCCATGGCAACAAATTCGCTGACCGCATAATTTCCATCTGCTTTTTTGAATTTTTTACCTTCCCAGTCTCCGTATTTGTTTTTGACAACAAGCGTTCCATCCTGAGTTTTTATCTCTACTTTGTTTTTAAACTGATTATCCAGCTTCTTCTTCATTTCTTTCGTAAGTGTGACTTTTAGTGAAAATGTTCCTTCCGTTGTGTTATCCGCCTTGTTTTCAATCTGATAATGCTCCCCTTTACGAATCTCTTTCACCAGATCTCCCACCGTATAACCGGACTTCTTGTCAAGAACTGCCTCCTCATCTCCGCTTACCAAAATGTTAGCTGTAAGCTTCGGGATTTCCTGCTCCTGCCGAATTGTAACCGGATCTGCCATAATCGTAATCACAGCCTTTTCCCTTGCAAATGTTGTCATAACCAGCTTAACGGCCGCCACACCGACTCCCACACAAAGTAAAAGCCCTATCACGGTCATAAAAAGAAGTCTTTGTCTCCTTCTTCTTGCTCTTTCGTATCTTTTGTTCCCTTTTCTCTTATTCATTAGTATCTCCTGCCTCTTTTCACTTTAATGTATTTTTCCCTTATTGATTATTTGTTTTTAGACATTCCGGAACATGTCCTTTCCTGATGTAATAATTATAAGACTGTCCCATTGTCGTTTCTATCGTTACATACATATCCTTTTCTGCAATATTTCCCAAAAAACCGGTCTGTACATAACACATACTATCCAAAACCTGCTGCATATCTTCCTTCGGAATTACCTTGCTTATAATTTCCGAATTTTCTTCATTTGAAGCATGGTACTCCACCGTCATAGAAGATACATCATCCACCGTCAGATTTCTCCAGTTTGTAAATTCCTTCTGTAAAAATTCCAAAGTCTTTGTAAACTCCTTGTACACAGGAAAATTCATGAAGTCATCCCCTTTTGTAAATTGCAGTTGGGCAACAAGATTTGCATTCTCAAAAACTGACAACGGCTTTGTTTCCAACTCTTCTAAGTATGTGTCAAGCAGCTTATCCAAGTCTTTTTGCTCAGATGTGAATGTATGATGGGTTCCAAAGTACATATCTACCGTTCCAAAATAGTATTGATCCTTTCCTATCTTATCAACGTTAAAATATTTCCTTCGATATTCCCGGTCTGCAAACAAGGAATCCATACACTGATACATTTTTTCATAATCTACATAATATTTTCTATATGTTACGCTTCCACTTTTCAAATAATATGCCACTTTCACCGGGATATATTTTTCGCTCCCCCACTCGTCAATATCATCTCCCACGTGTTCGACACCATTTTGCGCTACTTGATAAAGTCTCGCAAATTCCTTCGTTCTAAATCCATCCAAACGGTTTTTCACATCTTCATCTGTATAAGATAGCGTATTGGAAAATACTTCCGGATTGTCATAAAGCAAATCCACCGACATGGCAACCACTTTCTCCTTAGGCGGAAGGTATGTATCATATCCGATCAGATCAAACCGCAAAATCATACACACAAGTGCTGTTCCCAACACAGCAAGCCCAAAAGACGCCTTTTTCTTTAACAACATTTTCATATCTGCCGAATAAATAAATTCTACCAGACAACAGACGAATGCCGCTGACAAAATTCCTACCGCAAATGTCCAGATAGGAACCTGATCTTTGACTTCATACTGGGAAGATGCCATCACCGCAAAAAAGGTTCCTGCAGATATTGCAAGCAAAATTTTAACGATGGATTCCAGTATCGGAAACGCAATTGCCTTTCCCGCCGCTTCCGATGGCCTCCTTTTATACAGGACAAATGTAATGAGCGTAAGAACAATACCTGTTACAATTGCAAAAAATGTAATTTTTCCTAGATTGCCATCCCTAAAGTACAGTTGTATCATTTTGTAGTATAGAAAAACCGGTGATTTTTCCGACATATCACTATTCAGATTATAAATGAACGACTGATACCCTACGACAGCTTCTGTAGAAAAATAAGTTTCAAATGCGGTTCCCATCACCATATTTTTCAAGGCCGCTGCAAACGGGTACCATATCTGTAAAACACCAATCATCAGAATACCTGTCAGCATTTTCCCGGTAATAATCATTCCGATAGACGATACGATATACACAAGATGATAGGAAAGCAACGTAATCCCAATCATAGTTGCAAGAGCTTCTGCTGATTTTGGCCCGGTCACCCCCTTCGTAACACCAATGAGATATCTGATCACATAACTTAAAATGCACGGTATCATAATCTGGATGAAACTACTAATATAAGATACTGCAAGCCACTCCTCCCGTTTCACCGGAAGGCTGTGATAAAAATCAAGCTGACGTCTGGAATGCAAATGTGTAAATGATGTTACCGCTCCTAAAACGGCTCCGGCTATCATGAAAAATCCAACCCACTCATTCCCCAATTCCGTCTCAAGGAACCATGACTTTGCATAATTCATATCATCTGAAGACCAGTAAAGTATACTATCGATCTGCATTGCCGTCGCAATTGGAAGTACAACAAGAAAGATTCCTGCAAAAATACACAAAAGCCAGACTCGCTTTTTAATATCTTCTTTCAGTAGTTTATAAAAAGAAATGCTTGATGTCATATCCCTTTACCTCCATCTCGCTGATAAAAATTTCTTCCAAAGTCAATGGCAACGCTTCTACAAACACCGGATCCCGCTCTTTGATCCGATCTAGAATCTCCTCTTTTGTGCCTCTCGCTGTAAAACTCAAAAGCGAGCCTCTTTTCTCATGGTGAAGCACCTGCAATTCAGCAAGCAGCCGCTCTTCGGCTATAGGATTATCAATTACACATTGTACTTTATGCATATGGAATTTCATTTCTTCCATATCTTTTGTAAACAAAATTCCTCCCTTATGTAATAACCCTACTGTATCACAAATATCTTCAATCTCCCTTAGATTATGTGACGCTATAATCGGTGTAAACTCCCGGTTAATGACTTCCAGTGCAAAAAGGCTCTTCACGGCCTGACGCATAACGGAATCCAGACCATCGAAGGTCTCGTCACAGAATAAATATTTTGTTCTGGCACATATTCCGAGAAGCATGGACACCTGCTTTTTCATTCCCTTTGAGAAGGTACTGATTTTACGATCCATTTCAACATGAAATTTCTCTGCAAGCTCATCAAATTTCTTTTCATCGAATTTCTTGTATACCATCTTATAATAATTTTTCATAACTCGAACAGTAGCATTTGGAAAAAAGTATGCTGTATCCGGAAGAAAGCAGATTTCATTTTTTATTTCCAAATTCTCAAACACTTTCTGCCCATCAATCAGAATGGTTCCCTGATCCGCTTTCATAATTCCGCTCAAAAGACGAAGAAAGGTACTTTTCCCTGCTCCATTGCTGCCTACAAGTCCAAAAATCTGTCCCTCATGTATCGTAGTTGTTATATTATCGACAGCTCTTATTCCTTCAAATGTTTTTGTAAGCTCCCTGATCTCTATCATATATTTCCTCCTCCCTTCCAACAATTTTCCAAAACTCTCTCGCATTCCTCTTTCGTAATCCCCAACTCTATTCCTTCTTTAAAAAGTCCTCTCATTTTCTCCAGAAAGTTTTCCTTCTTCTGTTCCAGCAAATTATCATTTTCCGTCACAAAATTACCTCGTCCCTTTACAGGATAAATATATCCCTGTTGTTCCAAAGCGGTGTACGCTTTCTGTATTGTATTCGGATTAATGGAAAGTTCTATGGCAAGCGAACGAACAGACGGCATCTGACTTCCCGGTGGCAAAACGCCCTTCAGGATTAACGTCTGAAACCGATCTACAATCTGTTCATAAATCGGAGCCCGATTCTGATAATCAATTGTAATCATAATATCTCCCTTCCACCGTTTTAAGTGCACTACGATTATTAGTACACTTAGAGTATAGTATAGGACACACTGGACGTCAATATATAATTCATGAAAATTTTTCTCAAAATCTCAAAACGAACCAGCCTCTACACTTCCGTAGCACTTTTTACACTTACATAATAACTTAGAACTTTCCTATATCATAAAGAAAACAGTGTGTATCCCCCAAACGATACACACTGTTTTCTTATCGCATCACATCTTTGATTACCCTCATTGCATTCCGATACCATATTTTTTCAATCTGTCCTTCTGTAAAACCTGCCCGCTGCAATTCCTGATAAAGAATCGGCATTTTCTCTACTTTATCAATTTCCAGACTCCCTCCTGTAAATCCGTCAAAGTCCGTTCCAATTGCAACTGCATCCATACCTGCCACATTTACAATATGCTGAATATGTGCTGCCAGATCTTCCCTCATGGCTCTCTCATTTTCTCTCACAAAAGCAGGATAAAAGTTCACTGCGGCTACGCCGCCCTTTTCTGCCAAAGCTTTCAGCATCTCATCTGTCATGTTTCTCGGGTGATTACAAAGACTTCTGGAACTGGAATGAGATGCAACAACAGGTGCTTTACTATGACTTACCACATCCCAAAATCCACCATCCGACATATGTGATACGTCCACGATCATACCAAGTTCATTCATCCGTTCCACCGTCTCAAATCCAAAAGATTTCAGCCCCTTTGTCATGATCCCCGCATCTTTGCTGTTTGGAAATCCCATACAATTCTCAAAATTCCACATCAAAGTTATCAGTCGGATTCCTTCTTTGTAGAGTTCTTCCAGTTTCCCCATATCTCCATTCAAGATCCCGCCTTCTTCCACGGTAAGGATTGCCGAAATTTTCCCATTTTCCTGATTACGTAAAATATCATCTGCATTTACCGCAAATGCAATATCCCGACTGTTTTTCTGCACTTCTTCCCGCATTTTCCCCGCCATCTGTTTTGCATAAGAAAATGCTTTCTCAAACCGGTCTTCGCCTTGAAATCTTTCCATATATACAAAACACGCAAAAAACTGCGCCATCGTCCCGGCTTGTTTCATTCCTTTTATATCAATATCAAAGGAATTTTCATAAAGACCTTCTCCGTTTTTACTTTCCAAAATCTTGCCTGCAGTATCACAGTGCATATCAATCAAATGCATATTTTCACCTTCCTCGAATATTTTATATTATTATAGACTATGCTAATAGAAAAAGGAAGAATACAATCTATGAAATCAAAAATCGGAATCGTTGTCTGCGGAATTTATGACAATAAGCAATTTGTAACAAATACTTATATTCAATCGATTCGCTATGCCGGAGGATTGCCGCTTCTTATCCCGCTTGTAAAATCCAATTCTGCGATTGACGAATATGTCAAACTATGTGATGGATTCTTGTTCTGTGGCGGCGCCGATATCACCCCTCTTCTTTTTGGACAGGAACCGGTAAACGGACTCGGTGAAACGAATATACGGCTGGATATTTTTCAGATCCGGCTTATGAAAAAAGCGTTGGAATCTCAAAAGCCAATCCTTGCCATCTGCCGAGGCATGCAAGTTTTAAATGTAGCCTGCGGAGGTACCATTTATCAAGATATTTCTTTAAAATCTGAAGACACACTGAACCACATGCAAAACTCTGCCTCCAGAACAGATATCAGTCACAAGGTTACCGTAAAATCAGGAACACAATTACATCAGATCGTTGGAAGTATTCTGTATACCAACAGTTTCCATCATCAGGCGCTTGACCGCCTGGGAACCGGTCTGGTTGTATCCGCCCATACTTCCGACCACATCATAGAAGCAGTAGAAATGCCTGCGCATCCTTTCGTGATCGGTATACAATGGCACCCGGAATCCATGTTTCAAACTTCAAAAGAAATGCGGGAACTATTCTGCCGTTTTATAAAAGCAGTATAGATACACGATAAATCCTCACAGAGCATTACGTTCATTATTCAAAAGGATACCTAATTCCCCAATCTGCCCGTAACTGATCCATCAGTTCCATCATCACAATACTTTCTGCATGTGGAATTTCCTCGCATTCAAGTTTTCCTTCCCGGATTGCTTTCATGGATGCGCGCACCTGATATTCAAATCCCGTAATCTGTTCCGGCACTTTTACTTCTTTTACAAGTTTACGCTCCTTTGTGTATACTTTGATCGCCGTTACGTTATTCAGATTCTCAGCGATCAAGTATCCTTTTGTTCCATATACAATACCGTATTGCTCTGTCCCTGCCAGCATTCCACTGTGTGCGACTGCCATAACTCCGTTGTCATATTTCAGAATAACCGCATTCTGTTCATCCACTCCGGTTACTGTTTTTGTGCATGTAGAAACAATTTCCTTCACATCATTTCCAAGAACCATACTGATAAATGTAAGCGGATAGATTCCCACATCTAAAAGAGCGCCTCCCGCAAGTTCCGGTCTTTGCATCCGTTCCACATCTTTGATATCGTATCCGAGATTTGCCGTCACAAAGGTAACATCTCCAATCTCTCCACTTCGAATAATCTCATCGATCATCGTTCTAGATGGAAGATATCGAGTCCAAATAGCTTCTGTAAGAAACACTTTTCTTTCTTCCGCTAGTGCACAAATTTCTTTTGCCTGTTTTGCATTGACCATAAATGCTTTTTCACAGAGAACCGGCTTTCCTTGTTCAATACAAAGTTTTGTGTGCGCAAAATGATGGGAATGCGGAGTTGCTACATAGATCAGTTCCACTTCCGGATCACTCGCCAGTTGTTCATAAGAACCATACGCTTTCTTAGCGCCGTACTCTTTTGCAAATTTCTCTGCCTTTTTTTGATCCCTTGCTCCGATTGCATAAAACGTTGCATCCTCCATAGCATTTAAAGTGTTCGCCATATTTCGTGCAATATTACCCGCTCCTAAAATCCCTATCTTCATATCTGCCCTCCTGAAATTAAATAAATTTTCAAAATAAATTATATATATTATAACATAATTTCTCCTCTTTTTACCCATACTAACTGAGTAAACTACAATTATATTTTAAGGAGGAAGCTACCATGGAAGAAATTTCTATCTTAGATTTACAGAATCTTCGTCACTTAATCGGTGGATATTCTACAACTCACTGCAAAATGACTGATTATGCATCACAGGCACAGGATCCTGAAGTAAAGCAACTATTCCAGGATGCGGCACAAAGCGCGATGAAAAACAAACAGGATTTAATGAAGTTTTTATAGGAGGAAGAGAAAATGGACGAAAAAACAATGGTATCCGATGCACTTGTCGGTGTAAACGGCGAGTTGAAAATGTTTGGGGATATGATCCCTCAGACGGAAAACAAAGAATTAAAACAGTGTTTAAAGCAAATCCGTAACGAATGTGAGATGTCTCAGGAAAAACTTTATCAGATTGCCCGGGAAAAAAGCTACTACGTTCCTGCCGCAAAAGCAACAGCAGAAGAAAAACAGCATGTAAAATCTATCCTCACACAGGGAACAATGAAATAGGGTAACTATTCAGTTGATTTCCCGACTCTCCTTATGCTATAGTAGTGAAGAAACGCAAACATTACGCAAACTATTCAACTACTATTCATAAGGAGATTTACATATATGAGCATTTTAAATGTGGAACACTTATCACATGGTTTCGGTGACCGTGCCATCTTTGGAGATGTATCTTTTCGGCTCTTAAAAGGCGAACATATCGGACTTGTTGGAGCCAACGGGGAAGGAAAGTCTACTTTCTTGAATATTGTAACCGGAAAGCTTCAGCCGGATGAGGGGAAAATTGAATGGGCCAAAAATGTCCGTGTCGGTTATCTTGACCAGCACACCGTTCTTGAAAAGGGTATGACCATACGAGAGGTACTAAAGTCTGCCTTTGCCTATTTATTTGATATGGAAACAAAAATGAACGAGATTTGTGATGCCCTTGGAACTGCCAGCGAAGAAGAAATGATCACATTAATGGATGAACTTGCCGTCATCCAGGACACACTTACTTTACATGATTTCTATGTTATTGATGCCAAAGTAGACGAAGTTGCCCGTGCTCTCGGTCTTCTGGATATCGGACTTGACCGGGATGTAACTGACTTAAGCGGTGGACAGAGAACCAAAGTTCTTCTCGCAAAACTTCTGCTTGAAAAACCGGACATTCTGCTCCTCGATGAGCCAACTAACTATCTGGATGAAGAACACATTGTGTGGCTGAAACGTTATCTTCTAGACTACGAGAATGCGTTTATTCTTATTTCCCACGATATTCCATTCCTAAATGAAGTTGTCAATATCATTTACCATATGGAAAATCAGGAATTGAACCGCTACGTTGGTGACTATGACCATTTTCTGGAAGTATACGAAGTAAAAAAAGCACAGCTTGAAGCAGCTTATAAACGCCAGCAACAAGAAATCAACGAACTGAAAGACTTTGTTGCACGAAACAAAGCCCGTGTTTCTACAAGAAATATGGCCATGTCCCGCCAGAAAAAGCTGGATAAAATGGACGTGATCGAACTTGCCGCCGAAAAGCCGAAACCGGAATTCAACTTTAAAGTCGGCCGCACACCGGGACGTTATATTTTCGAGACAAAAGATCTTGTCATCGGTTATGACGAACCGTTGTCCAAACCTCTTACACTTGCAATGGAACGAGGACATAAAATTGCCCTTGTCGGTGCTAATGGTATTGGAAAAACAACACTTTTAAAAAGTATTCTCGGTCTTATTCCATCACTCAGTGGTTCTGTAGAACTAGGGGAAAATCTTCTGATCGGGTACTTTGAGCAAGAATCCGCCCCGGACAACCGCACTACTTGCATTGAAGAAATTTGGAAAGAATTTCCTTCTTATACTCAGTATGAAGTCCGTTCTGCACTTGCAAAATGCGGACTCACTACAAAGCATATTGAAAGTCAGGTTCGTGTGTTAAGCGGTGGAGAACAGGCCAAAGTCCGCCTCTGTAAACTGATCAACCGAGAAACGAATATTCTCCTTCTCGACGAGCCGACCAATCATCTGGATGTGGATGCAAAAGAAGAATTGAAACGAGCCCTTCGCGAATATCGGGGCAGCGTCCTTCTCATTTGCCACGAACCGGAATTCTACCAGGATGTAGTAAACGAAGTATGGGATTGTACGAAGTGGACCACAAAAATCTTATAACATGACAAAACGAGGGCATTGCAAAAATCAATTCGCAATGCCCTCTTCTATTCATATTTGCTTTCCATCCAGTTCACAACCGATTAAAGTATCACCCTGATATTGTAGTTTGAGCGAAAAGAACGGGGCATCTTTTCTAAGTAAATCAAAGAATATCTTATCCCCCGTCCAAAGATTCAGATTGTCAATCTCATCTTTCGGAACCCATTCCAAAGTTCCTTCATCACATTCACGCAATTCTCCCTCAAAACCATCTGCCGTATAGAGACAGATATATTCCGACTCATTGTCGTTGAAGTTAAATGTCAGAATTCCTCGAAACCGATATGATGTCAACGTAAGTCCTGTTTCCTCTTTCACTTCACGGAGCAGACAGTCTTCCGGGCTTTCCCCGGATTCAAAATGCCCTCCTACTCCAATCCACTTATCTTTATTCACATCATTTTTCTTACTCACTCTGTGAAGCATCAGATATTTATCATCTTTTTCAATGTAACATAATGTCGTTAATTCCAATTTTAATGATCCTCTTCTTCTTTCTTATGCAGCATTAAAATACCAAAAACAATCACTCCAACTCCAATAATACCCGCTGACACAAGATTTGTTATGTTGTAAACCGCATTATACATGAAATTCGGAATAACATTCCAGAACACCGACATCACTTCACGGCCTACTATACATACGCCTATAAAAATCAGAAATCCGGCAATCAGTGTGCGGTACTTTTCAAAAAGTTCTTTGCGATTTTCCATCATATAGTCTAAATTGAATAAGTATCTATCCTCTTCTGCCTGAAAATCTTCTTCTGACATATTCTTCAGATTATGTGTATGAAAAAAACTATAGAACCAGACAATTGGTAATAAGGTGACGATCCATTCAAATCCTGTCAGAGCTGTGACTGCTACAATTCCCCAGAACACGATCATAATACTAAGCCCTTGCTTTTCAAATCCCATGTTCAGTTCTCCTGCCCCCGGTATTAAAGAACATATAAAATTAATAAATCCTTTCTTTTGTTTTTTCATTGCACTTCCTCCAATCAAACTTATCTTTTACTTGATTAAAAGTATAATCTGAAAAAGTTAGGATTCCTTGTTGAAATCTTTAAGTTTTCCTTAATATTGGTACAATTATTTTCCAAATATCAAATCCTGCTGCGTCACCTTGATGTTTCCTAACGCCTTGATGAAACTTTCCCCAATCTTTTCCAACGGAATAGATGCAACCGCATCCGTTAATACAGTAAACTGTCTTGCTGAAAAAAGCAATGTGATGGCAACGCAGAATGCGAGTAACATCGCAGACTCTGCCAATGTATTTACTCCGCTTAATATACCGGATGTCCCCTTCATAAAAGAATATATGAGTCCGTGGAACAAATACACCGCCATGGTCCTCGTTCCGATATAAGAGACCTTCGCCTCCTTTTCACTCATAAGCAACATGAGTCCAAACGTCATTCCAAATCCAATTGCATAGCAAATCAGTCTGACAAACATCCCTTCCACCATTCCTTGTCCGAGATACTCATAATTATATCTTCCATAGAAAATTTTCGGTGAATAGTTTGTAGGAAAAATATTCAAAACAAATCCGCCAATCCATACCGCCACGCCTGCTCCTGCAATCCATTGCCATTTCATGTTACGAAATCTTATAAGTTTCTCTCTTTCAAAATGAATTCCCGCCAGGAAAAACGGATAAAATACAAGCACGCGCGGTATACTTAAGAAATTATCGGAAATACCCGAACAACCAATCAAAAGCCCGGCTGCCACCGCAAAAATCATATGATATGGAATCTTTTTCACATATGGTGTAATCAGCCTCCAAATGAAAAGCGCCTGAATGTACCATAAGGAAAACTTCGGATGCAACAGATAAAGTTCTGTCGGTTTGTCAATCACATAAACATACAACAGATAATATATCACTTCATATACAAGATATGGTACCAGTAATTTCTGCACTAATTTTCCAAAAGGAAGCTCCCTTTTTGAAAAATACCCGGATATAAAGATAAATGCCGGCATATGAAAGGATACAATCACCCATTTCATATCGCCTAACAGCTCATTATTTTTGTAACTAAGCTCTATAAAATGCCCGATTACAACCAAAAGAACTAACAAGGCTTTATAATTATCAAATAAATAATCTCTTTGTTTTTGTCTCGTTGACATCATTGTTACTCCTGATTCTTGTTTCTCTTTCGTTTTTTCAATCTTAACCATTCTACACTTTCCAATTGTGAAGAACAAGAATCAAAACAGACAAAATTCGTAATCAAAATGTCATCTTTTTGTAATACTTTACAAATTCTTACGGGCAATGGTATCTTGGCTTTCCTATGCTTCTCTTACCATACTCAATGGCCTCTCTCGGACAATCGCAAATGCACGCCATACAATGAGTGCAATGATCTCCCCACTTTGGTTTCCCATTTTCAAGTTCCACATTATTTAACGGACAAACCCTTTCACATTTCCCACATCCAATACAGGAATCATCCACCGTAAATTTCTTTGCATGTACAAAAATCCCGTAAAAGACTTTGTTTACAGGCGCGCTTTTTATCCAGTTTACAACTCCGGTCTTGTATTTTGGGAAGGGTCTCCCCACCTCTATATAATAAGCAAGTTTTTCAATGACCGGAACCGCTTTTTTCACGATCAATTCAGATTCTTCTTTGTTCGGAACCGGAAACATAGCAATATAATTTTCGGGCATCACAACTTCCGCACACCCACGGTAAATCATCTCTTTGCGCGCACAGAATTCTTTTGCATATTTCCCCGCATTCCCGATATCACTTCCGCAAGTCAGCATAAAATACATCTCTTTACTTCCGGTAAATGTAACCTTCTCCATCCATTCTTCCAGAAAATGCGGCATCTGCCAACCGTAGGTTGGGCACACGATAACAAATGGTTTCTCCGAATGAATTTCCCCGTAATCCTCGTGTTTTATTCGATCAAATACATTCATATATTCATCCTGAATTTTTCTCGCAAGTTTCCTTGCTACAAAAGCACTGTTTCCCGTTCCTGAAAAAAACAAAATCATAGTTTACTTTCCTCCTTGCTTCTCGTTTTTCAATTCCATACATATCAAATCTCTATGTGGGTTCGGTTTTGCAAGCCCTATATGTGTCACCTTACTTCCAAACATTCCGTAGTTATCCTGCAACACGTCAAATGCAATCTTCATTTCTTCTTTTGTCAGCTTTTTCCCGATTGTCGCATGGGGAAACCATTGAAATGGCTGATAAAATTTACTGATCTCCACACTGTCCATGCCAGAAAGAGTATCATAGATCTCTTTTGATAACTTCGAAAGATATTCGTTCAATACCGGCGAGAGATAAATCACATATGGCAGAAATGTTCCAATCGAACACCATGTAATTTCCCCTTGCGGAAGATCCGCAAATTTCCCTCGCAAAAGTTCCTGTACTTTTTTCTCGTCCCGCGTCTCGAATGCCGAGATTGTCATATGCGGAGGTACCTTCCCATCTGTCATAAACCGATTTCCTGTTCGCTCTGCCACAATATCGATATAACGTTGTATTTTTTTATTCGTCGTATCATCAAAATATATAGAAATCAGATACATGGTTCTACTCCTATCATAATCTTTGTCATATAATCCTCTTCTTTCGCAATCACATTGACAAGGAACTGATTTCTCAAAGCGACTATCATTATCTGGAAGAAGCTATTTTTGCTGTCTCATCAAAGACTCATGGCAAGGGTATCGGGACAAGACGCTGCCACAATTCCAATTCTTAATTTTCTTTTATTCCCTTCCATTTTCCCATCCTATCTCATATGCAATTCTCGTTTAATTTTTTCTCTCGATATTTCTTAGGTGTCATTTGAAAATATTCCTTAAACTTCCGACAAAAATATGTTGTGCTCATAAAACCACATTCCTCTGCGATTACGGAAATTGTCTTTTCAGTCACAACAAGTAAGTTTGCCGCCTTCGTAAGCCGGTACTCGATCAGATATGAAACCGGAGAGATATGCAATGTTTTCCGAAATATCTGTAATGCACTATTTTTGCTGATTGCTATAGAAGCCGCAATATCATCTAAAGAAATCTGCTCACCAAAATGTTCATGTATATACTGCATCATAATATGCAGTTTCGATTGCTGACTCTTTCTATGTTGTTTCCCTTGATGCAAATCTTCATATGCAAGATTTTGACATAAAAGTTCCCACAACTGATACAACAACATCACTGTCCTTATTTCAACATTTACTGTCTTGCTTTGTATCTCAAATATTTTCTTTAGAATCTTTAACACTTCCTGCTGCCATATAACTCCCGGCTCAAACACTTGATATGCAAGAGAGGAATTTAATACTGGAAACACATATTTCTGGTAAATTCTCCTCTCTGGGCTTCCCAATAGTTCCAAACGAAACACAATATTGGGCACCAACACAGATTCCTGTGCCTCATACCGATGAAGAACCCCGCTATTTACAAACATTCCTTGCCCTTGACTCAATTGAATTTTATCGGAACCGACATAACAATGCACCATTCCCTTCTCCACATACAAGAATTCTACCTCCGGGTGCCAGTGCCAATTGATACAGTGAAAATCAAACTCCCACACATCTTCCAAATAATAAGCAAACGGATATTCATTACTCCCATGCTTCTGTTCTTCCAGATACGTATCATCCGTAACTGTTATCAACCCGTTTTTTTCCACTTCCATAATTCACTCCAAAATCTCTTGTCCAACCCTTTTCTGATGATATTATACTATATTTAAGTGAATTTATGCAATTACATCCCCTAATTATAGTGATATAATACAAGTCAAAATGAAACAATACACTAAAATAAAACAAAGGAATTATATTATGGATCAGAAATACAATAAAACTATTTATGCCTGCTTTGCCGGATACATTGTCCAGGCAATTATAAATAATTTCGTACCCTTACTATTTTTGACTTTTCAGAGAAGCTACAATATCCCACTTTCCCAAATTACAATGCTTGTGATCTTTAACTTCGGGGTTCAACTTCTTGTAGATTTGCTGGCAATCGGCTTTGTGGATAAAATTGGCTATCGTCTCTCTATGATACTGGCGCATATCTGTTCCGCTGCCGGATTGATATTCTTAACAATTTTACCGGAAATCTTCCCATCCACTTTTCTCGGCATTCTGATTTCAGTCATCATTTATGCCATTGGAGGAGGACTTCTTGAAGTATTAGTCAGTCCGATTGTAGAATCCTGCCCTTCCAAAAATAAAGAAAAAGCGATGAGTATGCTGCATTCCTTCTACTGTTGGGGACATGTAGGTGTGATACTGTTTTCCACCTTGTTCTTCCACTTCTTCGGTACGAATAACTGGAAAATACTAACGCTCATCTGGTCTATTCTCCCAATCCTGAATACATTTTCCTTCACGAAAGTGCCGCTTGTATCTATGTTTGAAGAAAATGATACTGGACTTAGCATAAAAGAATTCTTCAAAAATAAAATTTTCTGGCTGTTATTGATTATGATGGTTTGTGCCGGTGCAAGCGAACAAGCCGTCAGCCAGTGGGCTTCCACCTTCGCAGAAAAAGGTCTTGGCATTTCTAAAACGTTGGGAGATCTGGCCGGTCCTATGTCCTTCGCCATCCTCATGGGAACTTCAAGATTGTTTTTCGGAAAATATGGTGACAAGATCAAACTGGATAAATTCATGGTTTACAGTACCTTGCTCTGTATCTTATCCTACCTCGGTATTGCGCTGTTTCCACTTCCACAATTAAGCCTTATATCTTGTGCCCTTTGTGGACTTTCTGTCGGAATCATGTGGCCGGGAAGCTTTAGCAAAGCGGCCGCTGCCATGCCAAAAGGTGGTACCGCTATGTTCGCTCTTCTCGCCCTCGGAGGAGACTTAGGATGTTCCGGTGGCCCTGCACTGGTTGGTATGGTATCTGATTCTTTCGATGACAATCTCAAACTCGGAATCCTCGCCGGAACTATATTCCCTGTTTTACTATTACTGGGACTTCTAAAACTTATAAAAATTCCCAAAAATCTGTAAGTTCCCCATATGAACCATTTGCAGAACGTAAAAAAGTGTGCTAAGCACACTTTTTACACCCTCGCAATTACTCTGCCTCTTTTCGGATTCTCCAACACATAATACTTCGAAAGTCTTTCCTCCCCATGTAATGTCTTTCTCATAGCTTCTTTTATAAATTGGAAACCGCTTTTTTCAATCACTCTTTGAGACTGAAGATTTCTAATCCAATGGCTACATATCAGATAATCGTAGTTTTCATCCTCAAAGCAAAATTCTATCACCCGTTTTACTGCTTCCGGCATCAATCCTTTTCCCCAGTATTTTTTACTTAGAACATAACCAACCTCTCTTCCAATCCAATTCTCATACTTTTCGCTTAGTAAAAGACTCATATTCTCCAGCCCTAAGGAACCGATGACCTTATGATTCTCTTTTAATTCCAAAGCAAATGTCTTCTTCTCTCTGATAAACATCTCCAAAATCGTCTTCGATTCCTGAAGTGACTTGTGCGATTCCCATCCCGCCATCTGTCCGACACCGTCCACCTTCGCATATTCGTAAAAATCTTCTAAATCCGTTTCTTTCCAGGCTCTAAGTATCAATCGTTCCGTCTCAAGTACCACATTTGTCAAATCCACTACCGCATTCATGCTCTCACCCCTTTTGTTTTTATGATAGCAAAAATACTGATTTCACACAATGGTATTCTTGCAAAATGCCGCCCTATATAGGAGCGACACTCTGCATCTTATCATTACACTTGTCTTATTTTCACATCTACCGCCTCTTTGCGGACATTGTGACGTTGGTTCTGATTCTCCGGCTTTACCTTTTGAGTAATGCCGTTGAATTTGTTCTCACTTTTTGTTCTAGCTTTCCGTTCCTCTTTCTTATTCATCCAATCACCCCATGAGTAGTCTTTACAGCTTGCAGAAGATTATGCATAACTTTTTTATATTACTATATTCCTAACTCCTTCATTAGTTGCAACGTTCTTTCAGCCGCCATTTCCTGTTCATCTATCTCCAGCAAAAAATTTCTATCCACCCATTTATACTCTATTGTCTCACCTTCTTGCAGAGTAATTGCGTCTTTTTTGCAATTAGTAACACATAAGTATTCAATATAGAGTGATTGATGTTTCTCATGCACAATTCTTTTCATTTCTTTTAGAGTTTGACTTTCTATTCCGGTTTCTTCCTTCAATTCTCGATTTGCTGCCATCAAAGGAGGCTCTCCTTTCAATGCTGCCCCCCCCGCTGTCAATTCCCACATACCGCCACGGTGCTTTTTCCGATCTCTTCTCATAAGCAAATATGTATTATCTGTATGTTTTACTATTATTTCGCAAACCAAGTGATAAGCTCCATCTGGTATTGGTTCTCCTCTTACTAGAATAATATTGGGAATTCTATTGAATTTGTTATCATAAGCATCCCACAATTCAATCATAGTATTTTCCTCCTACACAAGCGCTTAAAAGCATGATTCTATAATAATAATTCAAATTCTATTTCATGACGTAAGGGTATAGTATCTTCGCCAATTAAAGGGATCTCAGGTTTTAATTTTCTCGAAATATCCAAAGCATTACGAAACAAATGTGCCATATTAAAGCCTCTTTTTTGATAAAACCGGATGGCATTTGTATTATCATTGGTTGTAACAAGAATAATCTTCTGCAGCTTTCTCTCTTTTCCCTCTAATGATCATCATTGTAGTATACCAATGCTCTTTAATAAATTCATTGACCAAATCTCTGTTCTTGCTATTAATTCTTTCGCACTTCATTTTCTAATTTTTCGTTTCCTTACTCTTCATAAGTTCCCTGTAAATCTGCTCCACATCACATTCCGATTTTTGAGAAACTGCAATATCATAAATCTTCTGTACGATTTCCTCATCTTCCTCCAACATATCCGCTATCTCCGAAACTGTACAATTCTTCTGAATCTTTCTTAAAATCTTAGAAATCAAATTTTGATATCTGCCTTCTTCTCTTCCTTCTTCTCTGCCTTCTTCTCGCAACATCTGCCCTAATCTTGTCATTCTCATCATCTCCCTTATCTCATCCATCTCTACATTTTCCAAAAACTTCTCTGCCATTGCATATACCACCGATTCTATTTTCTCTACTTCATTCTTCGGGATGTCTTCCTCAGCTTTCCTTGAAAGTTCTAACGCTTTCTTGATTCTGTCTTTTTGACTCATGTCACCGCCCATCAAAGGACAAAGAGTCAATGGAACTAAATCTTCTTTCGTCAATTTCTCTCCAACATCAATTTTTTCCTGAAGTTTTCTCATCAATTCGTCTATATTAAACTTTGTCATAATAATTGGTTGAATTCGGTATGTATTCACTCCTTCTGTAAACTCCGTCATTGGATTTTGAATCTTTCCGGAAAATAATACATATGTTGTGATTTTTACCTTGTATTGGTAACTCGTTACCGCCTCATATACACGAAATCTTTTTAATCCTTCTAGTCCTTCATTCTTACTTTGAAATTCAAAGTGAATCCACGAACCGTCCCCCATAACCAGATTGAGGTCCTGCAAAAGTTTCTTTAGTTCCAGATGTACTGCCTCTGTCGGTGCAATAGCAACCGCTTTCCCCTTAATTCCAAAATAGGGCAAGAGTTCATCTTTGAAACATTGCATGACCGTCTTCATCACCGCATCTTCAACTTGGCTATAGCCGATATCCACCTCAAAAGTTCCTTCCCGTTGTTCTGTTTTTCTGTTGCGTTTACCCATTCATTGTCCCTTCCGTAAGACTATATGGAAAACTATCCTTGTTTTTATGATAGCAAAAATGCCGATTCCAGACAATGGTATCCTTACTTTTATTATTTTTTCTTTTCTCATTTTCAAATGTGAATATATTACGAAACAAAAGATTCGACATAGAAAATCTGAATTGTTCACTGAATAAAGATTTGCGATAGCTTCCCCATATAGTAACCATCGTCCGTGATGTTTCTAATATAGCTTGAGAAATAGGGATTGTCAAGATGCTTTACATCATCTTCTATGTAAAATGCCGCCCCATGAGAGCGACATTCTGTCATATCTTTAATTTACCACACTCAACATTGTTAATAATCCTACCACTAAAACTGTTCCAATAGCGGCCAAAATATTCAGTACTTTGTACGCCCGTTCTTTTAACATCATGGAAAATAGCATGGTAATCAAAATTCCTACAATTCCTCCAATTGTGTTATTGATCAAATCTGTAATATCCGTCGCACCAATCGCAAATGCATACTGCAAAATCTCGTATATTAAACTGATTCCTGCTGCCGGGAGTATCTTCTTCCAAAAAGACCAGCCGCTTCCTAACATTGCTACATAGACACCTACCGGAATAAACGCAACCGCATTGTATATGATTTCTTCCAAGTCTATCCGGCCATTCACAATCGCCGATTGCCCATATGGAACCAAATTAATATTGCGAATGTTCGGCAAATCTCCTATGGGAACTTGCATTTTAAATAGAATAATCCATGTCAAAATCACAAGATAAATTGCAAATAAAATTTTCGTAAGTTTCTGTTCCTTTTTCATAAGTACATATCCCTCCTTGTTTTTAAGAATCATAGCACTTACTTTTTAAGATATAGAACAAAAACATTTAAATTTTTCTTATTTTTCTTTATCCGTCCTCTATAGTTTATATCTGCATAAGTTCCCGGTAAATCTGCTCCACATCACATTCCGGTTCTTGAGAAACTGCAATGTCATAAATCTTCTGTACCACTTCTTCATCCTCTTCCAACATATCAGCTATCTCCGAAACTGTACAATTCTTCTGAATCTTTCTTAAAATCTTAGAAATCAAATTTTGATATCTGCCTTCTTCTCTTCCTTCTTCTCGCAACATCTGCCCTAATCTTGTCATTCTCATCATCTCCCTTATCTCATCCATCTCTACATTTTCCAAAAACTTCTCTGCCATTGCATACACCACCGATTCTATTTTCTCTACTTCATTCTTCGGGATATCTTCCTCAGCTTTTCTCTCCAACATCAATTTTCTCCTGAAGTTTTCTCATCAATTCGTCTACATTAAACTTTGTCATAATAATTGGTTGAATTCGGTATGTATTCACTCCTTCTGTAAACTCCGTCATTGGATTTTGAATCTTTCCGGAAAATAATACATATGTTGTGATTTTTACCTTGTATTGGTAACTCGTTACCGCCTCATATACACGAAATCTTTTTAATCCTTCTAGTCCTTCATTCTTACTTTGAAATTCAAAGTGAATCCACGAACCGTCCCCCATAACCAGATTGAGGTCCTGCAAAAGTTTCTTTAGTTCCAGATGTACTGCCTCTGTCGGTGCAATAGCAACCGCTTTCCCCTTAATTCCAAAATAGGGTAAGAGTTCATCTTTGAACCATTGCATGACCGCCTTCATCACCGCGTCTTCAACTTGGCTATAACCGATATCTGCCTCAAAAGTTCCTTCCCGTTGTTCTGTTTTTCTGTTGCGTTTACCCATTCATTGCCTTTCTGTAAGACTCTATAGGAAAACTATTTTTATATTTATGATAGCAGAAATACTGATTCCAGACAATGGCATCCTTACCTTGCTGACCTAATGTTTTGACCGTTACCTATCGCCTGTGAGGAAAGTATCGGAGACTATGGATTTTGTTTTTGTTAATGTTTTATGGAAGAGTTTTTCTCATCTATGCGTTTGTAGGGTATTTATTAGTGAGATATATAAGAAAAGGAGGAACTCTTGTGAAATTAACAAGGCACATTGAACGAACCAAACAAAATCTCTATTTGGATTGTTACAATGGTTTCCGTAATTTTAAAAATCCCGAAAAGGAAATTAAGCTGGTGGAGCAGTCTAAAGCGTGGGTTCTTTCTCCTGAGCGTAAGACTTCAAAAAAAGAAATCGAGTATGTAGCAAAACAATTGGATGCGTGATTGCTAAAATCACAAACGCTATGAAATCAACCATTCAGAAAATCCAAACCACGCTGATGAAGCCAGAGGTCAAAAAAGCCGGAACGAAGCAAATCTAGCGAAAAGCAAAAAACAGGATATGGAACTCTAAAACACTTGCTGTTTTCACTTTGAAAATGACAGGTGCTTTTGCTTTAGTAAGCAAGAAAATTTCTTCCATTCTTTGGATTGATGAAGTATAATGTGGATATGAGAAAAACTATAGAATGAGAAACCACCATATAGCAGAGGAGATTGTGTAGTATGAAGGAACAGAAGAAATCTTCCTGGGGATCGGCTCTGGTGTCGTTTTTTAAGGAATATTTACTAAACTTTTCAGGTCCAGGTCATCTTTATTATGATGAAAATTTAACCAATGAAGGAAAAAGAAAGAAAAGTTATATTTGGAGAGTGCTTCTACTGGTGACTGCAGTAGGAGTATCTTTGCTTCCTTTTATAGCTTGGAATATGTTTGTTCCAGATGTACTATGGGCAAAAATAATTACCGTCCTTATGTGTGAAAGCTATGCTGTTTTTATAGTAAGTATGGAGATTCTCAAAATAAAAGATGAATTAAAGGAAGATATGTTAAAAATAGGGGGATATAAAATTACTCCTAAAGGAAGTATTTCCCTGTTTAAAGAAATTGATTTTAAGATTGTTCAAACAGAGTATTCTTATACAATATTGATTTCTAAGAAACCATTAAAATGGCTTTATAAGAAGTTTTATGTTACAATCTATGGAAGACATGGAAAAGTGAAAAAGATTGAATTGGTTCGAGCAGACAAAAAATATTCTATGAAATATGAAACAATGAATGATACGGTTTTAGAAAAGTTGCGAGAAGAAAATCACAGATTTTTAAGGAAATGCTTAGGCACTCCCAGTAAAAAGTGTATGACAACTGTCGAATATCATTATGAGTGGGGGCAAATACAATCGTTCTATGATAATCGTTCTTGTCAAACAGGAATCGTAATTATGTTTTAAGTCTCTGTTTTAAAATAAGGAAATTAAATCTTCACAACTTTACTGAGCAGGAAATCTGAAAGATCTCCTGCTTTTTTGCTATAATGGTATCATCTTATTCCTTGCCCCACTACATTTCTCTTATTTTTTTAGAAATCAGGAGAGTATGAAACTTTTTCTGTAAATAATGTTTTAGAAGGTCTTCTATGGTAAAATATTTTATCATAAGGAGGCCTT
>JAJBSL010000030.1 GCA_020540725.1 Lachnospiraceae bacterium EP-SM-12S-S03
GGCTGCATGGATCAATTTTTAGATTCATGGCACAGTTATCGCTTCAGATACTGTTCCGTGAATAATTTAGGATAAATCTGAATACAATTTTAATATTACAATAAAAATCATATAGCATACCAAACTCAATGCACTAAATCCGATAATCACAAGACTTATGATTTCTTCCAACATTTCAAAATGCAACAATTGCTTTTTATTATATATTTGAAATCCTTTCTTGTCATTTTTTATCTTTTCCAATTCATCTGCAACTATATCCACCTGATCTTTTTTTACATTAATTGTCGTGATATAATAATTGGCTTCATTTTTTGCAAATAATTCCTCAAACTTCTTATCAGAAAAAACTACTACTGCCGGCAGGAAATTTCCAAATAATTTTTGATGTTTTTCTTTCACGACTTTATATGCTTCTGTTCTATTATGCACACGATTTTCCCATCCTAGACTTAAATTCAACAATTGCTCAGTATTTTCACTTCCATAATATCCTCCATCTCCACCCCATAAATGCACTACTTGTTGTGAATGCAACTTAAAATCTTCTCCCCATATATCATAAGCAGTTTTTTCCGAAAGTCCAATATACTCAGCATCTCCATAATAACTTTCAATTGCTGTAAATAATTTTGTGTCTCCCTTTAGATTTTCATTCAATTTACTCACATCTTCTACATAATCCTGAGACATTTTGCATACAAAATCATATGGATAGTTTTTTTCATCATATTGTCCTATACTTCCTTGCATCGTCCAAATAAGATAAATAAAAAATACCCCTACCGTACATTGTACAAGAAAAATTTTCATATTTCTTGATAGAAAATAATAAAAATCACTATGTTTTAAAATATCTTGATAGTTCCCCTTATTTACTTTCTTTTTTTTATCATTCCATAATTGCAACCCATAACGTACCACAAAATACACCCCTAGCATGCTTGCAATAATTCCTATTGCAGCATCACTTTTAGCAGAAGCGTCTACTTGTGTAGCCACCAAAACAGAGCATAAAATTATTATTCCACCTGCCAAACAATATAAACGAGCTATTTTAGGGGGTGCCTTTTTTTCTTTTACAAATTCAAAAGAAAGAAGAGCAGACAAATCTTTTTCCTCTATGTACACTAATATTGCAACTATAACACCAAGCATCATAGTCATGCTGAACATTATAACACGAAAATATAACTTCTGAAAATCTACGGCTGCATAGTCAATTGTATTACCAGACAATTGATTTAAGATAAAACGAACACCATAAACTAAACCTGTTCCAAAGAAAATACCCATTACAATTGAAATCAACCAACTAAATACATACTCCATAATAATAAATAGGACAAACATCTTTTTCTTGATTCCTAAAATCAGCAATAATGAATAATCTTTTATTCTTGTGCGTAAGTAAAATTTAGAGGCATATGTCATAATACAAATAGAAACAATAATGATTGCAATCACATGTTGTGTCAGTATTGAACCGACATTACTCGGAATTCCTTCTATTTTTATTTCACTTGTTATCTGTTGCAAATACGAAAACCCAAATATCGTTGCGACCGAAAATATAGCACTTAGAAAAAACACAATAAAATTACGAATATTGTATCTAAATCCTTTCCAAATTATCTGAATTACACTTGTTTTTTTATAATCCTCCATAGTGACTACCTTTCTTCACATTATAAGGTCACGCTATCTAATGATAACGCAACCTCATAATTTACTCCGTTTTACTTATTCCAAGCTACTTTATTCCTTTAATTCTAATAACCGGAGCTCGACTGCTCGCTACTAGTTAAGATAGTAATCCACTTTGTCACTTTTTTCAATTAGTCATCCTCAAACTGTAAATTCAGCACCTCAAACTGTATTTTTTACTACCGTTTTGTTGTCATTTATAAAGAACATCACATGTACACAAAACCACCCTTTTTCTTCATAGATTTCAAGTAGTCCTTTATTCTTATCCAAAATACTTTTCACATGTTCTAGTCCCAATCCATGTCCTACTTCCTTCTTAGAAGTTTTTAATCCTGGATTTTTCTCAAGTACTGAATATTGTATTTTATTTCTGACTATCAGATGAATATACTCTTCATCTCTTTTCATCTGGAAATCTATTGTCTTCTCTGCTTCTTTTTTGCTTGCCTCTATTGCATTATCCAGAAGATTTAAGATAATAATAGACAACTGAAAATTATCAATACTCTTGCAATCCCCCAGTATTTTACACGTTGTTCCAATCCCATTTTCATTACAATAGACAAATTTTGTATTAATTGCTGCATCAATCATAGAATTATTCGTATTGATATACTCCGGTATATTTTTCAAATAGTATCTATTGATTTCGTTTATGTATTCTTGTATTTTTTCGTATTCTCCCCTTTGTAGCATGACACTTAAATTAGAAACCAGACTTTTATAATCATGACGTAACTGACGAATTCTTTTTGTTTCAGTTTCCGCTTCTTCAATTCTTTTCTGTTGTAATTCATTCTGAACCCACAACAGTTTCAGTGCTTCTTCCTGCTGGTATTTTTCACTGATTTTAAAGATCATTGCAAAAAGATAAGCATCAAGTAGTACAACACCTAGTGCAATCCCTAATAACCCCCACTTATATCTGTTGCCGTTGTCTAATTGAAATCCTGCAAATATAATTGCTTCAATCCCAAGCGAGTACCCAAAAAGTATTATCAGCGCAACTCCATATTTCTTAGGCAGTTTTACTCTATTTTCTTTATTGAAATGTATTGTTAAAGTCAGAATCATAAAATAGAGAACTCTGGCAACTACAATTACCAACAGATAAATTGGATTCTCTACTTTCATATATGCTTCTACTGATGTCTGCAGTATAACAGATGTTCCTAAAAGTAATAATATACTGATAAGTGGCAACATCAGTAGCGCATACATACTCCATATCAAATGTTGCATGGTTGTATTCCGTAAATACTTCTTACTATAAAACAGCATTATAATGATCCATATTGCAGTGAATAGAAGTTCATTATATCCTCGTATCATGCAGCCTCTTTCAATGACAAATAGTACCACACTCAAAATTATGACTTTACATTTCTTACTTTTCACTTTTTCTTGGAATCCAAACATTCTATGAAAAAAATATATAAAAACAACTGCTTGAACCAATTCTCCGACATTAACAATGATCATTCCTACAGTCTTCATTCTTTTCCCTCCGATATTTCATAAAACAAATCTTAGCATTCTTTTTGCGTTCTCTGCTAACAGAAATATTTTCCCCATTTTTCATCCAAAATCCATTTTCATCTAGTCTTTGACAATATTTCAAATTCACAAAAGTTCCTTTATTTGTTTTAAAAAAATCCAGACCCTCTAATTGCTGTTCACACTCCTTTATTTTTCCTCGAAACTCTATTTTTTCTCCGTCCTTCATTATAATTGAAATACGATGTTCCCAATAAGTCAGATACATTATATCATCCGCCATCACATGATACACTTGATTTTTAATGCAATATTCAAATATTCTATCCCCTTCAATTATTTTATACCTTTCTTTCCAGAACTCTTCCATCACACTTCCAATATCTTCCGCCAACCTACTTTTCTGCATAAAACAAAATGGAAAACATCGTAGCGACGAAAACACAAGGTAATCATGATTCGTAAGAAAAATCAAATTTCTATTCCTGTTCTTTTCTTTCAAATATTGTGCGATTGTCAATCCTGATATATCCGGAAGCTCAATATCCATAAAAATCAGCTCATCCTGACATCCATTTTCTTTCAAAAAGTCTTCTCCGCAACCAAAAAGATGACTTTCAAATTCTATCTGTCTCATTTGCATTTCTTTCTCTACAAATACTTTCAACTCTTCAGCAAAAATTTTATCATCATCACAAATCAATATATGCAGCATAATCTTCATTCCCTCAACTTCGTATTTGATAATTCCATCTTAACACGAAGCAAATTTTTCTTCAATTCTTCATAACAAAAGCGCCAACAAATACTCCCGTATCATTGGCGCTTCTTCCTCATATTCTATTCATATCTTTCCAGCATTTCCATAAATTCCGGTGATTCCCGTAAGAACTCTGCTTCCGCATCTTCTCTTATCCACTGGACAAGACTCTTCTTCATCTGCTCCCAAAAAGGAGAGCCTTCTTCTCTTCGTTTCGTATAACGATAGAGTGGAGTGTCCGGAAGTTCCCATTGCTGCTCCACTTCCCGCATCATGCCTTCAAATGTTTCCATACATCTTGGAACATCTTTCTGCAGATAGGCAAGCTGCCATTCATTGCTATATTTTCCATATCCCCATTGTTCCGCAACATCCACAAGATCCTGCGCCTTTTTCAGAATATACTCCGCATCGTCTATTCTTCCTTCTTCTATCGCAATCTCCATCAGCCCAAGCATAGCCATCTCCATATCCTGTGCCGCAGTCATCAACTTCCCTTCGTATAGCTTCCCTGCTTCTTCTAATTTCCCCTGTTCTTTATACAGATTTGCACGAAGCTGATTTACATTCACATGCTTTTGCGGGATAGAAGCCAGAAGCGCCTCTGCCGCCTCATAATCTTTTCTCGACATATATTTAGAAATCAACATCTGCTTGGAAGTTTCCGCAATTTCCGGATTTTTACTGTCCATAAGTTTTTCATAGATCTTTTCAAACTTCTCGGAATAACTTTCATACTCCGATGGAACAAACATCATGACAGCCCCTTGCAGCGTAAGAGCCGTCATATACCAGAGATAATCGCATGTCGGATACTCTGATAGTTTCTTCATTCCCATCTCATATACAGTATCAAATCCCTGTTCCGGAATGATGGCATAAAGCTCGCCGACAAATTGGTCTACTTCCTCTTTCGTCAATTCCTCTTGAAATGATAACAACGTATTCAAATCCACACCAAGAAGCCTCGCAATCGGCGGAAGTAGGGTGATATCCGGGTAGCTGATTGCCCGCTCCCATTTATTGACCGCCGGAGCCGACACTCCAAGTCGTTCCGCCACCTGTTCCTGTGTCATCTTAAGTTCCAGACGTTTCTGTTTGATAATTTCATGAATCCGCATATAAATTCTCCCTTCATAAGACATAGTTTCTGCAGAACATTTCGTATTTTCCTCTTGGATATCCTACATTCATTCTAGCAAAACATCCGGATTTCCACAACAGAACGTCCGTTAAGATATATTCACAAAATTTAACTTCCGGTTAATTTTATTCATCCTTCACATGTCCCAATTCGATATGCTTTTCCACAAGACTTTTCATATAATTCCATACATCCTCAGATGTCTCTTCAATTTTTACATTTCTTTTGTAAATCTGAGATTTTCTTACTCCGTGCTCCTCCCAACTCCTTCCACCAGATGCATCATTTAATAATAAAGGCTGGAAATTATCGAGAAGATGCGCAAATTTTGCATCTGCGCTTTCATACGCTTCAAATTCTTCCCAAAGTTCCCGGAAATATCTCCCCTGATCTTCCGGCAGCATTCCGAAAATACGGTCCGCACCTTTCTCCTCTCTCTCCCGCTTTGTGGCTGCTCCTGTATCATCATAAGCATACGTATCTCCGGCATCAATTTCTACCAGATCATGAATCAAGACCATGATGATCACTTTCAGCAGATCCACTTCTTCTTTCATATGTTCTTTCAGAAGAAACGCTGCAATCGCCAGATGCCAGGAATGCTCTGCATCATTTTCCTTTCGACTACTATCTGCCAGATATGTCTGACGGAAAATATTCTTTACTTTATCAATTTCTACCAGAAACTTTACCTGCTGTTCTAACCTTGTCATATTTTTTCTCCTTTTCTTTGAATTAATCGTTGAAAATCGACATATTTTGCGGTATCATGTATCATTATATAACTTTAACATAAGGAAGGATATTTGTCATGCAGCTTTTAAAGGAACGAATTTTAAAAGACGGCGTTGTGAAGCCGGGAAATGTATTAAAAGTAGACAGCTTTTTAAATCATCAGATGGACATTGATCTTATTAATGAGATTGGAAAGGAATTCAGAAGAAGATTTCCTAGTGATAAAATTACAAAAATACTTACAATCGAGGCTTCCGGCATTGGAATTGCATGTATTGTTGCCCAGTATTTCCATGTACCTGTTGTTTTTGCAAAGAAGACACAGAGTATCAATATCGATGGAGAGGTGTATCATTCCAAAGTGGAATCTTTTACACACAAGCGTGTCTATGATGTTATCTTGTCGAAGAAATTTTTAAATGCCGATGATAACGTCTTGATCATTGATGACTTTTTGGCAAACGGATGTGCTCTTCAGGGTCTCATCGAGCTCGTGGAAGAATCCGGAGCTTCAATTGAAGGTGCAGGCATCGTCATTGAAAAAGGTATGCAGAACGGTGGGAAAGTTATCCGTGACAAAGGCATCCACTTAGAGTCTCTCGCAATTGTAGATTCTATGACTGATACAAGTCTTACTTTTAGAGAATAATCCCAAAAATCCGAATGTACGATAACGCACATCCGGATTTTCTTTTTTCTATTTTTCTTTTTCCTTCGGAAGAATCACATTCAACGCAATTGCTACTATTGTTGTAACAACAACCGGAGATTTCCCGAATACAGTTGTGACCCATGCCGGGAATGTGGCAAGCGCATCGGAACATTGTGTAATTCCCATGCCCAATGCAACGGAAAGCCCTACAATGGAAGTATTTCTGTAAGACAATGGCTGTTGCGCTACAAGCTTAATTCCAGTCATGGCAATAGATGCAAATACGGAGATTGTTGCTCCCCCCAATACACATTGTGGAATTGTTGTAAGCAGCGCAGAAAACTTCGGCATAAATCCTGCCAGTAAAATGATAACAGCAGCAAGTCCGAGTACCATGCGGTTTACAACTTTCGTTGTGGCAACAATACCTACGTTCTGGCTGAATGTTGCTGTCGGAAGTCCTCCAAAGAACGATCCGAATATATTTGTAATACCATAGGCAACAATTCCGCCTGATAATTCTTTATCTGTTGGCTCACGGTCAAGCCCTCCGCCTGAAGTGGCAGAGAAATCTCCGATTGCCTGCACGGAATTGATGACGAACAAAATAACCATTGTTACAATCGCAGATACTTCAAATTTCATTCCAAAGTGTAAAGGCTGCGGAATCTGGAAAAGTCCCGCTTCCCCTACTGCCGCAAAATCAATCATTCCAAAGAACATAGAAACAATGTATCCGACGATCATTCCAATCAGAATGGATGCCAGTTTAAAGATTCCCTTTCCAAAATGATTCAATCCGATTACAACAAACAATGTAATGAAACCTACGAGCCAGTTTTCCCAGGAACCGTAATTCGGTGAAGATGCTCCTCCTGCCATGTATTTTACCGCTGTCGGATATAAAGAAAGTCCAATCGTAAATACGACAGTACCCGTGATAAGCGGTGGGAACAACACCCTTAATTTCTTCACAAAGATTCCAACAAACATAGCCACAATACCACCAATCAACTGTGCTCCCAATATAGTTGCAATATCAAAACTTCCCGCAATCGCCTGCATACTCGGAAGATACGCGAAACTGACTCCCATGATGACTGGTAATCCGGAACCAATTTTCCCTCCGATCGGGAAGAGCTGGATCAATGTTGAAACTGCTGCAATAAAAAGCGCAGCCTGTACAAAAATTACTTTATCACTCCCGTTCAAACCTGCCACACCGGCGATGACGATTGCCGGTGTTACACATCCAACAATCATGGCTACCACATGTTGTAATGCCAGCGGGAACGCTTCTCCTAATTTCGGGCGTCCGTTCAGTTCAAATACAGAAGCGTACTTTTTCTCTGTTTTCATTTGTATTTTCCTTTCCTATTCCAAAAATCTCCTATGCATTGAAAAAAGCGTAAATAATGAAAACTATTTACGCTCCAATACCTGTTTATTATAAAAAATCACATTCCATTTTGTCAACGAAAGTCTGGCTTCACCCCTATTATTTATATTAATAGATATTCAGAAGTAACTTTTCTAAATAATGATGCATACCATTCCACCGTTACTGTCATTTACAATTTTCTGCATCGTATCCTGTAATTTCACCTGACTTTCATCGTTGATCATCATAATCTTATTGCGCATTCCATCCATCACAAGTTCTTCAATGGATTTTCCAAAAATATTGGTATCCCACATTCCCGCTTCTGTCGCCCCTGTTTCTTTAATATATTTTATCAGATCCTCCGCCTGCTTCTCATTTCCCACAATCGGTGCAATCTCTGTCTCGATATTTGCACGTATCATATGAATGGAAGGTGCTTCTGAATGGATCTTCACCCCATATTTATTTCCTTGCTTAATGATCACCGGTTCCTCCAAAACTATCTCATCCCTTACCGGGCTTACTACTCCATATCCTTTGAGCCGAACAGAATCCATGGCATCCTTTACTCCCTCATATTCTTTCCGAAGAGCAGAAAGTTGTTTCATTGTGCTGATCAGATCGTACTCACCAGCGATTTCTGTTCCTGTAAGTTCACTTAGCACATCATAATAGAACTTTTCTCCTACCTGAATCCGTATTTTAATACATCCGGAGTCCATCACAATATCTTCCATATGTGTTTCCTCAATATATGTACTTTCCGGCTTTGGCATCTCTTTCTTTGCATCCTTGATCTGGTGCAGGTTCATCATGATACTTTTCACATATGTAATCAAGTCTTTTTTGATCGGATGATCCATGGCAAGCATTTCCACCCATTTCGGAATAAAAAACTGCACTTCCGATACCGGGAATTCAAACAATACGCTCTGCATAATATAATGGATGTCTTCCTCACGAAGCTGTTCACAATTCACAGGCATTGCCGGAACTCCATGTTCCTTTTCAATCTGTGCCGCTACATTTTTGGCGTCTTCTCCATAAGGTCTCTTAGAATTTACAAGTACAACGAAAGGCTTCCCAATACTTTTTAATTCCTGGATTGTTTTCCCTTCCGCTTCCATATAATTTTCTCTCGGAATTTCTCCAATGCTTCCGTCCGTTGTCACAACAATCCCAATCGTCGAATGATCGTGTATTACTTTTTGTGTTCCAATTGCTGCGGCCTTTGTAAATGGAATTTCATGGTCAAACCATGGGGTTTTCACCTGTCGTTCTTCTTCGTTTTCTACATATCCTGCTGCGCCGTCCACCATATATCCTACACAATCAATCAGCCGGATCTTCGCAGTTACATCTCCATCCAGTTGAATGGCTGCGGCTTCCTTCGGAACAAATTTCGGTTCTGTTGTCATAATTGTTTTTCCGGATGCCGATTGTGGAAGTTCATCTCTTGTTCTTGCCTTTGCATTTTCATCCTTCATATTCGGAAGGACAAGAAGATCCATAAAACGTTTAATAAATGTGGATTTTCCGGTTCTAACAGGGCCTACGACTCCTATGTAAATCTCGCCGTTTGTTCTTGCCTGTATGTCTTTGTATAAATGAAATGTATTCATCCGAATACCCCCTTGTTTTGCTGATACTAATGTATGTTCGCATTCAAAAAAACAGAACCCGAATTTCGGATTCTGTTTTCTGTTCGTTCATATTTTCTTATTCTTCCCAAGGAAGCATTGGATTTTCAATAGTTTTATCACGAAGCATCAGATCTTTTACTGCTTCCGCTGCATTTTTATTTTCAAAAAGAACAGCATTCACCTGCTCAATAATCGGCATGGACACATGGTATTGATGCGCCAGTTTTACTGCTGCTTTCGTAGAATACACACCTTCCACCACCATTTTCACTTCATCCATCGCCTCTTGCATCGTTTTCCCCTGGCCAATCAAATACCCTGCTTTTCTGTTACGGCTATGAACACTGGCGCATGTCACAATCAGATCTCCAATTCCAGTAAGCCCGGTAAAGCTCTCGATTCTTCCTCCCATTGCTACTCCAAGTCTGGAAATCTCTGCAATTCCACGCGTGATCAGCGCCGCTTTCGTATTATCTCCGTATCCCAATCCATCTGCGATCCCGGCTGCAAGGGCAATGACATTTTTGAGTGAACCGCCGAGTTCCATTCCTAGCATATCCGGACTTGTATACACTCGGAACACATCGCTCATAAACGCTTCCTGCAGATATTCTGCCGTTTTCTTTGTCTTCGCTCCAACAACACATGTTGTCGGAAGTCCTCTTCCGACTTCTTCCGCATGGCTTGGACCAGAGAGAACCGCTATGTCTGCCTGCGGAATCTCTTCCTTGATCTGTTGGGACAATGTCATAAGTGTGGATTCTTCAATTCCTTTCGCCACATCTACAATAATCTGACCATCTGCAACATACGGTTTCATTTTCTGTGCCGTGCTTCTTGTAAACGGAGAAGGAACAGCCAATACCAGGAAATCTTTCCCTCTTATCGCTTCTTCCAGATCATTTGTAAATACTATATCATCCGGAAGTTTTACACCTGGAAGTTTACTTTTATGCTCTCTTTCTTTATCGAGCATTTCTACTTCTTCTTTTGCAATAGACCACACTGTCACATGATGGCCATTTTTGTGAAGCAATAAGGAAAGCGCTGTCCCCCAACTTCCGGCTCCAAGTACACCTACATTTGCCATAATCTGACCTCCTATTTCTTTTTTGTAAAACTCAATTTATTTTCTGTTCCGTTTAACAGTCTTTTGATATTCTCTTTATGCTTATATATGGCAAGCAGCATCAGAAATACAGCTAAAGCGTAAAGTTCATACCGCTCCGGGGAAGTAAGCGTTGTTCCAAACATTTCTCCCTGCACTACCATACCTACAGCAAACATCACCACAAGAACAATGGACCCAAGAGACACATACCTTGTAATCACAACGATCACAATAAATGTAAGGCATGCAACTGCTGCCACTTTGGGGTTTACTGCCCATAAAATTCCTGCTGTGGCGGCAATCCCCTTTCCCCCTTTAAAACTAAGATAAAACGGAAAGTTATGACCGAGAACAGCGCCAACTCCAGCATACATGGCAAGAAGTTCAAACATCCTTACATGTGTTTCCCCAAAAATAAGCCATGCAATCACTACCGCAAGAATACATTTAAGGCAGTCTCCCAAGAATGTAATGACCCCGGCTTTCCACCCTAACGTACGAAGTGCATTCGTTGTGCCAGCGTTGCCACTGCCATGCTGCCTGATATCCACATGATGCATTTTCCCATAAATATATCCAGTCTGGAAAAGACCGCAGATATAACCGATCAGCAAACAAATTAACCGTTCCATTATTTGTCCTTATCCTTTCTTTCACGAATAAAGAATTTCAAAGAAGTCCCCCGGAATCCAAAGGCCTCACGAATCTTATTCTCCAAATATCTTGTGTAAGAAAAATGCATCAATTCTTTATCGTTTACAAAGATAACAAATGTCGGCGGTTTCACCGATACTTGTGTAATGTAGTATAATTTCAGACGTTTTCCCTTGTCTGAAGGCGGCTGCTGCATAGCGACAGCTTCCATCATAATCTCATTTAACACACCGGTCGCAATACGAAGTGTCTGGTTCTCGATTACCATATCGATCATATCATATACTTTATTCAGACGTTGTCCCGTTGCCGCTGATACATACATGATTTCTGCATAAGGCATATAAGAAAGCACATCCCGTACCTTCTTTTCGTATTCCTTCATCGTTTTATCGTTTTTCTCAATGGCATCCCACTTATTTACTACGATAATGATACCTTTGCCTCGCTCATGTGCAATGCCCGCAATCTTTGCATCCTGTTCCGTTACGCCTTCCGTTGCATCAATGACAAGCAAAACAACGTCTGCTCTTTCCACCGCCGTTACTGTTCGGATAATACTATAACGTTCCAAGTCTTCTTTAATCTTATTCTTTCTTCGAAGTCCAGCCGTATCGATAAATACATATTCTTTCCCGTTATATTTCACCGGTGTATCAATGGCATCTCTTGTTGTGCCCGCAATGTCAGACACGATCACACGATTGTTTCCCTGAAGTTTATTGATAATAGAAGACTTCCCTACATTCGGTTTCCCCACGATTGCAATACGAGGTCTTTCATCTTCTTCCTCTTCTCCGTTGTGTTCCGGGAAATATTTCACCACCTCGTCCAAAAGATCACCGATCCCCAATCTGGAAGATGCTGATACCGGAACCGGATCTCCGATTCCCAGATTATAGAATTCATAAACATCCCCCATAAATTTTTGGAAACTATCTACTTTATTGACTGCAAGAACGACCGGTTTCTTAGAACGGCGAAGCATATCTGCTACTTTTGAATCCGAATCCACAAGTCCTTGTCTTACATCCGTGAGGAAAATAATTACATCTGCCGTATCAATGGCAATCTGCGCCTGTTCCCTCATCTGTGATAAAATAATATCTTTGCTATCAGGTTCGATACCTCCTGTGTCAATCAATGTAAAGTTTCTGTCCAGCCACGTTACTTCCGCATAAATACGATCTCTTGTAACACCCGGAGTGTCTTTTACGATCGAAATCATTTCTCCTGCCAGTGCATTAAACAATGTAGATTTCCCTACATTCGGTCTTCCCACAATGGCTACAATTGGTTTACTCATACTCTATTTTCTCCTCGTTCTAATTTCCATTTATTACTGCTTCAATAAAATCTTGTCCGCTTGATTTTACAATATCTACCTCTACTTGTAAAGTCTCTTTCACTTCCAAAAGAGACATATCGTCTAAGAATACCGTTTCTCCGTCTCGCATCATACTGCATGGAAGATACAAACATTCTCCAAGTTCCTGCCCCGAAAGTTGTGCCACCAGATCCTGCCCCGTAATCAGTCCAGCCACCGTAATCTTTTCTCCAAAGAAATGGTTGATGATCTTATACAAATGTACTTTTACATTCGGGAATTTTCCTTGCAGCTTTGCAATCATCTTCTCAAGGTACGGATAGGCAAGAACTCCTGTTGCCATAGAAATCTCTCTTATTCTTCCATCACCTTCCAGCGCTGCAAAGCCTTCTTCAAATTCATTCATAAGAAGCCTTAACATTCCCACACCATTTTCCAATTGCAGATATCCATCATAACGTTCTTCTTCCGGAAGTTCCTCTTCTGCAAGAATGTACCATTCATCTCCTGCATGAATGAAGTGGATTCCATATTCTTCGTAAATCTTCTTCTGCCATTTATGGATCGTTCTCAGCACTTCTTTTGCTTCTTCTTTCGTAAATGGCTGAAGCGGATAAAGACCTTCCCTGAATTTTGTAAGTCCTACCGGAACTACAGACACACTCTGCAAATGTGGAAGATATTTTGTCAGATCACGGATACTGCGCTCCAGTTCTTCTCCGTCATTGACTCCCTTGCAGAGAACAATCTGCCCGTTCATCGTAATCCCGCCTTCATACAGAATGTCTACTTTTTTTAAAGCCTCTCCCGCAAAACGGTTATGCAGCATTTTGCATCTAAGTTCCGGGTTGGTCGTTTGAAACGAAACATTGATCGGCTCCAAATGATATTTCACAATTCTTCTTACATCATCATCACTCATATTCGTGAGCGTGATATAGTTTCCTTGTAGAAATGAAAGTCTGGAATCATCATCTTTAAAATAGAGTGTCTCTCGCATTCCTTTCGGCATCTGGTCAATAAAACAGAAGATGCATTTATTTCTGCAGGAACGATACTCGTCCATCAAGCCCTGCTCAAACTCAATCCCCAAGTCTTCCTCATAGTCTTTCTCGATTTCGAGTTCCCATTCTTCTCCGTTCTCTTTCTCGATGAGAACAATAAGTTCTTCATCATTTACAAGAAAATGGTAGTCAAATACATCCTCTATCTCATTCCCGTTAATACTAACCAGTCTGTCCCCTGACTCTATTCCTAATTCCCAGGCAATGCTTCCTTCTTCTACACTGCGGATAATATGTTCTTTTTTCATGGTTTAACTCCTGTTTTTTATTTCCCTTATCTTATACCTTATCTTATATAATACTAAACTTTTTGCAAAAAAGCAATTTCTACTGTAAAGGCAGTTGAATGGCTCCTGTTTTTTTGCTAATATAATGGAAGATACTATGATAAAAAGGAAATGGAGAGCACTATGCTGAATTTAAAAGAATTAGAAAAAACATTGCCGGTCGCTCCTCTGAAAATCGCAGCATTGGATAGCTGTAAGGATCTGGCCGGAAAGATCAATAACTATCTTATTGATTTCCGTCACACAGCCGTTGAGACTTCTGTCAATCCGGCCTTATTTTCCAAACATGTAGCTGATAACTACCTTCTCGAGCTTTCCTGCCCTCGTTTTGGTTCCGGAGAAGCTAAAGGTATGTTAAAAGAGACTGTGCGAGGATGTGATTTATTTGTTATGGTGGATGTCTGCAACTACAGTATGACATATAGCGTAAACGGACACATGAACCATATGTCGCCGGACGATCACTATCAGGATCTGAAACGTATCATTTCCGCTGCCAATGGCAAAGCACATCGTGTCAATGTTATCATGCCGTTCTTATATGAGAGCCGTCAGCACAAACGTACAAGACGTGAATCTTTAGACTGTGCTTTTGCTTTAGAAGAATTGACAGACATGGGGGTAAGCAATATCATTACATTCGATGCTCACGATCCACGTGTGCAGAATGCCATTCCTTTAAAGGGATTCGATAATTTTACTCCTCCATACCAATTTATGAAAGCACTTCTCCGTTCGGTTCCGGATTTGAACGTAGACAAAGATCACCTTATGATCATCAGCCCGGACGAAGGCGCTATGCACCGTGCGGTATACTTTTCAAACGTTCTCGGTGTTGATATGGGTATGTTTTATAAGAGACGCGATTACTCCACAATTGTAAACGGAAAGAACCCAATTGTAGCCCATGAATTCCTTGGAGACGATATCCATGGCAAAGATCTGATCATCATTGACGATATGATTTCTTCCGGCGAAAGTATGCTGGATGTGGCAAAACAGTTAAAAGAGCGGGGAGCCGGCCGCGTATTTGTATGTACTACATTCGGACTTTTCACGGATGGTTTCGGCAAATTTGACGAATATTATGAGAAGGGGTATATTGATCGTGTTATTACAACGAACCTTACCTATCTCCCACCAGTTGCATTTGAAAAACCATATTTTATAACAGCGGATATGAGCAAATATCTGGCACTTATCATTGATTCCTTAAATCATGATGTTTCTATCGGAGATGTACTAAATCCGACCAAGAGACTTCATGCACTTTTGGAACGTCATCGCGAAGGAATAAAATAACATTATTTTTCGATATATATGCAAGAAACGATACATAGCAACTATTCATACCGGAAGACTAAATTCAAAGCCCAACACTTCCGTTATAAATGGTTTTATGTATCGTTTTTCGTATTTCCCAATATATTATTCTACTCTACATACAATCGCATAAAATCTATTGTTTGTAGAAGGAGAAGTACACACCACCATTTTCTAATGTTACTCCTCTGGCTTCTGCCATCTCACTTACAGTCACTAACTGATATCCTTTCTCAATCAGTTGAGGAATCACCTGAATCGCCGCCTCGACAGATGTTTTGTGAATATCATGCATCAGAACGATATCTCCATCTGTTGCAGTATTCACTGATTTAATGGTACTTTGTACATTCTTCGTCTTCCAGTCTAGGGTATCAATAGACCACATAATAAGCGGTTCCGGTGCTGCTGCCTTTACATGATCATCGAAAGCTCCGTAAGGAGGTCTTGTTACTGTAGTAGGAGAACCTCCTGTTGCCGCAGCGACTTTATCCGATACACTATTGATTGCTTCTTTTATCTCTGCATCAGACAATTTCTTCAAACTCTTATGCTCTGCTGTATGGTTCCCAAGTTCACAACCAATCTCTTTCATCTTCTTAATCGTATCCGGGTATTTGTCAACTTGACTTCCTACCATAAAGAATGTTGCTCTTGCATTATATTGTTCCAAAGTACTCAAAAGTTTCTCCGTCTCAGGTCCCGGTCCGTCATCAAAAGTAAGTGCAATCATCGGTTTCTCCGGATCCACATAGAACTCTTCGGATTTTAGTTTACCGCTCTTAGAGAATGTGTAAACCTTTCCGCCCAATTGAAGTTCTCCTGTTACTTTCTTTCCGTTTTCTCCAAAGTAATACTGATTCCCCTCATATGAAATGAATTCATTCTTGGCATAGCTGCCATCTGTCTTTTTGAATTTTTCACCATCCCAGGATCCATATTTATTCTTCACTGTAAGAGTTCCTTCTTCGACTGTAACTTCCAGTTTGCGTGACCACTCTTTATTCAGCTTTTTCTTAAATTCATCTGATAATTTCAATTGAATCTTAAATTTACCATCTGTTTTACCGTCAGCTTTACAAGAAATTTCATAATTCTTTCCTGACTTTAATTCCGACTCCAGTTTTTTTACTGTGTATTTTGTCTCTTTGTCAAGAATTTTATCTTTATTCCCCTTCACGACTACCTTTACTTTGAATTTCGGCACCGTTTCGTCCTGCGTCATGGAAAGTGACTCCGTCCGTATCGTGATCCTTGGTTTTCTGACTATGAAAATTACCGTTATGATGCCTATCAATGCAACCACTGCCAAAACAATGGCAAGACACATACGTTCTCTCCTCACTTGCCGGATTCTTTCGTTTTGCCGCTCAATTCTTCTGATCTCATTACTCATTTGTATTTACCTCTGACTGTAATTATATTTCTCTTATCTATAATTATAGTTCAGGTATCTATTCTAAGCAATAATTCTGCCGTTTAAGATTTCATTAATATTGTTAAGTTTCTGTATCATTTCTTTTGACTTTTGTATATATTGGCATATTTTCTAGTTCTCTTTTTCTTCTTTCAAGTCCTCCTCGCTGAATGTTTCGCTAAGCGGTGCTCCCGGTGCAACCATCGGCCATACTTTATCATCACAGTCAATCTGACAATCTAAAAGTACCGGACATCCTAATGTAAGTGCTTTGGCAAAAGCTTCTGTAAATTCTTCTTTTGTCTTTACAGTAATTCCTACTGCTCCCATAGCTTCTGCCAATTTTTCAAAATTCACGGTATCATTTAGAACAGTAGCTGAATACCTTTGTTCATAGAACAGATTTTGCCACTGACGAACCATTCCAAGTACATGGTTATTCACTACAACCTGAATAATCGGAACATTATATCTTGCCGCCGTAGCGATTTCATTCATATTCATACGAAAACATCCATCTCCCGCAATATTTACTACCGTCTTATCCGGCATGCCTATTTTTGCTCCGATAGACGCTCCAAGCCCATATCCCATAGTTCCAAGTCCACCGGAAGTAAGGAATGTTCCCGGTTTTGTATATTTATAGAATTGAGCTGCCCACATCTGATGTTGTCCAACCTCGGTGGTAATAATAGCCTCCCCATTGGTTTGGCGGTAAATCTCTTCTACAATAAAAGGACCTGTCAGTGTTTCATGATGATAGGTTAACGGATATTTTTCCTTATATTCATGAATTTTCCCATGCCATTCCGAATGCGTTGTTTCAGTTATCCGTTCGTTTAATATTTGCAATACCTCTTTAATATCTCCGATAATACTTGCATGGGTCAGAATGTTTTTATCTACTTCTGCGGGATCAATATCAATCTGTAAGATTTTAGCATTACTTGCAAATTTTTTAGCATTTCCTGTTACCCGGTCACTAAACCTTGCCCCGACTACAATCAAAAGATCACATTGACTCACTCCAAAATTAGATGTTTTTGTTCCATGCATTCCTAGCATTCCCGTATATAATTCATCCGTTCCCGGAAACGCTCCCTTTCCCATCAGGGAATCTGCTACTGGCGCATCTATTTTATGTGCAAATGTATATAGCTCATCACTGGCTCCTGAGAGAACTGCCCCGCCGCCTACAAAAATATATGGTTGTTGTGATTGCTCAATCATTTCGAGTGCCGTTATAATATCTTCTTCCCGGATTCTGGAAGCAGATTTCACTTCTAAAGGTTCGGACTTCACATATTCTGCAAGGTTTGATGTCACATCCTTTGGAATATCCACAAGTACCGGACCCGGACGTCCTGTTTTTGCGATCCGAAATGCATTTCTGATCGTATCTGCAAGCTGATTCACATCTTTGACAATATAATTATGTTTTGTAATCGGCATGGTGATTCCTGTAATATCAATCTCCTGAAAGCTATCTTTTCCAAGAAGTGTAACCCCTACATTGCAGGTGATCGCCACCATTGGAATGGAGTCCATATATGCCGTTGCAATCCCGGTCACAAGATTTGTGGCCCCAGGCCCGCTTGTAGCAAAACATACGCCTACTTTTCCTGTCGCTCTTGCATATCCGTCTGCAGCATGAGCTGCTCCCTGTTCATGCGAAGTTAATATATGTGTGATTTCCTCACTGTGTTGATATAATGCGTCATATACATTCAAAATCGCTCCACCCGGATAGCCAAACACGGTATCCACGCCTTGTTCCTTTAAACATTCGATTACAATCTCCGCTCCACTAAGCTGCATCTTTTGCATCTTCCTTTCCTAACTTTTCGATATTTCCAAAATTGCTCCTCGATTACCGGAAGTAACCATTGCTGCATATCTGGCAAGATATCCCGTTGTTACCTTCGCTTCCTTCGGCTGCCATTTTGCTCTCCTGTCTGCCATCTCTTCCTCTGAGATAAGAATCTCGATTTTAGTTTCCGGAATGTCAATTTTAATTCTATCCCCTTCTTCCACAAGGGCTATTGGACCTCCAACTGCCGCTTCCGGAGAAATGTGTCCAATGGAAGCACCTCTTGAGGCTCCGCTGAAACGTCCGTCTGTAATGAGTGCAACACTGGAACCAAGTCCCATCCCCGCAATTGCAGAAGTCGGATTCAGCATTTCACGCATACCCGGGCCTCCTTTTGGTCCTTCATAACGAATAACGACCACATCTCCTGCAACAATCTTACCGCCTTTGATGGCATCAATGGCATCCTCTTCACAGTCAAATACTCTTGCCGGTCCTTCATGCACCATCATCTCAGGCACTACCGCTGAACGTTTGACTACCCCTCCATCCGGCGCCAGATTTCCAGTCAGAACTGCAAGACCTCCCGTTTCACTATATGGATTCTCCATAGGTCTTATCACTTCCGGATTTTTATTTCTTGCATGCGCAATGTTTTCCCCCAGTGTTTTGCCTGTCACAGTCATACAATCAAGGTGTAAAAGATTTTTCTTTGTAAGCTCCTGCATGACTGCATAAACGCCGCCTGCTTCATTCAAATCTTCCATATAAGTCGGACCTGCCGGTGCAAGATGACAAAGATTCGGTGTTCTGGCGCTGATTTCATTTGCAAATGTAATGTCGAAATTCATTCCTATTTCATGTGCAATTGCCGGAAGGTGCAGCATACTGTTGGTAGAACATCCCAGTGCCATATCCACAGTCAGTGCATTCAAAACCGCTTCCTTTGTCATAATATCTCTTGGTCGGATATTCTTTCTCCAAAGATCCATGACCTGCATCCCTGCATGTTTCGCAAGGCGGATTCTCTCAGAATATACTGCAGGAATCGTTCCGTTTCCTCCCAATCCCATACCAAGCACTTCTGTCAGACAGTTCATGCTATTGGCGGTATACATGCCGGAACAGGACCCGCACGTCGGACAGACTTTATTCTCATATTCTGTCACTTCCTCTTCTGTCATCGTCCCTGCTGCGTAGGCTCCCACCGCCTCAAACATACTAGAGAGACTTTTTTTGCATCCTTCAATTCTACCTGCAAGCATTGGACCTCCGCTTACAAACACAGTCGGAACATTGATTCTTGCTGCCGCCATCAGAAGTCCAGGTACATTTTTGTCACAGTTTGGAATCATAACCAAAGCATCAAATTGATGTGCAAGGGCCATAGCCTCTGTAGAATCCGCAATGAGATCTCTCGTCACAAGCGAATATTTCATCCCCGTATGTCCCATAGCAATTCCATCACATACCGCAATGGCCGGGAACATAACCGGTGTTCCTCCTGCCATTGCCACACCCATTTTTACCGCATTGGCAATCTTATCAAGATTCATATGTCCCGGTACAATTTCATTATAAGAGCAGACGATGCCCACCAGCGGTTTTTCCAGTTCTTCGTTTGTAAATCCAAGTGCGTGAAAAAGGGATCTGTGAGGGGCCTGCTGCATTCCTTTTGTTACTGTATCACTTTTCATCTGTATCTCCTCCTCGTAAAATCATTCTATCCTCTCGCAGATCAGGTCTCCCATCTCTGCCGTATTCACCAATGTTTTCCCTTCCGATATGATGTCCTTTGTCCTGTAACCCTCTTTTAAAACTTGCTTCACTGCTTTCTCAATTGCATCTGCTTCTTGATCCAAATCAAAAGAGAAACGAAGCATCATTGCTGCTGACAGTATAGCAGCGATGGGATTCGCAATGCCTTTTCCCGCAATATCCGGTGCAGAACCACCACTCGGTTCGTATAATCCAAATTTCGTCTCATTTAAGCTCGCGGAAGCCAGCATACCAATCGATCCGGTCACCATACTCGCCTCATCCGACAAAATATCTCCAAACATATTTTCTGTAAGAATCACATCAAACTGTTTTGGATTTTTTACAATCTGCATGGCACAGTTGTCAACTAACATATGTTCCAGCGATACTTCCGGATATTCTGTCGCTACTTCTTCTACAACTTTTCTCCAAAGCCTTGAAGAATCCAATACATTGGCCTTATCAACACTCGTCACCTTTTTCCCCCGTTTTCTCGCAATATCAAAGGCCCTTTTGGCAATTCTGCGTATTTCATTCTCATTGTATGTAAGGGAGTCATAAGCTGTAATTACACCGTCTTTTTCTTCTGTTTTTCTCTCTCCAAAGTAAAGTCCGCCAGTCAGTTCCCTCATAATCATCAGATCAAATCCATCTTTTGTAATTTCTTCTTTCAGCGGACATGCATCCTTCAATTCCTCATATAACACTGCCGGCCTCAAATTAGCAAAAAGATTCAGCGACTTTCTGATTCCAAGAAGCCCTGCCTCCGGACGCTTCGATGGTTCCAGTTTATACCATGGCGAAGTCTTTGCATCTCCTCCAATGGATCCCATAAGAACTGCGTCACATGATTTTGCTTTTTCAATTGTATCTTCTGTGAGTGGCACACCGTACACATCAATGGAGGCTCCTCCCAGAAGAAGCTGGCAATAAGAATATGTATGATGATACACCTTTCCTATTTTATCCAGTACTTTCACCGCTTCTCCCACAATCTCCGGTCCGATTCCGTCACCTTTTATCACGCCGATTTTTAATTCCATATATTTTCCCTCACACTTCAACGTATATTTATGCTTAATCATATCTCATTTTTCTCTTCGTTTCAACCCTTTAATTCGCAAAAGTGTCAAAAATAGAATTCACTCTTTTTTCTTAAATACACTCCGAATAGATTGCATAAGGTGCAATGTCCTATAGAAAAAGAGGCTGTCACTGACAGCCCCTCGCCTTAGATCGTTCTTGTATATGTTTTTAACCATTCTTTCTCTTCTTCATTCAAATATGGTGAAACTTTTTCGTACACTGTTTTGTGATAATCATTCAGAAGCTTTTTATATTCTTCTGACAACATTTCCACCTTCAGCGCATTCAAATCAAACGGAACATATGTAATCGGTTCCAGATACATGAACTGTCCATACGCATTCTTCTCGCCTTCCCGCACAAGAAGTTCATTTTCCAGACGTACACCATGAGAACCTTCAATATAAATACCCGGCTCGTCAGTAAAAATCATGCCTTCCTCCAGTTCCACAATGTTATTTCCACGACTTCTCCATCCAATGTTTTCCGGTCCCTCATGAATATTCAGAAGATATCCGACTCCATGCCCTGTTCCGTGATTAAAATCAAGTCCTCTGTCCCAAAGCGGTTTTCTTGCAAATGGATCCAAGTTGCTTCCGGTACATCCCTTCACAAATCTGGCGCTGGCAAGACTTAAATTACACATCACAATCAATGTAAAATGTTCCTTCATAAGATCCGGGATCTCACCTAATGCATAAGTTCTTGTAATATCTGTTGATCCTTCATAGAATCCTGCTCCAGTATCTGTCAGAAAAACATTTCCCTCTTTCAGTTCCACATCCGTCTCCGGTGAGGATGTATAATGGCAAAGCGCGGCATGCTCCCCGTAAGAAGAAATCGGTTCAAAGCTCGGGCGAATAAAATTCCCCATCTCTTCACGAAATTCATCCAGTTTATCCGATGCACTCATCTCTGTGATTTTCATTTTGCCCACATTTTCTTTTACCCACTTCATAAAACGAACATGTGCAACACTATCTTTAATCTGTGCTTTTCGAATATTCTCTACTTCAACCGCATTCTTAATACCCTTAAATAATTCTTCCGGATTTCTTTTCTCTACCTTTTCTGCATCTGCACAAATATTTCCATACAAAGCATAATTCAATCTTGCAGGATCAATCAAGAATTTTTCTTCTGCTCCGTAAGATTTGATATCTTCATAAATATCATTGTATGCATGAAGTATGATTCCATCTTGCGCAAATGATGCCTGCATCGTATCGCTTAATTTTTCTTGTTCAATATATAAATGCATTTGATCCATTGTGATAATTGCATAAGAAAGTACAAGTGGGAAGAATTCGATATCATTTCCACGCATATTCAGTGTCCAACAAATGTCGTCTAATGTAGTAAGTACATGTACTGTTGCCTCACACTCTTTCATATATTCACGAATTCTCTTTAATTTACTCTCTGTTGTTTCGCCCGTATATTTGTCCTCCAGCGCAAATGCAGGTTCTTTCGAAAGCTCCGGACGTTTCTCCCAGATGGCATCAACCAAATCATAAGAATATACAATGCTTCCTTTTTTCTCTTTTACAATTTTTTCATAGCGCAGTCCGTCTCCCATTGCCACGACACGTCCGTCAAATCCGAGTGTTCCATTTTCAGGGATGGCCGTTTTCAGATACTCGTCAATGGTCGGTACCCCCGGTTCGCCCATCTTCATCATCTCAACTGTAGTTCCTTCAATTTGTGCCGCTGCCTGAATGAAATATCTTCCGTCTACCCACAAACGTGCTTCTGTCGCAGTAAACACAGCAGTTCCGGCAGAACCAGAAAAACCTGTCATAAATTTTCTCGCCTTAAAGTATTCTCCCACATACTCACTTTGATGAAAATCTGCAGTAGGAACAATATACACATCCATTCCTTTTTCCTTCATCTGCTCACGTAACTTTGCAATTCTTTCTTTTACATTCATGATGTTACCTCCTTTTTTTTCAAAAAAGCCGCAACACTTTCGCGTTGCAGCTTTTATATACATTGCTATATGTAATTAGTCCTCTACCAGTTTGGACAGTTTCTTATCCAATGCAAACAGTACAATTGCTGAAATAGCTGCAATTACAGCAATCGCAATACAAATCACTTTAAAATCAAATCCACCTTCAAATGTTGCACCATAAATTGGTCCATAGCATAATGAAGAAATGAATGTTGCAATTCCCCATACAGCCATCATTGTAGATAAGTAACGGCTTGGAGAGTATTTACTGATAAATGCATGTCCAAGTGGTGAGAAGAACATTTCTCCCAATGTTAAGATGAATGCAAATACGATCAGCCAAAGTACACTGATTTTGCCATCGCCGCGCATTACATCTAATAAAGCGAAGAACAAATAGGAAACACCTAGAACTCCAATACCGATACCGGTTTTACGGAATAAACTCATATCTCCCTTTGGTCTGGCAGCAAGTTTTACCCAAAGCATAGCCATAATAGGTCCAAGTACTACACAGAAGAATGAATTCGCAGCATCAAACCATGTAGTTGGAACTTCGTATCCTGCTACAACCCAATTCATATGCTCTGTCCAGTAGTAGTATACCGGAAGGTAAGCAAGATTCCAGAAAATCCAGAAAATAACTGAGAATCCGGAAACAAGGAAGATTGCTCCCATACGTTTCTTCTCCACGGTTGTAAGCGGCTCATGTTTTGCAGTCTTCTTTTCTGCCTTTTTCTCTTTCTCCCATTCAAGCTCTTCTGCAGTTTTCTCAAGTTTAAATGGCTTCTTACCAACATCACCCATGAATCGCCATCCCCATGTAAACCATGCAGCTCCTAAGAACATAGAAAGTGCAGCAAGTTTAAAACATGGTGAGAAGCCAAGTACACCGTCTTTTGCAAATACGTCTTTATAAAGAATACCCACTGCAAATGTACCGATAAAGGCTCCTGTATTAACCAGTGTATAACGTAACGAGAATGCAGAATCAATCTGTGACTTATCTGTAATAATACGTCCGATCATCGCACCGTTTTTAAACAAACCAAGTCCGGCACTAACGCATAAAATCATCAAATACACCATTCCAGGTCCCTTTGCTAAAGAACCGCAGAAATAACCGATACCAACAATTACCATACCAACCGGGGTCGTATAACGTCCACCAATCCAACGGTCAGCTACAACACCTCCGACCAATGGTCCTAAGTATGCAAATGCTGTCAACAATGACTGCATAGTAGCACCTTGCGATTTACTAAGTCCAAGTCCACCTTCTGTAACGGTAGCTGTTACAAAAATTAAAATCAGTGAACGACCTAAATAATAAGCCAAACGTTCAAAGATTTCCGTACATCCGCAAATCCAAAACCCTTTTGGATAGCCTTTTTTCTTTGTCTCATTTTACAATTTCCTCCTTGAGTTCCAGATCATTCTGAAACATTTTGCAAGTATTAGCCGTTACGGCCACAGCGCTGTCACTTGATTATTATATATCTCAAAATCAAAATAGTCAACAATCTACACGAGAAAATTTGTATTTTTTGTATAATTACACATTTCAATTTCCTGTTTTTTGTGTATTTTTTACATTTTTATATCACTTTTAGATTCGTAGGAGTTTTAAGTGTGTTTTTTATGATATAGGATTCCGAAGGACTTTCCTATGTAGAGTAGGTTAGAGGGCTTCTGCCCTCTTTCCCCTCATCAAACCGTGCATGAGGTTCTCCCTCAC
>JAJBSL010000031.1 GCA_020540725.1 Lachnospiraceae bacterium EP-SM-12S-S03
AAGGCCTCCTTATGATAAAATATTTTACCATAGAAGACCTTCTAAAACATTATTTACAGAAAAAGTTTCATACTCTCGATAGTACTTCTACTTCTGTTACTGCACACAGAATTATACCATCTTCTTAGCAATAGTCCGTTCTTTTCATCTATAAATATGAATTTATTTACCTTATGGTCTTTAATAATTCTACTCTTTGAAATAATGATGAAAAATATAGTAGAAGATATTATATCAGTTATTATTCAAAAATTCATCGGAATTAATCTTGAATATTATTAAAGTATTGTCATTTGATTGTCACTAGACATAGAAAGAGCCAAGAAAGCCCGTAAAATAGGCATTTCTTGGCTCTAATATATTATTCAAACTCGCAAATCAAATTTTAGTACCATACTTTTTTGTATGGGCATTTTTATACATTTTGATTTCATTTGATACCAGTTATCCAAATAGTATGGGGTATCTGAACTGCTGTTATCATATTGTTATCATCGGGATGTTATCACTTACACTATGCATAGATTGCAATCGGAATAATAATAAATGCAGGCCCTGAAATTTCTGTTCTTAATTTAGGAAGATTAAATGTTGCCAATTCTGGACTATTAAAAGCTGATAAAAATTCTCTTTTACTTTCAGCATCTAATATTCCTAAGGTAGTCTTTCTAAGCAAGTCAATTCTTTCATTATCGTCATGACATATCTTTATTATTTTTCCTAAAACTTTAAATCGACCACCAAGTAATTCTGATATATTATCGTTGGATAAATATTTTTCCTGTGCAGATAATACTAACGTTGTATTCTCATTTTCCACAATAAAATCTATCGTTCCTGTGCTTTTTAATTCACTCAAAAATTGCTCAATCTGTTTAAGTGTTTTTTTATCTGAAACTTTTTGTGCAGCCGCTGCCTTGCGTGTTCCTACGGGTGCTTTATCAGCAAAAATATCCGCCATTTTATATATTTCAAGAAATTTTTCTATTAAATCTATCATGGGATTTTTTTGCAATTCACCCTCAACTTCAATAAAATCACCTGTATTACATTTTTCGATGTTTATTTTATTACCAGCTTTGCAAAACAACAAGTCACTATTTTCTAAGGCAACACGGAACTTTGAAAACAGAGATACATTTGTATGAACCTTTTCACTTTTAGAACTTTCTCTATCACTTTCCGTAGAATCTCCACCTATTTCTGCATTCAACTGAATTTTTAATAATTTTTCCAAAATGTTTTTTGTAGAAAATCCCACACCTAATTTCGCATTAATTTTATCGGCATTCTCATAAGAGGTGCTTACTTCACTGACCTTTGAAAAGCCATCTTCTATTATAGCCAACATATCTAGAACTATCTTCTCGTTTAAATACACTGGAATTACCAACTGTTCTTTTGTTATTTCCATTTTCGACCTTGTGTGATAATTAGGCAGTTAATTATCACACGTTCCTTTCTTTTTAAGATCGTGGTTATTATGCATTCAGCTACTGTGTACTTTCACTGCTTTTACCCGCTTTGTTAATATGCTAGATGTACTGTGGAGTATATGTTTCAATGAATATCTATTTTAATCAAATCTGAAATTTATAATTGATTCCATACTTTTTTGTACGGGTGTTATGAAATATTTTGGTTCAATTTGAAACAGTTATCCAAATAGTATTATCTATCCATACTGCTTATCAATTTGTTCTCATCGCTTCATTAATATTCTTATCCCCTAGTAAAATACATTGTAATTAAGCGAAATCAATATGTAAAAATGTTTTCTATACCTAAATCGGAAAGTTCCTTATATTTAGGAATGAATCTATAACATTCCTGCGCCAACTCTAGAATTCCTTTTTTTTCCAGTTGTAATTGTAACTTATTCCATAGAGCATTTAAATATATAACATCATTCATTGCATATTCTATTTGTTCCGGATTCAATTTTTCCTGTGACCAATCTGATGTCTGTTGTTTCTTATCTATCCCCACCTCCAAATACTCTTTTAACAACGGCTTCAGAGAGTTATTATGCTCTATTCCATTAACTAATTTAGAAGCAATTCTTGTGCATACCAACTCTCCGAAATGAGACATTCTTAAATTCTTCATCAAAAATGAGACATCAAATACCGCATTATGGAATATTTTTAATATATCTTTCGCATAAAATAATTCTACTAAATTTGTATATCTCTGTTCACTATGATATTTAATCAATATGCCATATCCTTCACAAAATAGCTGTATTGTACATAGCTGATCTGTCAGATAATTTAACCCAGTAGTTTCTGTGTCTACACAAACATACCCTTGCTTTTTAAAGACACCTAGTTCTTCTTTTGTAATATCTTCATTGATTTTCATTATTATATTCATTTTGCATTATACCTCAACCTTTTGAGCTTCTTTTATAATAGTTTCGATTTCGTTACTATATGTATAATAAAGTCCCTTTTCTCCGTTATCTTCAAAAATATAATATGGAAGATAAACACTCTTTTCTCTTGAATTTTTGGCAGAAACAATTATTATTTTATTATCCATTCTATATATTGAATCTGTAGGTTGTCCATTAAAATAATATAATTCTAAGTTACCGCATTTTTTATTTTTATAGGTACTGTTTCTTTTACGGCAATTTTCCTTTTTTTTAGCCAATTCTCTACCCAAAGCTTTCCATTTTTCTGTTGCTTCTTTTATAAGCTCTTTCAATTGCCCTTCTGTATACCCATAATGTTCCTCTAATGCCTGAACAAAACAAGATTCAGGGTTCAATAGAGCAACTCTTACTTTGCATTCTTTATTCATGATAACATTTTTAATAAAATCGAAATTATTAGTGGTCCATGTCCTCCCATAGTTATGAACAATATCAATATTTTTATTTGATCCCTCAATATAACTTTTATAATCAATATTCGTCAATGTTGAATCAATTTGAATTAAACCTGTGTCATCAATCTCCTTATCCAATTTTACTTTTTTCACAACCAATTCGACTAATGACTCTTTTAAAAACATATTATCCAGAATTGTATAAATCCCCGATATTAGCAACACTGATCCTATGTTTTGTAACACCCCATTTCCACGCCACATAAATAATATACCCACTATAGCGCAAATTAGAGCCAATACTATACTTTTTCCCTTAAACTTGCTATTTAGTAGCATTTTATCCTTTTCCCATCCTTCATAATTTTAATATTCAAAATTTTATCATTAATCAAATATCCTTGTAATATCCTGATACCGATTCACTACCCTATAAATCTCTACGAACTCTTTTCCGACCTTATATATGATTACATAATCATTCCAGACCGCATATTTATAGTCTGTCCTGAAACTTACACGTTTGGACAGTTCTGCTCCCATCCCTGGAAACATCTGAATATTTTCAAATTTGCTATAAATCTTCTCGATTGTCTCAGCCGCTTTCTCCACATTGTCATCTGCTATATAATCACGTATTTCTTTCAAATCCTTGACAACCAATGGGTTAATCCGAAGTTTCATCATAGATTATTCCCCCATAGCTGCTTTAAGTTCATCCAGACTTAACCATCCTTCTCCATCTTTTACAGCTTCTTCTGCTTCCTGTAACTTCATCAGAAGTTTCTTTTCTGCCCGTTCTCTCTCATAATCTTCAATATCAAGCACTACAAATCTTCCTCTTCCATTCTTAGTAAGAAAGACTGGTTCCCCTGCCTGACAGTTCTTCAAAACTTCATTGTAATTTCTTAAATCTGATACTGGTAAAATATTTGGCATATGCATTCTCCCTTCTCAATAATATTCTTATCTACTATTAGTATACACCAAAGGCTGTAAAATTCAACGTAAAATTTTACAGCCTTTACTTTTAATTATCTTCTACACAATCAATTTCTTCTATAATTTCAACAGCTATTATATTTTCATCTTCTGTCACTTGATGATTTGGGTTACTTAACAGCGTGTCCCGCAACGATGCCTTCAATTTATCACAACACGGTTTGAATGACATGAAAGTTAATCCTCCACCAATCACACCTCCCACAACCGGGATTGCATGCTTAAAAAATCCTGTAAAGACTTCTTGGGTCATCCTTACTCCGAACCACTTTGCTGTATTTTTTACAATCGGATAAATTGTTCCTTTTGTTAATGCCTTTTTCATCAGTTGCTTCTGTACTCCTGTTCCAAGAGCTTTGGCTACTGCTTTCAAAGCGTTATTTGCTCCGGCGACTCCATACATAACCCCGAGACAAAGCGTAAGAATATTTAGTGTTTCCGTATCAAATTTCTTTCCTTTTTCTGTAACATCAATTTCCGGAAATCCATATAAATATAATAACTTCTGCGTTACACGTAGCATATATCCATAATACTGTGCAATATCTGCCGGAATCGTTGCCGCCATAGCAAATCCGCCAGGTGTAGACAAAGCCGCTGAAATTCCCGATACACAATTTCTTTCAAACTTAATAACTTCATCTGCATACTTTTCAATTTTTTCAGATGAAATCCCTGCATGAGCCGGATTGAATGCAATGGCATCCTCTATGATTTCCTGCGGATAGTCTTTCATAAACTCACTTCGTAAAAATTCTTCTCTGCTAATGCAAATCCCTGGAATCCTTAACCCCATAATAATAACGTCTTCAATATCAACTTGTCCGTCACCATTAACATCCATCACTTTATTCACAGCTTCTGCTGACTTAATGACTCCTTCTTTCGCTTTATCAGAAACCCCTACAGCCATTTTTTGAACTTTTTTCGATGCATTTGAAGCACTTTCACCCATCTTTTGAATATCTATATTCTCCGCGGATTTTGATATAGTTTTGGCTGCCTTTTCAGAAATATCCATTGCCCTTTTCCCTGCTTCGCCAGCAAGATTAGCAACTGAATTCCCCAATTTTCTCAAGTCCATTTTATTATCCTCCTCACGTATTTTCTCTTCTATTATATACCTTGTAGTTTTCACGAATTTCTATTATTCCTTCATAAATTATAGCACGATATCCGTAAAAAGCACATCATAAAATAAAGAACTCTTTCCAGTATTATAACTGAACGTATACTATTTCCTTCAACACAATCTTCATATCATAAATGTATTCTTCCATACTTACCATCCTGTCCTTATCTTGCACCTCTCTCATGTCTTTTTCTTAAAATTCTATAGGAATTTATCTCCTCAATTTCTCGATTTCGCTCTCCTTGAACGATTGCATCCGAATGTTCTTCACCAACAACACACCTTAGTCTAAGGTAATCATCGACATCCTCTGCCATTTTTTCTATGCACTGTTCCAGGTTCTGATTTTTCTCTGATAAATAAGCATTCGAATTTTCCAGTCGTTCATTACGCAGTTCTACCTTTTCCATCTCTTTCTGCATATCAAGATATGCCCGATACAGTCCCAACAATAAGTCCTTGATTCTTAGCATGAAAGGTATTATTTTCCGTTCTCTATAACTCTTCGCTGATTCAAGAAAATCCGGATCTGGAACAAGTTCTTTCGGTCTGGAGAACTCCCCTGCATAGGCTTTCACATTCTGTGAAACGTTAATATAACGACTTAACTTTTTTTCATACTTCATCCATTTTTTCTCTGCTTTTTTAGCCTCTTTCTCAGCTTCTTCTTTCTTCACCAGTTCCTTTTGTATATCAGCTTCAATATGCTCTAAATATTCAAGCTCTTCATCTGTATGTTTTGCCACCAAAGCATTACGTTCTTCCAATTCCGCTTTTTCTTCTTCTAGCTTTGCTACTTCTTTTGCTCGTTCCTGTTTTTCAAAATTTAGCAACGACAAATGTTTTTCATGAGTCCCTTTTTGCTCCCATTCAATATCATATTTTGCCATCACATTTGCAAGTGCCTCTTTCTCAGAAGTCACCCACTGATTCAATTCAGTTTCAGACCATGTTCCACCTTTATATCCCATTGCACCCAATGCCTGCTTTAGCGAGACTCTTGTATCTAACCCTCTTTTACTTCCTGTAATAAATGGAATAAAATCTATATGCAAATGTGGTGTTGCCTCATCCATATGTAAATGTGCTGAAAATACTTTTAGCATCGGATTGCGTTTCTGAAATCCATGCATATATTCATCCAATATTTCCTTTGCTAACTCGCCATCCTCTGTCGTTGCTCCCATATCGTCTCTATTCCCAATCTGAATAATAATCTCATGAAACGGTTGCTCCTGTTTACCTGACAGAATTTTTTTATAATAATCATCAATTTTTCGATCTTTTCTCGTCTGTTTTGCATTGTATCGTTCCAGTGCTTCATCAAATAATTCATGGTATACATCCCGAATATCCTCATTACAATATTCTATATTCAGACAGGTTCGTTCCGGATCTGTATTTTTTGCATGAAATTTTCTGCTATTATGATTCACTGAACCCTTACCAACCATTACACTAATCGTTCTCTTCAATAGGCATCTCCTCCAATCTTTTCTAATATAAGTGCCGGATACGGCAATTTTGTTACTTTTGTCAAAAGTAACGCAAAAGCACTTTCGACAGCCTACGACTATCAAAGGTTGCCCTTGCGCCCTGCCGGGAGCTTTTTTCCTCAATTCTTCTTGTCAGCTATGTACAGGTGCGTGTCACGCTCCTGTTATAATTCCCAAGAGAAAGCTACCAACGGAAGCTGCCACTGATACCACACTTATCAAGATACTCCTGTCTGGCTTTCTCACATTTTTCCTCTGTTGATGCTGTTTTATAAGTTGTATATAATTGTCGTTTTACCATCTTATCCAACTTCTGTTCCAGACCTTTCTGTATCTCCGGCTGACATTCTTCTATATCCATAAGATGATATTTCAACAACAACATAAATAATTCTTCTGATATTTGCACCTGTTTCATACTCTATCCTTTCAAGACCGCAACACTGCAATGTCTTAATATTTTGCAACCTTGCATACTTCAAGTCCGCATTTTCCATAAGCTCTGCAATGTTGCGTTCTTCCCCTATTTTCTTTATTCTGTCAGTATCGGTTTCACATGATCCAATTCCCAATACCATGAATTGTTGATTTTCTTTGCCCGGATATTAAGTTCTTTTTTTGCATTTTCCAATGTCCGTTTGGAAATTCCCAGTTCTTTTGCTTCCTCAAAAATATCGTTGCTAAGTACCGTATTTTGTGTTTCCGCCATTTCCCGAAGCATCTGTTTTGCCTGTTCCAGCTTATTTACTTTTGGTGCAATTCCACCCAAAACCTCTTCGACTGTAATCTCATAATCCCCCATCCAATCGAACCCATCCTCTGACAGCTGAAATGCTTTTGCATGACCAAATGCTGCAAGGTTATTTTTTATCTGAATCACTGCTCTGAGATTTGTTTCTCCCTCTACTCTACCGACTAAAAGAACACTTCTAGCTACCGCAAAGAAATCAATAGAACCCATTCCACGGTATGCTACTTTATTACCGGAAGCCTTATTCATATGTCCAATCAGGATAATTGCACATTTTGTTTTTTCCGCTAATGCTCCTAATTTCTTTGTCATATCTCTTGCTTCATTCGCCCGGTTCATATCCATTCCACCACCCAGATATGCCTGTATCGGATCTAATATCAATACTCTCGCACCAGTCTTGACAATTGCTTCTTCCAACCTTTCATCAATCATGGACAGCGATTTATCACTCTCATCAATCACCATAATTCTCTCACAATCTGCTCCCGCAGACTCTAATCTAGGCTTTACTGTATCTGCCAATCCATCTTCTGCGGTCTGATAGATAATGTTAATTGGTACCGGAACAGACATATTTTCATCCATTCCTTCACCTTTTGACAGCTTTGCTGCCAGATTCAACACCAGCGTTGTCTTTCCGTCTCCCGGATCTCCTTGTATAATTGTCAGCTTCCCATACGGAATAAACGGATACCACAACCATTCAATTTCCTGCGACTGTACCTCTGACAATTTTATCATTTTTAATTCTACTTTTTGTTCTAATTTTTGCTCCATCTTCTGTTCCAAATTCTTGTCCTCCATTCGTAAAATTTCATTGTCACTATGGAAAACCTCTGCTATACTTGAATTGATAATATTTTAGATAACAGAGGATTTTCCAGTTATCTTAAGCCCTAACAGTTGCCGCTGTCCGGGCTTTCTTTTTTGCCGGCATTTGACCAGTCTGAATCTTCTTTCATACCTCTCATCGTTTCTGCAACAAGATCAATCACTTCCATCAAGTCAGCATTTATTTCCGATGCATCTTGAATCCGTTGTAATTCCGTCAGAATCTTCTTCATTTCATCCTTTAATGCTTTGTATACTTTTGGATTTCCCTGCACTACAATATCCCGTTTCTGAAGTCTGCGAATAATGTAGTCTTGTTTCGTCAGTCCCGATAACTTTACTGCTGTTTCAAGCACTTCATCTTCTTCCGGTGACACCCGAAATGCCACAGTTTTATTTCTCCATCGTCCCTGTCTGTCCATTACTTTCTCTGACATCATTTTCACCTCCTCTCGAATTCCGCTCCATATCCAATCTGTTTGCCATTTCTGTCTGCACCGATGGGAAAAGATGTGCATAACGGTATGTAATTTTTTCAGCTTCATGTCCAACACGGTTTCCTATCGCTAATGCTGTAAAGCCCATATCTATCAGAAGAGAAACGTGCGAATGTCTGAGATCATGGATTCTGATTCTTTTCACACCCATAGCTTTACATCCTCTCTCCATTTCACTGAATAAATAATGTTTACTGACTGGAAAAAGTCGGTCGGAATCTTTCAAATCATAATACATTTTCAGACAATCCTGTATCTCTTCACACAGGAACTTCGGCATCTTAATTGTCCTGTTACCTTTCCGTGTTTTCGGAGATGTAATCACATCTTCCCCTTTCAGACGTTGATAGGATTTATTAATCCGTACAGTCTCTGCTTCAAAATCAAAATCAGCTGGAGTCAGTGCTAAAAGTTCACCTTCCCTGATACCGCACCAGTACAGCATTTCAAATGCATAATAGGACAGGGGTTTATCCATCATAGCTTCTGCAAACTGAAGATATTCTTCTTTCGTCCAAAACAGCATTTCCTTACTTTCTTCCATCCCCATCGTTCCTGCCTTTTTTGCAGGATTGATATTCAGGTCATAATAACGATTTGCATGATTGAAAATAGAACTCAACTGTGCATGAATTGTCCTCAAATATGTGGGAGAAAGCGTCTTTCCTCCCAGTGTTTTCAAAGTTCTGATTTCATTCTGCCAATCAATGACATCCTTTGCTGTAATCTCGGAAAGCTTTCTGTTTCCAAAATAGGGAAGAATCTTTGTCTGAATGATATGCTCTTTTGTCAACCATGTATTCAGTTTCAGCCGTGGTCGTACATCCTTTTCATATAATTTACAAAAACTCTCCAATGTCATATCAATATCAGTTTTTTTCTGAAGCTGGAACTGTCGCTCCCACTCCTGGGCTTCTTTTTTCGTTACAAAACCTCTCTGGCATTTTTGTTTACGCTCACCCCGCCAATCCACATAACGAACCATTACATACCATGTTCCATTTTTCTCATTTTTGTATACTGGCATCCATTTACCCCCTTTCGTATGATTTTGTTCCGTAAAAATGTTCGTAGAAATATTTTCGATCAATTCTGCCTGCAATCGTCACACATCCTGTTTTCTTTAATTCTGCATTCATCTGTCGAATCAACTTATACGCATATGGAATAGATACATCCAATTCCTCCGCTACTTCTTCTACTCTCATAAACATCTTCTGCATAAATACCCTCCTTTATATGAAATATATTTGTTTTGTTTTTTATTCATACTATACATATTTGTATTGTATTGTTATAATAGCACCATTTATTAAACATTGCAATAGGTTTTCATATTAAATACTAACTTTTTTTATTTTATTTTCATCTATTTCTATATTATTTTGTTAAATTTATTGATTTACCCATACTAATATGTTATGATTTCTTATATAAATACGAAGAACACACATTTGAAAGGATGATAAAATTATGGCTATTGGCGAACGCATTCATTTTTTTCGCACCCTTCGTGGTATGACACAGAAATATCTGGGCAAATGTATCGGTTTCAGCGAAAACCAGGCAGATGTCCGCATTGCACAATATGAAACAGGCAAACGCAATCCCAAAGAAGCTTACCTAAATGCTCTTGCAGAAACACTTGACGTTGCACCGGAGGCACTGAATGTCCCTGACATTGACACCTATGTAGGCTTAATGCACACCTTCTTTACATTAGAAGATGTCTACGGCTTGAAGATTGGAGAGATTGACGGAGAACTCTGTCTTCGCCTTGATCGCAGCTCCAAATCATACCTGAGTATGTTTGAACTATTCTATTCCTGGAATCGTGTTGCAGAGAAACTTCGCCGGGAAGAGATTTCTCAGGATGAATATGATGAGTGGCGTTATCACTATCCTAAATTGGAAACCGAACGCTTTCGCAATGAGGTCCTTGCCTACCAAGAAAAGAAAACTGCCGAGAACAAATAAATATCCGAATATGACAAAAAGGTCTAACCGAATTTTTTAAGTTCAGTTAGACCTTTTCTATTTGGAATTCTCCACATCACCTGCAAACCACTGGTTCACAGGATAATAAATGCAGAAAATCTACTGTTATCAAATTGTTATCAAAATACATCTTGAAAGTCCTGTACCCCGCATAAACACTGGGTTTGTCAAGTGTCTTTCATTATTCAAACTCGCAAAATTCTATCTGCTTTGTAATGTTTCTTTGGGGTTTCAGTTTCAAAACAATTCACTTTCGAACTGTTTTGCATGTATTCGCTATGCTTTTATCCGATTGTATTGTCATTTTATTGTCACAACTTATACCGCACCTCTCAAAATTCATCTCCTGACAATCGCTTTTTTATTCATTATTTTTCCATTATATTTTAATTTCCATGCATCAAAAGCCCCAATAATTTGCATTCCGAGGTATAAATTCAATTAGTTCGAATCACAAAGCAACAATTACTCGATAATTGTAACAACTCTATCTGAACCTACTGTACATCTTCACGGTATCAGACTAGTATATTGCGGTGTGTAAGTAGTTATTCTTCGTGCAATTCGTACGGAAAATATATATTATCCGCTATACCTATATGATTTTTGGGATTTTATTATCATAGTGTTATCATATTCTTTCTCTGTTCTTCCAAATAGTCTTCATATAATTCCATATAATTTATAATGATCTTTCCACTTGCCTGTGCCAGTTTAGGTGGAACAGCATTTCCTATTTGTAAACTCATTTCACCCATATTTCCTTGAAATTCAAATTTGTCATCAAAAGATTGTAATCTTGCTGCTTCACGTATAGATAATCCTCTGTTTTGTGTCGGATGACAATAACGCCCTTTTGAAATAATTGTACAACCAGAAGTAATTGTAGGTGCAGGCTTATCTGGATCTATAATTCCATATGTATCTGTATAAGATACATTTTCCTTTTTATGGCATTTAAGTTGTAATTTTTCTGAAATCATTTCACGATTTCCTCCATGAAGTCGAATTTCTTGCAACCGTTCAATATTTGTTTCTGATAAACTACGTGCTCTATGATTTTTTATTATGCCATCATTATAACAATCTCCAGCTTCTAAAATCGGCAAATCGGAGATTGCTTTTCTAACAGTTACCCATTTTTTATACCCTTTCTTTTTTTCTTTAGAATGCGTCGGCTTCGGTAATATTTTTTGTTTTTCTTTATCTAATCCCAGATTATCATATACATCATTACGTATTCCATGTAATACCAATCGTTTTCGTATTTGTGGTACACCAAAATCCGCTGCGTTTAACGTATCGTACTCAACATGATAATTTTCTTCTAATTCTTTTACTACTTTTTTAAATATTTCTTTACCAACTCCACTAGACATTCCTGGAACATTCTCCATCAAAATAAATGAAGGTTCTAATTCATTGATTATTCTAACATACTCGTACACTAATTCATTCTTTTCATCACTTGCATCTCGTTTTCCCAAACTCGAAAAACCTTGACATGGCGGACATCCAGCAAGTAAAAAATTGTCGTGCCTGTTTATTCCAGTCAGTTCAGTAATTTTTTCTCCAGTAACTTTTTTAATATCTTCTTTCAATACTTTAGTACGTTTCAAATTACATTTATATGTTTTCAAAGCTTTTTCATCAATATCTACACCTAAGCATACTCTGAATCCACTTTTCTTTAATCCTACCGATAGTCCTCCTGCCCCACAAAACAGATCAATCGCTTTGAATTTCATAAATGTTACCACCTCTATGCTTATTTCTTATATATTTCATTTACAATTTCTTCCACTCTTTTCTTATTTAAGCTATCTTCCATACTCCATTTATATGCCAACTTTTGTATAAGATCATTTATGTGCTCTTCATTTCCATAATCTGCTTCCGAAATGGTTGCAAATATTTTTTTCGCATTATCATTTGTGATATCTACATTTTCGTTTACTATACTTGGATATTGCCGTTTTACATACTGAGACTCCAGTAAAATTTTTTCTGGTATAGATTTATTTGGCAAATAAAACACACTATCCGTATAATATTTAAGGTACTCTTTATATGCATCTATCTCCTGATCTTCTCTTTTTCCACCATTTCCACCATCAACATATGCCTGAACATCTACCCCATATGCTTTTTTTACACATTCTTTCATATAGGAAACATCTTTTTCTTGTTTTACAGTCAATTCATCTGCATTATATACATAATCCGTCTGCATATCACCATCTAATACCAAAAATACTCTTTCTTTAAAAAAATCATGTGTAACAAATGTCGGCAAATATTTTGTAAGTAATGTTTTTTCACCACCCGGATTAAACTCCACATCGAAATATTGAGTTTTATCCATTCTTTTCAATACTTGATCTACAATATTTTTTGCTGCAAAATCCTCGCAAAATATTATTTTTTTATCAGATACGCAATCTTCCAAATCATAAAACGCCTCTCTATAATCAACATTTTCTTTTACTTCAAATCTTCCTTGTGAATTTGTAACATACAGTTTAATCGCTTCTGAAGGCATATCTCTAATCAGTATAGGAGAATGCGAAGATATAACTACCTGCAATTTTTTTCTCTTTGTCACTTCCAACAAATATTCCTTGAGTTTTTCCTGTGCTCCCGGGTGAATCGAGACTTCTGGTTCGTCCAAAAGAATCAAACTATATTCTTGTGCTTCCTCAATCTTTTTTACTAACTGAATCACAGCAACTTCTCCACTTCCCGCATTAGCTTCTGAATATCTTGATGATAACTTTGTTTTTACATAAATTGATGTGCCTGGATTTTGGAACAATGAATGTTCAGCAACTTTAATGCTCACATACTCTTTACCCAGAATAGAACTAATCTTCTTTTTCATTTCATCATCAAGTTCTTTAACAACACCTACTTTTTCGTCTGGTGCACCCGGAAAACGCATTGCTTCTCCATTAAATAGTCTGTTCAAATACTTTGAACGTTTTCTTAACAAATCCTTTTTGCCTGAAATATCCCCTTTTGCAAAATGAAATATTTTATCAAATGCACTTACTTCTGCTCTGAAGTCTAAATATACAACATCCTTCTTTACAGGATCATTCCTTGTTTGTGCAGTCATACCATCCTTTTTTATTGGTTTTGATGTTTCCCAATAATCTGGATCTTCTTCTTTTGTCTTAGATCCTCTCCTCATTCGAGTTTTCATTACTTCTTTTATTTCTGATTGTTTTTCTTCCTGATAACCGTAAAAAAATCTATTTTTCCCCTCTCCGCCAGTTTCTTCTATAGGATCTACTTCTGTAGAAAACCAAAAATCCGCACATGACTTCCAATATGGTGCACCATATAGAGCATGCAAAGTTGAACTTTTTCCTGACCCATTTTTCCCTACCAGTATTGTTATTGGAAATTCCAGATTAATTCTCGTTCCCGGCACTAAATTTTTATAATAAGGAAACACTATGTACTCAATATATTTCTTAAATGCACCATTTGCTTTCATCTTTTTTATAATATCAATTTCTTTGTCCATATTTTTTCCCTTTGTATATTACGTCTTTTTCTATTTTAATCGTTTCACATATTCATAAATCCGTTTTAACAGTCCGTCTTTATCTTCCCCTAATTCGCTACAAATTTTATCACCGAATCCCATATACGTATTAAATCCAAGCATATATACAGCCATTGCCATAGACAACTCACAATTTTCATTACCGTATAGAAATGCCATTTTCCTCAATTCAGCAATAACCGTATCGTGTGGTACCTCAACACCACCTTCTTCATTTACGACAGAGTTGATTACCTCTGGCAATACCATACACATCTTATAAAATGCATTTTCTTGACCGGTAAGCATTGCATAAAACTGATCCATACTCACACGGCGAATCAATCTATGCTGCACGTTTTTCCCATCAACTTTTGTTGACCATTTTATATTCTGCGATTTCTTTGCAATTGCCTCAACTAATAGACACGCACAATCGTCATCTTCCAGAATCTGCCCCTGCATTTTTATATACGTTTTTGCAGAAGATGCTGAATTCATAGTATTATGTTTATTTTTCATTTCTACATATATGGTATGTACAACATCCCCATCTGGCATTTCTATCCCATCTGGATTATTATAAATAACATCCCACCCTGCCTGTGGAACTTCACAGCCCTTGAAATAAGAAAAGATATTCTGATGAAAATATCCTATATCATTATTATTAGACTTATCTCTCTGCCGGAAAATTTCATTATTTACAATTTCTTCCCAAGTTGTACGATATACCGATTTATCAAAAATCAGCTTGATTGGATCAATCAAATTGCTATTAAAACGCTTCAAATCATATGATTCCAATTTCTCTCCATATTTCATAATTGTTGCACGTACATGCTTCTTAAAATCTTCTTCTGATATAAAATCTAAATCCCACGCCATTTATTTTACCCCCTCTAATGATTTATGTATTTCTAATCCAATTTCGTATGCTAAATTAACAGGTACTGCATTTCCAACCTGCTTATACTGAGACTGAACGCTTCCACAAAACTGCCATTCATCTGGGAATGTTTGACATCTTGCATTTTCACGAACCGTAAACGGTCTCGCCTCTAACGGATGGCATCTTTCTGTTTGTTTCTGAGATGGGGAAGTCAACACCGTCAATGATGGCTCATCTAAACTCATTCTTCTCAAAATTCCGGTTCTTCCACCTTCCATATCCCAACAACTCTTCATATAAGCTTTTGCAATTTCCGGATCAATGTCTCTCCAATATCCGCCTGGAGGAACTAATTCAAATATTTTTCTTTTATTTTCCCCATATGGCACTCCCGGACCTTCCGGGCAATCTAACAAAACATCTCTTAAGACAGGCTTGTAGTCATGTTCCTTTGGAAAAGAAAATAAAACTTTTTCTATCAAATCATTTCTAATTCCAACAGTAATTAGTCTTTCTCTTTTCTGTGGCACGCCAAAATCCCACGCATTTAAAACTTTTTTCTGAATTGTATATCCTGCCTGTTCAAAAATATTTGTTATCGTTGCATATGTTCTTCCTTTATCATGAGTCAGCAATCCTTTCACATTTTCAAATAAAAACATCTTCGGCTGCAATTTTTGCAAAAAAGTTGCATAGTGATAAAAAAGTGTACCTCTTGCATCTTCAAGTCCTAATCTTTTTCCAGCATAAGAAAAAGCCTGGCACGGTGCTCCTCCCGATAATAAATCCAACTCTCCCTTTTTTATGCCAAAACACGCCTCCAAATCCAAACAAGATATATTAGCTATATCATCATGAATAACTCTCCAGTTCGGTCTATTTATTTTCAACGATTCTGTAGCATCTTTATCAAACTCTATTAACCCTAATGGTTCAAATCCAGCTTTTTCTATTCCTAAAGCCAAACCACCAGCCCCTGCAAACAGTTCTATAGTTGTAAACGTATCACTCTCTATTTGTAACGGTTCTTCTTTTTGTATCTCTACAACATCTTCTATTTTGCAGTTTAATGTAAAACATATTTTTTCTATTGAATCAAATGAAACTGGCTCATTTTTTCCCAATCGAGCCAACACATTAAAACTTATTCCTGACGCTTCTTTTAATTCTGTGCGGTTCATTTTTTTATCTATCAGTAATTTCCATAATTTGTCATAACAAATCGCCATTAAAATTCCTCCAAAATCAAAATAGTACAATTTACATTTTACCATACACCTTAATCTGTAACAAGAATTTTCTCACTATATCGTTAGATTTCCTCTTACATTTTTCTTATCCCATTTGCTATTTCTTCTGTTTTTTGATAATATAAATTCATTACCCTTGGCAGAAAGAAGGTGCTTATATGTATCGTGATTCCGTTACTGTTTCAAACAATATGCGTAAAATCCACAGTAAAGATACTTCCATAGAACTCTTACTCCGTAAAGCTCTATGGCATAAAGGTTACCGATATCGCAAAAATTATAAAGCTCTCCCTGGTTCTCCTGACATTGTCCTTACCAAATATAAAATTGCTATTTTCTGCGATAGTGAATTTTTCCATGGAAAGGACTGGGAAATTCTTAAACTCCGTCTTGAAAAAGGTAAAAATCCCGACTTTTGGATCAAAAAAATCGAACGCAATCGTAATCGTGATTATGAGAATGATAAAAAACTACTATTTCTAGGTTATACCGTTCTTCACTTCTGGGGACAAGACATCTCAAAACATACAAATGAATGCTTGCAAGCTATCGAAGAAGCCATTTGGGACACAAAATTTTCTGATACAACCACTAATTATGACATACCCGAATAAAAACCTTAAACTACACAAACGGCTGTCCAGCAACTTCTGCAGACAGCCCACTTCCCACATATAGAAAACTATTTGCAAGCGTAGTTTATAACATAGCAATATTTTTCTCTTACGTTTTTTAGTACAGATTTAGTTCTTTTTCTCCCTTTATCTGTCATCCCTATCTATACGTCTCTTCTTGATTTTTTGCTTTGCATTTGCCTGTTCCAAATGCTTTGCCACTTCTACTGCTTCCTTGACCTTATTTTCTCCCAAAACAGTTACAACCCGATCCATATCATATGCCACATTTAATAACGCTACATTCTCTTTCTTTATAACAGATACTTCCTCTCGTAACCGTTCTACACGACTTTCAAGATCCCTGTTCCGGTCGGATAGCTTTCGATTGTTATCTTTTAGTTCTAGATATTGGCTATATAATGACTGTATCATGTTCGCAACTTTTTTCAATAGAGGGAATATCCTTTTACGATAAGATTTTGCTGACTCTAGAGTTCCAGCTTCTGGCAGCCATTCTTCTGGATAATATCCATACTCACGTGCATGTGAATCAACAAGTCCAGCTTTTGAATTTAGTGCAGAAAATCGTTTCTCTAACACTTCTGTTCTTTTTATGACCGCATCTCGCTCTTGTTCTGCTTGTTCTTTTTCCTTTTGGATCTCATCCACACATTCACTAATATTATGCAAATCATGTTCCAATAAATTCTTATGCTCCGTTAATTCTTCCACTTCCTGTTCTCTAACCTTTTTCTTGTAATCCAACACAGAAAGATGTGGTTCATGAGTTCCTTTCTGATCCCATTCTATCTCATTTTCTCTCATGACCATGGCTAATTTTTCCTTTTCCGATTGTACCCATTGATTTAACTCCGTCTCACTTCTTGATCCACCTTTAAATCCTAATGACGATAAGGCTTGTTTTAAAGATACTCTTGTATCAAGTCCTCGCTTACTTCCTGTAACATAGGGAATAAAATCAATATGTAGATGCGGTGTTGCTTCGTCTAAATGCAGATGAGCAGCAAATACTCGCAACGTAGGATTCCGTTCTTGAAATTCTTTCATGTATTCATCTAATATCTTTGCAGCAAGTTGTCCTTCCAGCGTTTCTGATCCCATATTGTCTTTATCACCAATCTGAAGGATAACCTCATGAAATAATTTTTCTTGTTTACCGGAACGTATCTTTTCGTAGTAATCATCTATCTTGCGGTCTTTCCGAGTCTGCTTATCGTTATAGCGCTTCAAGGCATCATCAAATAATTCATGATATACATCTTTGATATCTTCATTACAATATTCAACATTCCAATGGGTTCTGTTCGGATCCGTATTCTTTGCATGAAATTTTCTACTGTTATGGTTCAGGGAACCTTTCCCTGTCATAAAACTAATTGTCCTCTTCAATAAATCTCCTCTCATTCATTTTAAAACGCCAGATATGGCGATTATGTTTTGTTACTTTTGTCAAAAGTAACGCAAAAGCACTTTCGACAGCCTAACGTCCATCAAAAGTACCATTGCGCCCTGCCGGGAGCTTTCAAATCAGCCAGTACCGTATCGGCTACACCCTACAGCAATTCTCCTTGTTTGATATTCACAGGTGCGTGCCACGCTCCTGTCCTATATTTCCCAAACAAACATCACCATCGGTAACTGGCTGACACTCCACGCTTATCCAAATATTCCTGTCGTGCTTTCTCCTGCTCTTCCTCTGAAGGAGCTGTCTTATACTTCGTATAAAGTTCATGTCTGACTAATGAGTCCAATTTTTCTTCCAAGCCATTTCGAATATCATCTGCATACTGAGTATCTGAACCCAAATGATAAAAAATCAGTTTTCGAAAAAGTTCATAATCAATCTGTACTTTTTTCATCGCTTCACTCCTTTTTATTCAAGGTGGCAAGATTCCCTATTCTTTAAGATATGGTAATCTTGCCATCTTCCTTTACTCTTCTTGTAACATCCAGAACCATTTATTTCCTATTTTCACAGAATCAATCTGTAATTCCTTCTTCGCATTCCAAAGTGTTTTCTTTTTAATTCCTCTTTCTTCGGCTTCTTCCGCTATTTTTGCCTGTTCCATTGATCCATCCTCTAAAATCTCTTTTAAAAATTCTTTTGCGCTTCGTATCTTTTGACCTCGTCCATCGCCAGATAATAAGTCCTCCGCACTAATATCATATTTCCCAATCCAATGGAATCCTTTTTCTTTGTCTAATCGAAAGGCAATAGCATCTCCCTCCGGAGCAAGAGAACTCTTTACATGACAAATCACTCGGATCTCCGGTTCATCTTTCACTCTTCCAACAATCAACACACTTCTTGCTGCCGCTTGAAAGTCAATAGAACCCAATCCACGATAGGATGATTTTCCATTACTATTCTTATTCATATGCCCGATCAGAATAATGGCACATTGATATTTCTCCGCTAATACAGAGATTCTCTTCATCAATGGTCGAATCTCATTTGCCCTATGCATATCAACTCCAGACCCTAGAAAACCTTGAATTGGATCTAATACTACAAGTCTTGCTTTCGTCTGTGCAATCGCTTCTTCCAACCTTGCATCTACCATTGTTAATGGCTGATCCTGGTCATCAATTACCAAGACTCTGGAACAATCTGCCCCTGCCGCTAACAATCTCGGTTTGATCGTATCCCCCAATCCATCTTCAGCCGTTTGATAAATCACATTGATTGGCTCTACACCTGTTTCTCCAGTTTCTTCTTCGGTTACCTCATTTAATATTGATTCTCCCTTTGTTAATTTTGCAATGATCTGCAACACAACGGTAGTCTTGCCCTCTCCAGGATCTCCCTGAATAATGGTGACCTTACCGTATGGTATAAACGGATAAAAGAGCCATTCGATTTCTTCTACCTCAACCTGATCCATGTGGATCAATTTCAGGCATGGTTCTGCCTTTTTTACTTCTCTATAATTTTCTTCCATTTCCACCTCCTGCCCAACCGGGCAAGTCCCTGGCAAACAGAATTTAACAATTGTTGCAACAACAATTTTGTGATATACTCAAGTTGTTAGGATGGTATATCAGTTATTCTGATGATCAGGGAACTTGCTCAGATTATTTCTGGGCTTTTTCTTTTCTCTTTCTTTCATAGTTTCTTTCTTCTGCAAATGCATTTAATATTTCCAACATCGTTCGAATAGGTGTAAACAACTCTTCATCGGCATCTTCTAATGTAGTCAACCTTTTCAATTCCTCTTCAATCCCTTTAAGTTGTTTTCTAAACTGTACTAACATCAACGGATTTCCTACTGCTGTAACCTTTTGATGTAAAACGCTTTCAATGATATATTCTTGTCGCGTCTGGTATCCACAAAGTTTCACTCTTAAATCTAATTCTGCATCTTCTTCCGGAGACATTTGAAACGCTATGGTTACATTACGCCACCGATTCTTGTTATCCCTATTTTTTTCACTCATCCAGATATTCCTCTCTTTCCTGATTTAGATTTTCCGCCATTTCTGTTTGGATTGTCGGGAACAAATGTGCATATCGATATGTGATTTCCACACTTTCATGTCCTACCCTTTCTCCAATTGCCACCGCAGAATATCCCATATTGATCAACAATGACACGTGAGAATGTCGTAAATCATGGATTCGTATCCTCTTCACTCCTGACAGCTTCACACCACGATCCATTTCATGGTGAAGATAACTTTTTGAAATTTGAAATATCCTATCATTTTCATTCAGACCATACAGCATTCCTATATACGATTCTAATTCTTCGCTTAAAAATTCCGGCATGGTGATCATACGATTACTCTTCGCAGTCTTAGGATCCGTAATAATATCCTTCCCCTCTAATCTTTGATAAGATTTATTGATCCGGATAGTACAAGCCTGAAAATCAAAATCTGCCGGTGTCAGCGCTAACAACTCTCCCATACGCACTCCACACCAATATAAGATTTCAAATGCATAAAAGGAAATCGGCTTATCCGCCACCGCTTCGATGAACTTCATATACTCTTCTTTTGTCCAGAAAAGCATCTCTTTTGTTCTTTCTTTTCCCATAGATCCTGCCTTACGTGCAGGGTTACTCTTCAAATCATAGAAATTAACCGCATGATTCAAAATCGCACTTAGCTGATTATGGATGGTCTTTAGATAGACCTGCGAATAACCTTCTCCTTGTTTATTCCGATAGTTTATCATAGTGTTCTGCCATTGCCGGATATCGGAAGGTTTTATCTCCTGCAGCTTCTTTTTTGAAAAATATGGGAGAATCTTTTTCTCTACAATATGCTTTTTCGTTAGCCAGGTATTGTATTTGATTCTGGATTTGGTATCATTCAGATAAAGGTCTACAAAATCCGCAAAATACATATCCAAACTCAAATTCTCCTTTAATTTAAACGCTCTTTCCCATTCCTGGGCATCACATTTGCGTTTAAATCCCCTTTTCGTTTTCTGCTTTCTTATGCCGGTCCAGTCTTTATAATAGGTTCTTACCTCGTAAGTATTTGACTTTTGGTTCTTGATTACTGTCAAAACATCACCTCCTGCTATTTCATTTCGTTCATACCGTAAACTCGTTCTTCAAAATATTTACGGCTGATTTTTCCTTTGACAACAACAAAACCTTTTTGCTCCAATTCAGCATTTAACTGACGGATCAAACGATACGCATAGGAATCAGATACTTCTAATTCTTTCGCTACTTCTTTTGCTGATATAAATAATTTACTAGCCATCTACATCCCTCCTTTCAGTTCATTATCGAACGGTGTATATGCATCATAACATTTCATTTCCGTACTGTCAATAGAATAATTTCAAAAATGAACGGTTTATTTTTATATTTCATTTTTGAACTGTTTGTGTTATACTTTTAAGTAATAATCAGCAAAGGAGTGTTTTCTTATGACAGTAGGTGGGAAAATAAGAAAATTCCGGATCGATCAAGGATATACACAGAAAGAATTAGCAATCATGTCCGGATTGAGCGAATCGGCAATTAGAAATTATGAACTTGGGAATCGTTTCCCATCATCAGAACAATTGGAAAAAATAGCAAACTCGTTAAAAATCAGTCCATACGCTATGTCTGATCCAAACTTTGATACTTATGTTAGTGTCATGCACGCATTATTTGCTTTAGAAGATCAATATGGGCTGCACGCCTACCGGGATGAATCCGGCGTACCGCAGCTCATGTTTAAGGACAAAGGACACGATTCTTTAAATATGCTGGATCATATTGGAACATGGGCTGATATGTACCAGAAATTCAGAAATGAAGAGATTACAGAAAAAGAATATTTAGACTGGAAGAGTCAATTCCCAGCTAAATAAGAAGAAATTATTTATTCATAATATTAAAAAGTATTGTCATTTGATTGTCAACAGACATAGAAAGAGCCAAGAAAGCCCGTAAAATAGGCATTTCTTGGCTCTAATATATTATTCAAACTCAATCGTTGCAGGTGGTTTTCCCGTACAATCATAGAGTACTCTATTTACATGTTTTACTTCATTCACAATTCTCGTTGTTACCTTGCTTAGAACTTCCCAAGGAATCTCTGCTGCCTCGGCTGTCATGAAGTCGCTTGTCATAACGGCACGAAGTGCGATTGCATAATCGTAAGTTCTGAAGTCACCCATAACACCTACAGAACGCATATTTGTAAGGGCTGCAAAATACTGTCCGATGTTGCGAGCTAATCCTGCTTTCTCGATTTCTTCGCGATAGATTGCATCTGCGTCCTGTACAATTTTTACTTTTTCAGCTGTTACTTCACCGATAATGCGAACTGCAAGTCCCGGTCCTGGGAATGGTTGTCTGTATACAAGGTATTCCGGAATTCCAAGTTCAAGTCCGGCTTTCCTTACTTCGTCTTTGAAGAGATCACGAAGCGGCTCAATGATTTCTTTGAAATCTACGTAGTCAGGAAGTCCTCCTACATTGTGGTGACTCTTGATTACCGCTGATTTTCCAAGACCACTTTCGATAACATCCGGGTAAATGGTTCCCTGTACAAGGAAGTCTACAGCGCCGATTTTCTTTGCTTCTTCTTCAAATACACGAATGAATTCTTCTCCGATGATTTTACGTTTTTCTTCCGGTTCTGTCTTGCCGGCTAATTTATTATAAAATCTTTCCTGTGCGTTTACACGGATGAAGTTCAAGTCATAATTTCCATTTGGCCCGAACACTGCCTCTACTTCGTCACCTTCATTTTTACGAAGAAGACCATGATCTACGAACACACATGTAAGCTGTTTTCCCACTGCTTTTGAAAGAAGAACAGCTGCTACGGAGGAATCTACTCCACCAGAAAGAGCACAGAGTACTTTACCGTCTCCTACTTTTTCACGGATTGCTTCGATGGATTTCTCTACGAAAGAATCCATTTTCCAATCACCCGTACATTCACACACATTATATAAGAAGTTATGAAGCATTTTAGAACCTTCCTGTGTATGAAGAACTTCCGGATGGAACTGCACTGCGTAAAGTTTTGCCTCTTCGTTTTCCATTGCAGCCACCGGACAGACTGGCGTTGTTGCTGTGATTTTAAATCCTTCCGGCGCTTTTGCAATGTAATCTGTGTGACTCATCCAACAGATCGTGGACTCTGCTACACCATCAAATAATTTAGAAGATGCATCTACAGCCACTTCTGTTTTACCATATTCACTTACAGGTGCTGTTGCAACTTCACCGTCTAACAAATATGCCATAAGTTGTGAACCATAACAAATTCCGAGAACCGGGATCCCAAGTTCAAGGATTGCTCTCTCATAACGAGGAGATGCTTCATCATATACACTATTTGGTCCACCTGTAAAAATGATTCCCTTCGGATTCATTTCTTTTATTTTCTCAAGGCTCAATGTATAAGGATGCACCTCACAATATACATTGCATTCTCTTACTCGCCTTGCAATTAACTGATTATACTGTCCACCAAAATCAAGGACAATTACTGTTTCGTTATTCACAAAAATTTCCTCCTCATGTTTTATTTTTCATTTCATAAATTATTCTGTCACTTATAGAATATCATTATAACTATAAATGAGCAAGTTCGTGATTTTGCATAAAAGAAAGACACCTCGATTCCATGTGTTGTATAATGAAAGTGCC
>JAJBSL010000032.1 GCA_020540725.1 Lachnospiraceae bacterium EP-SM-12S-S03
GGCTCACTGGCGATTACCGTGACCGGACTTGCACCGGCAAGTGTGATCCAGCTTCGCTGGACGCACATCATAAAAAACGAACACTCCATTACAAATAGAGTGTTCGTCATTATCCTTCGTTACATACTTCTTATGCAAATACTTTTAAATTCAATACTGCTGCTAACACAATAAAAAGAATTGCAAGGAACTTTGTCGATTTCACAAGTGCCCCTTCCATAGAACGTCCTTTGTTCTGTCCCCAATATGTGTCGGCTGCTCCGCTGATTGTTCCAAGTCCTGCTGACTTACCTTCCTGAAGTAATACGATTGTTGTTAAAGCGATACAGTCTATTGCAAATATAATCATTAAAATTACTTTTAAAACGTCCATTACGATACCTCCTACAAATGAATCTTACTTATTTTACCACAATCTTTCAGGAAAGGCAAGTCTTTGGCCTCACTATCTTACAAGATTTTCCTCTATTCTAAGGAGTTGATTGTATTTTGCTACTCTCTCTGACCGACACGGCGCACCGGTTTTAATCTGTCCCGCATTCACGGCAACTGCTATATCCGCTATTGTGCTGTCTTCCGTCTCTCCGGAACGATGTGAGATAATGGTCTTGTATCCTGCATTTTGGGCCATCTCTACTGCATCCAATGCTTCTGTCAACGTTCCGATCTGATTCACTTTCACAAGGATCGCATTGGCCACATGCTTTTCAATCCCACGTTTTAGACGTCTTGTATTTGTAACAAACAAGTCATCCCCTACAAGCTGGATATCCTGACCCAATCTTGCAGTGATGAGTTCCCATCCTTCCCAGTCTTCCTCATCCAACGGATCCTCGATAGATACAATCGGAAACTCACTGATCAATTCCTGGTAATAATCAATCATTTCTTCTGATGAACGAATGACTCCGTGACCTGCCTGTTTTCCTTCCCCTGCAAAAACATAAGTTTTAAACTCCCTATTGTAAAGTTCTGTGGCCGCCACATCCAAAGCAATCACAACCTCTTCTCCCGGTCTATAGCCCGCTTTCCCTATGGCCTTTACAATCATCCTCAAAGCTTCCTTTGCATCCAAAAGATCCGGGGCAAAACCGCCTTCGTCTCCTACCGCCGTAGCGAACCCTTTCTTTTTCAGGATTCTTTTCAGTTCATGATAGATCTCTGCGCACATGCGAAGTCCTTCTCTGAAACAGCACGCTCCCACAGGCATAATCATAAACTCCTGAATATCAATCGTATTATCCGCATGACGGCCCCCGTTTAATATATTCATCATGGGAACCGGCATTTTTTTTGCATGCACGCCTCCAAGATAACGGTAAAGAGGAATGTGAAGGGCTTCTGCCGCCGCCCGGGCCGTGGCAAGAGAAACACCAAGCATTGCATTCGCTCCCAAACCGGACTTATTTTCTGTCCCGTCCAATTGAATCAGCATGCGGTCTATCTCACACTGTTCAAACACATTCATACCTAAGATTTCTCTTGCAATCCGGTCATTCACATGATTTACCGCCTGTTCCACTCCCATTCCCCGATATCGTTCCTCTCCATCTCGTAACTCCACTGCCTCATACTGCCCTGTAGAGGCTCCTGACGGAATTTGTGCTCTCCCCACAAAATTTTCTCCTGCAAGTACTTCCACTTCGATCGTAGGATTCCCTCGGGAATCTAATATTTCTCGTGCGTATATATCTGTAATCGGTAAATTTCTAAACATATTTCTCTCCTCCTTTCTTACATTATTCCCGTAATATCCGTTCTAATGCGTTGACATTTTATATTAAGAGCGTTACAATTTTAAAGGAAAATTATATATACAAAAAAGAGGAGTATACCAATGAAAACGAAATTAAAATCATTCTCTTTACTGACCGGAAGTATTCTTCTGATGGCTGTGGGAACTTACTTCTTCAAGTTCACCAACAACTTTACCTTCGGCGGAATCACAGGTCTTGCAGTAGTCATCGCAAAAACGGGAATCATGACAGCTTCTGATTTTACGTTTATTACGAATATGCTTTTGCTATTGCTTGGATTTCTTGTATTCGGTAAAGGGTTTGGATTTATGACTGCTTACTGCAGCACTTTGCTCTCGGTTACTTTATCACTTTTAGAACGCATTTTTCCAATGTCACATCCGCTTACAGACCAGCCTATGCTGGAACTGATTTTTGCGATTGCTCTTCCTGCGATTGCATCTGCGATTTTGTTTAACATGGGAGCTTCCAGCGGCGGAACTGATATTATCGCTATGATCGTAAAGAAATACACAAGCTTTAATATCGGAAATGCTTTGCTTGCAAGTGATATTATCGTGACCATTTTTGGATTTTTTATTTTCGATATCAAGACAGGACTTTACTCTGTTCTTGGTCTTGCGGTGCGTTCCCTGATGATCGACAACGTAATCGAAAATCTAAATCTGAGCAAATATTTCAATGTAGTCTGTAAGAATCCGGAACCAATCTGCGACTTCATTGTAAAGGAATTGAATCGAAGTGCCACTACCATTCAAGGTACCGGTGCATTTTCAGGGCAGGATCGTTATATCATCCTTACCGCACTCAACCGGATGCAGGCAGTAAAACTTCGTAATTTTATTAAAAAGCAGGAACCGGGGGCATTTATCCTGATTTCCAACACGAGTGAGATCATCGGAAAAGGGTTCCATTATGTATAATACATCAACAGAAAAATAAAAGAGCGATAAGAAACGAGCCCGGATGCATGGTAACGCAGCATCCGGACTCGTTTCTTTATCTGTTATTCATGATCGTTTCAATTTCTTCAATCGTTCTTGGGATTGCCGCAGAGAGATTCTCGCATCCATCTTCTGTGATCAGACAGTTATCCTCCAGACGGAATCCGATTCCCCATTCTTCATGGTAAATCCCCACATCCACACAAAACACCATACCCGGAGCCGTCTCAATATTTCTGGAGACAACATCATGTACATCAAATCCAATATGATGGGCTCCTCCATGCCACATATACGTTCCGATTTCTTCATAAGACTCGCATACTCCCGCCGCATGAAGTTGTTCATAACAGTATTCTCGGATCATCTTATCCACTTCCTGCATCGGAATTCCAGGTTTCAATATTTGAAACATATGTTCAGAAGTATTGTATGCACACTGATAAAGTAATTTTTGCTTCTCATTAAATCTTCCGTTACATGGCCATCCTCTCGACACATCATTGATCTCATGGTTCCATCTTGCCCCGACATCATTCAATATCATATCTCCATCTTTTGCCTGCCCCCGGTAATCATAGTAATGAATACAGAAGTTATTGTCCCCTGCGGAAATGATAGATGGGAATCCCGACATGAGAACTCCATGCTGTGCAAGCACATAGTCAAACTCTGCTTTATACTGATATTCATACATGCCCGGTTTGGAAGCTTTCATCATGGCAACAATAGCTTCTCCCGTAATCTCTTCCGCTTTTCTAAGCGCTTCAATCTCACACGGTTTCTTGATCGTTCTCTGCGCGCGAAGATAATCCTGCAAATTTTTAATCTGCACAAACGGGAATTCTTTCTGAATGTATTTTGCCAAACGATAGCTTTCTGTATCCGGTTCCTTTGCATCCAGTTTATCAAAATCCAAATAAACCTTTGTAATTCCTTTCACCCTCAAATATGTCCACAAAGAATCCATAAAAGCATCCACATATCTTGTATTTGTAATACCGGACAATTCTTCAATCTCCGCCGGTTTCAAACGTCTTCCGGTCCACCTTTCCGCCATATCATCCGGTGGAAGGATGTAGAGATATTCTTCCACATCATTTTCATAAACCGCCGTCATCAGAACAGTATTCTCCTGCTCCGCATTCGTAAGATAGAGAAAATTACGATTTGCATAAAACTCATAATTCTCATCATTAGAACGCTTTGGCGCATGCCCTCCAAATAAAATAACAAGTGAATTCTTCTCCACACTTTGATAAAGCGTCTCTCTGTTCTCTCTATAAAATTCTTTGTTCATTGTCTCATCCTTCTTTACTAGTTATTATTCTACGATCAAATTCTGGTTCGCCATAACCTCCACAACCTGATTCACATATTTTTCGCACAACTCATCGGTTGCTGCCTCTACCATAACACGAATTACCGGCTCTGTTCCGCTTTCTCTTACAAGAATCCGTCCCTCATCTCCAAGCGCTTCTGCCACCGCATCTACCGCTTTGACTACCTCCTCATTTTCTCTTGCCGTCTTTTTATCAGACACGCGAACATTTTTCAGAAGCTGCGGATAAATCTTCACTTCATCCGTCAGTGTTCCCAACGATTTCTTCTCTTCCAGCATCACTTCCATCATAAGAAGGGATGTAAGTATACCGTCGCCGGTTGTCGCATATTTACTGAAAATAATATGTCCGGACTGTTCTCCCCCTAGAGAATAGTTATTCTGTACCATATTCTCGTATACATACTTATCGCCAACCGCTGTCTTCTCATAACGAATACCGGCTTTATCACATGCTTTATAAAGACCGAGATTGGACATGATCGTTGTTACGATCGTATCATTATTCAGTCTTCCGTGATCTTTCAAATATTTTCCGCATACGTATAAAATCAAATCACCATCTACGATTTTTCCATTTTCATCTACCGCCAGACATCTGTCGGCATCTCCATCGTATGCAAATCCTACATCCAGATTTTTCTCTTTCACAAACTGCTGAAGTACTTCAATATGTGTAGATCCACAATTTCTATTAATATTTGTTCCATCCGGTTCACTATTGATCACATAAGTCTTTGCTCCTAAAGCATCAAACACACTCTTCGCAATAGAAGAAGCACTTCCGTTAGAACAGTCAAGTCCTACTCTCTTATCTTTGAAAGAACGTGTTGCCATTGCGATCAGATGCCCGATATAGCGATTTCTTCCTGCCGCAAAATCTACCGTCCGTCCGATATGTTCTCTTGTTGCATACGGAATCTCTCCGAATTTCCCATCAATATATGCTTCAATTTTCTCTTCTACTTCCGCCTCAAGCTTATGTCCTTTTCCATTGATCACTTTGATTCCATTGTCATAGAAAATATTGTGGCTTGCAGAAATCATAATTCCACAATCAAAATCTTCTGTCCTTACTACATAAGAAACACTTGGTGTTGTCGTTACATGAAGAAGATATACATCAGCCCCGGATGCCGTAAGACCTGCCGAAAGCGCATCCTCAAACATGTAGCTGCTTCTTCTTGTATCTTTTCCGATTACAATCTGTGCTTTGTGATCCTGACCGTAATACCAGCCAAGAAAACGTCCTACTTTAAATGCATGTTCCACTGTAAGCACTACATTTGCTTCTCCCCGAAAACCGTCTGTCCCAAAATATTTACCCATATAAACTCTCCTTATTTGTCTTATTGTCCACTATTTTTGCACAATTTAATGCTCTTTTTATTATATACTCATGCGGTCAAATATACAATAATAATTTTTCACAAAAAGGAACTCCTATAGAATGGAAAAAGCTTGCGAAAAACGCAATCTTTTTTCAATATTCCGAATCAGACCTTTTCCTTTAATGATGGAATAAGCGGATTCCCGTAAATGCCATTGCCATATTGTATTTATTGCATGTTGCGATCACATTGTCATCTCGTACAGATCCACCTGGCTGTGCTACATATTTGACCCCGCTCTTATGTGCACGCTCGATGTTATCTCCAAACGGGAAGAACGCATCGGAACCAAGTGCAACATCTGTCATCTGATCCAGCCATGCACGCTTTTCTTCTCTTGTAAATACCGGTGGTTTTACTTTGAAGATGCCCTGCCATGTTCCTTCCCGAAGCACATCCTCGTATTCATCACCAATATAAAGATCAATTGAGTTATCGCGGTCTGCTCTTCCAATGCCATCCACGAACTGAAGTCCAAGAACCTGCGGAGACTGGCGAAGCCACCAGTTATCTGCCTTCTGTCCTGCAAGACGTGTGCAATGAATACGAGACTGCTGTCCTGCACCAATGCCGATTGCCTGTCCGCCCTTTGCGTAGCATACAGAGTTAGATTGTGTATATTTCAACGTAATAAGAGCAATTGCAAGGTCAATCTTTGCAAGCTCCGGAATTTCTTTATTCTCTGTTACAACGTTAGAAAGAAGTTCATCGTTGATCACGAGTTCGTTTCTCCCCTGCTCGAATGTAACACCGAACACTTCTTTATGTTCAACCGGTGCCGGTTCATAATCCGGATCGATTTCGATGATCGCATAATTTCCTTTCTTCTTCTGTTTCAGAAGTTCTAATGCTTCCGGCTCATATCCCGGAGCAATAACACCGTCAGAAACTTCGCGTTTGATGAGTTTCGCTGTTGCAACATCACATACATCAGAAAGAGAAATGAAGTCACCGAAAGAAGACATTCTATCTGCCCCTCTTGCTCTTGCATAAGCGCATGCCAGCGGAGATAATTCTCCGATGTCGTCTACCCAGTAAATCTTCGCAAGTGTATCTGTAAGCGGAAGTCCTACAGCGGCTCCTGCCGGAGATACGTGTTTGAATGAAGTTGCTGCAGGAAGTCCTGTTGCTTTTTTCAGTTCTCTTACCAACTGCCATCCATTAAATGCATCAAGAAAGTTGATATACCCCGGTTTCCCACAGAGTACCTTTATCGGAAGTTCCCCGTTTTCCATATAAATTCTGGATGGTTTCTGGTTCGGGTTACAACCGTATTTCAATTCTAATTCTATCATGTTTCTTCTCCTTATTTGTTTTTATTGATAATCTTTGTTTCGTAGTTTCCCGTTTCAATATCAATGTAACGTACAAATAATGATACTTTGTTGTCTTCGTTTAAGCTGTTCCAAAGTAATTCTGCATAAGCATCCATATCATTCAGAACACCAACCAGTTTCGGTTCTCCCTCAAAACTTGGAAGCGGATTGCCATCGTGCATATATGTATGAATGAAATGCGCTTCCCCTGCTTTTGGATTCTCATATGCAAATGTATAACGGTTGCAGCTTTCCGGATCTCCGTTATTGCTCTTCAAAATAGACATTGCATAATTGTATGTCCCATTTTCAATGTGCATGATACCGGAAATACGCGGTGTATAGTTCGGTCCGTCCGGTTCAAACTCTCTTGTGCGGAGCGACTGCTCAAAGGTAAGCTGTCTGTCCATTCCTTCGTAAATCGTGTCTGTCTGGTCACCATTTGTCACGATTGTCTTGTTGCCAAGTACACGTACCGGCGCATAAATGATTAAACTTGGATCTGTCAATTTAGAAGGATCGAAAGCCTGTGTCCGGATTCCCTTTCCTTCTTCTACGAATACACGATTTCTGCTGTTCTCACTTCTTCCCATGATGAAATATGCGGTCACTGCTTTTTTGCCATCCGGCGTTTTCCCGATAATGATTCCACGTCCCGGATATGCATTTCCCTGTAATTCTCTTGCAATTGATAACATTTCCATGATTATTCTCCTTCTCGTCCTACTATGGGTTACATTCTCTAATCTCATTATAGACCAGACACTTCTCCTTTGGTACCACAATTTTCTAATGAGTGCTTATAATCCCCGGTTATAACTATGCCAGATAACGGAAAAGCCACATCAAATGGGAAAGTGCTTTGATTTTCCACTCCTTCTCTTCTGAAATTTTCTTCTCTTTCACATCTTCGTTTTCCATATAGTTTCCATCCTGATCTACCGGAAGCGCCCCCTCTTTCAGCACGTTCAAATGCTTCTCCAGATCCTTTGCCAACGGTTCACTGTCCGCAACAAGCATGGTCTCTGTATCCACATAGGTACTTCTGTTATCAAAATTGTAGGAACCTATCACCGATAAGGTGTCATCAATGAGTACTGATTTTCCATGTGTAGAATGCTTGCCCATATACTCATGCAACTTCATTCCCGTATCGATGACTTTCGGTTTATTCTTCAGATAATCCGAAGAGGCACATATGTTATCTCCGGAAGCAATGGAGTTCAAAATAATCTCTGCATCCGGTACATTTGCCGCAATCTCTTTCATTCCATCATACATGTCTTCTGAAAAAACAGCATAAGGAGTATGGACGAGAACACGTTCTTTAGCATTTACCATAAGTTTCTGCAATGTTTCCCATACAACCGGTTCTTTTCCGTAAATATGTGTCGGATTGCTGATAAAAGAAACTTTCTTCGTCTCCACTGTCCAGGCTTTCCAGTCTTGCTTTACAATGTCCAGACCTTCATATCTCTTTGCAAGCTTTTCCAGCTCCGCAGAAAAACTGCCGGAATGTCCCTCATATTTCGTTTTACATACCGGATCTTTCCATAATTTTTCGAAATACGTTTCCACATCTCCTATTACGGATTCCTTTTGCTCCTTTTCATTGTAAACCAGCATTTCCCTGTCATACCCTGTACTTTTCCCTTTATACTCGCCAAGGAAATAATCGAACGTATTCCGACCGCCCATCAGCATCATGCGGTGATCTACAATGATATATTTATCATGCATTCTTCCGTTGATCGTCCATGGCATGATCGGATTCGGTGTGTTATAAAATTTGATTTCAATATTTTCATGGCTCCCCGCTGCCTCGAATAAATCTCTTCCGGTCATATGCAGCATCCCATACATACCATCTACAATAATTCGTACTTTTACACCACGATCCGCCGCCGCAAGCAAGGAAGCAAACATATCACTCGTACTTTCTCCTTCACGGATATCAAAACTCGTCATGACAATGCTTTCTTTTGCTTCCTCAAACATAGAAAGACGAAGATTTAATGCTTCTTTGTTAGATTCAATGACCGCCGCCCTGTCCGTATCTTGCCTGTAAGATTCTCCGTAAAAATTCTCCGACTTTGGAAGCTCTGTCGTCACCTTTTTCGGATGAATAAACGGTGCAATTGCACCGATCACCTCATATAGCAAAATTAAAATAACGATAAACACAACCCATTTTAACTTTCTCTTCATCGTATTTTCTTCCCCTTATCTTTTGAACAATCTGCATTTTCACTTAGAACTTACGGATTTCAATATCATCTCCATCCGCCACTTTCTCTATGGACTCTATCATAACATAATACCCGGCGTTCTCGTTTACCTTCACATATACTCTGTCACCTTTTTTGTGCCCCAGTATCGCCTGTCCGATTGGCGATTCCGTACTGATCAAACCGTTGACCGAGCTTCCCCGCACCGTTGTGACAAGAATAAATTCTTCATATTCCTCATCATCTTCAAAATAAATCTTTACTTTTTTGTTCAACCCCACTTCATCATCCGCTGTCTCATCCTTGATCACATGGGCTGTCTTAATCATCCTTTGCAGATAGCGGATTCGGCTTTCATTTTTATTCTTCTCTTTCTTCGCCGCATGGTACTCAAAGTTTTCACTCAGATCACCATGGGCTCTTGCTTCCTTCACATCCTCCAACAGTTCCTTGCGGAGCACGACTCTTCGGTACTCAATTTCCTCTTCCATTTTCTGAATGTCATTCTCAGTCAGATCATTATACATCTTCCTACCTCCCGTTATCTAGATCCTAACCTTATATAAATATAAACTGTGTTATGTATTAACAAAGTGGGATAGACTTCCATCTATCCCACTTCTGCTGTCAACTTCACTATTCTGTCATTACACCGTCTTCTAATGTCTCTCCATTCAGTACACGGTCAATCTCTGTCCGGATCTCTTCTACAGACGTTTCATTTGGAATCGTTACATAAAGTTCCTGACTTCCTGATGAGAAACAAGCCTGCTGATCTCCGGTTCCATCCGCTGCTACGGATTTGATATTCCACTTTCCTCCCACGGAAAGCTGTCTCTTAATAAGCGCCTGCAATTGTTTCTGAGACATATTGGTCTCCACATTGCCGCTTACACTGTTGATAATGCTGTTTGCTTTCAAAAGCATAGACGGTGAAACCATTTTCTTGATCATAGCAGTCAAAACTGCCTGCTGATTCTTACCTCTCTGGTTGTCTCCATCCGGAAGATGTTTTCGCTCTCTTGAGAAAGCAAGCGCTTCCTCTCCGTTAAAGTGATTCACTCCCTTTTTCACATCCACGACTTTTCCGGCTGCCTTACTTGTTGTAAATTCATATTCAGAGTCTACATCTACGCCACCAAGTATATTGACAATATCAATCAATGAAGTAAAGTTCACTCTTGCATAGAACGGAATCTCCACATCATAAAGTTCGCTTAATGTGCGAATCGAAGCATCCACTCCGTAAATTCCTGCATGCGTCAGCTTATCCTTCTGTCCATGCGATACTTCCGGAATCTCCACATAGTAATCACGTGGTGTCGTAACAAGCAGAATCTGTCTTGTTTTCGGATTCACAGTTGCGATAATGTTAACATCGCTTCGGCTGTTCTGTGTAATTTCTCCGTATACATCGATACCACTGAGATATACACTAAACGGCTCTGTCACATCCACATCGATAGAAAGATCCTCAAGTTCTGTCTTAATATGGTGTGTATATATAATCTTTACCTTATCAGAATAACCGTCAAATTCATCCTCCAGGATTCCTTTGTATCCTTCATTATAAATGATTGCATCTACGTCACCATCATGAAGAGCTTTCGCCTGTGCATTCACATTCTTATACTCAACCTCATCAATATCAGTTCCAAGATCCTTATCAATCTTCGCAACGGTCTCTTTCATATCATCGCCGCTGATGCTATACTGTACACCAAATTTGTAATTCTCTGCATCTGCAAGATTCTCTGCCGGATCATCTGCGCGAACAGCAACTACCATGGTGTCTACCGTAGTATTCCCACCGGTAATCCTTGCCAGAGCTCCGGTAGTGATTCCTAAGTAATAGGATGCCAATCCGATAATAAGCGTTACGACCGCTATATAAACCTTACCTATCGTTCCCCTTTTCCTTCGTTTTATCTGGCTCACGACTCCGATCAATAATAATATGATCAAAAATACACCAATCAAAACCATAAATTTCAATGGTATGATATTACTCAATGCCAGTATTCCCACAAAGGCAACGGATACGATCAGTTGCAGGATCAGCAGGATATTTCCAAGAATGTTTCTCTTCGATCTCTCCGGACGGCGTCTTCTCCTGCCCTTCGGCTGGATTCGCTTCACATCTTCCTGGTTCATTCCGTCTCTATCGTAACGTCTCTCCAGTTCTGCTTCCGGCCGCCTTCTCTTATCCGGATCCGGTCTTCTTACCTTCCGAGATTCCGCTGTCCTATTGGAACTTCCCGGTGTTGACTTCGCCGGATTTGATCCCATAGTTCTTGCTTGTTGTCTTTCCAGTCTTTGTTTCTTTCGTTCCTGAAGTTTCTCATATTCGCGCCTTTCCTGTGCGCTCATACCTCTTCTTCCCATTGGTATTTCCTTCCTGTTTTCTCTCAAGAATTTTCATATACCACACTATATTATTACAAAACTATTAAAAACACAAGATTTATTTCACAGTTTAAGACTTTCATAAGATTACAAGCCGCTAGTCATACGCCTTTACCGTAACTTCCTTCGTATCAAAATCCATAAAAATCTGGAATGCATTTCTGTTCTCATCCTCATCCCATATTTCTACAAATTTCGGTGTAACTTCAATTAAAATCTCAGTATCTACGTGTGAATATGCATTGTAGCTCTGCCATAAAAACTCTTTGTATTTCTTCTCAAATACCCTTCCTTCTTCGTCAACTACAAGCCCTTTATTCTTCGCAATTCCTTCCACCTGCACTCCGTTAAAACACATGGCAACACGGTTATTTTTATATAGCTGCTGTGTTTTTCTGAAATTTTTATCCGTTTTAAAATAAATCTTATCATTATAGAAGATGCAGCTCACGTTCCTTACCATAGGATAATCGTCCACACAACTTGCAAGCGCCATAATTTTAAAATCTCCGAGTTTCTTAAGATATACTTCTTTTGCTTCTCTAAAATCCATTTCTTTTTCCTCCTGATATCACTTAAATTACTTGCTGCATTGCCAGAATAATTCCGATGATCGACGCCAAGATAAACAACGCAACTAAGAACAATCCTGCACTTATCTTTGTCTCATGGTCACTATTTTCCACAAGATTCGCTTTTCTAAGTGCTTTCACAACTCCTTTATAGAGTACAAATGTTGCACAAGCGTTCAATCCTCCTTTTAACAGATTAAATGGCAGAATCCCCGGCAAAAGCAGCTTCACTACTTCCTGCCTCGGCATACTGAAATAAATCGGTGTGATAATGTAGTTCCACAAAATCATACTTCCTGTCAAAAGAAGAACTCCAAGCACCAAACCTGTGATTGCACCCTTTCTCGTATGATTTTTCTTGTAGAAAAATGCTGCCGTACATGCAAATGTGCTGGTGGCGATCACATTCATTAAGACATCCAGTATTGTTCCCCCACGAAAAAGAATCTCCAGAAGCGAACAAATAAGGCTCATAACAAATGCTGACATCGGTCCGAAAATAAATCCTCCAATTGCAATTACAATGTCCTTTGGATCATATTTCAAAAATGCAACTGCAGGAACCATCGGAAAAGAAATCAAAAGATTCACCGCCATAGCCATCGCACAAAGCATGCCGATCGTTGTGACCTTCTTAGCTGTAAAATTCATATCCGATCCCTCCTTATAAAATGTAATTAATAAGACTGCTTGTATCGCAGCCGCCGCGCGCGAGCGGAGTCTGATCATACTGATTTACTTACCATCAACTACATATTCTCACACGCAGTGTGTTTTTTATTGCAGGAGAAACAAAGCTTTTCCAACAATAAAAAACGTACCTCAAATAAACTCACAGGTACGTTTTTAATGCATTCTAAAAGGAGGATTCCATTTCTCTGATAGAAAAACTCCCGTTGTATCAAAAACACTTCTTTCATCCAGACTTTAACTGTTGCTACCGGAATTGCACCGGTTCGGCCATAATGGTTCGCGGAGTATACCGCCAGTAGAGAATTGCACTCTGCCCTGAAGTATTATTTTTTGGTTGTTCCTATTGTAATCCCATTTGCGCAAAAAGTAAATACTTTTTCTCAAGGATTATAATAGTTTACATTTTATATTGAATGTCTTATAATCAAAGATAAATATATAAATACAAAAGGAGACTAAATATGGAAATTTCAGCATTACAAAAAGCCAGATATGCGTATTCTCCGAAGCTTCCGGGAATGTTAAGAAATGGCATTGCAGATATTTGTGTTAAGGAAGGCGAAGAGACTCAAAGTGTAGCCGATCAGGAGAAGATCAAAGCTCTTTTCCCAAATACTTACGGTAAGAAAGAGATCACTTTCCAGAAAGGACAGAACACTTCTGAAGCTAAAAAGCAGGTTGTAGGTGTAATCCTGTCCGGTGGACAGGCTCCGGGCGGACACAACGTAATCTGCGGATTATATGATGCTCTAAAAGCAACAAATTCTGAAAATGTTCTTTACGGTTTCAAAAAAGGACCAAGCGGACTTCTGGAAGATGATTATTTAATCTTTGATGATGAGTATATCAACCAGTTCAGAAACACAGGTGGATTCGATATCATCGGTTCCGGCAGAACAAAACTTGAAACAAACGAACAGTTTGCAATTGCTGCAGAAGTTTGTAAGAAACACGGCATTACTGCAATCGTAATTATTGGTGGTGATGACTCCAATACAAACGCAGCCGTACTTGCTGAATATTTTGCCGCTCACAATACAGGTGTTCAGGTAATCGGATGTCCTAAGACAATCGACGGCGACCTTAAGAACGAAGATATCGAATGTTCTTTCGGTTTCGATACAGCAACAAAGACATACAGCGAGCTGATTGGTAACATTGAACGTGATGCCAACTCTGCAAAGAAATACTGGCACTTTATTAAAGTAATGGGACGCTCTGCTTCACACGTTGCATTAGAATGTGCTCTTGAAACACAGCCGAACATCTGCTTAGTTTCCGAAGAAGTTGCAGCTAAGAAGATGTCTCTGTCTCAGATTGCAGATTACATTGCAGATTCTGTTGCTACAAGAGCTTCCAAAGGAATGAACTTTGGTGTTGCAGTTATCCCGGAAGGTGTTGTTGAATTCGTTCCTGAATTCTCAGTATTAATCCAGGAAATCAACGAATTACTCGCTGGAAGTAAAGCGGATGCATTCAACGCTCTTCCAACATGGAAGGAGAAATACACATTTATCGAAGACGGATTAACAAAAGAATCTATGAACGTATTTGCAATTCTTCCTGAGAGCATCCAGCAGCAGTTATTCCTTGAAAGAGATCCACATGGAAATGTACAGGTATCTCTCATTGAATCAGAGAAATTATTCTCTGCCCTTGTAAAAGACAAATTAGAAGAAAGAAAAGCCGCAGGTACATACAATGGAAAATTCAATGCACTTCATCATTTCTTTGGATATGAAGGAAGATGTGCATTCCCATCCAATTTCGATTCTGACTACTGCTATTCATTAGGATACAACGCATTCATGCTGATCCAGTACGGTTACAACGGTTACTTATCCAAAGTTTCCAACCTTTCCAAACCGGCAAACGAATGGGTTGCAGGCGGTATGCCGATCACAAAGATGATGAACATCGAAAGACGTCACGGTGAAGACAAACCGGTTATCAAGAAAGCTCTCGTTGAACTTGACGGTGCACCATTCAAATACTTTGAAGCTCACAGAGAAGAATGGGCAGCAGACACATGTTTCACATATCCTGGAGCTATTCAGTATTACGGACCTTCTGAAGTTTGTGATATTACAACAAAAACACTTGCCCTTGAACAGGCATAAAATGATAAAAAGCTTCTGGGTTGTTGCGTTATCCACGCATCCCAGAAGCTTTTTGCTATCATTTTTAATTATAATAAGAAATATTTTCCAATAAAGAGAACAGCAAGAACAATCATCAGTATGCTGATTTTCTTTTCTTTTGCTTTCCCTGCCACCAGATTCAGTACGACATAAGAAATCACACCCATTGCAATACCTTCTGAAATACTGTAGAAGAATGGCATAGCCGCTATACAGATAAAGCAAGGAATGCCTTCTGTGAAATCAGAAAAATCAATATTTACTACATTTGTTAACATATAGAAACCAACAACCACAAGCGCAGGAGCTGTCGCAAATGATGGAATTGCAAGGAAAATCGGCGAGAGCAGTAAAGATGCACCGAATAGAATCGCTGTTGTCACTGCTGTAAGACCCGTACGTCCACCTTCTGTAACGCCTGAGGCACTCTCCACAAAGGTTGTAACTGTCGATGTTCCGATTACGGCTCCTGCTGTTGTTGCAACCGCATCTGCCATCAAAGCACCTTTGATCCTTGGCAGCTTCCCATTTTCATCCAACATATTAGCTTTCGTAGAAACACCGATCAATGTTCCGAGTGTGTCAAACACATCCACAAACAAAAATGCAAATACAACTACAATAAACTGCCCGATATTAATTCCGGAAAAACTGAGCTTTCCAAAAATCGGAGCCAGACTTGGTATGCTGATTCCTTTACTGAAATCCGGAAGCAGACTAAACATTCCAAGTTCCGGGTTCGGAACATAGAATCCTGCCAACTGACAGATAATTCCCAAAATCCATGTGATTAAAATTCCCCAAAGAATGTTTCCTTTGATATCTTTCACAACGAGAATTGCTGTGATGAGAATTCCAATCACCGCAAGGAGAACCGTAATTCCTACATCATGCATGGATGCTTTCACTCCATTTAATTCGTTGTATCCTTCTATAGAAAATAGTTCCACCAAAGTAGAACCGCCAATTACAATTTTAGCATTCTGCAATCCTATAAATGCAATAAACAAACCAATACCTACACTAACTGCAGACTTTAAATTCATTGGAATTGCATTAAAAATAGCCTCACGCACATTTGTTACAGACAATGCAATAAATATCAGACCTTCCACAAAAACAGCCGCAAGCGCAACCTGCCATGTATACCCCATTCCAATTACAACTGTATATGCAAAATACGCATTCAATCCCATTCCCGGTGCCAATGCAAACGGATAGTTTGCAAAAATTGCCATCAACAGTGTTCCTAAAAACGCCGCCAATGCTGTTGCTGTAAATACCGCCCCTTGATCCATTCCTGCCGCAGCCAGAATACTCGGGTTTACTGCCAATATGTATGCCATTGTCATAAACGTTGTGATACCGGCAAGCACTTCTGTCTTTACAGTCGTATGATTCTCTTTCAATTTAAATAACTTTTCCAGCATTTCTTATCCTCCTCATAGTCTCTTTTGAAACACACATTTTTTACTTTATCAAAGAAATGCAGTAAAGTAAAATAAGTAAATCTCAATAACATTCATAAGAATTTCTTAAGAGTGTACTCATCTGCTCTTATTTAGGACTATCTATTTTGATATGCTCCCATTCTATTTCTTTATTCATCGTCTGTAAAAAAGAACAACTCTTCTACTGTCGTTTCAAAAATTTTGGCAATGTCCATCGCAAGCTTCAAAGACGGATTATACTTTCCATTCTCCAAATTTCCAATCGTTTCTCTTCTAACATTTACCAAATCTGCCAAATCACTCTGGCTCATATTATATCTTGCCCGATACTCTTTCAATTTTGTATAAAGTGCCATCTTCTTCCCTCTTTCTTACTCCGATTCCTCCATCATTCTCTTTTCCTTACTCCTAAAACGAAGCATGCTGACGGAGAATACTACAATCATCGATATCATACTGAAAATAAGGATGAAAAATCCAAGCATGTACTGTTCTAACGGGAAGCACCCACCGTAGCCACATTTCCCTTTACAGTTATATCAACCCATTCCACTCCATATGCCATTGTCATTCCCCGGATAAACAGAATCGTCATTCCAACCGTGATTACAGTAAATGCCGTCCAAAATCCCCTCGTACTTGCCCGTCGTACATTCTCCCAGAACAATTCATCCGCTTTCATCTTCCTATAAGAAAAGAATGTAAAAAATAGAAGAAACGGGATAAAAACAGGGATGAAAAGGATACCGAGTATTCCTAGAATTCCTAACCATCCAAGATACGATAATGGATTGGATGGGAATACTTTTTTCAAATAATTTCTGAGCTTTTTCTCTTTACCTCCACACTTCATAACGACTCCTCCTTTATCATTGTTCGAAATACATCTCTTATTGTGATAAATATACCACATTTACTTTTGTAAGTCAAGATAACACTCCAATGGATTCTATGGTATGACTAACGTTTAGGTAACTGAGAAGACTTGATTTTACCGGTTTCTTGAAATAATAAGTATAAATGTAGAAATTATAGATGAATATTCCCTCTCTGAAACCATATTATATTCTTACTCTTTAAATATTAACTCTCTTGTCACAAGACTTCCATCTTCCATAGATTTCTTATCACTACGGAAAAGATGTCTCTCTCCAAATGCATCTTCATTATAGAAATCCAGTATATATATTTTCCCATACCCTACTGTGCAAGGATATGATGAATCTAATATATTCCATTCGCTTACTGGTATATTTTCAAAATCCTCACTACCTTCTCTCAGCTCCCATACTTTTGCATAATTATAAGGCTTCCCCTTTATATCTACAGGAACTTCTCCCCACATCCAAGCAGGATATCCCTTTCCTTTAATCACAAGCACATCCTTTTCACATGGTACAAAATCATCATAATTTTTCGCCAAATCCTCTGTATGAATTTCCCCCGGATATTTTTCATCAAGTTGAGTTGCCATATTAGGATTTACAGAAAAAGAATAGCTTTTATTACCATTTCCTATGTGTGCACTTCCATAGATCCCCATAATACTTTCTCCTTTAAGTTGATTAAACTTCCATACAAAGTTTTCAACCATCATATTTTCTCTATATGCACGAGCATCCATCCCATTTTTGTGGTAAAAACTCTTACCTTGATTTATAACTTCTTGTGCACGTTTATAATATACTGAATCTACTTGCCCGTGCTCTCTAAGATATTTAAGATATCGTTCTCCCGTTGTTGTATATTGATGTCCCACATCTGTTCCACAAAAAATTGTTTCCGGGCATTCTCTCTTTATTTGTCTATAAAAATCTTTTGACAGACTGGTTCCGCCATCTGTACCTCTTAGTTCTTTCCATAATTCGTTTAACAATTCATCGCTATCTGTTTCCATCCAAAGGTTCAAAAATTCCGCTGAATAAAACGGCAGTTCTACAAACAAATATCGCAATCCATCCCGATGATAATATTCACTCCATAATTGAAATTCTTCGTCAAGAATACTATCCACCGAATGAGCTTCCCCATATAAATATATCTGCCCCCTATTATATGTTGACGAATATGCTGCACAACTAATAGAAACCGTTATCAAAAAAATAAGTAAAGCCTGAAAAACTTTTTTCTTATTCATCATACTATCGTTCTTCCCTTTCTTTATAATCCACAATTTATCAGCAATATCCTTCCGGCGCCACCTATTTGGGTCCATTTGCCCACGGCATTCTCCTCAAACCGACCAAGTATCAGGGCGGTTTTTGCTATGTACTGCTACTTACAAAACATAAAAACGAATGTAAATAATGATTGTTCCACAGAACCAAAGAAGTGCTTCCTTTATAATTTTTGAACGCTTTTCCTCGAAGGATATACTATCTCATCCAAAATCTTTATATGGATTATACCATTATCCTCTAATAAAATACACAACAAAAACTCCCCAGAACCGAAGTCCTGAGGTATAAACCTTCCAATTTTTTCGACAGCGGAAATTCTCGATTGGACAGTAGAAAAATGATGACGAAAGACCATACAAATGCTATAATGTTCGCATATAGATATGGCAATTTGCCCATATTGAAAGCCTTATACAAACAGATAATTGGAGATATTACTATTATGAGAAATCCATGGCCAATTTTCAGCATTGCGGCTCTCTCCGGAGCCGCGTGCCTGATTTATGATCACTTTTTTTCTTACGAGACTATGTGGATTGCTGTTGTAGCGTTCCTTGCGCTGCTGGCTCTCTGCTTTTTCGCATATTGCAAATATGAACGCTGGCTGGCAAAGAAACTTAACCCCTATGTGGTGACTTATCAAAGTGATCACAACCTTGAGAAATTAAAACAGGGATTGGATCGCTGGCGTCCTTGGGCATTCAGCAAACATTCCCAAAATATCATTACAGCGAACTGGTTCTCTGCTCTGCTGGAGCAAAAGCACTGGGCAGAAGCAGAAGAAACTTTGGAACAGTTTCTGCATCGAGCCAAAAATACACAGGATAAAATGGGGTATCACCTGCTTCGGGGTGATTATGCAAGAGCAATCGGAGACACCGAATTAGAGGAACAGGAACGACTTCTAAGCGAACAGCTAAAAAACAGCTCGGAAACAAAAAGGGAGAATCAAGAGTACCCGCAAACACAAAAGAAAGTAAATATGCTTTCTTTTGCTGGCTCTCTTTCAGCTTTGGCCTGACACTGTTCGGAATCATCAGCAATGTAGCCGCCGGGGACTCAATACTCGGATCAGTTGGCGCCGGACTTTTTATTTTGAGCTTGTTCTCGTTCCCGGTCTGCCTGATCTGGCTGGTTCTCTGGATGATCCGGCGCAGAAAGGAGGCTGTTAAATGACTTATATCCTGCCGGTACTCTATGTAATTGTGTCTTATACCTTCTTCCTTCTGACAGGCTTTTTTGACAATGCGATCAAATTGCAGATTTTATCGATCCTTCTGCACTTTGATTATCAAGTACGGACTGATCCCGTCCTACCTGATAGGAGCATAATCACCATTTATATAGGATCTGACTAGTGCATACATAAGACAAATTGATCGAATCGTAGAAAGGATTTACGCTTATGAAAAAACAATGGATTGCTTTATTGACAGGATGTGTGCTGGTGTGCAGTATGCTGATCGGATGCGGTTCAAAACCTCAGACATCGGCTCCGGCAGATGCAGGCAGCGATAAAGGCTGTACGGATGAGGCCATTCTGTCTCAGTTGAAAAATGATGGGACACCTGAGTTCGTACTGGACGGTACTTACTACACGCTTCCTTTGGAAACTTCCCGGCTGATACAGGCCGGATGGAGTTTGGAAACGGAAGAATATGATGCAGCGGAAGTTTCTCTGCAACCCGGCGAGCACATTTATGGTGAACTCTCCAAAGACGGTCAGGAAATTGATGTGGCAATCGTAAATGCCGGGACAGAGCCATGTAAGCCTGCTGATGGCGGAACGGTGGTAGAGCTGGAATACTCTGCCGATAAGGATCAGCCAAATCCTGATTTCTTTGTAACGCTCAACGGGATCAACTGTGCTATGTCCAATACAGCCTTACAAAAGGCGTTGGAAGGTGTAGACGGATATGGACTGAATTCCGCAGGAAATATCGACATCAATCGTACCGTAGATGATGATGAAATTGCTGTTTATAAAGTCATGCTGGATGATGACTACACAGTAATCACGCTTTCTTCGGACAATATTTTTGAATACACAGATTACCAGCCACAAGAAGCGAAAGAACAGGCATCGAATGAAAAAATTGCTGCTTACAAGGATACTACAAAAGCCGAGATGGAGCCGTATGCTCAGGATTTCAATGCAATCATCGAGGGGTATGATGAAAATCTGAGTGTCGGATTTTACAGTGAAGGTACAATTTGGGGTGAAGAAGTCGGTGAATATAAGGCTATTGCCGGCACGCCGCTCTCTCCGGATGTGTCTCTCTACATCGCAAAGGATACAACCGGCCAGCTCTACTGTATTGCTAATCAGCTCTTGAATGAAGATGGTACGGTAAGCTCTGCCATTGAGCTTGCGGAAGGCGACCAAGTCAAGGTTTGGGGCTATGCTTCACAGTATCTGGAATTGCAGGAAGGTCTGAAAATCGTCGTAGTTCAGCCTGGTATCATTGAACGTAACGGCGAACTGGTGATCCTGGACAAAAATCTGAAAGCAGACTAGTGCTTTTGAACGCCGGGTGCATATATCAAAGGATTGCATCCGGCGTTCTCAACTTAAAAACAAGTACGAGGAGGAACAATTATGCTTACAATGAATGAAAAAGATAAAAATGAAATGTTGGAAGCCATTTTGAACGAAAACGAATCCTATCAGTGCAAGTTATGGGCGGTCATCATGGCCGGGGCTGATACCTATGCACTGATTGGAGGACTTTCTACACTGACGGGAGGCGCTGCCGCTGCATTGGGCGCACTGAGCAACGCTTACTGCTATATGGGAGTTACTGAGCAACACCTGAATATGGTCATTGTAAATTCCGTCAATGTCTCAAAAATTGAAAACCGGCTTTCTCTGCCCTTAAGTAGCATAACAAAGGTTGAGGTCAAGGGCGGGCTGCTGCCCGGAAGAAAAGTTGTAATGCTGCATTTCGGAAAGGAAAAAATGAAAATTTCTTTGATGAATAATGCGATTGGCTCTGATATTCAGGGGCAGAAAGAAAATGTTGAGATGTTCTGCCAGATTGTTTCCAAACTCGGATAATAAAGCGGATTAAAAATTCCATAGTTGACACAGAAACAGTGATTTTATAGGAAAACGACGAAGATGGATAAACGAAAACTTTCAGGAAAAACAATTTTGAAACTGATAGGGGCGCTTTTGGCTCTGGCTTATTTGGGATTTTTCCTCTATGCGGGTATTACCGGGAAATTTCCGAGTATGCACAGAGCCGAGCATGTGATGCGTTTCGGTGACCTTAAAAATTGGGTGTCCGGCGGGATGGCGGCTGTGATGATTTTTGCTTTTTGTATCACTTCTGCTCTAAATGACTTAAATATCCAGAAGGGACGCAAAAAATCATTTTTACCACTTTTTCTCATCATGATTCTGCCAATTATCTTTTTACTGCTTTTGGAGTCTTATCTGGATATTGGCTGGAGCGGGATTGCCCTTTATGTCGGTATTGCAGTTTTTCTGTTTGGAGTTGCATGGATTCCACAACTTTTGAATCAGTGGATCGCCCACCGGCTTTTGCGTGATAAACCTATGAGCGGTAAACAACAGGTGCAGATCATCGAGTGGATTCATTTTCATCCGCTGAAAAAGTTGCTGATTTTCGGGCTGTGGGGCTTTGGTGTCGTGCTGGTTCTGTGTGGCATTTGGGGAACGGCAACCGGAAAAATCGAGATGGACGGAGAGTTTTTCCTGTTTTTACTTGGCACAGCGGTTCTGGTTGTGGCTCTGTTTCAGAAAATGAGACGCTATGTATGTGTGCCTTACCGGAATATACCGGTGCTGAATCAGATTCTCAGCAAAAAACAGTTGGAGCAGCTGTTGGATGGAGAACACTTTGAACCAATAGAGTTTGAAGATGAGGCCATGAAAAAGTATCTGGAAATTTACCGAAGCCAGAACTGGATGCTGATTGGCGGGAAGCTGCTCTCAAAAAAGCTGGCTTTATGGGTCACAATGAATCGACCGGGAAATTATGCTTCCTTGAAGGTACTTTACCTCAACGGTATGACTGCCAAAGCGAAAGTCGATCTGGAGATTCGAGAGAACCGGTACGAGGAGTTCACGGTTGTGCTGAGAGAATTGATTGGGTACGAAGGCCCTCTTAAACTGGATGGAAAAGAAGAACAGCTGGCACAGAAATTTGCGTCCTTTTTCCCGGAGCAGACTTCCGATCAGGATCGTCTCGCCGCTTTTCTTTCTCAGGATGTGACAGCAATCCGGAAAGACTATATTCAGACATTTTCTCCGCCGCCAGACCCCCGGAAGAAAAAGCGGAGTAGACGGGAGCGAGAATAAAAGATTTTTTCATTTTTCGATGGAGAAAGGTTTACGAAGATAAAGAAAATATAACTTGGAGGTCTCTATGAATTATAATAAGAATATGATTAAATACCACAAAAATGAGTTGTTTAGAATTGCAGCAGCTATTCTGATTATCTGTTTTTCACTATTGGGGCTTACCGCTTGTACCGGTGCTACTGACACCAAAGATAATAACGATGATAATGCGCTGCTACAAGGAACATGGGAAATAGATACCGGCTCCGGTGCTGGTTACAAATTCGACGGAAATGAGTTTTGGTGGTTGAAATCCATCGAAGATTTTAATGATAACTACTGGTACGGAGAGGTTGAGATTTATAGCGGTGCTGACGCAATGGAAATAGCTGGACTAACTGGTGAAGAACTTCAAAGCAGCCTGCCGGGAATTAAACCCGAAAACATTTTTGTAACAAAATTAGATCCCGAAAAAATCATTACCGATGGTGAAGATAAAACTGCTACCAATATGAGCGACCAGACATTATGGAATCGATTATGGCTTATTGAAGAAAATGAGGCAAATGTTGTTGCAGTAGTGATTGATTTGGAAACTTTTAGTATGGAGAATTACACTAAGATTGACTAAAAACCAGAAATAAGGATTATGCAATTAAATATTTACATCACCTTCTTAATACATAAAAACTCCCCAGAACCGAAGTCTTGAGGAGTCGAAAATTCTTTTTGAAATTGTACGTTCTGAAACGTATGATTAACGAGACTATGAAGAAAAGTCTGTAAATAAGATCTTCTATGATAATGATAGGCGAAAGGCTTGAGTAAAATCAGCTTT